>CAZOSB010000005.1:0-108348 GCA_964582545.1 uncultured Anaerovorax sp.
TTTGGCCTATGGCTTTCCCGGAAGCACCCAGACTCTCCCCTTCATAGACGGTGCCATCTTCCAATACCAGATAGGCTGTGGTTTCAACTTTCATTTTACTATTCTCGGTTTTTTGCTTCATAAGATCCTCCTTTTATATTTCTGCTACAGCTTTTTTCAAAATATCTAAGCCTTTATCTATCTCCGCATAAGATATATTCAACGGCGGTAAAATTCTAACTTTTTCCTTAGCGGTAATGAGAATCAAGCCCTTTTCCAATGCCTTTTTCACCACTTGGGAAGAGTCCTTTTCCTTTAATTTTACTCCTATCATCATTCCCAGACCCGAAACCTGTTCAACTTCATCCATGGCCAAAAGTTTTTCTCGCATATATGCGCCTTTTTCAGCTACTTCCTTTAAGAAGTCCTCCGTCATAAACTTTATAACGGCGATTCCTCCTGCACAGATTACAGGATTTCCACCGAAGGTGGTTCCATGATCTCCATGAGTTAAAACATTACAGGTTTTTTCTCCGAACAGGATTCCTCCTATGGGAAGGCCTCCTCCCAGTCCTTTTGCTACCGTTACTAAATCCGGCTTTATGCCATAATGTTCATAGGCAAAGAGTTTTCCCGTCCTTCCTATGCCGGCTTGTACTTCGTCGCAAATCAACAAAATATCTTTTTCTGCACAGAGTGACTCTATTTCCTTTACATATTCCCTTTCTAATTCCTGTACACCACCTTCACCCTGTACGATTTCAATCATAATGGCACAAGTTTTTTCTGTAATTTTGCTCTTTAAATCTTCTATATCATTTGGTATAGCATAAGAAAATCCAGGGCTAAATGGATGAAAGTTTTTATGGTAACTCTCCTGCCCTGTTGCCGTGAGGGTGGTCATGGTCCTACCATGAAAGGAATTTACCAAGGTGATAATATCAGTTCTCCCGTTTCCTTGAGCATCCGTCCCGTATTTGAGATTGCTGTATTTTCTGGCGGTCTTTATGGCACCTTCATTGGCCTCTGCTCCAGAATTGGCAAAGAACATCTTTAAAAAAGATGTTTTTTCAACGAGAAGTTCCGCAAGCTTTCCGCAGGGCTCTGTATAAAATAAATTGGAGGTATGCTGTAGCTTATGTAATTGCTCTGTGATAGCACTCACCCAGCCCTCATGACAAAATCCCAAAGAATTGACACCGATTCCTGCAGAAAAATCGATATATTCCTTTCCTTCGGGGGAGTAACATAAGGCTCCTTTTCCCTTTTCAATTACCAAATCGTATCGATTGTAAGTACCCATGATATATTTATGGTCCCGTTGAACAGTCTCTAATTTCGTCATTTGCAAACTCCTATCTCTATTAATCTTCTAATTTTTGTTGGCTAGTGTGAGGTACGATGGAGGTTCCTAGGGTTTCTTCTGAAAACAATTCTTGCAAAATAGAGTGCTCTCTCCTGCCGTCCAAGATAACAGCTTCTTTGAGACCCTGCCTGATGGCACTTGCACAACTTTCTACCTTAGGGATCATCCCACCTGTGATAATATTTTCCTCCATGAAACCGTCTATCTCTTCTATAAAAAGACAGGGGATTAGGGAAGCCTCATCCGTTACATCTCTTAAAATCCCCGGTATATCTGTCATAAAGATGAGCTTTTCCGCCCCCATGGCTCCTGCAATTGCGGCGGCGGCCGTATCACCGTTGATGTTGTAAAGCTGCCCCTGAGCATCCACCCCTATGGTGGCAATCACCGGTATATAACCCTTATCCAAAACTGCCCGAACGGGTTCCTGATTAATCTGGATAATGTCACCTACAAAACCGTAGTCTATTTCTCCGGTTTTCTTTTTAGCCTGGATCAATCCCCCATCCGCACCGCTGAGGCCGATGCCCTTTCCTTTATTGCTGTGAATGAGGGAGACCAAATTCTTATTGACCTTTCCCATTAGCACCATTCCAGCAATTTCCAGGGTTTCTTCATCCGTATATCTCAATCCCTTGATAAACTCAGGTTGCTTTCCAACTCGTTTCAGCATGGCATTAATTTCTGGTCCTCCACCGTGAACCAGCACCACCTGAATGCCCAGAGACGAAAGGAGGGTCAGGTCTTTCATGACAGATCTTTTTATGGTTTCATCAATCATGGCATTTCCGCCATACTTCACCACAATCACCTTATTTTTGTATTTTTCTATGTAAGGCAAAGCTTCCGTAAGTGCCTTTGCCTTATGCTCTGCATTTTTCATTTGCTGTTCCCCTCGTTTTCTACGTTTATTGTCTGGTATGGTCATAGTAAATCGTCCCAGACTCCACCTCGCATCTTCTTATGTTCTGTAATCTCCGTTTATTCTCACATAATCATAGGTTAAATCGCATCCCCAAGCCGCTGCCTGTGCAGTTCCTTGGTTCATGGACACTAAAATCTTAATTTCATTTTCTTTTAATATTTTTTTAGAAAGTTCTTCACTAAATGGATAGTATGCAGAATTCTTACAGACCTCGATATTTCCCTTTGCAGAGGAAAGTACCACATCCACGTGATCCATTTCAAACTCACCTTCTGTGTAACCTATGGCACACAGGATTCGCCCCCAATTGGCATCAGCCCCAAACATGGCGGACTTCAAAAGGCTGGAAGTGATAATGGTTTTAGAAATTTTTCTTGCAATCTCCCTGGTAGGTGCACTGGAAACAACACACTCCAACAACTTGGTAGCTCCTTCCCCATCCTTTGCAATGAGCCTTGAAAGATCCTTTGTAATCAAATGAAGTGCTTTACAGAAGATCTCAAAGGCTTCTCCGTCTTCTTCAATAGTTTGATTTCCGGCCATACCATTGGCCATGATGGCTACCGTATCATTGGTTGAGGTATCCCCGTCTACGTTAATTTGGTTAAAGCTGTCAAGTATATCCGCCGACAAGGCTTTTTGTAGCATTGGCTGGGTTATGGAAACATCCGTGGTAATAAAAGACAACATAGTTGCCATATTAGGGTTAATCATTCCGCTACCCTTGGCGATGCCGCCGATGTGACACTCCTTATTGCCGAGGACAAAGGACACTGCTCGTTCTTTTTTCATGGTATCTGTGGTCATTATGGCATGGGCTGCACTGTCGCTTCCCGTATAACTTAGTTTTTTTACTAATTTAGGAATGCCTTTTTCAAAGGGCTCAATATCCATGGGCTGACCAATTACTCCTGTGGAGCTAACAATGATATCCTGAGGTTTTATCTTTAGCTCTTTGGCAACTAAAATACAGGTTTCTTCCGCTATAGCCACACCGTTTGGTGCACAGGTGTTTGCGTTCCCGCTATTGCATATAATTGCTTTCGCCTTCCCATCAGCAATGTTCCTTTTGGATACTTCAATGGGTGCACCTTTTACTTTATTTTGAGTAAACACGGTGGCTACGTTACATTCTACATCGCTTACGATTAATGCAAGATCCTTTTTGAGCTTATTTTTCCTAAATCCGCAGTGAACTCCGCCTGCCTGAAATCCCTTTGGGGCACAGATGCCTCCATCTACAAAATTAATTAACATAAAATATCCTTTCTGTTCCTATATTGCCAATATCATCATTTCTATCAATTTACTTATTTATCTATCTATCCGTCTGTCTGTCTGTCCATTTATATTGTTTATTGTTAATTTACATTTTATTTCATTTTTCAACATTTTTCGAGTGTGTAAATATATAAAATTATCCAGCCGCGGGAGTTACTCAAAGGTTAAACCTTGGGTTTCGGGGAATCCAAGCATTAAATTCATACATTGTATGGCGGCTCCCGATGCACCCTTCCCAAGATTATCATACAGGGCTACCAAGGTGGCTCTTTGACTGTTTCCAAATACGTAAATCTCCATCAAATCCTTTTCTCTCAATCGATCCGCATTAAGAAACGTCTCTTGTTCTGCCTGATCCTTTCCCATCACTCTTATCACAGATTGCCCTTTATAATACTCTGCCAAAAGCTCTCTCAGTCTCCCCGCTGAGGGCTTACCCTTCAGCAACGATAAATGTAGGGGTATGGACACCATCATTCCTCTGTAAAAATCCGATACGATCGGTTGAAATACGGGTTCAAAATCCAAGGAAGTAAAGGTTGTCATCTCATTTAAATGCTTGTGGCTTTGATGTAAGGCATACTGCCTAGGGCTTTTTAAGGAATCCTGCCCTATGCCAGTATCCTCTTGTTTATCTTCATAATGACCGATCATTTGCTTCCCTCCCCCACTGTATCCTGTCACAGAGTGACACGTAAATGGGTAGTCTGTGGGAGCAAAACCAGAAGCGATAAGGGGGTTAACCAATGCGATGAATCCTGAGGCGTGACAGCCGGGTACCGATACTCTGCTTGCTTTCTGAATTTTTAGCCTTTGATCTCTATGTAACTCCGGAAAACCGTATGTCCAATCCTTATGGGTTCTATGTGCAGTAGAGGTGTCCACAATCCGACTTTCTTTGGGAGCGTGAGCCATGATTTCCTTGGCTGCAACATCCGGAAGGCATAAGAATGTCAGGTCTGATTGTCTGATGAGCTCCAGCCGAACCTCTTTGTTTTTCCTATCCTCGGGGGCTATCTGCAGCAGTTGAATGTCTTCATAGGCTTCCAACCTTTGCTCTATCACCAGACCTGTAGTTCCTTCTCTTCCGTCAATAAAAATTTTATATGCCAAGATTCTCACTCCTCTATGCTTTTTCGTTTAATTCGATGATTTTTAATAATCTGTTATTTTTACATTATTTGATTCCGTCATTTCTGGGTTTTTTATAATTATACATCATTTTTGTATAATGTCAAGATTTATTTTCTTTTTCGGTATATTTATTCATTTTATTTGTATTTTATTCATTTTTAAAGAATATTATTTACATAATGTTAATTCTGTAAATTTTTTAGAATAAAATAAGTTTACAGAATTTGTTTTTCCGTAAAGTTAGTTATGCCTTTTGTATAATTCAAAACCTTGCACAAGTTAAAAATAAATTCATTTTAGGAGAACTCCATAGGCTTTATTTTTCTGTACTTATTGGACAAAATTTTAAATTGTCCATACCATTTTAAAATATTCAAGTGCTATTCGAATACAAATATCCGCCCTACCCTATTTTAACATATCAAGTTAAAGGAAATAATAATCGCTTTTTTCTCTTGATAATTTCACCGATTTGTATAACCTTTCTTTTACTGACATAAAAAATATAATCATAATTATTTTACTCGTTTCATATATTGTGTCAGAAGGTGAATATTAACAGGGGGATTATATGGCATGAAAGATTACATAGAAGAGCGAGTTTTGGAGCTTGCACATTATATTTTAGATACCGGCGCAACTGTCAGAGCCACTGCAAAGAAATTTAGAATAAGCAAATCCACCGTTCATAAAGACGTAACAGAACGCTTATTGGAAATAAATTCACACTTATGCGAGGAAGTCAAAGAGGTATTGGATAATAACAAGGCGGAACGCCATATTCGTGGCGGCTTGGCTACGAAAGAGAAATATAAAATCAAAAAATAAAGGCGAAGCACTTTTATTCTGAGTATGTTCAATCAAAATAAATTATATATATATCAAACAGGAAAGGTCGAAAAAACATCGGTCTTTCCATTCCTATGTTTGAAAAAAGTCAATGATAGAAGGATAAATAGAAACTAATTATTTCCTGCCCATAAAGGCAACCTATAAATATGCCCATACTGAGAAACGGACCGAAAGAAAAGGCGGTCTTTCCTTTTGCCTTTTTGAAAATCATCAAATAAATTCCATATAAGGCACCAAAGAAAGCCCCAAGAAAGAACGACACAATCGTTGATCCAACGCCCATAAACAAACCCACGGCGACCAAAAGCTTGATATCTCCCCCTCCAAATCCACCAGTAAGAGCCGCAATCACCAACATAGGCAAGCTGATGACCAAAGCACCTAACAATTTATCTGAAAAAGAAAATGTCGGTTCCACAAAGAAATTCAAAATAGCCAACCCCACAATAAATACGTGGAACCGATCAGGAATTTCCTGAGTATCCAGATCAATAAAGGATAATGTGATTAAAATACAAGCAAAGAGGCATACCAAAACAGAATTGAAGGTAAGACCATATCGTAAATAAACGATGCCAAATACGAGTCCCGTTAAGCCTTCGATACTAGCATATCGTGAAGATATGGGCTCCTTGCAATACCTGCATCGTCTACCTAAAAACAAGTAGCTGAACACAGGTACCAAATCCAAAGGATATAAGGGATGGTTGCAAGAAGGGCAAAACGAGCGTCCTCTCACAACCGAAATCTCTTTGGGAATTCGGTAAATGCAGACATTCAGAAAGCTTCCAATGAGCAATCCATAAAAAATATAAATGATGAAATATGTAACGCTTTCGTATGTCATATAAATCCTATGTTTTTTTAGAGTGTAAGGGATGGTTGCAGAAGGGGCAGAAAAAGCACCCCTCCACAACAGAAATTTTTTTTAGGAATTTAGTAAATACAAATACCAAATAACTTTCTATCTGTAACCCATAATGTATTCAATTCATTAAGTAAGTTTGATTTTCGTATCTCACAGTTTTTCTTAAAATTAATATAATTGAATCTTATATTGCTGTTGGGGTTACTGTAACAACACCTGCCGTCTCATCTATTGAATACGCAATACTAGTCCTAGAGGTAGTTACTGTTCCAGTAGCTCCAGCACCAGCGGCTACAGTATAATCCCCACCTAAATTCGTATCCAATTCAACCTGAAATCCACCAGTAGTCATAATACCTGCTCTAGATGCTGCAAAAGTAGTCGCTACCGCAGATCTAACCGTAGATGCTTCGGAGTCTCTGATGCTCTGTCGAGATCTCTCAATATAGCCTAAAATGGCAGGTATCGCAACAGCGGCCAAGATGGCGATAATAACGATAACGATAATCAATTCAATCAAGGTAAAACCTTTTTTGTTTTTTACTTTTTTTCTTAAATTCATCATAATTTTTACTCCTTTTTTACTTTTTTAATTCTAATTATATATTTCATCCGGTGTCCCTTATCACCGGCTAAAACCATTGTGAGCCTTTAAGCGTAACCGCGTTGGTTCCCTGATTATCTCTGGCTAAAGATATGGAAATCAGCTTATTATGTTGAAAGATTATTTTTATGTAAGCTTCTTTTTCGGGACTTTTTTTCATTAACTCCATCAAGTTCTTTTCGATGGTCAAATTACCCTTGCTCAAAGCAAAGGTAGGTTGCCAAATGCTGTATTTGAAGATAAACTGCTCCAAGTCCTCTGGGCTGTACTCATCTAACTGCAAGGTGGTATTTAAACCAACCCACAGTTTTTGACCGCTGGACTCTAATGTGTATGCACGAAACACTTCATACTTTTCCAAGATAAAAGGTGAAGCTACGCTGTGGCACATTCTGCCAACAATCAAAATCAATACTACAGTCAATATAAATTGTATATAACTGTTCTCTTTTTTAGTCACTTCTAACGGAGGGCTTAGCACCTCCGGCTCATGAATACCACCGCTTATACTTTCAATTACTCCATCTAATACTTTGTCAAAAACTACTTCTTTTGTATCCATATGTCACTCTTACCTACCTGTCGTAAATCGAGTCAGCTCTTCTCTGTTGATACATCGTTCCATTGCCAAATCCATGGTGATGGTACCCTGCTTAACCAATGCGGCCAAGTACATATCAAAAAGAACCATACCGTTTTTTGTATTTGCCTGCACCACGGAGTTGATTTGAAAGGTTTTATTCTCTCGAATCAAATTGGCTATGGCATCATTGACCAACATGATCTCAAAGGCTGCAACCCGCCCCGTTCCATCCGCTTTGGGTAGAAGATTTTGAGTGATGACCGCCTTTAATACGGTGGCCAATTGAACTCTCACCTGCTGCTGTTGGTGGGGAGGAAATACATCGATAACCCTGTCTATGGTCTTTGCCGCACCTATGGTGTGCAGGGTCCCCATAACGAAGTGTCCAGTTTCCGCTGCGGTGATGGCTGCCGATATGGTTTCAAGGTCACGCATTTCCCCTACCAAAATGGCATCGGGATCCTCACGGAGAGCGCTTCTCAGCGCAGTGGCAAAGCTCTCTACATCCACGTTGACTTCCCTTTGGTTTACGATACATCTCTTTCCTGTATGAAGGTATTCTATGGGATCTTCAACGGTTAAGATGTGATCATTTTTTGTATTATTTATGTAATCCACCATGGCCGCCAAGGTGGTGGTTTTTCCACTTCCTGTTGGTCCTGTGACCAATACCAATCCTCTGGGTAGGGAGGCTATGCGCTTAAAGATCTCCGGCAATTTCAACTGCTCTATGGTAGGGACCTCTGCGTTAAGCATACGAAGGACGATTCCCCTGGATCCCTTTTGGGTAAAAATATTGACACGTTGCCTCAGCTTATCCGGTGTTACGTAACAAAAATCATAATCCAGAACATCTTCATCATATTCCAATTCGTTTGCCCTTGTGAGTTGCTTCGCCATTTCCTGAATGTCCTCAGGGGTAAGGGGGTTGTAACCTGCCAATCTGGATACCCTTCCATGAATTCTCACCACAGGGGGTTCTCCTAGGGTCAGGTGTAAGTCGGAACCCTTTAGCTCTCTGGTTTTTTCAATTAAGCCATTAATCATATTGAACCTCTATCCTTATCAAAATGTTTGCGTCAAATTAAGCAGTTCCTTTAAAAATATTTTTCCTTCTTTTAAAAGCGTCAGAGCATCATCGATTAGCAGTTTTTGATTTTTTTCCTTTAAAAGATAATTTTCAATGTCCGTAGATTTTGCCTTCTCCATGATCATATCTCGAACCACCGAATCCGTCAAAATCACTTCATGGACAGAGGTCCTCCCCAGAGAGCCTGTAAATTCACAGCGCTCGCATCCCGTTCCAATGTATAAGGTGGAAACATTTGCGTTTAAACGGTTTAGGAAAATGCGATCCGCCTCCGTGGGTGTATACACCTCTTTGCAGTGAGGACAGATGACCCTTACCAACCGCTGTGCTACCACCGCTACCACGGAGGATGCGATCATATAGGGTTCAATGCCCATATCCACAAGACGCATATAGGCCGAAGCCGCATTGTTGGTATGCAAGCTGGCTAAAACCAAATGTCCGGTAATTGCAGCTTTGGCTGCAATCTCTGCCGTTTCAATATCACGGATTTCTCCAATCATGATTTTATCCGGATCCTGCCGAAGGATGGCCTTTAAGCCTGAAGCAAAGGTAAGTCCCGCCTTGGTATTGACTTGGGTCTGATTGACACCGGGGACGATTTTTTCCACCGGATCCTCTACCGTAACGATGTTGGTGGCCACTGTAGATAACTCATTGAGCAAGGAGTAAAGAGTGGTGCTCTTACCACTACCCGTGGGACCTGTAACCAAAATGATTCCATTTGGATTGGTGATGGCTTGCCTGATGAGTTTGGAGTTTTGCTCGTTAATTCCTAGGGACTCCAACGGCAAAATGCCCTCTTTGGAATCCGCCATAATACGCAGTACCAGCTTTTCGCCGAACACCGTGGGCATGGAGGCTACACGAACGCTGATTTCATGATTGTCAAGCTCCATGTTAAACCGACCATCCAAGGGTATTCGCCGCTCTGCAATGTCCATCCCGCCCATGATTTTGATACGAGTAATGATACTAGCATGGGTTTCTATGTTCAGTCTGGTTACCTCTACCAACTCTCCGTCGATTCTGAATCGAACTACCACATCGTCGTAGTTGGGTTCAATATGGATGTCACTGGTCCTCTTATGATAAGCTTGCACCAAGAGATTGCTGATAAACTTTACTACGGGTACATTTCCTACTCTGGCTTCCATCTCGGCTTCCAGCGTATCATTTTGAACATTTTGTACACTGCTTTGGCTCAAGGTGGTGGCCACCTCATCCACGTTATGTTTATGATAAAACCGATTGATAGCAGCTAAAATATCCTTTTTTGTGGCCAAAATTGGTTCGATGCTCTTTCCTGTGGCGATACTCACCTGATTGAGGGCCTCGTAATCCAAAGGATCCGAGGTGGCAAGATACAGCCGGTTTCCTCGCACCTGATAGGGGAACACGCACTTTTCCCTAGCCAAAGGCTCGGGGAAGTCTATAGCGATCCGCTCTCTGGATTGGGGACTCTTTAAGGACACAAAGGGAATTCCCAGTTTCTTCTGAAGGGTACCTAACACCTGCTCTTCCGTCACGATCTCCAGATTCACCAGTATGGCACCTAATTTCAGTCCTCCTGATTTTTTTTGGATTTCCAAAGCGCTAGTCAATTGCTCTTCTGTAATGATTCGATTTTCTACTAATAAATCACCTAGGCGCATTTTTGTTTTCATTGACTAGCCCCCTTTCTTCGTCGGTCAAAGCCATATAGGCCCCAATAGCCATCTGCGCCGTCACCTCATCCTGAAGCAAATCCCCTATGACAAAGGACTCCAAGATAAAATTTCCGCTATACTTATTTATATCGTCTGTTAATGCCAAAACATTAGGCAAAGTGCCGATGACATTGATAGTTACTTGCATTCTGTTGGGTTTTCTGGTGGGAAGTATAGGAGGGGGCATCTCTCCCTCTTCCGTCACCTCTTGGGGCACAGCCTCTACCGTAACTCCCGGAATATCAAATAAAACCACATCACTGATGGCCAAAGCCCTCAGCTGCACGTTGTTCTTTGCCGCCATGGCTGTAAAAGCATAGTGAGCATCATAAGATTTGCTGATATCTGCAATATTCTTAATCATTTCATCTATCTGCTTATAAAGGCTTTCCAAATTTTCCAAACGTAAAGGTCTCATGTCTTGCATATCGTAAAACTCTTGCTGCTTTATGTTTAAGGCTTCCACTTCAGACTTTAATTCAATGTTTTCTGTGAATAGATTTTGTGTAACAAAATAAACTGGTAGAAAACCTACAATGATAAAACCTAAAATAAATAATAATATCTTTTCTTTCTTCTGCAGTTTCATCAAATCACCGCCTTCAGCTTGCATAGAATGGGAAAGGTTACCACCCCATCATCACCCTTCACAAAACCCCTATATTGGACAGAATCAAAGCGATTGGTTGCTTCCAATGCCTTCGTGTAATCCGCTGGAGGATTGTTATCCGGAGTTTTACAGTTAATACTTACGGTTCCGCTGATAAAGGAGAAGGCATCCACCTCCACGTTTGTTGGTTTTACACTTTGAATCACGTTATAAATGTCCGTATTAAAACCTTGCAGACCTTTAATATGATTCTCTAACCCTTGGATCACTTGAATGTCTGCATTGGCAGTGGCCGTGTCCTGAGTAATTTTCTCTTGTTCTGCAATTTGTATTTGAGTAGTTTCCAGTTCAAAGAAGCTGTTGATTTCTGCAATATCCTTTCGCTTATCCATGACCGACAATTGAAGCACAGAGATACCGGCGATGTTGATCAGCAAAGCACCTAAGATAAGCATGATAAAAATACGATTCATGGTAGCATCTTTTACACGCTCGTCTGGTTCTATGGTATTAAAAAAATTAATATCTCTCTTATTCATACTCTACAATCTTTCTTCCGTTAAAACGCTACGCTCATAGCATAGATATACCCTGAAAAAACTTCTTGCTTTAATTTAAAAGGAAAGGAAACCTCCGAGAGCAGCATGACCTTGGAATCTATATCGGCAGACAAACCCACTTTTAATCTCCGATCTGCCAGTTCACCCATTAAATATACCGCCTCAATGTTGGTCCCTACATTTTTAATTGCTTGATATTGCATCAACCTGGAAATATTGTTGGAGATTTGTGCGGTAGTATCATTGTCATCCCCTCTTATACCACCTAATACATCCATATCACTCTCGTCGTCCATATAGGAGTTCTTAGTAATAATGCTATGATGGTTAATCAAATGAAGGGTAAGCTGTTTCTGTGTAATATTGGCGATGATCAACGTTTTTTCAGGCAAATAACTCTTGGCAAACTTAAAGATGCTGCTTTGTGTCACATGAAATAGTTTCGGCTTTTTCCCCAGATCTAACAGTACATCCCGCACATCCGTCACCAGTTGTTTTGGTGCATAATACGCAGTAATGCTACAGGTAGGCTCCTGGGATTGCGTTACCTCTTCCTCTTCCTTCTTTGCTTCCTTTTCTTTACCCTTGCCCTTCTGTTTTTTCTTTTTTTCCTTTAATTTCTTTTCTTTCTCTTTATGATTTTCTGTAATGCAGTAATCCAAAGCATACTCTGCTTCTGAAACATATTGAAAGCATTTGCTTCGAATCAACTCCATCCTCTGCTCTTCCTTTTTGATGACCGGTATTACATAGTCATTGGACATGGGAGAAAGCAACGAAAAGGTGATGGCGATATCTTTCTCTTTAGTATTGCGAAAAAGCTTATTGAGGTATTTGGTTAAAACCTCTCTATTGATGGTATTTTCCCCGAGCATTAACGCTTTTGGGTTGAAGGGTATGGATCTCAATTCACCCACTTGAACCTTCCGTTTTCCTACTTTAAGGTCCACCATATACATGTTTGTGTCACTGATGTCTATCGATAGCATATACGTTACAACTTTCCTTTCTTATAATTTACCCGATTTGACCATACATTGCAAACAAAGGCATTATTACAGAAACTAAAACAAATCCTATGACGATGGCCATTCCCACTAAGATAACGGGCTCCAAAATAGCGAGCAAGCTCTCCACCGCCACCTCCGTCTCCGCTTCGTAAAATTCCGACATGGAGGTCAGTATGGTGTCTAAGCTCCCCGTCTCTTCCCCAATCCTTACCATGCTGGGCAGCAGCCTATCAAAAACGTCAATTTCTTCCAGCGTTTGAGATAATGTATGACCGACACTGACCCTTTCAATGACGTTTTTTAACGCTTTCTCAATGTATAGATTGTCAATAACGTTCATGGACAGTCGTGTAGCATTGATGAGAGATACACCACTGGAGTAAAGCAATGCCAAGGTACTGGCAAATCGAGCTGAATAGATCTTACCCATCAAGGACCCTACTTTAGGAATCTTTAACAGGTATCTATCTTTTGCATACCTCACACCGGGTGTCTTAAATAAAACTCTCAGTACATACCCTAAAAAGAAGAATACTCCCACATAGATGTACCAATATTCTACCATGGTTCCGCTTATCCACATCATGATCCTAGTGTTTAAGGGGAGAACCATATCTGAAAAGGTGGTAAAAATTTGCGGTAGCACAAAGGTAAAGAGGATAACGATTACGATAGAGGCCACCACCGCCAGTATTTTGGGATACATGGTAGCAACCTTTATCTTGCCAGCAATTTTTGATTGCCTTTCAAAGTACTTGGAAAGTTTATCCATGATTAAATCGATATTTCCACTTTCTTCACCGGATTCAATCATATTGACCAAAAGATTGGGAAATGCTCCATTGGTTCCTTTAATCGCATCCAACAGACCTCTGCCACCCCGCACGGATTCATATACATCAAGGTATACCCTTTTTAACTTCGGCTTATCTTCCGTAGTATACATGACCTCCAAGCACCCGGATATGCTCATACCCGCGGCCATCATGGTACTCAGCTTTCTACAGAACAGAACTAAGTCCTTAGTCTTCAATCGGTATTTTGTATTGACCTTTAAACTTCCGCTTTCTTTTTTATAATTAACGACACGCAAAGACATTCTCTCCATCTTCTCATAAAAATCGGAAAGATTGTTGGCTTCTATCTTGCCATTCACTACTTGACCGCTTTGATTCTTTGCTTTATACTGGTAAATCATACTATGTACCTACTCTAAATTTAATCACTGTAATATTCATATCTTAATAGGAATCAGGTTAACCTGATTCCTAATTTCATAACGGCGTCAAAAAGTCAAATTTCATATCTTATCAGTAGTTCTATTAAAAATTTTAATATTATTATACTTTATAAATTTTAAAAATACAATGTTTTTTCTGAATTTGTCAAAAAATTGTTGCTAATTTGTCGCATATTTTTAATATTTTAAAAAGTGTAAATAGTTAAACAAAAGATATTGTTATAAAATCTTGACAAATAATGTCCAATTACCAACGTTTTTCTTTAGCGAAAACATTTTTACACTTTTTAAAATGGTTTTTTAAAACAACTTAATTTTATTTAAAATATTTTATTTAGTACCTCTTTATTTTTATAAGCTTCCAATAATATGGGACCTTTTGTGACATCCCCCATGAGAATTCCTCCACAAAATCTATTGTTTACCGCATAAAGTTTTTCATAAGTTTTTCTGGCTTCGTCGTAAACCTCCAAACTCTTGTACTTTTTATTGGGATCTTTACCTGTGTCACCGATGGCAAAAAGGCTGGTTCCCATACCATGGAATGAATTCGCAGGAATAATAGGCTCATATTCTTCACAATCCCCTACTGCATTGAGACCTGCGATCCTTCCCATATCTATTGCCTGATTCCAAATGGCGTAATTCAACCCTTGATACTCCGCACAGTCTCCACAGGCATAAACATCCGCCAAAGAGGTCTCCATTTTTTCATTAACTATAATGGAACGTCCCACCTCAGCTCCGGCTTTCATAGCCTCTCCAACGTTGGGTTTGACTCCCGTGGACAGGATGACCATCTGAGCTTTGATTTGAGTACCATCCGAAAGTTTAACGGATTTCACCTCGTCATTGGTGCCTTCTATCCCTTCTATTCCAATGCCTGCGAATACCGATATGCCCGCATGCTCCACGGCTTCTTTAAGCAACTGGGATCCACGGTGGTCCAATTGTCTACCCATGAGCAACGGAGCCAGTTCAACTACAGTGACTTCCTTTTCCGCCTTCTTGAACTCCCAGGCAGCTTCCAGTCCTAAAACGCCACCCCCGATGACCACCACATCCTTGACACTATCCAGTTTCTTTTCAATATGGTTGACATCCGTCAGGCTCCTAATTGCATATACTCCCTTGCATTCAGCACCCTTTAAAGGTGGAATCATGGACTGGGCACCTGTTGCTAAAATCAGCTTATCGTAGGAACGCTCCTCTCCATTGGAAAGGGTAACTACTTTTCTCTGAGTTTCTATGGCCTTTACCTGAGTATTTAAAGTTTGCGTAATATTGTTTTCCTTATACCAATTGTACGGTTTTATGAAGAAATTCAAAGGATCGATCTCGGTCATAATTCCTTTTGTCAGCATAGGTCGGTTGTATCCGATCACATCCTCTTCCGAAATCATTTCAATGGAACATACCTCATTCCTCTGACGGATGGCTTCACAAGCTGCAGTACCGGCGGCTCCATTACCCACGATGATAAAGCGTTCTTTTTTATCCGAATTGAATGTTACCTCTGAAATTTCTACCTCTGTGAACTGATCGGGTCCCACACCGCAGACGGGACATGCCTCAGGCGGTTCATCTCCGTAGATTACTTCTCCACAAATTAAACATTTCCAAGCCCTCCTTGCATTGGTGGGTTTAGTATTCTTAACGATCTTTCCTACCATGACAGAGGATCCAAATCCGTAACCAAATTCAAAAGCTTCCTGAAGTTGAACATCGTTGGGCTTAAACCGAATTTTTAAACCTTCCCCATATACCTTCATCTTCAGTTGTTTTAATCTTTCAATGATATTTGGCACCCCTTCCCCGCTCCATCCATAGGAACCAAAGGCTGAGGCAATTTTCCCCCCATGAGTTTTGGCAAAGATAGAAGTTGTGAGATCCCATATGGGTTTTAAGGCATCTCCCACAATAGTGGGTGTCCCAAGTAAAATGCCGTCCGCCCAGTAAAGCTCTTCCAATACTCCATTTGAACCATCCACAATATCGTAAATCTTTACGTCTATATCCCCTGCAGCCTTGATTCCTTCTCCAATTTTTTCTGCAATAATTCCCGTATACCCATAAGCGGAAACGTAAGGAATAACGATGGTCTTCTTGCTGTTGGGATTTATTTCCGTAGACCAAGCTTTGTAGATTTCGACTATCTTTCTGGGCTCTTGGATAAGAACCGGTCCATGACCAGGGCAAATCATCTGTATGTTTAAATCTTTGATCTTTTCAATGGCATCCAAGGCATAGGACTTGAACGGTCCTATGATCATATCAAAATAATACTTCAAAGCTATCATATAGTCTTCTTGACTTTCGATTTTATCGTTGGTAATGCCCTCACTGGAATAATGAGAACCAAATGAATCGCAGGTTACCAATATATTGTCTTCGACAATGTAAGTGTACATGCTGTCCGGCCAATGCAAGTTTGGTGCCATGATAAACTTTAAGGTTTTATTGCCTAAAGAAAGTTCATCTCCTTCTTTTACTACAATTGCGTTAAAATCCTTATTGCAAATCTCTTTCATAAAGTTGATGGCGGAGGCAGTTCCTACGATTTTTAGTTTTGGATTTATATCCAATAATTTTTCAATGGAGCCGGCATGATCCGGCTCGGTGTGATCCACTACGATGTAGTCTATATCTTTAATGGGAATGATCTCTTGAACCTTTTCGACATAATCGTCAAAACATTTTGCCTTAGAGGTTTCAAAGATAACGTTCTTGTCTGATCCCTTAAGTACGTAAGAATTGTACGAGGTTCCAAATTCAGTCATCATGATAATATCAAAGACTCGGAGGTCGGGATCTAAGTTCCCTACCCAAAATAAATCGTCTGTTAATTTTTTTGTTTTCATAAACAGTTCCTCCTGTTGTTTTAAATTATTATTATATTTCAATTATTTAATCTTTTGAAGGTAATTTACCCTATTTTGCCATAAATTAAACAAAGGAGCTGGCAAATTTTTTATAATACATAACCTTGGAATCATGTTATAATATTACAGTTGAAAAACCTTAAACTTTATATCTTAAACTATATATTATATAGATAATTAAAGGAGGCAATATATTATGTACAGCTTTAAAAGCGATTATAGCGAGGGGGCACATCCTAGGATATTGGAGGCTCTCAACTCGACCAACACAGAGCAAACCGACGGATACGGGGAGGATCCTCATTGTCAAAATGCCATCGAATTGATAAAGAAAGCCATCGGCACTCAAAAACCTGATGTTCATCTTATGGTGGGCGGTACTCAGACGAATTTTACTGCCATCTCTGCGTTCTTACGCCCTCATCACGCTGTGATAGCCGCAAAGTCCGGTCACATCTACGTTCACGAAACCGGGGCTGTAGAGGCTACCGGTCATAAAGTCATCCCTATCCCCACGGAAGAAGGAAAGCTTCTACCTGAGCAAATAATCCAGTGTCTCGTAGAACATGAAGACGAACACATGGTAAAGCCAAAATTGATATATATCTCCAACTCCACTGAGATTGGAACCATTTACACCAAACCTGAGCTAGAGGCTTTACGTTTGGTTTGTGATCAAAATGGATTGTACTTATACATGGATGGGGCCCGCTTGGCTTCCGCCCTAACGTCTCATAAGAACGACCTCACCATGGCAGATCTTCCCAATTTACTGGATGCCTTTTATATTGGAGGCACAAAAAACGGTGCTCTCTTTGGGGAAGCCCTTGTAATCTGCAACGACTTGCTAAAAGAGGACTTTCGATATCACATCAAGCAGAAGGGTGGACTGTTGGCAAAGGGACGATTACTGGGCATTCAATTTGAAACCTTATTTGAGGACGATTTATACTTCCAATTAGGTGCTCATGCCAACCGCATGGCAACTTTACTGCGAGATGAAATAAAGTCAGCAGATTATGAATTTTTTACCGATTCTCCTTCTAATCAAATTTTTCCAATTTTGCCCAATGGACTGATAGAAAAATTGGAGAAAGAATATGCCTTTTATAGATGGAATAAAGTGAGTGCTGAGGATTCCACCATCAGATTAGTAACCTCTTGGGCTACAGAGGAAAAGTCTGTTCAAGAATTTCTGCAACGAATCAAAGAATTATAAGCTAGGCATAGCGCTGGTTGCATTTCCGTACAAGCCATTAAAAAAGGGGGAGTTTCGCTCCATGGTATCCACGAGCCAGACACCTTCTTTTTTAGTGAGGGCCAATGTAAATTTGGCTTCATAATCTGCTGTAGCTGCAGCAACCTTTTCCAAAACCTTTGTCTCTACTTCTTTTTTTACATCCAATTCTGTGAGGTCCATTTGACCAAATTGCAAGGTAGCAAAAAAGTTCTTTAAAGCTTGATTAATTGCATCCCCTAGATTGATGGTTGTCATGGTCACATCCACGGTGGCCGTAGGTTCCCCCCCCTCTTGCTCCGGTTGCGTAATCACTTCATTTTCCACTAGATATTGAAAACCCAATAGCTTCTCTGAAATTAGATCCTTGCTTTGCTTTTCATATTCAGGATTAACCACGTCATTGGTGCTTATGTCAAAGATTTTTTCATTTCCGGCATAGACAGTTTTAATGGTCTCAAAATCCTGTAATTTTACTGCTTCCAAAAAAGTTTCAGTTGTGGCTATGGGTTTTGCCGTAATCAGCTTAGGAACTACAAAAAAACCAGCGGTTCCTACACCTATGACAGCAATAATTACTATAAGAGATACAATCAACTTTTTCTTTCCTAAAATAAATGCTTTTGCTTTGACTAATTTATCTTTCAATTATGTTCACCTCAATCTACAGAATGTTTCTGTACGTTAGTTTAACATCTTGATAATGTTTTTACAATAAAAAACGTGAAAATGACGGAATCAAAGATTCCTATTTCCATATGTCGCCCGCAAGGGACGACTCTTTGCAAGGTACGTTCTTTGATATTCCGTCAATATCGTCCTCGACGATATTTCCTACATAATAAAAAAGATATAATTTATGAAAGCTTTTGAGCGTTCACTAGATATTTTAAAATCATATCAATCTTTAAACATCCTTAGAAGGCTCCTTTACTAACATAAATTATATCCTATAAGCTATGGTAATATTTAATTTTTATTTTTTGTCCAGTTCTAAGATGGAATTTAGAAGTACATTAGCCCCCATCCAGCACTGCTCTACAGAAGTGTGCTCTGGCTCACAGTGACTGTGCCCTTCGTCACTGGGAACAAAAATCATGGTGGTAGGTATTACATCTGCAACATATTGCGCATCGTGACCCGCGCCGCTGTAAATGTCCATATTGGAATAACCTAACTCATCTACACTCTTTTTAACAATTCCAATCAGCTCTTGATCAAACTCAATGGTAGCTCGACCCCAGGCTTTCTCAAATTCCACTGTGCATTTGTCAAATTCCTTGGGCAGACTCTCAATTACTTCCACCACTTGCTTGATCACCCCTGGGTCTTTATGTCTTGCATCCAACGAGAAATCTACCATATCTGGAATGACTGTATGAATGCATGGGTGGCAAAGGATTTCCCCTGTAGTATACACAAGGCTACTATCCAGTTTATCCAATTCCTGATGTAAGTACTTGATGGCAGAAGCCGCTGCCAGAAGTGCATCCCTCCTGTTTTTCATTGGAGTGGTTCCTGCATGGTCGGACTGTCCAAATGTTCTGATTCTGTAGTTTACCATACCCAGAACACCTTGTACCACTCCGATATCCTTCTTTTCTTCTTCCAAAACAGGACCTTGTTCAATATGAAGCTCAATCATAGCTCTATAATCTTTAGCATTTAATCGATTTGCTTCTTCACCTTTATATCCACTTTCCTCCAATGCTTCTCCAAAAGTCTTTCCTTTTGCGTTGGTAGATGCCAACATTGTGTCTCTGTCAAACTTACCGCAGATTACTCCGGAGGACATCATTGCAGGTGGATAAAGGGAACCTTCTTCGTTGGTCCACACCATGACTGTAATAGGATGTCTGTGAGGGATGTTTTGTGTTACGATGGATTCTGCCACTTCCATAGCCGTTAAAACACCTAGAACACCATCGTAATTACCACCGTTTCTTACAGAATCCAAATGAGATCCTGAAGCGATGGCAGGAAGGTCTTCAGTGCCTTTAAAAGTTGCATAAATATTTGCCATATCATCCGTCTTGATTTCTGCGCCCAATGCTTTCATTCTTTTGCAAAACTCATCTCTGGCCTGAATGGCTTCTGCTGAAAGAGAAAATCTGGTGATTCCACCATGGCCTGCATCTCCAAATTTGCTAAAAGTTACGATCTTGTCTTCCATTCTTGCTTTGTCACAAGTATACATTTTTTCAGCCTCCTTAAACATTAATCTTTCCTTATAAAACGATTTAACTTTCCCACTCCCTTTGCAAAGACAAGGGTCTACTAAATCTAACAGTATCACTGGTGTTATTATCTCACTTTTTACTTTTTTTTGCAAGTTGTATTTGTAACTAGTTACGAAATTTTGTGAAGAATCCATCAAAATATACCGATATTCGTTTAACTATTTTAACTATTATTGATATATTGTTAAACAATCTGTTAAAATTTAATGTCTTTTGGATAAATGAACTTACTTGAATGCTGTACATAGGTCTTAAAAAAAAGCGCATACTAAAATAATTGACAATAAATTTGACTAAAATAATTAGTACAATAACTAACAAAAATTTTACTCACCAAGTATCAAGATAATCACGAAAGGAGGCATTCAGAACTATGGGATCTAAGGTCATTATAATCGGAAGTGGTATAGGGGGGCTTTGCAGCGGGATACGTCTGGCAAAAGAAGGGTTTCAGGTGGAAATCTTTGAAAAGCGTAGAAAGGCAGGAGGTGTTGCACAGACTTTTCACAGTGAATATGAAGGGTTTCCCTTTGATACCTGCGCATCTATTACTATAGATCCTCAGTCCTATGAAACAATTTTTCGCGATGTTGGTTTAAGCCCTGAGGATTATTTTACATTTATGGATTTAGATATACTTTATAAGGTGTTTTTTGAAAATGGAGATACTTTTAATTTAAATCATGATTTATCGAAACAAATCGGTCATTTTGAAAAACAGTTTCAACAACCTTTAAAAGATTATAAAGCATTTATTCAAAAGATGTATAAAAGATATGAGTTGGTGGATAAAGAATTCTTTAGCAAATCATTTATTAGTTTTAAGGACATGTTTAACAAAAAAGATTTAAAAACTATAATGTCTTTAAGTCCACTAGGGTCGGTGGATTTTTTGGTAAACCGAAATTTCTCTAGTGAACATCTTAAAAACCTACTGATGTTCCAAAGTTTCTACATGGGGACTTCACCTTATGAAATGGTTAATACTTATGCTACCGTTCCTGCCCTCTCTCAGCACAAAGGAATCAAACATATAAAAGGTGGTATGGGGGCATACGTGGACGGACTTGTAAAAGCGTTTCTGGAATTAGGCGGGTGCATCCACTATTGTAGATCTGTAGAAGAAATATTAATTAAAGACAAGGTTGCTTATGGTCTCGCCTGCGAAGGTCAATTTTTTCCAGCCGATTTGATTATATCAAATGCAGATTTGCCTTATACCATGTCTCGTCTAATTAAAAATGAAGTAATCAAGAATCGGTATAATCCAATGTACTCATCAAAATTTAAAATGTCTTGTTCTGTATTTATCTTAAGATTAGTTTTGAATCGAAAGATGGATCAGTTCCATATGCACAATATATATATAAACGATACTTTTAAATCGGAAATAGAAAAAGTATTTTCAGGGAGACTGCCTTATAACCCTCCACTGTATATCTACTATCCCTCTTCCATAGATGATACATTCGTAAAAAATAATCAAACATGCATGAATATCATGGTTCGTGTGCCCAACTTAGCTTATGGAAATATCTTATGGGACGACATTACAATCAATAGAATGCGTAAAATTTGTGTTAGAACAATGGAAAAAATATCAGGTTTCTCGAATTTCTCCGATTTTATAATTCATGAAGATTACGTAACTCCTGAAACCTTAGAATCTGATTATAATTGCTATATGGGAGCATCCTTTGGCA
This sequence comes from uncultured Anaerovorax sp., assembly GCA_964582545.1. Taxonomy (GTDB): domain Bacteria; phylum Bacillota; class Clostridia; order Peptostreptococcales; family Anaerovoracaceae; genus JAVVUJ01. The sequence goes on from CAZOSB010000005.1 coordinate 21,874, forward strand.
TTGGACACAATACATCTCAAAGTATTGCTTTTCGTCCACAATGCAGAATTCCTTCTCTATTGAATCTTTATTTTACAGGCACATCGGTACATCCAGGTGCAGGAATCAATATGGTTATGAAAAGTGCCGAACTGGTCGTAAAGGAAATTACTTCCTGATTTTTATCACATTTATAAAAATTCTTTAATATAATTGTAATGATTGATTTAGATTTTAAATGGTATAATTATATTATAAAGCAATTCTTTAAATAATTAATTTTCAAATGAAAATTTTTAGAGAAAGAATGATATGGGGGTGTAAAGGTTTCGACGGGGGTGTAGAAGCCAGGTAAGCGAGCCGTAGTTGCCAAGTCTACGTAAAAAGTGGCACGTTAAATATAAACGCTAAAAATAATAACAATTACGCTTTAGCTGCATAGCAGCAGCCGCACAGCGGCGCGTCGTCAGCCTTAATTTACCTGTAGGTTAAGAATCTGGCGTCAAATATACAGGAAAACGGTCTGTGAGCTCCTAGTAGCAGATCGGAACAATAGGATAGCCAAACTTGAAGCCTGCATTTGGGCGTCTTGCAAGGCGAAACTTTAAATCATCTGCTGCGCTCGGAGAAAGTCTTGTGGAAATGCTTTCGGACGTGAGTTCGACTCTCACCACCTTCACCAAAACCAAAAAGTAGCCTTTTAAGGCTACTTTTTGGTTTTTGAAGCAGTAAAGAAAGTCGAACTCACGTCCGGGATAGGGTTTGGGAAAGGGTTCCTTTCCCATCAGAGCCTGTGGCAAAAACAAACAGTGGGCACAGGCGGATTACCACTTCGGGGGTGACAGGATGCCGTGCATCCGCCAAGAGGGGGCAGAGCCCCCTATGGAATTTGCGGAGCAAATTGGATGTCAGTCGACTCTCACCACCTTCACCATGACAAAAGCTTTGATGAAAAAAAGGATAGGGCTTTTGCGAAAAAAGAGATATTTAAAGACTTCACTTGCAGTTCAAAAGGACAACTCCGCTATGAAAATGTATCAACAAGTTGTTTTTGAAATTGAAGATGGAACTGATGATATTTCTTTATTTTTATCAAAACTAAGAAACATAACCATTAGTTGACTTCTGCTGGAAATCCCTAATTTCCCATATATGCTATGTATATGAGATTTTACTGTGCCTACAGTAATAAACAAATCCTCGCTTATTTGTTGATTGCTACGCCCCGCTACCACCAATTTTAAAATTTCAATTTCACGCTCTGTTAATTCATATTCAGAATATAACTCATTAATTTCATTTTGTTGGTATTGTAGAGATTTTTCATTATTCCTATTTTCAAAATTATTTTTTTTAAGAATCATATTCTCTTTATCTTCTATAAAACCATCTATAGTACAGTATTTCTTAGAAGCAAGCAAATACCCCATAGATATAATCAAGTACGAGGTGTTTAACCAAATATTTATATTATCCTGTGATAAAGTTATTTTATAAAGGCAAAGATTTGTGGTGACATAAAGTAGTGCAAAGGCAGAAAAACTAGCTAAAATAATAAATAAGCTTTTATAATTTAATGCATATTGATATCTTTCTAACTCTATTTCTTGTTTTAATAACACAAGGTAATTTCCGCATATTAACAAAAGGCTTGAATTAAGAGCAATAAACTCCCATAAGTATAATTCGCTGAAAACAGTTGAAAGAAGACCGTTTACAAAAACGATAACACTTAACCAAACAAGTAAATATGCGGAGGGGGTTTTGTCAAAAATAGTCCGAATGATTTTATCAAATATGTAAATCTTTAAAAGGGTAAATGCTAATGTTATCACGTTAAACAAATAATGGGAAATAAAATGAAGGTTTAATAAAAGCTGTATTTGTTTACATACAGCGCTTAAAATAAAAATATATAAAAGGATAATAATGCATAAAAAATCTTTTTTTTCGGTTTTGGCATATGCCATAAAGCACATTCCCAAAGTTACACTAAAAATTAAAATTGAAAATACACTATACAGATTTGAAGCCAATGAATATCTCACCTCGCACGTTAATAGTTGTAAAAATAATATATTATTGATATGATACAAGAAAAATGAATTTTGTTCAAGCGCTTTCTAACTAACTACTACAAGAAATCGGCATAAAGAAAAACTATTACTAAAGTTATATTCAAAATATATCTCATTTACCTTTAAATCTATCCTTAGTTCATTGAGCAAATAATTAATATCTAGTATAATCTACCTACGTTAGATGTAATAGCCATCAATAAATTATAAAAGGAGGTGAGAATACAAAAATGAAAATAATTTCTGAAGCATTTGAAAATGGATTTATTAAAGAGAAGTATGGAAAAAAATCTAATGATTCCATTCAAGGTGTTCCACAATTATCTTTTCCTATTAGCTGGATTGAGGCACCAGAAGAAACAAAGTCCTTTGCAATTGTGTTTATAGATTATGATAATGTTATAGGTGAAGGTATAATTTGGGTACACTGGCTTGCTGCAAACATTTCAGCTACTAAGACACAACTTGAAGAAGATGCATCCAAAACTGACAAATCTTTTATTCAAGGTAAAAACACTTGGGCATTCCAACTTGGCAATGACAACCTGATATGCAATATGTACGGGGGTCCGGCTCCTGAAGATCGACCTCACGAATATGAATTACAACTATATGCACTAAGCGATACCTTAAATCTAAAAAACGGATATTACTATAATGAATTTTTAAGGGAAATCCGTGAAAAAGTTTTAGATTATGCGGTAATTAGAGGTGTATATAACAACTAAAAATCTAACTAACGTGGAAATTACGGAATCAAGGATTCCTATTTCCATATGTCGCCCCCAGAGGGCGGCTCTTCGCAAGGTACGTTCTTTGATATGACCTTAATATCGTCAAAGACCATATTTCCTACATAATAAAAAGAAAGGAATGAAGATTATGAATAATGAAGCTAAATTAAAACGTGTACTTGGCTTTGGAGCAACATATGGCGCCGCCATGGGACTCGTTGTTTCCGGTACGGCTATGTTTTCTGTTACACAAGTTGCGGGTCAAGCTAGTTATGCTGTTTGGATTACCGGTTTACTTGGACTTATTCCCATCATTTGTGCAGCATTGGCTTTCTCTGAATTAAGTGCAATGCTACCCGGTGGTGGTATGATTTCTGATTACACTTCTCCGGCCCTGGGACAGTTTTGGGGAACATTAGCAGTTTTAGGTACCTATGTTTTACTTGCTGCTGCCGATGGTAGCACACAAATGGCTATGAGCGGTTACTCTTTGCAAGAAGTTACCGGAATTCCGGCAATAGTAACCAGCTTGTTGTTTTTAGTATTATGTTTATTAATTAACATCTTTGATGTTGGTGTATACGGAAAAGTTGCCGGCACACTCCCAATTGGTATGATGGTTGCTTATGCAATTATTGCTATTGCAGGGGCATTTGGCGCAGGTGAAAGCATTGGCGTTGCTACCCCTATGGCAAATACTTTCTTGCCAAGTGGAGGTTGGGTTGCTGTTTTTGGTGCTGTTGGTACATCCATTTGGTGGTATATAGGTTTTGAAAACTGTTGTCCCATGGCTGAGGAAACAAAAGAGCCTTACAAGGTGATTCCTCGTGCTCTATTTGTTGCATTGATTACTATATATATTATTGATATTATATTCTCTTACGCAAGTTTAAAATATACAGACATTAACATCTTGCTTACTTCAGGTATTTCTCATATAGAAGGTGCTAAAGCTATGTTGGGTAGCATTGGTGCGATTGTCATGAGTACTATTACGATATTAGCATCCTTTACAACTGCGAATTCCCAGCTTGCTGCACTTCCTCGCATGTTCTATGGTTTAGCAAGACAAGGGCAACTTCCAAAAGCATTTGGTCATATTCATCCAAAATATAGGGTTCCTATTTGGGGCACCGTAACTTGTTTCTTACTTATGTTTGTCTGTACAATTTACATCTGTTTGCAAGGTGGAACTGCAGAAATCATGAATATGTTTATTAACATAGTTTGTGTCGCTTGGTTAGGCTGCTACATATTAGCAATGGTAGACGTTTTAGTATTACGAAAAAAATATCCGGATTATCCACGTCTATTTAAGGTTCCTGCACCTAAAATTACTTTCACAATTGGCATTTTAGGTTCATTATTTGCTATTTATACTATTAGCGATTATATTTTATTTACACTTGCTTGGTTAGCAGTTGTTGTTATATTTATAATTGTTTGGAACAATGCAAACAAAAAACCTCTTAATGTGGTGACTAAACTTGAAGATGCTGCTATAATGCTTCGGGAAAGAACAGAATATCTGCCTGTTTGGGACGAAGCTGTTGTTGATTGGTTAAAGAGCAGAAATGCACTATAATGTTTTACTTACAAATCTTGAGGTTGTGAGATTCTATGAAAAAAAGAGAAAGAATAAGAAATTCAAATAAATCAAGAAAGAGTTTTGTAACACGACGTGCTGATACAAAAATTGGTGCGTTGGCAGAACTTTTTAAAAGTGCTTCCGGAAGTCATTGGGAAAAAACGAATATAGCTCCTTTGGAAAGGGAATTAATCTTTTCCGGATTTCAATATTTGGATTCCCTTAAATTGCTATACAACTGGGAAAACCGATTTATGTCTGTAAATTATAACCTTGAGATGGTAAATGTCATTCCCGCAAATACCAATGAATTTAATGAAACGCAAAATTGTGTATTTTTATTAAGTTGTAAACAACGTGGATTTTCCGGAGCGCGGCAATATTCATGGAAATACCAACATCAAAATTGCGATACAACAGTGCTTTCTTCATGTTTAGAAAGGCTCAATAATCCTCTGATCATTAAACGTCTGGAAACTTTGGACATAATGGAAATGGAGCTTCGCTATAACACGGAGGAAAATACTTGGCGTATATCCTGCGAAAGTATGCTTGGTTCATCAACGTGGATTCTGATCCCTCCGGTACTCAGTATGATTACACCAAAAAGAGAGGAATGTGTACAATTTCTTGAGTTGTTTGAATTAGTGGGTGATGCAGTTGCTAATAACAGGTAAATTATCTTTTTAAGAACACATTTTTAGATGAGATGAGGTCGTGACTTCTGTCACGGCCTTTGATAGTCCTTTAGAATCTGCATTCAGCAAACCTTTAGCAATTACTAGATCAGATTGTAATATTCTCTTCTATTAAGGAAGAACGAAGATTATCAAAGGAATCTTTCGTTGGTGCTATCCGCCCATTTTTCACATCATCTTCTGCTTCTGCAAGCGTTCTAAGTAACTCCAATTCAGATTTCATCTGAAAATAATCCTGCAATCCCAGAACTACTGTATCACCCCGACCATTTACTGTAATAATAACTGCATTTCTTGTTTCTTTACATTGCCTGGAAATTTCACTATAATGATTTCTTAAATCTGCTGATGGTCTAATAACAGTTTCCATTTTAATTTCACCTCATTTCAAATCAATTTTTATAGTCTCATTATATCATCTTTTGACTACATTTAGCTATCTATTATTATTATTAATATTACTATTTATTTTTTATATCAAATGTATTGTAATTGTGTATAAAACGAGATACAATGAATATATTAATTATGGAGGTGAAATAAATGGCAAAAAGTGATATGCTTCATATTCGGGTTGAGCCAGACATTAAAGCTAGTGTAGAAGCCACACTATCGCAACTAGGCCTTTCAACAACAGAAGCGGTTAATATTTTTCTTCGGCAAATCCTTATAATGCGCGGCTTACCTTTTGATGTTCGTCTTCCAAGGTATAATTCTGAAACCGAAGCCGCCATGCAGGAGGCACGGGATATTGCAGCAGGAAAGATAACAGCAAAAACCTATGACAACGTTACTGCGTTAATAGAGGACTTGAATAGCGATGATGAAGATTAATAAGACTTCTCGCTTTAAGAAAGATTTTAAATTGGTAATGAAGCGAGGGTATGACCTGAAGCTTTTTGAGTTTGTGGTCGGGGAGTTGGCAAATGAACGTCCATTACCTCAAAAGTATCGGGATCATGCACTAACTGGAAATTATCAAGGTTTTCGAGAATGTCATATACAACCAGATTGGTTATTAATTTATCTTATTGAAAAAAATATTTTAACTTTGACCTTGTCCCGTACCGGTTCACATGCCGACCTTTTGGAATGAAATATATGAATCGTTTTATTCCGGTAAGACGTTAGTGGAATTTCCTCTATTTTGGCACATAAAAGAAAAACGCATCTATGTATACCGTAATAGAAATGGAAGATAAAAATGCACTGTAAAATTGAAACAATAATTGATAATTTAAACAAGAATAATATGCAAGGATATTTTGTTAGTGATAAGCAGCAACTGATCACCTTAATTTCCGGTCTCATCCCAAATGGGTCAACCGTTGGATGCGGAGATTCAGTTACTCTAGAGGAAACAGGAGTATTTGATTTTTTACGCAATGGAAATTATCATTTTTATGATAAGTATCAATCAGGTTTAACCTCAGAAGATAAGAGAAAGATTTATTTAAAAAACTTTTGTGCCGACACATTCATCACCGGTTCTAGTGCTGTTACTGTAGACGGCAAAATTTTTAATATCGATGGCAACGGCAGTCGAGTTGCACCCATGATTTATGGACCGGAGCAGGTGATCATTGTTGTAGGCATCAATAAAATAGTGGAAAACGTTGAACTGGCAATTCAACGAACTAGGCAAATTTCTGCACCTTTAGATGCAAAGAGACTGAGAAAAGAAACCCCCTGTACCAAGCTTGACAAGTGTGTGGATTGTTCTCACAAGCAACGCATATGCAATGATTTCGTATTGATAACCGGACAGTTTACAAAAAACAGGATCAAGGTTATCATCATCAATGAAATCCTGGGATATTAGTAAGGAATAGCTCTGCAGTACCGCAATTTACAATATTTCAATAAAAAATCGGCATAATACTAATGAAAAAAAGGAGTATTTAATAATATTTCAACTAAATCAAAAATTTTTAAATATGACAAGCTGTAGTCCTATTAAAATGATATAATGTAAACAAAATAAAAAAAATATTCATTAATCAGTGAATGATGAGGAAACAATATGTTGGAAATCCCTGAAAGTTATACCCTCGCTCAGCAACTAAACCAGACCATCTCTGGCAAGACCATAAAAAATGTATATGCAAACACTTCTCCCCACGGTTTTGCATTTTATTTCGGCGACCCAGCTTCGTACCATGATTTGTTAAGTGGAAAAGTGATGGGTTTTGCAAAACCTCTTGCCGGACAGATTGAAGTTACTGTGGAAGACACCAGGCTACTGTTTGGGGATGGTGTCAGTATAAGATATTATGCCCCTTTAGAAAATTTGCCTCCCAAGCATCAGCTACACATTGAATTCCATGATGATTCGTCGATTGTATGTACAGTGCAAATGTACGGTGGAATGTGGGCATTTTTAGATGGTGAAAACAATAATCCTTATTATGTTGCGGCTAGAGTAAAGCCATCGCCTTTAACCGATCAGTTTGACCGAGAATATTTTCTTTCTTTGCTTAAGGGTGCTAAATCCACTATAAGTGTAAAGGCATTATTGGCTACTGAGCAACGAATACCAGGTCTTGGTAATGGAGTACTACAAGATATTTTGTTTAACGCAAGGTTAAACCCTAAGCGCAAACTGAATTCCTTAGGGGATCAAGATGTAGACAAGCTATTTATGAGCATAAAACAAACAATCCTTGAAATGTCAGTAAATGGTGGTCGGGATACGGAAAAAGACCTGTTCGGCTGTAGCGGTGGATACAAAACAATCTTATCCAACAAAACCTATAAACATCCTTGCCCCGTTTGCAATGGTGAAATCGTAAGTCAGGCATATCTAGGCGGAAATGTGTATTTTTGTCCCACATGTCAGCCAGTGTAGTTAATAAGGAGGTCTACTATGCCTAAAGTATCTAACATTGAAATTTTAAATCAAATTGAGCAACCAACTTTGACGATCCGAACCATAACCAAAATGGAAGAACTTCCCAAATTGATTGGTGAAAGTTATGGTAAAATCGCCGCATATCTCAAAGAGCTTGGTCAGCTTATGACCGATGTGCCCTTTGTTGCCTATCATAATATGGATATGCAAAACCTCGATATTGAAATTGGTTTTCCTGTATCCAAAGCATTTCCTCAAAAGGATACTATAAAAGCAGGATCCATCCCTGAAGGTCGTGTGGTTTTCTGCATGTACAGGGGTGCATATAGTGAAATAGAACCGGTATATATGGAAATGGCAAAATGGATTGAAACCAACGGCTATGAGGCCATTGGCACTTCTTATGAGTACTATTATAACGGACCGGAATTTCCCGAAAGCGAATTTTTGACAAAAATAATGATGCCAATAAAATGAACAGGCTCATTCCTCTGATTTGGCAACGCTGCCCCCAAGAAAAAAAAGCGGTAAGGCTCTAAGACTTAACCGCTTTTTCTTTAAATTTTCCACCTTTGTCCACAATGTTGGCATATAGCCTCCGTATGAGTTTTTGATTTGGTTTTGCTATTGGTAATAAGCGGAATGATAAGAATAAGCCCAAAGGTGCAACAAGCAAGCAATATCCATAGCAACCACCCTAAACAACCTCTATGTTTTGTTTTTATATCGACTACAGCTTGCACGCTTATACTATTACTGCCACATCTTATACAAGTCATTTTTTCACCTTTCTATTTACCTTTTGTTAGAATCTTAACGCTTCTCCAATCAGAATTACATGAAAATCTGAGTCAACAGGTTTCTTATGTATGATGCTTGTAATATTGCAGTTTCTCTGATCGGATCTGCACTCCTTGCATACCCCACCGATATTACATGCTAATTCATTGGCGTATTTGATGTTTTTATTTTTCAAACATTCATCATTTCATTGTAATAATATCCATGCTTTTAATAGTTTTTCATAGACTTTTTCATTTCCTGTTGGATGCGTTTTTCTGCATCTTTTTTTATCATATCGTCTCGTTTATCGTAGTTCTTCTTACCCCGAGCCACTGCAAGCTCCATCTTTGCCATACCTCTTTCATTGAGGTACACATTTAATGGCACAAGGGTTAAGCCCTTTAGGGTAGTATATCCTATGAGCTTTCTGATTTCCTGCTTATGAAGCAAAAGCTTTCGAGGTCTGAGGGGATCTACATTGTATCGGTTGCCTTGTTCAAAGGGGCTGATATGCATCCCATAAATATAAAGCTCGTTACCCTCAATCTTAGCATAGCTTTCTTTCAGGTTCAGCTTACCTTGTCTCATGGACTTGATTTCTGTTCCCGTCAGCACCATTCCCGCTTCATAGACATCTTCAATAAAATAATCATGTCTCGCCTTTTTATTATTTGCTAATAATTTTCGTTGCTTCATTGTTTCACCTTGTTTACCGTACCCAGCTGATCAAATGGATAAAGGCGCAAATCAGCCCGACCTAAAATACTTTCCTTATGAATCATCCCTACTGCCGGATCTCTGCTATCCAGACTATTGGGTCTATTATCACCCATAACGAATACACATCCCTCCGGTACGATAATGGCGCTCATATCCCCTGAGTTAATATTAGCATCTAAATATTCTTCCTGAATAATTTCATCATTTAAATATACCAGACCATCCTTAATTTCAATTTTATCCCCTTCCAGCCCCACAATCCTCTTAATTAGCTCCTTTTCTTCTCCTGAGTCGGTGTAGATATTGGTTCTGAAAACGATGATATCCTTGTAGGAAGGTTCCCCTAAAATATAAGGCACCTTATTGATAATGAGGTAATTATTCGGCTCAATCGTAGGATACATGGAATAGCCCTTAACCAAAGTAGGCTTAATAAAACTGGTGATGATAATTGCCAGTGCTACTGCAATAATAATCGTTTTTGAAAATTCCCAAATCGTTTTAAGCATTGCTTACTCTCCATCCCTCTTTTTGCTTTTCTCGAGATACTTCTCTAAAGTTTCCCTATGGTATTAAAGGGATATAATCTAAAAATAGCCTTCCCTACAACTTGATCTATATCGATGCATCCGATAAAAGGATCTCTGCTGTCCCTGCTATTCTGTCGATTATCACCCATCACGAAAATCTGTCCCTCAGGAATCGTCATCATTTCCAATTCCCCCGAAGTAAACGGATCTAATATATAATCTTCCTCTAACTCTTCATCATTTAAAATTACTTTACCCTCTGTAATTTCTAGAGTATCACCGGGAACTGCAATAATCCTCTTGATCAGCAATTTTTCTTTTCCTTCCTCGGTGGTTAAATCCGAGTGAAAAACAATAATATCCTTATATTTTGGTTCAGAAAATCTATAGGATTGTTTACTCAAGATGATATAGTTGTTCTCGTATAAAGTAGGCTGCATAGACCTCTCTTTCACAATTGTGGGTTTGATAAATTGAATAATGATCACTGCGATCACCACTGCTATTAGTATATCCTTTATCCATTCTTTCATTTTTATTTTCTCCGAATTTAATCAAAAATTTTATCATATACCTCTTGAAAATGTAGGGGAAGTGAACTTTTAACTTCCAATCCCTTTAAGTTTTCCAAAGGTTCCAAACTGTTGGTAAAAGTTAAGCGGTAAGCATGCAAAAGTTGTGTGGAAGAATCCGAAGCAAAAGAGGATTTGCCGTATCCCCTATGACCATATTTGCTATCCCCTTTTATGGGAAATCCTGCACTGCTCAAATGTACTCTGATTTGGTGTGTCCTGCCTGTTAATATTTCTACCTCCACCAATGTGTGACCATTCTTGTATTTGATTGGTCTGGCAATGGTCTCCATCACCTTTCCTTTGGAGTTATCAAAATCCTTTATGAGCTGAACCTTATTTCTTTGAGTATCCTTTTCCATCTTATCTTTTAGATATAAATCTTTTTTCATTTGTCCGGATACGATCGCCAAATAATACTTGTGAATAAAGTCCTCTTCCCGCATCATTTGGTTCAGACACTGCAATGCCTTATAGTTCTTTCCAAACAAAACGATACCTGTGGTATTTCGATCTAACCGGTTTACTGGCGCAGGGACAAAGGTCTTACTGCTGCTGGGCAAATAGTCTCCCTTTTCAATCAAATAGCTGATCACCTGATTCGTAAGATGGTTTTTTTTCTCCTGACTGTCTCCATGGGTCAGCAGCCCCATTGGCTTATCCACTGCCAACAGGTTCTCATCCTCATATAGTACAGTAAACTGTTTTTTTGCTTGCCTATTTTTATCTTTTGCCTTAAGTGTTTCCAAAACCTCTGCATCTAGGTATAACGTTAAAACGTCTCCTTTACAGAGAATCCTATTCTCATCAGTTCTTTTCCCGTTTAACTTAACATCTTTCCTTATGAGCTTGTAGATGTGGCTTAAAGGTGCACTCTTTAAATATTTTTTTAGAAATCTATCCACTCTCTGGTTTTCTTCATCTTCTGTTATGGTAATCGTAATCAATTTTCCACCTTTTGTATGTTTAAACTAAACTCTAAAGCTCGTTTAAAAATTATACAACAATTACCATTGAAAATGTTCAATGTAAACAAAAAGTAATAAATTTTTTATTTTGAAAAATTGTGTTTTAGTGGAAATTATGATAAAGTAGAAATGAAATATTAGATTATTCATCTATAACGAAAGGATATCTCGTGCAAAAATTAAAAGATATTATTTATGATAAAAATGATTTATTGGTAGCATTATTCATAATCCTAATCGCTTCAGCCATTATGTTTAATCGGATTGATGCGATTCTATCCTATCCCTCTGCAGTTGCAGCGAGTAATGCCACTGTGAATAAAGGAAGTGCAGTAAATACGGGAGTTACCTCCAAACCTGCAAGTACCTCTGAGGGTGCCTTAGTTAATGCCAATTCCAAAGATGGAAACACTTCTATGAGCAACCCTTCATCCGGGGCTATCAGCGGTGATTCCCCGGCTCAAAACGTTGTAAACTACTCCATTTATGTGGAGCCGGGTGCCTCCGCTTCTAAAATAGCAGATTTAGTGCTCAGTGTGAAGCTGATACAGACAAAAGAAGAGTTCCTACAAGCAGTAGACAATTCTGGACTTAGCGGAAAACTGAAATCCGGTACCTTTATTATTCCCTCCAATGCAAACTTAGATACAGTGATTCAAATACTAACTAACTAATTGATTAATTGATAATTGATTGATTGGCGAACTAAGTAATTAACTAATTGATTCTCTACGCAGTAAACCCATGATAAACCTATGGATTTTAAAGAATATATTATGTGTTTTCCTTATTCTTTTTCAAGTAGCGATACTACCTTTTCAAGCCGCATTTTCTGTTCTTCGTTCATAAACATTCCTAAGGACTTTATAGCTTTCATCTGCTTTTCAAACTGCTGAGGATTTGCCTTCATAGACTCCTTTAGATTGATGATTTCCATCATAAGCTCCTGATCGCTTTTACCTCTATACTTTTCAGCCATTTCTGCCACTTTCCCGGCGGTTTCCTTATCTCCCATCCGTCCGGTATCCATCCCCATTTGCCCTGCTAATTCAGCTAATATCTTGCTGTTTATTTCCATATAATCCTCCATTTATAATTAATAATTCTTTTACCCTTACAATATATGCACTATCTCCTTATAAATTTCATATAATATATTTATCAAATAAAATTGGAGGTCTTACATATGAATCCTTTATTAATCGTGATTGCCATTTTAATTCTTTCAGATAACGCCTCAAGCCCTGCAGGAAAGCTGAAAAGGAGTTTCGCAAATAGCACCCGCTCATTGTCCTTCCCCCCCTACTTCGATACCTTCAAGATGGAACTATTCTTAGATAAGCTTTCTACTTTAATTTATAGTCTTGACAAAATAAACAACGTTAACCAAATGTCAAAAGAAGAAACAAAAAAATTACCTTCTGTGGATAGGATTCATGAGTCTCTGGAGGCGGTTAAGGATTTAATTGCAGATCAAAAGGCAGGAAAACAAATCAGCACATTATCCAATACCTTAAGTGGAATCAAGCAAATGGGTGGAATTGATAACATCATAGCCACTATGGCTCCCATGATGTCTATTTTATCTAATCAAGACGAAAAATAATTTTGTAAATTATAAAATTATTTTATAATTAGATGAAATATCTTAAAAAATAAGGTATAATAAAGACACTATAAGAAATTTGAAGGGTTCATGAGGAAAATCAACTTTTCGTTTCGAATAGTAAATTTTATGATGTCATTGATGATATTTGTTACATCAGAAAAAATAAATCAAAATGGAGGTTATTAGAATGGCAATTGTAACTACAAAAGAAATGTTCAAAAAAGCTTATGAGGGCGGTTATGCCATAGGGGCATTCAATGTGAACAATATGGAGATTATCCAAGGGATCACTGAAGCCGCAAAAGAAGAAAATGCTCCGCTCATACTACAGGTCTCTGCAGGGGCTAGGAAGTATGCGAATCATACCTATTTAATCAAGTTGGTTGAAGCGGCAATCATTGAGACATCCTTACCGATTGCTTTACATTTGGACCATGGCAGTGATTTTGAAATTTGTAAGTCCTGCATCGATGGCGGTTTTTCTTCTGTGATGATCGATGGATCCCACTTACCTTTTGAGGAAAACATCGCTTTGACAAAAAAAGTAGTGGCATATGCTCACGAAAAAGGATGTGTTGTAGAAGGCGAACTAGGACAACTTGCAGGAGTGGAAGATGATGTCAATGTAGAGCATCATTCCTATACAGATCCCGGACAAGTTCAGGAGTTTGTAGAAAAAACAGGTGTTGACTCTCTAGCCATCGCTATCGGTACTTCTCATGGCGCTTATAAGTTTAAACCAGGACAAAATCCAGAATTGCGCTTTGATATTTTAGAGGATATCGAAAAGAGGCTGCCCGGCTTCCCAATCGTCCTTCACGGTGCATCTTCCGTTATTCCTGAGTTTGTTGCAAAAGTAAATAAATTTGGTGGTAATATGCCTGATGCAATTGGAATTCCGGAGGAGATGCTGAGACAAGCAGCGAAGAGTTCCGTATGTAAAATTAATATCGACTCAGACCTACGCTTAGCTATGACTGCCGCTATCAGAGAGCATATGGCTCTATATCCCGCTGATTTTGACCCACGTCAATATCTATCCCCTGCTCGCGCCGCTATTAAGGATATGGTAAAGAGAAAGCTTGTAAACGTGCTAGGATGTAACGGAAAAGCATAAACAAAATAGCCGATAATGACTTAGAATAAATCGACTAATTTTATCACAAAAAATACAATTTGATAACGCTCTTGAGCAAACATCAAATTGTATTTTTTTATCTCATATTAGTTTGCAGTTAAAAACATGGTTTTTAGCAGCAGACCAGCATCATATTTCTCAAAATCAAAAAATTTTTACGTAAACGTATTACACTTAAAGGATTTCTGCAAAGGAATTGTTTCCTAATCCGGCAGCATTTCCTTCATCGGTATCCAGATGAACTTCGCTATCGTGCCCTTCCCCTGATCGAATGAGAACATTTTCAAAGATAACAGCTCTGTTGCCTTCTGTTCTGATACTGACGATATCCTTATCTTTTACCCCTGCCTCTTCAGCTTGTTTGGGTGAAAGATGAATGTGTCTCAATGCTACAATAACCCCATGATCCAATTCCACTTCTCCTGCAGGACCAATAAGCTTGCACCCCGGTGTACCATCCAGTTTTCCTGACTCTCGTACCGGAGCGGATATGCCGATCACTCTTGCATCCGTCATTGCAAGTTCTACCTGTGTTTCAGGTCTTGCAGGACCTAAAACCCTGACACCCTTCAATGTTCCTTTGGGACCCTGAATATCAACCTTTTCTTCACAGGCATACTGCCCCGGTTGCTTTAAGTCCTTGCTGGGAGTAAGGGTATGACCGGCTCCAAAAAGCTTTTCAATATCCTCAGCTTTTAAATGAAGATGTTTGTTGGATAATCCAATTTCTACTTTATAACCCATGTTCTGCTCCTTTTCTTTACCTATGTATTAATCTTATAATCTAACTCACTGAAAGCACATTAGGATCTACGTTCCTACTACTTCAATCTCTTCTATATCATAACATAAAAAAAGATAAAATTCAAAAATAACTTAACTATCTTTGCAAGAATAAAGCTTGCTTTAAATATTTTTGTTTAGTCTTCCGTCAAACAAGTTATGTAGGGAAGATTTCTATATTTTTGGTTAAAATCCAATCCATAACCGACGATAAATTTGTCCTCCACCTCAAAACCGATATAATCCGCTTGAATATCCGCAGTTCTTCTAGAGGGCTTGTCCAAAAATGCGCAAACCTTTAAAGACTTTGGTCTCTTACATTTCAGGTAATCCATAAGATAATGTAGGGTAACGCCGGTGTCAACGATGTCTTCCACTACAATAACGTTTAAATCCTCAATGCTTGATTCCAAATCTTTGTTAATTTTTACAACTCCAGAAGTTTTTGTGGACTCCCCATAGCTGCTAACAACCATAAAATCAATCTTGGAGTCCAAGGAAACCTGACGCATTAAGTCGCTTAAAAAAACTACTGAGCCCCTTAAAATTCCTACAAATACCACTTCTTCTCCGGCGTAATCCTCCGAAATCTGCTTAGCAATTTCACTAACCCTGGCTCTTATCTGCTCCTCATTGATCATTACTACTCCTACGCCCGGCTCATTGCTCATCGTCTTTCTCCTTTACTTCATAATTTACATCATCAATTATCGTTTTCCCTTTGTATTTTTCAGAGGGCTTGACTTCATCCGTCCCCAACCAGTATTTATCCAGTTCATCCTTTAAGTACCATATTATAAAGATCCACAGCAAAACATCATCCATCCAAGCGATAGGGAATAGAATAGGGGGTATTAAATCAAATGGCAAAAGCAAGTAAATAATACCTGCAACTATAATTGCTTTTTTTCTTTTAGGAATCAATTTATCCTTTAGAAAAAATTTAATAGCCTTGATTCTTTTCAATAATACTTGGAAAAAAATAAATTGCATCAGCCCTCCTCCAATAATTTATCCATTTCCGAAAGAAGTTGTTCATACCCGGTTTTTTTAGTGCTGGATATGGGAATAAGTATGTGATCTTCTTTCATTTTTAATGTTTTCCGTATAAGGTCTAATTGTTTTTTTATTTCATTTCTCGAAATCTTATCTGCTTTAGAGGCGATTACAAACCCATCGTATCCATAGTGTACCAACCAGTTATACATGAGGATATCCTGTTCCGAAGGCTTATGTCGAATATCCACCAACTGAACCACCTGAATTAAGTTTTCTCGTCTCTTCAGATAGGTTTCGATCATGGCCCCCCAATTTTCCGAAATAGATCTGGAGACCTTGGAATATCCATAACCCGGTAAATCCACAATTCTAAAGCTTTGGTTGATTTCATAGAAGTTGATGGTTCTGGTCTTCCCCGGGCTTCCGCTGACCCTTGCTAAACTTTTTCTGTTAACCAGTAAATTTAGCAAGGAAGATTTTCCTACATTGGAACGCCCTACAAAGGCAATCTCTTTCAGCTGATCTTGAGGATACTGCTCGGGTTTGACCGCTACTGCTGCGAGTTCACAGCCTTGTATGATCATGATTTCACCAATGCGTGTTTCAATACTTCATCTACAGTATTGATCAGTACAAACTTGATTTTATTTCGAACATTTTCCGGAATTTCATCTATATCAGCCTCATTGTCTGCAGGCAAGAGAACCTTTTTGATCCCCGCCCTGTGAGCCGCCAAAACCTTTTCTCGAATACCTCCTACAGGCAAAACCTTACCTCTCAACGTAATCTCGCCCGTCATTGCCACCTCTTTTTTTACAGGTGTATTGGTAAGCGTAGAAATCAGTGCTGTACACATGGTCACTCCTGCAGACGGACCGTCCTTTGGTGTTGCTCCCTCCGGGATATGAATATGCAGGTCATTTTCTTTATAGAAGTTTTCCTGAATACCCAACTCCTTTGCCTTGGAACGGATATAGCTAATACCTGCCTTGGCTGATTCCTGCATCACCTCTCCCAACTGACCGGTTAGTACCAGTTGACCAGTGCCCGGAACCAATGTGGTTTCGATAAACAAAGTATCTCCCCCTACGATAGTCCATGCCAAACCCGTAGTTACACCAATTTCATTTTCACCTTCAATCTTATCATAGCGGTATCGTTTTTTACCTAAATACGTCTCTAGATTGGCCGTGGTAATTTTAGCGGTTTTAATGTTGTTTTCCACTACATTCCTAGCAGTTTTCCTGCATAGATTAGCAATCTCACGCTCTAAATTTCTGACTCCCGACTCTCTGGTGTAATTGTTGATAACCGCCCTGACAGTCTTTTCGGATATACTTAGATTATCCTCTTTGAGCCCATGCTCTTTTTTCTTTTTAGGCAATAAATATCTTTCTGCAATCTTTACTTTTTCCTCTTCTGTATACCCGGAAACTTGAATGACTTCCATCCTATCCAGCAGTGGTCTGGGGATGGTGTCCGTTGTATTTGCAGTAGTAATAAACATAACCTTGGATAAATCAAATGGAATATCTAAATAATGATCTTTAAAATCCCTATTTTGCTCGGGATCCAAAACCTCTAACAAGGCTGAAGCAGGATCACCTCTAAAATCCGATCCGATTTTATCGATTTCGTCAAATAAGAATACCGGATTATTGGTTCCCGCATCTTTGATCGCTGCAATGACTCTTCCAGGTATTGCGCCGATATAGGTTCTTCGATGACCTCTAATTTCAGCTTCATCGCGAACGCCACCTAAGGACATCCTGACAAACTCCCGGTTCACCGCTCTGGCGATGGATTTTGCAACGGAAGTTTTACCTACCCCCGGAGGTCCCACCAAACATAAAATCGGCCCCTTTAAGGTCTTTGACAACTTCATGACCGCCAAATATTCTAAGATTCTTTCTTTGACTTTTTCCAAACCATAGTGATCCTCATTCAGTATAGCTTCTGAATTCTTTAAATCAAAATTGCTCTTAGAGGCCTTATTCCAAGGAAGAGCTAATATCCACTCTATATAAGTTCGAATCACGCCTCCCTCAGCAGAACCTGATTGGATCTTATTTAATCTCTTTATTTCTTTTTCTATCTTATCATGAATTTTAGCCGGAAGCTTAAGTTTTTTTAGCTGCACAAGCCACTGGTCGATTTCATCCTCTATGGCTGCATCTTGCCCCAATTCTGCTTGAATCACTCTCATCTGCTCTCTGAGATAATATTCTCGTTGGCTTTTGTTGATTTGTGTCTTTACCTTGGTAGTGATTTGATTTTCTATTTCCAGAATTTCAATTTCCTTATTGATGATCTCATTGACCAGCTCCAATCTCTTTTCATGGTCTATGGTCTCTAAAACCCTCTGTTTCTCTTCTACCTTTACATCCACATGAGACATTATCAAATCTGCCAGTCTCCCCGGCTCATCTACACCCACCACAGCAGAAAGAAGCTCAGGAACAATTTTGGTATTAATGTCCACATAATCCTCAAAAGAATCTGTCAACGTTCTCATGAGGGCTACAATTTTCGTAGGAACTTCTTCATATTCCAGTTCAGGAATTTCTTCAATCTCACATTTAAAGTAGGGCACCTCAAAGAGGATATCCGTAATCCTTCCTCGCCCAATTCCTTCCACTAAGACTCTGATAGAGTCCCCCGGCAATTTCAGCATCTGCTTAATCTTTGCTATGGTTCCTATGCTATAAAAGTCTTCCCTTGTGGGTAAATCCGTGTCTGCCTCTCTCTGGGTAGACAAAAATACCATCTGATTGAGCATCATGGCTTTTTCCAGTGCGCTGATAGATTTTTCTCTACCTATATCAAAATGCACAACCATATGAGGGAAAACGGATAATCCCCTCAAAGGTATCATTGGCATATTTTTTTTATTTACATCTTCTGACATGGTATGATCATCTGCCTTTCTTTAATCTATGAACAAAAGACAGGCGGCATTCCGCCGTCTGTCTATGATGCTGTTTCCGTTTTTTTCTTTCGTTTATCTTCGTGAAGAATCAAGGACGGCTCTGTATTTAAATCAATGGTGCTTTTTGTTATGATACATTTTAATATATCTTCTCTGGACGGTATTTCATACATGATATCTGTCATCACATGCTCCAAGATACTTCGTAATCCTCTGGCTCCCGTTTTACGTTCCAGTGCCTTTTCTGCAACCCTATCGATGGCATCTTCTTCTATTTCAAGCTCTACCCCGTCAATAGAAAACAGCTTTTTGTATTGCTTCAGCAAGGCATTTTTGGGTTCTTTTATAATTCTTATCAATGCCTCCTTGTTCAGCTCACTCAAGGTTACCATGACAGGAAGCCTTCCCACAAATTCGGGAATCAGACCGTATTTTAATAAATCCTCAGCTTGAAGTTTCTTCAACAAGTCCGATTGCTCTATCTTTGTATGATCTATCTGAGAATTGAAACCAATGCTTTTCTCTCCAATTCTCCTTTGGATAATCTTATCTAATCCATCAAAAGCACCACCACATATGAATAGAACGTTGGTGGTATCAAATTGAATGAAGTCTTGGTGGGGATGTTTCCTTCCTCCTTGTGGAGGTACGTTTGAAACGGTTCCTTCAATAATCTTTAATAACGCCTGTTGAACCCCTTCTCCGCTGACATCCCTGGTAATGGATGGATTCTCAGATTTTCTGGATATTTTATCAATTTCATCGACGTAAATAATCCCCTTCTGAGCCTTTTCAATATCGTAATCCGCAGCCTGTATCAGTTTGAGCAAGATATTTTCCACATCTTCTCCCACATAACCCGCTTCTGTAAGAGTAGTAGCATCAGCAATGGCAAAAGGCACATTTAAAATCTTTGCCAAAGTCTGCGCTAACAGGGTTTTTCCAGACCCTGTAGGACCTACCATTACAATATTACTCTTTTGAATTTCCACTTCATCTTTTTTAGCTTTAGAAGCTAAGTTTATCCTTTTATAATGATTGTAAACCGCTACAGCCAGAGCTTTCTTCGCATCGTTCTGGTCAATTACATATTCGGATAAAATGGCTACTATTTCTTTGGGTTTGGGTAACTTAAATTCACCTTTTACACCATGGTTTTTTTCACTTTCCTGTAGCTCTTCTCTAATGATTTCTTGACATAAATCAATACATTCATCGCATATATATACGCCCGGTCCAGCTATAAGCCTTCTCACTTGTTCTTGTGGCTTTGAGCAAAAGGTACATTTCAGTTGTTTTGTGTCCGTATATTTTGTACTCAACGTTCCACCCCCTATTATCTTGATTTCATAACCTTATCAATAATACCATAGGTTACTGCTTCATCTGCATCCATAAAATTGTCTCTATCTGTGTCTGCCGATATTCTTTCTATATTCTGTCCGGTATTATCACTTAAAATTTTATTGAGCTTCTCTCTTGTCTTTATGATTCTGTCCGCATGAATTTTTATATCCTCTGCCTGACCGCTAATACCGCCCAAGGGTTGATGAATCATAATCTCGGCATTGGGTAATGCAAAGCGCTTGCCCTTTGCTCCTGAAGAAAGTAAGAATGCCCCCATACTAGCCGCCATCCCGATGCATATAGTGGAAACATCGGGCTTAATATACTGCATGGTATCATATATGGCCATTCCAGCCGTAATAGAACCACCGGGGCTATTAATATATAAGTTAATATCTTTTTCAGGATCTTCCGATTCTAAGAACAGCATCTGAGCTACCACAACACTTGCAGAATGTTCATCCACCTGTTCTCCCAAGAATATAATTCTGTCTTTTAACAGCCTGGAATAAATATCATAAGCGCGCTCTCCTCTACTGGATTGCTCCACTACCATTGGAATTAAAGACATTAAAAAATCCTCCTAATTATATATTACGCAATAATGGCATTTTCAAACATAAATTCTACTGCTCTTCTCATCTTAATATCTTGTTTCAGTGCAGCAAAATTATCTGGACCCATCGCTTCCTTCAGTTTATCGACCTCCATCTTGTATTGATCTGCCATACTCTGCAATTCCTGATCTAAGTCTTCTTCCGTAACCTCAAAGTTTTCCTTGTTGGCAACAGCTTCTACAATCATTCTGGTCTTTGTTCTCTTCAGAGCATCAGGTCTCATCTCTTCCTTTAACTGCTCAGGTTCTTTATTGATGTACCCTAAATACTTGCTTAAGTCCATTCCCTGCATCCTAAGCTGTTGATCAAATTCCTGCATCATGTCCAGAACGGTATCCTCTATCATAACTTCTGGAATATCGATTTCATTTGCTTCATAAACCGCTTCTAACACTTTATTTTTGGTTTCCAATTCATTTCTGGAGGTTGCAGATTTTTCTAACTTTTCTCTCGTATCCTTTCGCAATTCTTCTAAGGTATCAAACTCGCTGACATCTTTAGCAAATTCATCGTTTACCTCAGGAAGCTCAGTTTCTTTGATTTCATGTACTTTACATTTAAATATAGCTTCTTGTCCAGCCAATTCCTCTGAATGGTATTGTTCTGGGAATGTAACCTTTACATCCTTCTCTTCCCCAACATTAGCTCCTATGAGCTGGTCTTCAAACCCCGGGATAAAAGAGCCGGATCCTAACTCCAAGGGTTGACGCTCTGCAGTGCCCCCCTCAAACTGGTGATCCCCCACAAAGCCGGAGTAATCAATGAGTACTGTGTCTCCGGATTGAGCAGGTCTCTCAACCAAAACCATTCTGGAATTTCTCTTTCGAAGTGCCTCTATTTCTTTATCTACATCTTCATCACTTACAGTATGCTCAACTTTTTCGATTTTTACACCCTTATAGTCCTTTACCTCAAATTCCGGTTGAACGGTCAATTCTAAGGTAACCAAAAGGGGCTGACCGCTTTTTAGTTCGCCGAATTCTGCCTTTGGTCTGTCGATAGGCTTTAGATCCAGTTCCTTTATCGCTTCCGGATAAGCCATAGAAAACATTTGGTTGACAGCATCTTCATAAAAAACATCTTCTCCATATTTTGACTCGATTAGTTTTCTGGGGGCTTTCCCCTTTCTGAAACCGTCTACCGCATATTTTTCCTTACTGCCTTGATAAGCTTTGATCACGGCATTGTCAAACTCCTCACCGGTAAATTCCATAGTAAATTTCACTTCGTTTTTTTCTTTAGATATAAAAGTTGATTTCATGATCTATTTCCTCCTATTTAATATGATTCTATGTCATATTCATTGTAAATTCATAGCATTAAAGATAATGCGCAAAT
This sequence comes from uncultured Anaerovorax sp., assembly GCA_964582545.1. Taxonomy (GTDB): domain Bacteria; phylum Bacillota; class Clostridia; order Peptostreptococcales; family Anaerovoracaceae; genus JAVVUJ01. Next base: position 44,135 of record CAZOSB010000005.1, read on the forward strand.
AATTATACCTTTTAATAATGTACTTGTAAAGAATAATTCCTAATGACACTTAAAATAATTCACAAAAATATTATAATTGTAATAAAGTAAATAATGTGATACTATATTCCTACGTTAATGAGCAGTATTGCATATCTTAATAGATTTTATAAACGCTTAGAAAAACATGGAGACTATTAATGGAAATAGAAATGAAATATAAGATTCCCAGTAAAGATGTGACTGAAGCAATTTGGAATGATGCTGACATTATTAGAATGGAAGAGAACAATTCAAGAGAAAAAGTATTCATGAAAGCTTCATATTTCGATACAGACGATTATTTGTTGTCAAAAAATGATTTTGCTTTTCGAATTCGAATGGAAGGCAATCGCATCGTAGCTTCCTTAAAGTTAAAGGGTGAAAGCTCAGGGGGTCTTCATACCAGGGAGGAAATTAACGTTCCTGTGGATGATGAAGGTTGCTTTATCCGACCTAATCCGGCTATATTCAGAGAAAGCGTTCCCGGTCGCGAACTGATGAAAATTGTGGGCGAACGACCTTTGCACAGCCTCTTAGAAACAAAGTTTTTAAGGAGCAAGCTTCGAATCGATACCGGCACAACCTTATGCGAACTAGCCATAGATGTAGGAGAAATCATTACGGATTTTGGCAACTTACCCATATGTGAAATGGAGTTAGAGCTCTTTTCCGGAGATCAGGACGAGATGAAGAGATTGGGTGACACCATCGCCGAAAAGTATCAACTCATCCCTGAAGATAGAAGTAAATATGCTCGAGGACTAAAAATTCTTGAAGATCATAAATATTTAGACGTCTAATTTAGACGTCTAATTTATAATCCCCTAATTTTATTAAATTAAATTTCTTTAAAACAAAATCTATTGCTAAAGCCAAAATTGCTGGTAATATAAAGTGAAGTAACAATACGGATAATAGTACCTCCGCGCTAAATCCCATAGATGTAAAGGTTCCTATTTGACCTACTAGACCCGATGTGCCCATGCCTGCTCCTGCGGCAATATTGGTCATCTTAAATACCATGGTTGCCAGAGGACCTGTGATGGCTGCCGCCATTGTAGGAGGAACGAGAATCCAAGGATTTTTAATGATGTTGGGAACCTGAAGCATGGAGGTTCCGATGCCCTGAGCAAAGAACCCACCAATTCCATTTTCTCTATAACTGATTACTGCAAATCCTATCATTTGGGCGCAGCATCCCGCTGTGGCAGCACCTGCTGCAAGTCCTCCCAAGTCTAACATGATACAGAGAGCCGCACTGGATATGGGGGCCGTCAATACAAGTCCCACCACCACTGAAACGGCAATTCCCATAAAGAATGGTTGTAATTCTGTTGCATTCATAATTAAGTCTCTTAGCGCCTTCATTAATGCGGATACCCCAGGACCCACTAATTTAGCTACTAAGCCCCCCACTAAAATGGTAGTTGCCGGCGTAAGAAGAATGTCCAACTTGGTTTCCTTTGAAATGGCCTTTCCAAATTCTGCTCCTACAGCTGCTGCCAAGAATGCGCCTGCAGGTCCACCTAAAAGCGCTCCCAAACTTCCAGTTGCGATGCTGCCAAATAGAACTAGGGGAGGCGCCTTTAAGCCAAAAGCCACCGCTGCACCTATAGCAGGACCCATCATCCCCATGGCCGCAGACCCCGCTTCTATAAAGAACATAGAAAATTGATTTTCGCCTATTAGATTGGCGGATTGCTCTCCGATGGTTTTAATAATCAATCCGATAAGCAGTGAAGAAAAGAGTCCTAATGCCATTGCAGTTAAAGCTTCCTGAAAGTAACGCTTCGCAGTAAATTCAATGTCTTTCTTCTTTAAAAAATGAAATAATTTTCTCATACCTTTTCCCTCTTCCACTAATATCTTTTTATTGCAACGAATAAATTGTATATATTGTTCAAAAAGTTTTGTCTATTCTACCAGAAATAAAAAGCAATATCAAGAGAAGAAATAGGATTATTCCATAAAAAAATTGCAAAGTTTTTAGACAATTCTTAGATTCCATCTAAGGACAAAATTGAATGCTTAAGCCTATGGGTTTTTCTGATTGAATTGATTTAGGCTCTAAAAACAAAATCAGCCTATTTGGCTGATTTTGTGGAGATAGTAATTATGTATATATTACTACATTACATAAATATATAATTTAAGTATAAAATTTGTTTAAAGCTGTTATTTATTTCATGCAAGTTTGAAGTGCTTTTTCATAAATTTCTAATCCACATTCAAGCTGTGCATCTGTTACGCAAAGTGGGCAAAGGAATCTGATTACGTTTCCAAATGTGCCGGCACTTTCCAAAAGCAAACCATGTTTTACAGCTTCATTAACAATGTCTGTAACAATCTTTGCATTAGGAGTCTTAGACTTCTTGTCTGTGACGAATTCAACACCCATCATAGCGCCTGTTCCTCTGACATCCCCTACAACTTCATATTTATCCTTCCACTCATTGAACTTAGCCATGCACTTTTCGGCGATTTTTAGTGCTTTTCCGGGATAATCTTCTTTTTCCATCACATCGATTACCTGTAATGCTGATGCACAAGCTACTGGGTTACCACAATAAGTTCCACCGATGGTACCTGGGGTTACTTTATCCATGATTTCGGCACTTGCAGTAACCGCAGAAAGAGGTAATCCACCAGCAATAGATTTAGCGCAAGTCATGATATCAGGAGCACAACCTGCTTCTTTGTAATACTCAGAAGCAAACATTCTTCCAGATCTTGCAAAACCAGTTTGAACTTCGTCGCAAATCATCAAGATTCCATGCTTATCACAAATGGCTCTCACTGCTTTAACCCATTCAATCGGAGCAGGTACAAAGCCACCTTCACCCTGAACGGGCTCAAATACAATAGCAGCTACATACTGAGCAGGAGATGCTTGCTCAAAAACTTCTTCTAACTTGGCTATATAGAAGTCAATTGCTTCAGCATCACTCATACCTTCAGGTTTTCTATATAAGTTTGGAAAGTCAGCTCTGTATATGCCATCAGGGAATGGTCCCATACCTACGGCATAAGCTTTTTTAGCAGTCATGGCCATAGTCAGCATAGTTCTTCCGTGGAACGCACCTGAAAATACGATGATATTAGGTCTTCCAGTATAACTCTTTGCAATTTTAACTGCATTTTCATCAGCCTCTGCACCACTATTTACCAGCATGGTCTTCTTTTTATCTCCGTTAACAGGAACGATGCTGTTTAATTTTTCAGCTAACTCTATGTATCTCTCATGGGTGGTGATATTCATCATTGCATGGAAGTATTTTCCCATTTGAGTAGTTGCCGCTTCAATCAGTTGTGGATTAGAGTAACCGATATTTAATACACCTACGCCTCCGACCCAGTCCAGAAAAATATTTCCGTCCACGTCTTCAAACATTGCACCTTCTCCCTTTGCAATAACGCAAGGGTAAATACATCTGATGGCCCCTGGCATAGCCTCTGCTCTTCTGTCAATGATAGCCTGTGCCTTTGGCCCGGGCAATGGGGTTGTAACTTTAGGTAATGCTTCTCTTAACATTTTTTCCCTCCTCTTGTCGGTAAATACAAATTATATTTCCAGCTCGGAAAGCTTGCGGTAGAGCGTGGCACGGCTTAGTCCCAGCTCTTTGGCAATCTGATCCTTTGCATTGCTGCTGTTGCCATATTCTTTTAACTTCCCCATGATAATTTCCTTCTCAAAGGATTTCACTTGATCCGCCAGAGGCAGATTGCTATAGGAAACTCTATAGGGTGTTTCATTGTTGTTTAAAATACGGAAAGGTACCGCATCGATGCCAATGGTATCTCCGTAAGCCATGTTGGTACCGTATTCTATGGCATTTTCCAACTCACGAACATTGCCTGGCCAATTATAGTTCAGATATAGATTCTCCACTTCTTCCGTAAATCCAGTAATCCGCTTGTTCATAAATCGATTATATTTCTGAAGAAAATGATACATGAGGATTTTGATATCTGATTTTCTTTCCCGCATAGGGGGTATGGAAATGGGAATGACACTGAGCCTATAATACAAATCCTCTCGAAACTTTCCATTTTTAATCATTTCCTCAAGATTTTTATTGGTGGCTGCCACAACCCGCACATCCACGATGATGGTTTTATTTCCCCCCACCCGCTCAAACCTCATGTTCTGTAATACATGAAGGATTTTCACCTGTAAGTGTAAAGGCATATCACCGATTTCATCTAAAAAGATCGTTCCTCCGTTGGCTGTTTCAAACTTGCCGATCTTCCCCTTTTCAGCAGCTCCCGTAAATGCTCCTTTTTCATATCCAAAGAGCTCACTTTCTAAAAGATTCTCAGGTATTGCACCGCAGTTTACGGTGACAAAAGGACCCTTGGCCTTAGAGCTGGCATAGTGAATAGCTTTTGCAAACATTTCTTTGCCCGTTCCGCTTTCCCCTGTAATCAACACCGTAGAATTACCACGAGAAGTAAGTATGGACAAGTTTTTTGCCTTTTGGAGCGCTCCACTTTCTCCAAAAATATCGTCAAAGGTGTTCTTAAGGGCCCTGTTATTAATGTTATACACCAATTTTTGAGCCTCTTCAATATCTCTGAAAGAAATTACAACACCAGCAACCGCATCCTCCTTAAAGTAAGGTTTTGCAGTTACAATGAAATGAAAACTTCCTCTATCATTGCGGAATAGTTCCTCATTTTCTGTATAACCCACACCGGAGCGAATGACCTCCAATGCCGGACTACCTCCCATGAACTGACTGATATGCTTACCAATCATATCATTTTTTGTAGTGGAGAACAGCGATTCCGCGATACTGTTACATTGTTTTATGTATCCTTTATTATCGATAGCAAAAATACCTTCATGGGTGGACTCCAACACAGTTGTCATTTCATTCATACTGATAGCTGTATTGTTTAACGCTTCCCTTTGTATGGCCTTGGCAGCTAAAAGGTCTGCCATCTTTTCCACAAAACTAACCATGCTTCGATTTTTATCCAACAAAATCTCTTTTTGTTGCTCTGTCAAAGCGATGAGACCTATAATCCCGATTATTTCTTTGTCTGTCTTTATAGGTGTACAAATCTCTGCCAACTCGCTTTTATTGTTTGCAAGAGACGTGCCATAAAACTTATAATTGGGTGCATCCGCTATATATTCTGTCATTCCGCTGCGCAAAACCCTTGCATAGAGGAAGTTTCCGTCAACTTCTCCCGCCTCCTCTTTTTTCCCTACGGAATCGAAATAAACCGTTGTCCCGCCTATCACTGTAAGCTCATAATCTACAATTTCCACTTCTACACCGATGGCAATGCCTATAGCTTCCGCCACCTGCTGTACACTGGAAGCAATATCCTTCAGTAAAGACATCTTGTCCCCCCCAAACTTATATTTCAGAAATTTTTTTCTATCTAAAGAGAGTGTAACAATGCATCAATAAATAAATTTCTTATTTATTATTCTATTGAACATTATAACATAAATTTTCAAATTAAAAAACACAATTGAGACAAAATTCTTATTTTTAATAATTAGGGGTTACTAAATCAAAGATATTTAAATTGTTAAAAAACCTTTAAAAAACTCGTAACGATTTTTGAAATTTTAAATGGTTACAGAATACTTGAATTTTATGAAAAAAAAAAGCTTTTTACTCGATTGGTAAAAAGCTTTTTTTCTTATGTTTAAACCATCAAAATAAGATGGTTTATTTGATTTGTTCGTCCGTAACAGTAGATCCCAAATTCAACGTGCTCTTCTCTATTTCCAACACCATGTTCTTTATATGCAATATCTGCTCAGGGGACAAATTCTCTCCTACTGCAAGCTGTGTCGCATATAAAATCTTTTCCAGTTGATTATGAATTCCAGATAACTTTTTCCGTACACTATCCAACTCTTCCTGATCCACAATTTCTTTTACACTATCTGCTACGGTTAACACGGTATCTTTTTTCAGTTCAAATTCAGAGACGCTTTCAACCACCATGCAATCATATCCCAATTCAGCTTTCACTGTTTGGGCAAATTCGTGCTTAGAGTCCTCTTCACCATGAACTAAGAAAATCTGCCCCGGTTTCTTTCGAAAGCCCCTTAACCAATCCAAAAGTCCCTCTTTGTCCGCATGACCTGAAAATCCTTGTAAGTTATGAATTTCTGCCGCCACATGAATTTCTTCACCCATGATCATGACGTTCTTTTCCCCTTCTACAAGAAGTTTTCCAAGGGTTCCTTCCGCTTGATACCCTACAAAGACAATGCTGGATTTTTTATCCCATAAGTTGTGCTTTAAATGGTGCTTAATCCTTCCCGCTTCGCACATTCCACTTGCGGAAATAATGATTTTTGGATTTTTATCAAAATTGATATTTCTAGATTCTTCACTGGTACGCGTAAATTTTAGGTTTTTGAAATCCAATGGATTATCTCCATTTAAGATATACTGTCTCGTATCTTCATCAAAAGCTTGAGCATTTTTCTTAAACACTTCTGTAGCCGTAGTGGCCATAGGGCTGTCTACAAATACGGTTAAGTTGCTCAGTTCTTGCTTAAACTGATCATTCTCATGATAAAATCGATTGAGGTCATAAATGAGTTCCTGGGTCCTACCCACAGCAAAGGATGGGATGACTACCGTTCCTCCCCTTTTGGTAGTTTTTAAAATAATCTCAATCAACTGATCGATGCTCAAAGCGTTTTCAGGGTGCAACCGATTGCCGTAAGTAGTCTCCATAATGACATAATCCGCCTTTTTAATGAGCGTAGGGTTTCTCAATATCGGTCTATTTTTTACACCCAGATCGCCGGAAAAAACGATCTTTGAGACATCGTCGTTTTCTTCCACCCAGAGCTCTACTATTGCAGACCCCAATATATGCCCAGCATCGTTGAAAACTACTTTCATATTCTCATTGATTTCAAATAATTGGTCATATAAAACAGGGCGAATAAACTGCAGAGAATCCAGTGCATCTTGAACTGTATAAAGTGGAGGTCTCATGGGTTTCCCCGCTCTTTCCGCCTTACGATTCTGCCACTCAGCTTCTTTTTCGTGAATGTAACCACTGTCCTTCAGCATGATTTCCACCAATTCTGCCGTAGCATCCGTACAGTAAATATAACCTTTAAACCCATTCTTCACAAGCAAAGGAATTCTACCGCAGTGATCGATATGTGCGTGGCTCAGAATCAAGCAATCAATATCAGCAGGATTAAACCCGAAATCATCCCGGTTCATCTCCTCTAGAGCTTTACCTCCTTGAAATTGACCGCAATCCAATAGAACTTTATGCTTGTCAGTGGTAATGAGATGGCAAGAGCCTGTGACAGTAGTTGCTGCACCGCAAAATTTAATTTTCATAGCTACTCCTCCTTCTACTAGTGACTTGGTAATCTATTCTTATTCCCATTATACATCTAAGTCGAAAAAAGAGAAAGAAAAATTATCCAAAAGAAAATGAGCACCTGAATGCTCATTCTCCTTTTATATACTTTTCAATTATGGTTATTTTTATTCGTAAGAATGCTTCATTTTGACGTCAAACTGCTTTCTTCCGTCTTTCCATTTCACTTCACCAGGAGTGATGCATCCATTAACAGGACAAACGTTCAGACATAAATGACATCCTACGCAGTTATCATTTAGTTTTGGTTTTCTATTTTCTGCGTCCCAATCGATGGCTTGGTGAGCACCATCGAAGCAAGAAACATAACATCTGCCACATCCGATACATTTATCGTGATCAAAATCGGGAAGAATTTTGAAATCTCTGTTTAAATCTTCAGCAGGAACGATATTTCCTAATGCCATTCCAACAAACTCATCTAAGCTATTGAAACCCTTTTCATCCATCCAATGCATTAAGCCGTTTGCCATATCCTCTACAATCCTATAACCATACTGCATGATTGAAGTGGTTACCTGCAGGTTTCTGCAACCCAACAGTAAGAATTCCAGAGAATCTCTCCAAGTTTCAATACCACCGATACCGGAAATAGGCACATTTTTCAATGTTTCATTCTGAAGCATTTGAGCGATAAATCGAAGTGCAATCGGTTTAACAGCAGCTCCGGAATATCCTGAAATGGAAGATTTTCCATTTACCACAGGCATAGCAGTCATATTTTCTAAATCTATATTTGTTATAGATTTAATGGTGTTGATGGCCGCAATACCTCTAGCTCCACCCTCTATAGCAGCGATAGCCGGAACCTCCATAGCAGTGATGTTTGGTGTCATCTTTGCAATGAAAGGAATTTTCGTGGTTTCTGCAACTGCTTTTGAATAAGCTCTCACCAAATCAGGGGAAGAACCTACGTCAGATCCCATAGCATGGCTTGTCATCTGTGGACAAGAAAAGTTTCCCTCGATCAGGTCAACTCCGGCTTGATCACACATTTTAGCCAGTTTTCTCCACTCTTCATCGTTACTTCCCATGATGGAAGCTACCATGATCTTGTCAGGATAGTCTCTCTTTAATTTCATCATGTTTTCGAAGTTTACTTCTGTAGGCTTATCGGAAATCTGTTCCATGTTTTTAAAACCAACCCAAGGAAGTCCTTCCTTGTTTGTCTGGTCAAATCTTGGAGAACATTCATCCGCAACAAAGATCCCTACAGTTTTATAAAACACACCACCCCATCCTTCTTCAAAGGATTTGGCAACCATTTCATAATTACTTCCAACAGGTGAAGATGAAAGGAAAAATGGATTTTCGCACTTTACTCCTAAAAATTCAATCGATAAATCTTTCTTGATAGCCATTTTACTTCACCCCTTTCTTTTCAAGGTAGCTTGCGATTTCTTTTGCCGCCTCTTTTCCTTGGGCAACTGCCTCTACAACAGTCTTGCCTCCATTTACAATATCTCCGGCCGCAAAAATCCCTTCAGCATCGGTCTTTCCGCTTTCGTCAGCAAGAATTGTCCCAGTCTCATTGACCTTCACAGGTGCAACCTTTGCCATATCTTCAGCTGCCTGACCGATAGCAAATACTACTGTATCTGCCGCAACCTTTGCTCCGGATTTTCCGTCCCTTCCGTTAAACATTACAAATTCCACTTTACCGTCACCAACGATTTCTGCAGGCGCAAAGTTTGTCGTAATTGTAACACCTAAGTTAATTGCATACTGAATTTCTGCCATGTTTGCAGGAGACTCTTCTAAAGTTCTTCTGTAGTAGATAGCCACATTTTCAGCTCCTGCCAATTTTGCGGTTACAGCGCAGTCCATGGCTACGTCTCCTCCACCGATAACTACTACAGTTTTGCCAATATTGATATTTCCGTTATTTTCTCTGGCTTCTTTCAGGAAATCAACAGCAGTAGTAACACCTTTCAGTTCTTTGCCCTTAACGTCAGGAGTCTTTGGCTCCCATAAGCCTGTACCTACAAAGATTGCAGAAAAGCCCTGGGATTTTATTTCGTCCAATGTGATATCTTTACCTACCTTCGTATTAAAAACAAATTTTACGCCAAGATTTTCAACAGTTTTAATATCGAAGTCTACCACATGCTGGGGCAATCTGGCTGGTGTAATTCCATAAGTTAACACACCACCTGCTTTTGCTTCTGCTTCAAAGATAGTTACTTCATAACCTTCCTGAGCCAGTTTAGCCGCACAGGCCAGGGAAGCAGGGCCTGCTCCGATGCATGCAACCTTTTCTGATTTTTTCTGCTCAGGCGCTTTTAGGATGTTCATTCCAAAAGCTTCTTCCTGTTCTACCGCAAATCTCTGAAGTCTTCCAATTTCAATAGGTTTGTCAATACCACATCTGCTACAGGCTTCTTCGCAAAGTCTATCGTAAGGGCACACTCTTGCACAGCTTCCACCCATCACGTTATTTTCTCTGATGGTTTCTGCCGCACCCTTCACATTTCTAAATCTGATTGATCTGATAAACTTCCCCGGATCCGTTCCCGCAGGGCAACCTTTGCTACAAGGTGCATCGATGCACAGTAAGCATCTGGCCGCTTCTTCCATGGCGGTTCTTGGAGTATATCCAGCCACTGCCTCAGAAGTGTAATTTGCCTTAATTACTTTACTCAACTTCATTTCCTCCTTCTTGCTATTACTTCCTTAAAATACCGAGCATTACTATGTAAGGATACTACCAATTCTTTAATGCTTCAGGTATATGAAACCAGTTACATTTTTAATGATAACATTTTACGATTCAATGTGCAAGAACTTTTTTACCAATCTAAATGGAATTTTTTTTCAGGACATATGAACGTGCATAATCCGCAACCGGTGCATTTTTCTGCATCGATCAATATCTTTTGTCCTTCCTTTTTAAGGGCATCATAGGTGCAACATTTGACACATGCATCACAAACACGATCGCATCTCTCTTGATCCACATAGGAAATGTAAGGATCCACTTTAATCTCTTCCCACGACTTCAGATGATCCAATGCCTTTCCTCTTATTTTAGACAGTGCTGTAATATTTTTTTCTTTAGCAAAAGCATTGAGCTCATCATTAATCTTTCCAATAATTTCTACGCCATGAAGCATAACCGCCGTTCCGATCTGTACCGCAGAAGCACCTGCCATGATATATTCCAACACATGCTTATATTCTCCGATTCCGCCTATGCCACAGACTGGGATGTCTACCGTTTGGGCAATGGTTGCCACGGAAGCCAATCCTAAAGGTCTTACCGGCGCTCCGGAGTATCCTCCATAGGTGGGTAGCATAGGACGCATGGTCTCAATATCGATTCCTAAAATGCACCGTATGGTGTTTATGGCGCTTACACCGGCACCTCCCGCCTTTTTAACCGCCTTGGCAACTCTAGAGAGGTTGGTAGCGTTCTGAGAAAGCTTGACCATGACCGGAACTCCTACGTTCTGAACTACCGCTTGCGTCATTTCAAAAACTTTTTCCGGACTGGAAGCCGCCACCTCTAAGGACTCTCCCAAGGGGGAGGATATACTCAATTCAATGGCATCCGCTCCGAATTTTTCCATTTTTATGGCTAAGTATGCCAATTCAGAGGGTGTGTGTGCACTGATGCTAGCTATAACGATACCCCCGTCGCTTTTGGCAATCGCCATCTCTCTCTCCCAGCCCTCCACTTGGATGTCACTGTACAATCGAATATTTTCAGCCCCGAAGCCATCAAAGGCAATGCGAGGTCTAACGTCTAAAAATGCATCACTTACTACAGACTCGGTAACCACGGCCCCTGCACCGGCAGCAATACCCTTGCGAATGCTTGCTCCATCTCGATTCCATGGTCCCGCCGAAATCATGATAGGGCTATTAAGTTTTAAGCCTAAAAATTCGGTTTTCATCAGAACATCTCTCCTATTCTCTCTTTATGTCCGCATGACTTTCTGATTTTCAGCTTGGACTGCAACAAAATCTCTCCAGATAGTCTTTCTTTATCCTCATGGTCTCCCTCCATGATATCAAATAGCAGTCTGGCTCCCACCACGCCCATCTTGTGCAACGGTTTTGCTACGGTAGTCAGCTTTGGTTCCACAATGCTGGACATCTGGATATTATCAAAACCAATTATCGCAATGTCATCAGGCACCGCCAACCCAAAGTCTTTCATTGCATCCATAATTCCAATTGCAATAAGATCCGATGTGGCAAATACAGCATCAGGTTTTTCCTCAAGGTTAATCAGTTTTTTCCCTGCTATATATCCACCGTGAATGCTGTTTGGGGCTTTTAAAATCAATTCTTCATTTATGAGCATGGATTCTTCCTGCAGAGCCTGCAAATACCCCTGTAACTTTCGTTGGTTTTCTTGCTCGGGAGTGGCCCCATGTACCAATGCAATCTTGTGATATCCAATCTCACAAAGATGTTTCACTGCCTTATTTGCAGCATTCTTACAGTCAATGCGCACCATGGGAATGGCTGCATCCATCTCTTTATTTTCTCCGATGATTACCACCGGAACATTTTGATTGATAATCTCTTGCACCGCTTCTTTTTCCAGCATGGAAGATACTAGGACAATCCCATCCACCTTTCGCTGTATGATGTTGGCAACGTATTTATTCTCTTTATTAACATCGTTTTCAGCATTGCACAGCAACACCATGTAACCCTTTTGATGCGCTACATCCTCAATGCCTTTTGCAACCTCCATATAACCGGGATTCAACATGTTAGGAATGATCAGTCCAATAGAGTTCGTCCTATTGAAGTTCAATCCACGGGCAAACCAATTGGGAGTATATTCGGATTCTTTTATTACCGTAAGAATTTTTTCCTTGGTGGGCTCTGCCACATGCTGTGGGTGATTTAATACGCGAGATACAGTTGCCACTGAAACCCCCGCCTTTTTTGCTATCTCTTTAATATTCATCTTTGCACCCGTCATCAGTTTTTAATAATCGTAATCTTAGAATATCAAAATAAAAAGGCCTTTTCAAGCCTTTTTATTTGTAACATGAGAAATATCTATAATATTTGACAGGAAGAATTTAAGAAAAAATTTATTGTTGGTTTAGAAAGGTTTCAGGGTTAATCTTCATTCCATCTTTCACAATTTCAAAGTGCAAATGGGCGGGTTCGAGACTCTCGAAAAGGGATGAGGTACCTACTTTACTGATGGGTGTACCCATCTTTACAATATCTCCATTTCCAACCATCTCTGTAGTGCTTAAATTGGAGTACCTAGATGTAATTCCTTCCGGATGCAAGATTTCTATGGTTATGCCCAATCTGTCATCCGTATATACAGCTGTTACCGTTCCGTCCGAAATGGCGACTACTTCCGTTTCTAAAGGAGCCTCATAATCTACCCCTTCATGAATAACATACTGCTCCAAGGTCTTGGAAAGAACGGGAAAATCCGTTGAATAACCTATGGTTACCGTTCCTTGTATCGGCAGCATATAGGTGATTGGTTGAATTTCCTCCTGCTTGGGCTCCCTGTTACCCTCTAAATTGGGACCTTTGTTGCTATCCACCACAGGCACAGGATTCACTACCTTCTGACCCTCTTCCTTGGCTTGGTCTTCATTTGCAATACGTATGTTATTTTCCGGTTCTACTTTTAGCTGATTCAAACTAGTTCTCATAGTAAAAATGGACGCAATGGCTAAAACGCAAAAGCAGAGTGTAATTGCAATAGCCACTTTATCATTTGATCTTTTTTTCGTTCTCATTAAAAACACCTCCGAAAGTATTATTTACCTATTTCAATCAATTCATACTTCGGAGGAATTATTTTTTTACAGGTTATAATTTAACTCTCATTAGATTATTTTTTAATCTGATTTATATGAGAAGTGCCATTATAGGGGAAAGTACAGCCACCAGTGTGCCGGAAAGAGCCATGGCCAAGCTGCTCATGCTGCCTTCTATCTCGCTTTCTTTGAAAGCTCTGGCAGTACCTACCGCATGACTCATACTTCCAATGGCAATTCCTCTGGCAACTTTATTTTTAATCCTCATGAGGTTCATAATCTCGGGACCCATTACAGTACCCATAATGCCGGCCAAAACCACCAAAGCCACCGTCAACGCCGGAATACCGCCGATAATAGCTGACACTTCGATGGCGATGGGATTTGTTGCGTTCTTTGGCAACATGGAAAGGAGCAACCTCCTGTCCGTCCCCATGAGTTTCCCCAGCAGAATCATGGATCCCATAGTGGTGATAGTTCCAGAACAGATTCCAATAACAATGGGAATGGCATTCCGTCTCAAAATATTAAAATTCCTGAACAGGGGTACTGCCATGGCTACCGCTGTTGCCGGCAATAAAAAATTCAGCAATAGATTTTTTTCATAATACACTTCATACGGGATCTGAAATCCTTTCAAAAATAGGATGATAAGAAGACCTGAAATCAAGACCGGTTGCATAAAACTCCATCCCGTTTTTCTATAGAGATACTGTCCCAGCCAAAAACTTCCCAGTGTAAGGATTATGCCGGAAATGGGATTGGCCGAAAAAAATTCCTGCATTTTAATATTCCTCCTTGGAAAGATTCCTTTTTTCTTCCCTTTTTTGCATCCATAAAATCGAAAACTCGGTGGTTCTCCCCGCTACAAAATATCCCAAAAGAATGCTTACAACTAAGGGGACTAATATCTTCAAAGCTTGGGTCCACAATAGGTCAAAGTAAAGCATAACACCCACCGTAGGAACTACAAAGAAGACCGCCAAGTATTGAACGATGAAATCGCTCACCTTGTCCACATCCTTTAGACCGATCAACTTAAACAAAAGGCATAAAAAGAGAATCACCATTCCCAACACGTTGGCAGGCAATTGAATGCCTGAGTAATAGGTAATCAAGTACCCTAAAAATAATGCTCCAAACAAAATAAATATTTGCTTAATCATGATTCACTGAAAATCCCTTTTCATAATTTAATGTTTTAATTCCTGTTAAAAATAAATCCTTAAACCTAAGATAATGGTTAAAAACACTATAAAAATTAATGCTGCCAAAAGATCTCTCCTTTGAAACCGCATTGCCGTCATCCTCGTCCGATTGTTTCCTCCTCTGTAGCACCTAGCCTCCATTGCCATGGCCAAATCCTGCGCAATGCGAAAGGCACTGATAAACAATGGAATCAACAGGGGGATTAACGCTTTCGCCCTTCGCATGAGGTTTCCCGTTTCAAAATCTGCTCCCCTGGCCATCTGCGCTTTCATAATCTTATCCGTTTCTTCTAACAGGGTCGGTATAAATCGCAACGCAATGGTCATCATCATGGCCAATTCATGGGCAGGAATTCCCACACGTTTCCAGGGATTTAACAATCTTTCAATGCCATCGGTGAGGCTGATAGGTTTGGTGGTCAAGGTCAAAAGGGAAGATCCTATAATGATTAGGATCAATCTGCTGGCCATAAAGAATGCGTTGTAAAGACCCTCCTTGGTGATGGTCAAGAAACCCAGCTTTGCTATGGGCGTACCAGCAGTCATGAACATATTGATAGTAAAGGTAAATATAATAATTAAAAAAATGGGCCTTAAACCCTTTAATATGAATCGCAAAGGTACATGAGACACTGAGATAACCACACCTAAGATCAATAGAGCTATAAGAAAACCGATGAAGCTTTTTACCAAAAATAAGGAAACCATATAGGCTAAAGTACCCATGATTTTTGTTCTTGGATCCAACTTATGAATTACCGAGTCCCCCGGATAATATTGCCCTAAAGTAATGTCTCTTATCATGCTGTCCCTTTTTCATTTAGAAATTTTAAAATTTCACCTAAAGTTTCTTCTAAAGTAAATTGAAAAATATTTACGGATTTATGTTTAGCTTTTAAAACATTTAAAAAAGATGTGGTCGGGGGCAACGCCAGCCCTATGCTGTCCAGCATGTCGGACTGAGAAAACACCTCTTCAGGTGTGCCCTGAAGTACTAACCTTCCCTTTTCCATCACAAAAATTTTATTGGATAAACGTGCGATATCATCCATGTTGTGTGATACTAAAATCGTGATGGTGCCTTGATCTCTGTGAATCTTCTGCAACATGTTTAAAATGTCCTTGTGGGCTCTCGGATCTAGTCCGGCTGTAGGCTCATCCAAAATGAGAACTTCCGGCTTCATTGCCAACACTCCTGCAATTGCAACCCTTCTCTTCTGCCCTCCTGAAAGCTCGAAGGGAGATCTATGGCTGATGGTTTCATAGTCTAATCCCACCAATTCCAAAGCTTCCCTCACCCTTTGGAGGGTTTCCTCTTCTGAGCATCCCAAATTCAGAGGTCCGAAGGCCACATCCTTGTGGATAGTTTCTTCAAAGAGCTGATACTCGGGATACTGAAAAACCAATCCAATTTTTTTACGGATTTCCATCATAGACACACCTTTGGATGTAATGTCCACTCCGTCCAACAGGATTTTTCCCGAAGTGGGTTTTATCAAACCATTTAAGTGTTGAATCAATGTGGATTTTCCGGACCCCGTGTGACCGATCAGTCCAATAAACTCTCCCTTTTTTATAGAAAAACTCACATCCGTCAAGGCACACGCTTCATATGGTGAGCCCTGACTGTAAATGTGTTGTAAATTTTCGACTTGAATGTAATCCATCTCTATTCCTTACTGCTATCAGTTTGTTTCCTTTGAAAGAAGGTAGTTTGCCAATTGACTGTCTTTTATCACATTGTGAGGTACCTGAATGCCCTTGTCCCTCAATTTCTGAGCCAACTCAACTGCCAGAGGAACGGCAAGCCCCATTTCCTGAATTTCTTTCGAACTTTGAAATACCATTTCGGGGGTTCCCTCTAAAACAACCTTCCCTTTATCCATAATAATAATTCGATCCGCTTCTGCAGCTTCCTCCATAAAATGAGTAATCAGTAAAATGGTGATTCCCTCCTGATGCAGCTGTTTAATGATCTCCATCACTTCCCTCCTACCATTGGGATCTAACATAGCGGTAGGCTCATCCATGATGATGCATTTGGGTTTCATTGCCACCACTCCCGCAATGGCAATTCTTTGCTTCTGACCACCCGAAAGCAAGTGAGGGGCGCTTTTCCTCTTTTCAAACATGTTTACGGCGTAGAGAGAAGAGTCTACCCTCTTCCGTATTTCTCCAGGCTCAATCCCTAAATTTTCAGGGCCAAATGCCACATCATCCTCTACGATGGAAGATACCAGCTGATTGTCGGGATTTTGAAATACCATACCTGCAGTCTGCCGAATTTCCCACAGGTTTTCTTCCTCCGCAGTATTCATGCCATCCACATAAACAATGCCTTCCGAGGGCAATAACAAGGCGTTGATGTTTTTTCCAAAGGTGGATTTACCCGAACCATTTTGTCCAATAATGGCCGTGAAGCTTCCTTCTTGAATCTCCAAGGATACCCCAATCAACGCTTGAAGGGGGATGCTGTCTTCCCCTTGCTTGTATATAAATGTCAGATTTTCAGTTTTGATTATCTCATTTAGTTTACTCATAACAATATATTATACACTAAATAACATTAATTGCAAGAAAAAGACAATTTGGATTATGGCAAAAAAAGGCAAGCCTAAGTGTGATTGTAGCTTGCCAGTAGTTTATAAAATTATTTTGCCTTCCTATGCAAGGCAAGGTCATGCCAATGCAGGAGTAATGCAAAGCTATGCCAACAAGTCAAAGATGGTTCCTGCATAAGGCAGATTGTTGGTGAAGATTCCTTGATTAAATGGGTAACTCATGGTCAGGTTTCCGGTATTGTCAATGCTGTTTATCAGCTGGGGAGGAGGCATGAACTGAGTCTGATTTCGCATGGCATTGGTGGCAGTTGTATTTACTTGCGTAGCAAAACCTGATATACCGCCCAAAAGGCTCTTTACTTTGTCCGGACTATCCGTCAATGCCTTGGTAAGCTTTGTCTCGTCCACGGTCACCTTTCCATTCCCCACGTTGATTCCGATTTCACCTAAGGAGGCGCTTCGATATCGGAAGGATGACAAGGAGTTCGAGAGAGCTTTCACAGCCGTGGATTTATCCAAGTTTTTATTGAGGAAATCCACCGCATTATTGATGTCCTTGGCAAAAGTTTTCACCGTTTCCACCACCTTGCTCGCATCCATAGTACTTTTGCCCAAAGTAGCTTCCCCAATTCCTTTGAGGGTAACGTTCATATTGTTTGTGCCATTTGTGGATAGCGACAGACTGTTGGTCTGGGACGTTTTCTCCACACCGTTTACGAAAAACGCTGCATTCTGAGCCGTTTGCGTTATTTGAGGGTTAAGCTGTTCCTGCAAGTTATCGCTCATTTGTAGGTCGATGGTGGCACGCCCTCCCGTATTGCCGGAAGTAATCTTTAAGGTACTCTTTCCATCCTTTTCTACTACAGATGCACTGATCCCCAACTTGGAATTATTGACGGATTTGGCAATTTCCTGTATAGCCTGCTTATTGGAAGTGGTCGGAGAGAAATTAAAGCTTAGACTTGCTGCTTTTCCTTCTCCGGTAGTAATCTTCAAATTGCTGTAACCATTGAATCCTCCGGTAGAGTTTGAATCTAGGGATGCCGACTGGGTAATCTGCCCCGTAGCCAATCGATCTACCTTCACCGTCATGTTGCCTGTCGAATATACACTTCCTGAGTTGATGGAAACCACATTGCTGTTGCTACTGGTGTAACCTACAGGGTTTAGCACACTTGAAGGGCTGTAATCTCTTAATGCTGCAGAAGACTTTTGCAAAGCGCCTAAATTATTACTAAAGCCCGAAAAAAATACTTTTGAATTGGCGTTATATTTAGCAATCGTTTCTAGATTTTTATCATAGATAGAGGATCTTTTCTCCATAACACTAATTAATTTACTGTTGTTCCGGTCATACAGAGATTGAAGTGCTTGCGATTGCATATTCATTTGGTCGGGTAGTTTATACCAGTTTGCAGAAGCCTTATTTAATCCGCCATAAGGGTTCTGACCCATTAATGATGTAATCGTTGCCATTCTATTTCACCACTTTCTTAATAGTTTGTTCGTGCAATTATAATTTATATTCTATCTATATTTTACATCTTATAAAATGAAAATCAACTCTTTTATGTGATTTTTTATAAATTTTAATTGATTTATGAAACGTTAAAAGGCTCTGCTCAGCAAAGCCTTTTACGAAAAAATGTTAAAAAAGAGTAAAATAATATTAACCGAAGTAAAATGAGTTAATCAACCTACACTAATCATTGAAAACTATGCAATTTCTAAGCTTTCTAATAAACTTTTTAATTCCTGCATCTCATCCTTATGAAATGTAACGCCTCTGGTCATCAGCTTATGCTCTTCATCCCACTCTCGAATATCAAATTTCGCAGTGGTACCATTCCAAGCTACCCTGTTCAATTCCTTTTTCCACCCGGTAGACTTATTGGCCCCAATAACCCCTATGTGCTCTTCAATTTCAAAAGAAAATTCTTTTTCCTTGTCCTGCATACGACTCCTCCTTTCCTTTAAATTTTCCATCGCATTTGGTAACGATATGATTATAATACATTTTTTACCATTTATTGTCAAGCATTTTTTTACAAATTTTTCTATTTTTTTTAATTAGAGGAATTTAGTTTAAGTTTTCGCTTTCAAATTATTATATTCTTCCTTGTAACCCTGCCCCACCCCGCTTTATTCACAGCCCCTCCTTCAGATCAACCACTTGTCAGAATCATACTGAGCTTGTATAATATTAAAAAAAGAGCAAATGATTAATACAGGAGGAACTATGAGTTTATTGACAGTAGAAAAAGTCACCCACGGATTTGGCGGACGAAGAATTTTAGAGGATGCATCCTTCAGGCTGCTGAAAGGGGAACACGTCGGTCTTTTAGGTGCCAATGGTGAGGGGAAGTCTACTTTTTTAAATATAATTACAGGACAGCTTCAGCCTGACGAGGGTAATGTTGAGTGGTCTCGACACGTTACTGTTGGTTATTTAGATCAGCACGCTACTTTAGTGAAGGGTCTGACCATAAGAGATGTGTTGCGAGCTGCCTTTAAGAATATGTTTTCCTTAGAAGAAGAAATGCTGAAAATCTATGAAGAAATGGCTACTGCGGAGGGTGATCAAATGGATCAGATGATGGAGGATGCCGGAGAAATTCAACATATATTAGAACATAGCGGATTTTACACCATCGATGCGAAGATTGACGAGGTGGCCAACGGCTTGGGTCTGGGCTCCATCGGGTTGGAAAAGGACGTCTCAGAGCTGAGTGGCGGTCAGAGAACCAAGGTCTTGCTTACCAAACTTCTCTTGGAAGATCCTTCCATATTGATTTTGGACGAGCCTACCAATTACTTGGATTACGAACATATCGAATGGCTGAAAAGGTATTTACAAGAATATGAAAATGCATTTATCTTAGTTTCCCACGACATGGAATTCCTCAATTCTGTAATCAATGTGATTTACCACGTCAACGATGGAGAGCTTACCCGTTATACTGGCAACTACGAGAAGTTCCAACAGATGTATGAAGTAAAGAAAAATCAAGAGCTAAAAGCCTACGAACGCCAACAGAAAGAAATTGAAAAGGCGGAGGATTTTATCGCTCGAAATAAAGCACGAGTGGCCACTCGAGGCATGGCCAACAGCAGGCAAAAGATGCTAGATAAAATTGACGTATTGGAAAGACCTCGGGATAAACCAAAACCCTCCTTCTTTTTTCAGGAAGCTCGAACTCCCAGCCGATTTATCGTAGAGGGAAAGGACTTGATATTGGGTTACGGAGAACCTCTGACAAAACCTGTAAACTTTACTTTGGAGAGGAATCAAAAGGTAGCCATCCGGGGTACCAACGGTTTAGGAAAAACCACCCTGCTGAAAACCATCTTGGGACAAATACAACCCATATCTGGTCAGATTATTCCAGGAGATTTTCTCATCCCCGGTTATTTTGAACAGGAGTCCGGAAGAGATAGCAGTTTGACGGCCATGGATTACCTATGGCAAGAATTCCCTTCTTACACCAATGCACAAGTGCGAACGGCACTGGCCAAATGCGGATTAACCAACGACCATATCACCAGTCAAATGAAGGTTTTGAGCGGCGGTGAAAACGCAAAAGTAAGGCTTTGTAAATTGATGCAAAGAGAGGCGAACTGGCTAGTATTGGACGAACCCACCAACCACTTGGATGTAGATGCAAAAGCAGAATTGCAAAGGGCTTTGAAAGAGTACAAGGGCACTATCTTGCTGGTGTGTCACGAGCCAGATTTTTATGAAGGCTTCGTTACGGACATATGGAATATTGAAGATTGGACTGTGAAGGTGATATAGGAAATTTACCAACTTCAATTTCTGGGTTCATTCCCGGTCCATGAAAGTCTGTACCTGCACTGATTAATAAATCATATTTTTTCGCTAATAACAAAAGTTCTTCCGTCTCGGTAATGAGTTGACTGAAGTTATAATAGCACTCCAAACCGTCTAAGCCTAAGTTTTTCATGGCTGCTATTAAGGCCTCAAGCTTTTCAAAATAGCAGCCTTCCAAATTTTTATCTTTATAAGTAATCTTCATGGGATGTGCCAGCACCACCTTGCCTCCGGCATTCCTGATAATCTTCATCACCTCTTGAGCATCCACCTTCACTCTGTGAATGGCCTTTATCTCAGGATGACCTAAAAACTTCCCTCGTCGGAAAGCCTCTGCCACAGAGTTCACATATCCCCTCTTCATTAAGGCTCTGGCCATATTGGGCTTCCCAATGTAAGTCTGTTGCGGATAAGCTTTTAGATCTTCCTCTTGAATTTTGTATCCTAATTCTCCTAAGGTTTTCAGCATCTTATCATTTCGTTTCACTCTGTTGGTCATGATTTCACTCAGGATACCCTTCAATTCTTTATCTTCCGGATTCATTCCATATCCCAAAATATGCATGTAAATATCTTCTCCCTGACTCGCTTTTCGTCGGAAGATATCTCTCTCAGCTAATGCCGCGGAAAACTCCACTCCAGGAATTACTCTCACTCCTAGGTCTTCCCCTGCCCGCAAACCTTCACTAATCCCTCCCATTCCATCATGATCGGTAATAGCAACAGTTTCCACACCAAAATCCTTGGCTCGCTTTACCAGATCATAGGGCGATAAGGTGCCGTCAGAATAGTAAGTATGCAAATGTAAATCTATCTTCAACGATATTACTCCTTTGTGGTGATACTTTTCATGTGACCATAATACGCATAACCGAACTTGTGTCTCTCTCTGGGAAAGGTTATCTCTTTATGAAATACTCCTCATACCAAATAAGAAAAACTAAGACGGTATAGATCTTCCTAGCATTATTCATAGTGCCATTGTAATGCTCTTCCAACAATTTCAAGATTTTTTCTTGTTGAAAAAATTCCGAAACATAAGTCCGATTAAAAATGTCTTTCACTAGATGATAGTATTTTTCCTGCTGGAACCAAAGTCGAATCGGTACGGGAAATCCAAGTTTGTAGCGTGTTGCCCACTGGTTGGGAAGCTTTCTGGCTGCAGCCCTTCTAAATACGTACTTTACATCCTTGTCGTTCACCTTATACCCACCAGGGATTTTGCCTGCCAGATTCATCACCTCTTTATCTAAAAAAGGTACTCGAAGCTCCAATGAATGCGCCATGCTCATTTTATCGGCCTTTAGAAGAATATCGCTGGGCATCCAAAGGTGCATATCTAAATACTGTTTCTTGATTAAGTCATCTCCCCCCTGAATCCTATCGTAGAAGGGTTTGGTAATCGCTCTAACGTTGGGTCCATGTTGATATTTTTCTTGCAGGATCCCCGTGGCTTCCTTTTCAGGAAAAACCAGTGCCTGCCCTATGAAGCTTTCCTCTACCGTGGTTCCCCCTCTTACCAAGTAGTCTCCTACTCTGGTTTTCCTTCCTACCAGTTTTCCTACTTTTTTCATGACTTTCCGCATTCCCAATGGTAGTTTTTGATATTTCCGCATGGAAGAGGATATATTGTACCAGTGATAACCGCCGAACAGCTCGTCCGCTCCCTCACCGGAAAGGACTACGGTTACATGCTCCGCTGCCATCTGAGCCAAAAAGTAAAGAGGCACAGCCGATGGGTTTGAGTGAGGTTCATCCATGTGATATTGTATAGTATTGAGCACATCAAAACACTCGTCCGGTGAAACGATACGCCTATGATTTTCTATATTGATCATTTCGCTGAATTCCTTGGCGTACATGGTTTCATCAAAATCAGGATTTTCAAACCCAACGGAAAAACTGTGCTCCGGGTTTTGAAGAGCGGCAATGTAACTGGAATCCACTCCCCCGGAAAGAAATGCTCCCACCTTTACATCGCTGATCTGGTGCACCTTGACGGATTCTATGACCTCTTTTTCTATTGCATCTTCGTAAAATTCCATGGGTTTTTCTTCAATGTTAAATTTCGCATCATAAAACATTTCAATATCAATTCTTCCATTTTGATATTCCAAAAGGTGTCCCTGAGGAAGCTTAAACACGTTCTTAAAAAAGGTCTCTTCCGTAGCGGAATATTGAAAAGTTAAGTAAGGTCTTAACGCTGCTTCGTTCAGTTCCTTTTTAAATGCCGGATGCTGTAGGAAAGATTTAATTTCACTTCCAAAGATAAAAGTTCCATCTTCCCCTTTATAATAGTACATAGGTTTAATGCCAAAAAAGTCTCTGGCAATCACAAGCTTATTTTGTTTCTGATCCCATATGGCAAAAGCAAACATACCTCGCACCCTTTGAAGCAGCTCCTTACCATATTCCTCATATCCGTGCACCAATACTTCCGTGTCCGTATTGCTTACAAAGATATGACCTTTTTCCACCAAGTCTTTCCTGATTTCCTGAAAGTTATAGATTTCGCCGTTAAAGACTACCGCAATGGTTTTATCTTCATTATACAAAGGTTGGGTACCTGCATCTGATAGGTCTATAATGGATAATCTCCGAAACCCCAAACAGATGCTTTCATCCGCATAAATACCTTCACTGTCAGGACCTCTGTGAATGATCGTCTCCAGCATGGAACTCATTACTTTTTGTTTTTCTTCTTTTCCAAATGTATCTATAAAGCCTACAAAGCCACACATACTCTTTTCCTCCGAAACTTAATGCAAATATTGCTATCAGAAATATTACTAATTAGTATCATTTTATCCAACTATAGGTAATTCATAGCAAGAATAATTTGTAAATCTATAATATTATAACGAATATCCGTATAATTCTCAACTTTATTTTACTTCTTTATAGCTCTAAATAGTTTTCCCATAATTTTATGTAGCCATAGGATTTTATTTATTGTATAATAAAATCGCATATATATTTTTGCATAAATACGAATGAATTCAAGGAGGTATTACGATGCCGATACCTAAACCTGTAGCTTTCACATTATTTGGGCTGGATATCATGTGGTATGGAATCATTATTGCCATGGCTATGATTTTGGCTGTGATCATCATGTATTTCAGAGCTGAAAAGCATCAAATTCCAAAGGATCGGATCTTAGATTTTGTTCTAATCTGCATTCCTGCGGGTGTTGTAGGTGCAAGGTTTTATTACGTTATTTTCAACTGGGAGTTCTATCAGGGAGACTTTTGGAGCATTATTAACCTGCGAAATGGGGGCTTAGCCATTCACGGGGGACTGATTTTTGGTTTAGCTGCAGCGGCTATTTTATGCGTTATCTGGAACTACCGCGCATTCAACGTTTTAGACTTGGCTGTGCCCTCTGTGGCACTGGCTCAATCCATCGGACGATGGGGCAATTACTTTAACTCCGAGGCTCACGGTGGTCCCACGGATTTGCCTTGGGCGATTATTGTGGATGGTCAAAAGGTGCATCCTACATTTCTTTATGAATCTATTTGGTGCTTGATACTGTTTTTTGTTTTAATCATAGTAGATAACCGAAGAAGATTTGAAGGACAGACATTTCTTCTTTATGGAATTTTATATTCCATTGAAAGATTTTTTGTGGAAATTCTGAGAACTGACAGCTTGATGTTGGGTCCATTCCTTAAGCAAGCTCAGGTTATTAGCTTAGTTATCATCGTTATATTTTCACTCATATACATAGTCAAACTGAGAAGATCTAAACAGAAAGGAAGAATTTTTTATTAAATGAAAATAGGAATTTTAGGATTACCCAACGTGGGTAAAAGTACGTTATTTAACGCAATTACAAAGGCAGGTGCGGAGGCAGCCAATTATCCTTTCTGTACCATCGAACCCAACGTGGGGGTGGTGACAGTGCCAGATGAAAGATTACAGGTGCTGACCGACATGTACAAAGCGAAAAAAACCATATACACTGCCATTGAGTTTTACGATATTGCAGGACTTGTAAAGGGAGCCTCCAAGGGAGAAGGTCTGGGCAATAAGTTTCTAGGACATATCCGAGAGGTGGATGCCGTGGTACACGTGGTCAGATGCTTTGACGATCCCAACGTGGTGCATGTGGATGGTAAGGTAGACCCTCTTTCCGATATTGAGACCATTAACTTAGAATTGATTTTATCCGACATGGAAATACTGGAAAGAAGAGTACAACGCGCCAAAAAGAACCTGAAGAGCGGTAAAAATGCTCAATGGGAAGTCAATATTTTAGAAAAAATCATGGCAATCTTGGAGCAAGGACAATCCGCCCGAACCCTGGAGCTGGAAAAAGACGAAAACGAATTTTTAAAGGAGTTAAATCTTTTATCAAATAAGCCAGTCATCTATGCCGCTAATGTTTCCGAAGAGGATTTAGTCGGCTCTGATAACGAGTTTGTTTTAAAGGTAAAGGATTTTGCTAATAACGAAAACGCGGATACCGTTGTAATTTGCGGGAAAATAGAGTCAGAAATCTCTGAGCTTGAGGAAGAAGAGAAAAAGATGTTTCTGGAGGAACTGGGCATCGCCGAATCTGGACTGGACAAACTGATCAAAGCTTCCTATCATCTTCTGGACTTAATTTCTTTCCTGACAGCCGGAGAACAGGAGGTTCGCGCTTGGACCATCAGGCGAGGTACAAAGGCACCGCAGGCCGCCGGAAAAATTCACACGGACTTTGAACGGGGATTTATCCGTGCCGAAACCATCCCATACGAAAAGCTCATGGACTGTGGTGGCAATTTAGCCACAGCCAGAGAAAAAGGACTCATCCGATCGGAAGGCAAAGAATATGTGGTCAATGACGGGGATGTAATCCACTTCCTGTTTAATGTTTAGGAATTAAATGCTATAAAAATAGTTGAAATTATGATTAACCCAGAAGCTTTAAAGAATGAATGATATTTTACAAAAACCATCTTAATCAATAAAAGTATAAGAGGTGCATATGAAAGATTTAAACAAATACTTTGATCATACCATATTAAAACCGGAGGCGGTGGAAGCAGACGTTTTAAAGCTCTGTGACGAAGCTAAGGAATACGACTTTTATTCTGTATGTGTCAATCCATGCAATGTAGCTATGGCAGCACGCAGATTGGATGGTAGCTGTGTAAAGGTAGCTTCTGTAGTCGGATTTCCTCTGGGTGCCTCACCCACAGAGGTGAAGAGTTTCGAAACGGAAATCGCCTGCAAGGATGGAGCTTCAGAAATTGATATGGTCATCAATGTAGGGTTCCTCAAAGATGGAAAGTATGACGAGGTGGAAAAAGATATTGCCGCCGTGGTGATCACTGCAAAAAAGCATGATTCCATTGTGAAGGTCATCTTAGAGACTTGCTTGCTCAGCGATTCAGAAATTATAAAAGCCTGTCAATTGAGCAAAAATGCGGGTGCAACCTTTGTGAAAACCTCTACGGGGTTTAGCACTGCCGGAGCCACCGCCGCTCATGTCAAACTGATGAAAGACACCGTAGGAGATTCCATGTCCGTGAAAGCCTCAGGCGGAATCCGGGATTATGAAACCACCATGGAAATGATAAACGCCGGAGCCGATAGGATTGGCGCCAGCGCTTCAGTTAACATTGTAAAAATTTCGTTGGAAAGCTAAAATAAAGTAAAACATTTTAAAAGGGTCATTTTCTTGAACCATGACCCTTTAAAGTTCTACACCACTTCTGCGCCTTTTTGCAATGCCAAAGTACCTGTTCTGGCCACCTCTTGAATATTATATTTTCTTAACAGCTCAATTAAAAGATCTACCTTGTCCGGGCGATCGGAAAGTTCAATGGTCAAAGTGGTATGAGAAATATCCACAACGGTAGCATCCATCACTTTGGCAATGTCTATGATGTGTCCCCTTTGCGCTTCTGATATTTTTACCTTGATCAAAACAAGCTCTCTTTTTGTAAGGTCTTCTTGACGAAGCTTGCGAACTTTGATTACATCGATCTGCTTATTCAGCTGTTTTGTTACCTGCTCTGCAATATAGTCATCTCCGTCTACTACTAAGGTAATTCTGGATATGGCTTCATCCTCTGTGGTACCTACTGCAAGACTATCGATATTGAATCCCCTTCGGGCAAACAATCCGGATATTCTGGAAAGAACACCAGCTTTATTTTCTACTAGAACGGAAATCGTATGCTTCATCCTTTACCTCTTCATCGCTACCACACCGGTTTTAACCAGCTCAATTATCCCATAGGGTCTAAAGATTTCAATCATTTCCAAGATTTTTTCCTCCGGCTCAAGGGCTTCTAATACCAAGTAATCTGTAGACATTTCTATAACCCTCGCATTGCATGCATTGGCCACCACAATGATGTCCACCCTATTTTCAAAGCTTGCTTTTACCTTTAAAAACAATAATACCTTGCTGATCATATTTTCTTTGTTGATATCTTCAATGGAAATAACATCCTCTAACTTCTCCAACTGACTGATCACTTGAGCGATGACCACGTCATCCCCCCCTACGACCACTGTCAGCCTAGAAAACCTTTCATCTTCAGTGGAACTTCCAATAAAGGAATCAATATTGTATCCTCTTCTTCTGAATAGGCCCGATACCCTGCTGGTAACACCCGGTTCATTTTTAACAAGTGCCGATAATACGTGTTTCATATTCATTCCCCCTTAAACGGATGATTCCAATTCATCTACGATACATTCCAAAAGATAAGAACCCTCATGCCTCAGCATCCTGTCGATTGCATCTTTCACTTGGTCGTCACCATGGATACTTTCAGAGGGGATTCCATATGCTTTGGCAATAGCAGGAACGTTTGGACTACCTTTTAAATCTACTGCTATTTGGTTATTTTTATAGGAATTCTTTTGAATTTCTCTTACAAGTCCCAGTTTTCCGTTAGTCATGACTACCATTTTAACTTCCAACTCTTCTTGGCACATGGTTCCCAGCTCCATCATCTGCATTTGAAAGGAACCATCCCCGCAGACTGCCACGATGGTTTTCGTGGGATCTGCCACCTTAGCACCAATGGCGCAGGGAATGGAGTACCCCATGGTTCCCATACCGCCGGAAGTAAGAAATCTACCCTTGTTTACAATGCAGTTTGCCGCTGACCAAATTTGATTCTGCCCTACGTCAGCGCAGTAAATATGATCCTCCGGCAAGGTCTTGGATAGTGTATGAACGAAGGCTTTGGGATTAATTCCATGCTCTCTAGGTTCATAATCCGGAATCATCTTGGATTTTTTTTCCTGTAATTTTTCTACAAAATGTTTATTAGCAGGGTTTGGTCGTAACTCTAAAATCTGACCCAACACCGTATTGGCATCTCCCACCACAGGGATAAAGGTGTCCATATTTTTTCCAATCTCCGCCGGATCAATATCAATATGAATGATCTTAGTTGTCTTTCCTACTTGTTTCGGTAGAAGTACTGCCCGATCTGATACTCTTGCCCCCAACAAGATCAAAATATCCGCATCAGAAATGGCCTGATTTGCCAAAGACTTTCCATGCATGCCTACCATACCCATATAGAGAGGATGCTCCGTTGGGATAGCCCCAATGCCCATCATCGTAGATACCGTAGGAAGCTGTAATGTTTCAACAAATTTTTTCACCATGTCTTGGGCTTCAGCACAAAAAACTCCGCCGCCTATGCATAGCAAAGGGTGTTGAGCACCATTGATGGCTCTTACCACACGTTTAATTTGTCCAATATGCCCCGTTAAAGTCGGCTTGTACCCTCTGATGTCCACTTCCTTAGGAAAGACAAACTCTGCTTTCTGCGTTTGAATATTCACCGGAATATCAATGAGCACAGGCCCCGGTCTCCCCGTGGATGCGATATGAAACGCTTCTTTAATTATGGTGGGAAGCAGCGTGACATCTTTAACCAAATAGCTGTATTTGGTAAAGGGCTCTGTGGCCCCTCTGATATCCGCTTCCTGAAAAACATCTCTGCCCAAAAGCTCACTGGACACCTGTCCTGTTATGGCCACTAAAGGGATGCTGTCCATATATGCAGTCCCCAAAGCCGTAATAAGGTTCATAGCTCCCGGTCCGGAAGTGGTCATGCACACACCCGGTCGCTTTTTAATTCTGGCGTATCCGCTTGCTTCATGGCCGGCATGTTGCTCATGACGTACCAAAATATGTTTTATTTTTTTAGAGGTGGAAAGCTTATCATATAGAGGGGCGATGGTAGCACCCGGATAGCCAAAAATAACCTCCACCCCTTCATTTTCCAAACTCTTAACGATTGCTTCTGCTCCTGTGATCATCCATTACCTCAAATATCTTTAAAGGACGGAAACCCATCCAAACTTATCTTCCACGGTTCCTAATTGAATACCCGATAACTGATCATACAGTTTCTGTGAAAGGGTTCCAATCTGTTCGTTATTAATTTGAATTTTTCTATCTACCCAACAGAGTTCGCCTACAGGTGAAATGACTGCTGCTGTTCCTGTAGCAAAGACCTCCTGTAGTTTGCCTGCATCGAAGGCTTCATAAACCTCTTGGATGGTCAATCTCTTTTCAGTAACCTTTACGCCCCAATCCTTCAACAGAGTGATTACAGAATCTCTGGTAATTCCCGGAAGAATGGTCCCTGAAAGTGGTGCGGTGATCGCTTCCCCATCAATAACGAAAAAGGCATTAGATGTACCGATTTCTTCCACGTATTTTCTATCCACTCCATCCAACCATAAGACTTGAGAGTATCCCATCTTATAGGCTTTTTCTTGAGATTTTAAAGCCGCCGCATAATTGCCCCCGATCTTTGCGAATCCGGTACCTCCCACAACAGCTCTCACGTATTCGTCTTCTACAAAAATCTTTGTAGGTGCCAAACCCCCTTTGTAGTATGGACCTACCGGGGATAGGATAATGGCAAATAGGAAATCCTTGGATGCTCTTACTCCTAAGAAAGGCTCTGTGCCTATCATGAAAGGTCTGATATAAAGGGATGTGCCTGGCTTGCTGGGAATCCAATCTTCGTCCACCTTTACCAAAGCTTTTACCGCTTCCACATACAGCTCGGGATCCATAACGGGCATACACATTCTCTCGTTGGTAGAATTGGTTCTTTCTGCATTTTTGTCAGGTCTGAAAAGCTGCACTTTACCCTCAGCAGTTCTATACGCCTTTAAACCTTCAAACATCTCCTGTCCATAGTGAAAGACGACAGCTGCGGGATCCAAGTTAAGAGGACCGTAAGGAACGATTTTGCCCTGATGCCACCCCTCTTCGGGTGTATAATTCATCACAAACATATGATCCGTAAAAACCTTTCCAAATTCTAAAGTATCCGGATCGGGTTTCTCCTTGGGCGTATTAGCTTTAATAACTTCAAAATTATATTTCATATGTACCTCCTTTATAATATGAAATGAAAAGAATCCTTAAACTTTTTGATAATCTTCAATTAACTGAAGTTTTAAATCATGCAGTTCCTTTGACAGATCTACATAATATTCATGAGGATTTTCAAACCTGAGAATTTCGTCCCACAAGGTTTGAATTTGTTCCATGCAGTAGTTTCTGATTTCTTCGATTCCAGGGCTTTGATAAACACATTTTCCTTTTTCGAAGATGGGAACCCTCAAATTCTTTGCGTAAAAATCTGATATCTTCTTTCTTTTCCATACGGTTTCCGGATTAAATATTTCATAATCCGGTCCTTCCGGAACACTTTCATGATCTAAGGTAATCACATCAGCAAAGGCTTTATGATCCTTTTGATCATATAATCTATATACGGATTTAAATCCGGGATTTGTTATCTTTCCAATATTTTCACTGATTTTCATTTTAGGAATGATCTTTCCATCCTTTTCAAGACCGGAAAGTTTATATACTCCTCCAAAAACAGGTTCTGACTTAGAGGTAATCAACCTTTCACCTACCCCAAAGGAATCGATGCAGGCACCTTGTAAGATTACATCTCTAATAATATATTCATCCAAAGAATTGGACACCACGATCTTACATTCCTGCAAACCGACCTCATCCAACATTGCTCTGGCTTTTTTTGTCAGGTAAGTGACATCTCCGCTATCGATACGAATACCCATTTTTTGCGGTTTTAGCTCTTTAAAAACCCGTATTGCTGTAGGTACCCCTGATTTCAGAACATTATAGGTATCCACCAAAAGCACACAGTTATCCGGATAAATTTCTCCATACCTTTTAAAAGCCTCATACTCATTGGGGAAAGACTGAACCCAACTATGCGCCATAGTTCCTAAGGCAAGAACACCAAAATCACGCTCTGCCAAGGTGCAAGCAGTGCCAACGCACCCTCCGATATATGCCGCCCTAGCTCCTAAAACAGCACCAGAGGCACCATGTGCACGTCTGGTTCCAAACTCCATGACAGGTCTTCCTGCCGCCGCTCTGACGATCCTACTGGCTTTCGTGGCAATCAAGCTCTGATGGTTCATGATGAGAAGAACCATAGTTTCTACAAACTGCGCCTGAATAATCGGTCCACGAATGGTAATGATGGGTTCTCCCGGAAAAATAGGAGTTCCTTCCGGTATGGCCCATACGTCACACTCAAACTTAAAGTCCTGAAGATAACTTAAAAATTCTTCACTAAAAATATTTTTACTTCTTAAAAAGTCAATATCTTCTTTGTAAAACTTTAGCTTATTTAGATATTCTATCAGTTGCTCTAGACCTGCCACTATAGCAAATCCACCTCCATCCGGAATCGTCCTGAAAAACATATCAAAGTAAGCAATATCATCCTTCATCCCAGTTTCAAAATACCCATTGGCCATGGTCAACTCATAAAAATCGGTGAGCATGGTCTCATTGATCCCTTCGTACATCCAAAAGTTCCTCCACTCTTCCCTTCTCTTTAATAACTATGTATCCTGCTATGATTACAATCGCTCCTCCCAAAATTTGCAAGGCCGATATGGTTTCTTTCAAAAACAGCCAACCAAAGAAGGTTGCCGTAATCGGTAAAAAATTCGAAAATAAAGAATTTGCAGTTGGTCCCAGAACGTGCAACGACTTCACCTGTATCAAGAAAGCCAATCCTGCCCCAAATACACCTAAATAGACAATCCCTCCTATAATGGAAATGTCTATGAGCTCCTTATTTGGCAGATGTGTTATAGCATAAGGGAAAGTAATCAATACCGTACAACTGATCTGCAAAAAAGTTAGGGTTGCACTTTCATATTTTTCGTGAAGGGAGGCTGTGATAAAGTTGTATGCATTCCAAGAGAACACGGCACCTATTGCTAACAGATACCCTAAAATCCTGCCTTGGAGCAACTGATTGAAGTCCACTCCAATAATCATAGCCACACCTAAAATAGATAATAGTATTCCAAGAATCATCCGCTTGCCAGGTGACTTTTTATAGATAATCTTCTCCAAAACCACGGAAACTGCAGGAACAAATGCCAATATAATGGTTATTAAAGATACAGGCAGATAATCTAATGCGGAATATTCACAGGCAAAATACAATATTTCGCCAGAAATTGAACATCCGATAAGCATAGGTATATCTTTTTTTCTGATTAAGGATTTTCCTTCTCTCTTTATTTTTATGGCAAATACAATTAAAAGCCCAACTAAATATTTAAAAAAGAGCAGTGATAATGGTTCAAATAATTCCAGAGTTTTTTTTGCAACTATGTAATCCAATCCCCAGATGCAAACTACTAGAATCATAAGAAAACACATTATTTTCTTTTGAGAACCCAAAATTTCACCGCCAAACTAATTCAATATCGTCACTAGTTTTTAATTGATTAAAAGTCATTTTAACACAAATTATTTCTTAATTAAAGCTTTTTTTAAAAATTCTCCTGTATATGACACGGTTAGCTTAGAAATATCTTCTGGAGTTCCTTCTCCAATAATCCTGCCACCTCGATCCCCTCCATCGGGTCCTAAGTCGATGAGATGGTCGGATATTTTGATCACATCCAGATTGTGTTCAATTACAACCACAGAGTTTCCCGCATCCACCAACCGATCCAAAACCTGTATCAGCTTATCCACATCCGCAAAATGCAGTCCGGTTGTGGGCTCATCTAAAATGTATAAGGTTTTCCCCGTGCTTCTCTTGGAAAGCTCCGATGCCAGCTTGATTCTTTGCGCTTCTCCGCCGGAAAGTTGGGTGGAGGGCTGACCTAGTTTGATATACCCCAATCCAACCTCTT
The DNA here is from genome assembly GCA_964582545.1 of uncultured Anaerovorax sp. Classification (GTDB taxonomy): domain Bacteria; phylum Bacillota; class Clostridia; order Peptostreptococcales; family Anaerovoracaceae; genus JAVVUJ01. The sequence goes on from CAZOSB010000005.1 coordinate 77,094, forward strand.
CTAGGGTTTCCAGCTGTCTTGCAATAACAGGAATATGCTTGAAAAATTCTAAAGCCTCAGTAACATTCATATCTAACACTTCCGATATATTCTTTCCCTTATACTTGACTTCCAATGTTTCTCGGCTATACCTTTTACCTTTGCAAACCTCGCAAGGTACATATACGTCTGGCAAGAAATGCATTTCAATTTTTATAATGCCATCACCGCTACAAGCCTCACAACGCCCACCTTTTACATTAAAACTAAACCTGCCTTTTTCGTATCCCCTCAGCTTGGATTCCGTCAATTGAGAAAACAGATCTCTTATAGGAGTAAAAACTCCCGTATAGGTGGCAGGGTTGGAGCGAGGTGTTCTTCCGATAGGAGATTGGTCGATATCTATAATTTTATCGATATTTTCTATTCCCTCTATTTTTTTATGCTTTCCCGGCTTTACCTTAGCCCTGTTAATCTTAGCCGCCAAGCTTTTATAAAGAATCTCATTGACCAAAGTACTCTTCCCCGATCCGGAAACACCGGTGACACATACGAATTTCCCCAAGGGAATGGTAGCTGTAACATCTTGAAGATTATTTTCAGATGCTCCGATTATCTTTATAAAGTTTCCATTACCTTCCCTTCTCTTTTCCGGTATGGGTACATGCTTTTCCCCTGTCAGGTACTGCCCCGTAACGGAGTCTTTGTTAGCTTTGATTTCGTCTACAGTCCCTTGCGCTACAACCTCACCTCCGTGGACACCAGCACCCGGACCAATATCGATAATGTGATCCGCACAATACATGGTATCCTCATCGTGTTCTACAATCAGCAACGTATTGCCGATATCCGTAAGGCTTCTTAAAGTTTTCAAAAGTTTTTCGTTATCTTTTTGGTGCAGACCGATACTGGGTTCATCTAAAATATATAGCACCCCCACTAGGCTGGAACCAATTTGAGTAGCCAGCCGGATCCTCTGAGATTCCCCTCCTGAAAGGGTTCCCGCCATTCTGGATAAGGTCAAGTAATCCAGACCTACATCTTTAAGAAAATTAAGACGTGCCCGAATTTCTTTCACGATTTGATTGGCAATGATGGTATCTTTCTCGGAAAGATGCAAACCGTCCATAAATTCAATAGCTTTGGAGATGGATAGGTCGGAAACTTCCGCAATGTTTTTGTCATCCACCGTTACTGCAAGAATTTCATCCCGAAGTCTTTTGCCGTGACAGACTTCACAGGTATTCAGGCTCATATATTGCTCCATCTTATCCTTGATATATTGTGAAGATGTCTCTTGATATCTTCGTTGCAAGTTGTTTAAAACACCTTCAAAAGCGTGATCTCTGTAAGATTTTGAACCATTATTTCTGCTGACATAATAATATTTTAAATGCCGAGAACCTGTACCAAAAAGCAATTCTTTCTTAAACTTTTCCGGAAGTTGATTGTATGGCAGGCTTAAATCCACATGATGATATTCTGCCAAGGCATCGATCATCTGCCTGTAAAATCCGCTTATTTCCATGCTGGCAAAGATGTTAGCCAAGGCTCCATCCACGATGCTCTTGTCCTGCTCCGATATGATTAAGTCCGGATCCAGCTGCTGAATAAACCCTAATCCGTTGCAGTGCCTGCAAGCTCCGAAGGGGCTGTTGAAGGAAAACATTCTAGGCTCCAGATCCTCTATACTCACCCCATGCTCGGGGCAGGCAAACTTCGTACTGAAAAGTAGTTCTTTGGTTTTTTTAGGTTCTTCTTCGGATATGACGATAACCATGCCATCCCCATGATTTAAAGCTAATTCTAAGGATTCTGCAAGTCTACTTCGGTTCTCATTTTTAATGGACATCCTGTCAACGATAATTTCAATGGAGTGCTTGTGAGTTTTCTCCAATCTTATCTCATCCGAATCCAATCTATAGATTTCATTATCCACTCGAACCCTAGAGAACCCTTCCTTTTTGATTCTCTCTAAAATCTTTTCGTGTTCCCCTTTTTTCTCTCGCACGACAGGAGAAAGGACTGTAATCTGCGTGTCCTCCTTTAGCTCTTCTATCTTTTCTACAATCTGGTCGATGGATTGGCTGGCAATTTCTCTGCCACATACCGGACAATGAGGTTTACCGATTCTCGCATACATCAACCTCAGGTAATCATGTATTTCCGTCACCGTCCCTACCGTGGAACGAGGATTTTTACTGGTAGTTTTTTGATCTATGGATATGGCCGGTGAAAGACCTTCGATATATTCAACATTAGGCTTTTCCATTTGACCTAAAAACTGTCTGGCATAAGCGGATAAGCTCTCTACATATCGCCGTTGTCCCTCAGCGTAAATGGTATCAAAGGCCAAAGAGGATTTGCCCGATCCTGAAAGCCCTGTAATGACCACCATCTTATCTCTGGGAATCGTAACATCTATATTTTTTAAATTATGTTCATTTGCTCCTTTTACGAAAATATTTGTTGCCATTTAATTAATCCTTTTCTATTTCAATTGTTATTGGTTTTATTTTGTTATTATTTACATTTATTAAATGATTATCGGCTTTTCAACTCGAAAATTCTATCTCTTAATTTTGCTGCTTGTTCAAATTGCAGATTGACAGCGGCATCTTTCATGTCCTTCTCTAATTTCTTCAGATAGTCGCTTAGCTCCTTCTTGGTCATTTCCAGTGCACTTCTGCCTGCATAATACTCTTCCGTCTCCTCTGCCACCTTAGTAGCCTCAATGATGGCTCTCACGGATTTTTTAATGGTGGCGGGAGTGATGCCATGCTCTTCATTGTATTTATGCTGTATGGCTCTCCTTCTGTCCGTTTCTAAAATGGCTTTCTCCATGGCTTCGCTCACTCGATCCCCATACATGATGACCTTACCATTTACGTTTCGCGCAGCCCGTCCTATGGTCTGAATCAGAGAAGTTTCCGTTCTTAAAAATCCCTGCTTGTCCGCATCAATGATGGCCACCAAGGAAACCTCCGGTATATCCAATCCCTCTCTCAGCAGATTAATTCCCACCAACACATCAAACACGTCCATTCTCAAGTCTCGCAGAATCTCCATCCTTTCCAATGTATCGATTTCAGAATGCAAATAGCGAACCTTGATTCCGATATTTTTTAGATAATCCGATAAGCTTTCGGACATTTTCTTTGTCAAGGTAGTGATAAAGACCTTTTCTTTTCGTTCTACCACCTTATGAATCTCACCCACAAGGTCATCGATCTGCCCCTCGGATTTCCTCACCTCGATTTGAGGATCCAATAATCCTGTGGGTCGGATAATCTGCTCCGCAATAACGCCCTTACTATGCTCCTTCTCATAGGTTGATGGGGTTGCACTTACGTAGACAACTTGATTTACCAAGCCTTCAAACTCGTGAAATTCCAAAGGTCGGTTATCCAACGCTGAAGGCAACCTGAATCCATATTCCACCAGAGAAGACTTTCTGGACCTATCCCCTGCATACATACCTCTCAGTTGTGGTAACATAACGTGGGATTCATCTATGATTATCAAAAAATCCTTTGGAAAATAATCGATCAACGTATAAGGTCGATTTCCCGGAGGAAGACCATTGATATGACGAGAGTAGTTTTCAATGCCCTTACAGCTCCCAACCTCTCGCAATAATTCTAAATCATATCTGGTCCTCTGCTCAATTCTCTGTGCCTCAATGAGTTTTCCCATATCCTTATAATACTTTACCCGCTCCTCAAGCTCCTCTTCCACAGAGATGATGGCACGATCCATATTGTCCCTTGAAGTGACGTAATGAGAGGCAGGGAATATAGAAACGTGATTTCTCAGACCGTTGATTTCTCCTGTAATCGGATTAATCTCTTTAATCTGTTCAATTTCATCTCCAAAGAGCTCTATACGAACCGCATGTTCTGATCCCGCCGGAAAAATGTCTATCATATCTCCCCTTGCACGGAACGTACCTCTGGTAAACGCTAAGTCGTTTCTGGTATACTGTATGTCTACAAGCTTTCTCAAAATTTCATTTCTGTTTTTTACCATTCCGGGGCGTAAAGATAACACTTGGTTTTCATAGTCCATAGGACTTCCCAACCCGTATATGCAGGAAACGCTGGCTACAATAATGACATCTCTTCTCTCTGAGAGGGCAGCAGTAGCCGAGTGTCGCAACTTCTCAATCTCATCGTTGATATCCGAATCTTTTTCAATATAGGTATCCGTGGAAGCAACGTATGCCTCGGGTTGGTAGTAATCGTAATAGCTCACAAAGTATTCAACCGCATTGTCCGGAAAAAACTCTTTAAATTCTCCACATAGCTGAGCCGCCAATGTTTTGTTATGAGATATGATTAAAGTAGGCCTCTGCACCCTTTCAATCACGTTGGCCATAGTAAAGGTCTTCCCTGAGCCTGTAACCCCCAAAAGGGTTTGATACTTCTCTCCCCGCTCTATGCCCTCGGTCAGTTGCGCCACAGCTGCCGGCTGATCTCCCATCAACTTATACTCCGATACCAACTTGAACTTGTCCATTCCGACTTTCCTTTCCTTAGGTTTTATCCTGTTGTTTCATTCGCTTTTATTCATACCGAAAGTAACCAGCATTTATGCTAAAATCCGCCAATGTTGTTTTCATTATACTACAAACACACGTTCTTACGCAAGGGAAAAATAAAAATACAATCACTGTTGTATTTTTATTTTTCCCAATTATCCGAGATTTATTTTCTTTCCTTCAAGGAGACATAATCCACCGGAGGCTGTATGCACCTATAAGCCGGCCTCATGATTCTGCCCCCTGCAATCAGTTCCTCGATTCTATGAGCACACCACCCTGATATTCTGGCTGCAGCAAATATGGGTGTGGCAATGTCTATGGGGATATTGAGGGCATTATACACAAATCCACTGTACAAATCCACATTGGCCAACATGGAGCTGGTGGCACTGCCTTTCACCTGCTTGTACAGTTCAGGCGCTTTCTTTTCTATAAAATCGTACAGCATAAAGTCGTCGATTAATCCCTTGTCTTCCGCAAGTTTTTTTGCCATTCCTTTCAAGAGAGAAGCTCTGGGATCGGAAATGGTATAGACCGCATGACCCAATCCATAAATAAGACCGGTGCCATCGTTGGCTTCCCCTTTTAATATCTTAATTAGATGTCTCTCTACTTCGTTATGATTTGTGATATCCTTCACATTTTCTTTAATATTTTTTATCATTTGAATGACTTCTATATTTGCACCGCCGTGCTTTGGTCCCTTTAAGGAACCAACTGCCGCAGATATGGCAGAGTATGTATCGGTGCCGGAGGAAGAAATCAAGTGTGTGGTAAAGGAAGAATTGTTTCCTCCACCATGTTCTGCATGTAAAATCATACAAATATCTAAAAGCTTTGCCTCCAAATCCGTATATTCGCTGGTGGGCCGAATCAGGTGTAGAATATTTTCGGCCGTGCTTTTGCTGGGGTCGGAATAATGCAGATAAAGGCTCTTATTGTTAAAATAACTTTCCTTAGCTTGAAAAGCATAGGCGATCAAAAGAGGGAAATAGGAAATCAAGCTGATGGATTGAGTCAAAACATTTTTAATGGATACATCATCGGGATTTTCATCATAGGAATATAGAGCTAGCACGCTTCTGGCAAGCTTGTTCATAATGTTTTTACTGGGGGCAGTCAAAATCATATCCCTCGCAAACCCCATAGGCAAATCCCGTTTAGAACCAATTAGGTGACTGTAGGTTTCCAGCTGCTTTTTTGTAGGGAGTTTTCCAAACAGGAGCAGATAACTAGTCTCTTCGTAACCGAATCGATCTTCCTCTAAGCACTGATTTACGATGTCTTCCACATCGATGCCCCTATAGTAAAGTTTCCCCGGTACAGCTATCTTTTTACCATCGTTATCCACCTCATACCCCTGCACATCACTGATGCGGGTGAGACCCACAACGACACCGGCCCCATTGGGATCTCGTAGACCACGCTTCACATTGTACTTGGAAAACAATTCTCCCGGTATCACATCATTCTTTTCTAACTCCTTGGACATCATCGTATAAAAATCAAGCTCCCGATCCTTATTAAAAGGGATGGTAGGGTTAATAATATTTTTATTTCTCTTTAAAAAGCCCATAATCAAGTCCTCCGTCACTAAGTATAGTACAAAAAAGCATACTAAATCTATTATGATTTTAATGCTTTATCTCTGATCATTTCTATATAATAACATAAAAATAAAAAGTATGCAATTATGACAAGGCTAACAAATCTTCTTCTGATAGGATTTTAATATCTAACTCTTTTGCTTTTTTATTCTTGGAAGAATTAGAAGTTGTGTCATTGTTGATTAGGAAGTTCGTCTTCGCAGTGACGCTACCTGTCACTTTACCTCCTCTTGCCTCAATGTATTCCTGCAATTCCTTCCTATTTGAGAAATTTTCTAAACTACCAGTGATGACAAAAATTTTATCAGCCAAACTCTGTACTTCCTCAGATTGTTTTACATTTATAAAATTCAACTCATCCACTAAATTTTTTACCATTGGGCGATTGGTTTCATCCTTAAAAAAGTTAACGTATGCTTCTGCCATCTTCTCTCCGATGCCAAAGATACCCTTCAGTTCCTCTTCCGACACACTACAAATCTTCTCCCAATCATAATTTAATTCCTTACAGATATTTTTTGCATTGGCTGTACCTATATTTGGGATTCCTAATCCGTAAAGCGCCCTATCCATGGTGGTTTTTCTAGATTTTTCAATGGAAGTTATGAGGTTATTAAAGGATTTTTTCCCTAACCCCTCTATGGCAATAATTTGATCCTCGTGTTCTTTCAAGCGGTAAAGATCCGCTAATTCCTTCACGAGACCCAACCCTATGAACTTTTCCAAGGTGGCCTCTGATAGCCCCTCAATATTTAAGGCATCTCTTCCAACCAAATGGACGAAAGATTTCAGTTGTTTCGCAAGGCACCCGGGGTTAGGGCAAACCAGCGTCTTCACACCATCATCATTCAGCCGTGTTTTCTCTCCGCATACAGGACACTCCTGGGGAATTTTAACGAGAGTCTTGTTTTCATTGGAAATTGACTCCCATTTTTCTGCTGAAAAATTTTCCGATATCTGAGGAATAATCATGTTGGCTTTATACACGCCGATTTCATCACCAATATCCAACTGTAATTCTTCTAAAATACTGATGTTGTGTACGCTAGCTCTCGTAACGGTGGTACCCTCCAACTCCACGGGCTCAAACAAGGCGATAGGGTTGATCAACCCGGTTCTGGATGGACTCCATTCCATCCCCGTCAATGTGGTAGTGGCAATTTCATCTTCCCACTTAAAGGCTATAGAGTCCCGGGGAAATTTCGAGGTGCTTCCTAATGAATACCCGTAAGCCACATCGTTAAAGCCCAGCACTAAACCATCCGAAGGCAGATCGCTCTTTCCCACTTTGGATTGAAAGCTTTTTACCTCTTCTTCTAAATTATCAGATTTCACCAGCCGGTGATCTACCACATCAAAACCCAAATCCTTCAGAAAAGACATCTGCTCCAATCGCGTTCCAAGAGAATTCTCCGAAACCAATGAAAAGGCATAAAAATGTACCTTTCGTTGGGCAGTGATCTCATTGTTTAGCTGTCTTACAGTGCCGCTACAAAGGTTTCTGGGATTTTTATATTTCGCTGTCTCATCCGGAATCTTTGCGTTAATTTTTTCAAAATCCGAATAACGTATGACAGCTTCACCTCGTACCACTAGATTATTTTCATCAGAGATTGTGACAGGCAAGTTTTCGAATACTCTGGCGTTGGGTGTGATTACCTCTCCAATCTGACCGTTTCCGCGGGTCACGGCCTTGATCAGCTTACCGTTTTCATAGGACAGAACGATGGTCAAACCATCCAGCTTCCAAGAGAGCACCCCCTCCTGAGCTCCCAACCATTGCTTTAGTGCCTCCACATCCTTGGTTTTGTCCAGAGACAACATGACACCGGCATGGGCTTCTTTGGGCAATTCACTTTGCACCTCGTAACCAACGTTGCAAGTGGGGCTGTTGGAAAGAACAATGCCCAAGTCCTTCTCCATCAAAGCCAGTTCATCATATAACCTATCGTATTCCAGGTTAGACATGATCTCCCGGTTTTCCTGCTCATAGGTGCGTCTGGCCTCGTTAAGCCTAACCACCAATTCCTTCATTGCCATAAACTTGTCCGCCATGCTTCCATCCTCTTTTACAGTTTTATATTTTTATGAATCTATCTTTTTTAAGGGGGCCATATCCTTGGCTAGTTTCTTGACACCAACCGTATCAAAGGCTACCGTCACTACATTTCCCTCTACAGAGATTACCAGACCGCTGCCGAATTTGCTGTGACTGACCTGATCCCCCGAAACAAAGTTTTCTCCCGACATTGCCTGAGCTGCTCCTGCAGATTTGATATACTTCAGCTGATCAAAAGGTCGGAAAATGTTTTTATTGCTATATCCGTCATTCTGTCCACCGTTGCTGTAACCCATAGATGTGGAAGGTTTCTTAGAAAAAATCCCATCCCCTTCCAACAGGCTTTTATCTACTTCTCTTAAAAATTGTGACTCTTTGGTGTACTCTGTCTTTCCATAAAGAGTTCTCAGTGAAGCACTGGTCAGGTAGAGCTTTTTCATCGCTCTGGTCATCCCTACATAACAGAGGCGCCGCTCTTCGTCCACGCCTCCCAGTTTTTCCAAGGATCTCCATCCCGGAAAGAGGCCGTCTTCCATTCCAGGCATGAAGACGATGGGAAATTCCAATCCCTTTGCACTATGCATGGTCATCAAAACAACTGCATTTTCATCGGCATCATGGTTGTCCACCTCAGAAAGCAAGGCCACCTTTTCCATAAATTCCCCTAAGGTCAGTTGAAGATTTTCATTTTCATAGTTATATATAACGGACTTAAACTCTAAAAGGTTCTCAATTCTCCCCTCAGACTCTACCGTATTTTGCTCTTCCAATGCCTTCAGATATCCGGATTGCACCATAAGGGTATCGTAAATATCCGAAACCTTCAAATTTTCTTTCTCTTCACTGACTCGGCAAATGACCTCCACCATGTTTCGCACGCTGGCTACCGCTTTACCGGGTAAGCTGTTGAGGATTTCCTCATCCTGCAGCACTTGCAGCAGGCTTTCCTTCCTCACATCCGCTAAGGTTTGGAGTTTTTCTACGGTTTTATCTCCAATTCCCCTTTTAGGCTCGTTGATGATTCTTCGTAGCGATAAGTCATCTGCAGGATTTTCCACCAGTCTCATGTAGGCCATGATATCCTTGATTTCTTTTCTATCGTAATATTTGATGCCCCCCAAAACCCTATAAGGGATATCCTTGCTCATAAGAGCCTCTTCAAAGGTTCTGGATTGCGCATTGGTTCTGTAGAGAATAGCAAAATCCTTATATTGCAGGTCGCCCTTCTTTTGATTGTCGATTTCAGCCGCAATGTACCTGGCTTCCTCTTTTTCATCATCCGCCCTATAATAGCGAACCTTATCCCCCTTTTCTTTGGTTGTCCAAAGTTTTTTCTGTTTTCTATCCTTATTATTGGCTATGACAGAATAAGCTGCTTCTAAAATAATGGCCTGAGAGCGATAATTTTGTTCCAGTTTAATGACCTTTGTATTTCTGAAATCTTTTTCAAACTCTAATATATTTTTAATGTCTGCGCCACGCCATTGATAAATGCATTGGTCATCGTCACCTACAACGCATATGTTTTTATATTTATCTGCCAACAGCTTGATCATGGTGTACTGAATATGGTTGGTGTCCTGATACTCATCCACCATAATGTATTGAAATCTATCCTGATAGTATTCCAAAATATCCGAGTTTTGTTCAAAAAGTTTTACGGTGTTTAAAATTAAATCATCGAAATCCATGGCGTTATTTTTTTTCAATACAGTTTGATAGGCTTGAAAAAGACCGTAGATCGTTTTGCTTTTAAAATCTTCCCCGTTGGTATTCAAGTATTGCTGAGGTGATATGGCCTTCTCTTTGCAATCACTAATGATACTGAGCATATATTGAACCGTAAATTTTTTATCATCCACATTTTGCTCTTTGATGCAATTCCTCATGACCACCTTTTGATCCGTAGGGTCGTATACCACAAAATCCTTGGTGTATCCCAAAACTTCTGCATTGTTCCGCAAAATACGGAGGCAAGCGGAGTGAAAGGTCAGTATCCACATACCTGCCGTGGAACCTACCAAAGCCTCCACCCTTTCTCTCATTTCTCCTGCCGCTTTATTGGTAAAGGTTACCGCCAAAATATTACCCGGTTGAATCCCCTCTTCTCGCACCAGATAAGCGATGCGATGGGTCATGGTACTGGTCTTACCGCTCCCTGCTCCTGCCAAAATCAACAGAGGTCCTTCCTTATGTACTGCTGCTTCTCTTTGTTTTTCGTTTAGTTTGTTCAGGTAGTCCATATATCTCCTTTTATAGCTGTTTCTTTAATGCTTCTAATGCTCTTTGAGGATCGCTCACCTTCATAATAAAAGGTGCTTTGCCCCCATTTGAGTATCCGTACATGTAAGAAAGATTAATTTTTTCGCTGGAAAGCTTCGTCAGCACCTCATGCAAAGAACCTGGCACATCCGGAGCTTCTATGCAGATGACATCTGTAAGTTTTACAGAAAAATCATTTTCCTTTAAAACTTCCGCCCCCTTTTCCACCTGATCCACAATCATTCTTAAAACTCCATACTCTTCTGTTTCCGCTATGCTTAATGCGGAAATATTAATTCCGTTGTTTGCTAGAACAGAAGTAACATCTTCCAAACGTCCGGTTTGATTTTGCAAAAAAACGGACAATTGTTTAATAATCATATTTCACCTCTATATCCTCTCGGTTGGTAAATTCACAAAAGCATTTAGATCTTTCGATTATCGATTACTCTCTGTGCTTTTCCTTCACTGCGCTTTAAAGTTTTATGTTCTACTAAGCTGACGATTACGCTGATTCCCAAAACGCTTTCCACAGAGTGCTTAATCTTATTTTTTAAGTTGTTTAATTCCTTCATTTCGTCAGAGAAAAACCGCTCATCTATTTCCACTTGAATTTCCAAGGTATCCATGGTGCCTTGACGATCCACAATGAGCATGTAGTGCGGTTTCGCTTCGGGGATTTCCAAAAGTACACTTTCCACCTGAGAAGGAAAGACATTGACCCCCCGTATGATGAGCATGTCATCCGACCTTCCGAAAATCTTTGCCATCCTCACGTTGGTGCGTCCACATTGGCATTTTTCATAGTTTAGACTGCTCAAATCTCTGGTTCTGTATCGAAGAAGGGGCATTGCCTCCTTGGTAACCGTGGTAAATACCAACTCTCCGGTCTCACCGGGGACCATTCTTTCCAAGGTATCCGGATTGATAATCTCCGGTACAAAATGATCCTCCGCAATATGTAATCCATGGTGGAAAGAACAACTATTGGACACCCCCGGTCCGATAATCTCACTTAAACCATAAATATCATGAGCCTCTATATCCAAACCTGCCTCAATCTTCACACGCATTTCTTCGCTCCAAGGTTCTGCACCAAAAATTCCGATTTTTAGTGGCAACGATTTCGGATCTATACCGGCTTCCACCAAGGCTTCTGCCAAATATGCCGCATAAGAAGGTGTGCAAGCTAAGATAGTACTACCAAAATCTTGCAATAATGTCAGTTGTTTTGTTGTGTTCCCTCCGGAAATAGGTACCACCGTAGCTCCCAACTTTTCCGCTCCATAATGAAGACCCAATCCTCCTGTAAAGAGACCATATCCATAGGCAACCTGAATGATATCCTGCTTGTTTCCCCCTGCGCAGCAGATGGCTCTGGCCACCACTTCAGAAAAGGTTTCCACATCCTTTCGGGTGTATGCCACTACCGTAGGCTTTCCTGTGGTTCCCGATGAGGCATGAACTCGGACAACCTCACTCTTGGGTACAGCAAAAAGACCAAAAGGATAATTGTCCCTCAAATCCTGTTTCGTAGTAAAAGGAAGTTTTCCTAAGTCGTCTATATCCTTGATGTCTCCCGGCTCAATCCCCATTCCTTGCATTTTTTTCTTATAAAATTCAACGTTATAAAATACTCTGCTGACTGTATCTTTTAATCTGCGACTCTGTAGATTGTGCATTTCATCTCGGCTCATCTGCTCAATAGGCTCATTCCAAATCATGATGTATGCGTTCCTTTCCTTTCAATTTAATCATGAAAAAATCATAACGCTAAAGGTATGTTATGTCAATATAAATGTGCTTGCATAAGTCTTTATCAAAAGATTTTTCAGTTTAAATAATAAATTATCGTATATTTTAAAAATATTTCTTCAATTGAGAACCAATTTTTACAATTTGCATATAGTAATACTAAATCCAAATAAATAATTTAGATTGTAGGAGGTACTTATATATGAGAAGTAATTGCTGTGGAGGAATAGACGATAGCCTTCTTTTCTTCTTTCTTCTGTTATTGCTGATTATCATGAATCCTGGAGTATTCAGCTGCGGAAATAATTCTTGCTGCTAATTACATGTCATGCTGGTAAACAGTAAAAACAAAGAGCGCTTTGATAAAAGGCGCTCTTTGTTTTGAGAAAAAGTATTATCCGGCAAATAATGTCGCGGGAGCTTTTGGCTCCTGATTATAGTATAAGCAATAATTTTTAGATTATGAATTTTATATCACACCAATTTTTGGTATAATTCTATAATCTCCTGATAGGTTTCCTCGTTCAGTACCCCATTCATGCTAGGAGTCTCAAAAAACCTTTGAGGAATTTTTACTTCACGGATATTAAACCCTAATGATTTTTTTATTCTCTGTTTCGTTTCAAATATCCTTCGGGCAATTTCACTTAAATCTTCATCCTTTAAAGTATATCCCACAGACTGCATAGCCGTTAAAATGGTTTCCCTGTCATATACTTTTCGAGCAAACAAGCATATGATGAGGGAATTCAACAAACACCGCTCCACTTCTTCCGCATAAAGTTTTTTTGCAATTTGCTCATTGGTCAAGGTTTCTTTACTCTGATCGATGGAGTAACCGCCGTTGCACAAATGAGAATGACGAGCGCCAACAGCCGCGCCAACTAAAGATCCGTAACCAGTATGATACCCGGAGGTTTCATTTCCACCGATAGCCATAGCGAAGTCCTCTCCACCGTATTTTGAGGAAACATAAGCCACCCCTTGGGAAAGGTTCCTATAAAATTCATTGACAACTAAGCCGATATTCTCAATGGCCTGTAGATATCCTTGCATTTCTCCAAAGTTTAGTTTCACCAAAGTATCCTCTTCAGAAATCAACCCTTTGGATAAAGCTTCCGTGGCCCATCCAAGGGCGACCCCTGCGGACATGGCATCCAGTCCCATTTCTTCCACTTTATTGATTAACTCTAAAATTTCATCGGTTTTCGCTATGCCCAAATAGCTACCCAAGGCAAAGATCAGTTCATAGTCATAACCCACCTGTACAGACTCATACTCATATCCCTTATCAAACTCCTTGCGATACTGACCGATGTGGATGCAACCTACAGGACACCCTGTACATGCCATTTTCCTCACCAAATTTTTTTCCGCAAAAGCTTCACCCGAAATATCTTCCGCTTTGTCAAAGGAGGTCCTTTGTAGGTTTAAGGTAGGCATTCCTCCTGCAACACTTAAAGGCTCCACGTTGACCGGAGTACCCAAATCATGATACTTCTCCATAAGCTCTGTATCGGTGGCTTTTTTAAAGATGGCTTTATAGGCTTTTAAATAACTTGGCAAGTCTCCTATTGGCATTTCCCGATCACCTGTAATGGAAATGGCCTTTATGTTCTTGCTGCCCATGACAGCCCCCAGACCCAATCGTCCAAAATGACGGTAAGTGTCCACACATACGTTGGCATAAGCGCAGAGATTTTCCCCTGCAGGCCCGATGCGCAGAATGCTCCGCTTCCCGGATCCCGGTTCTCTTTCCCTGATAAATCTCCCGATTTCTTGAGCATTGAGGCCCATGAAAGCTCGTGCATCCCTAAACAATACTTCCTTTGAATTAATAGAAAGGTAGCAGCCTTTATCTCTTTTGCCCGTAATCACCATGGCGTCATATCCCGCCATGGCCATGGTGAGAGCCATCCTACCTCCCGCATAGCTTTCTCCCAATTCACCTGTAAGAGGTGATACAAACATGGCTACGGTTTTAGTAATGACAGGAAAAATTCCGGAAAGGGCGCCAATAGCAAAAATCATGGGCTGATCTTTGTGAAGGGGTTCTTTCCCCTCTTGCAAATTTTCCTCCAATAACTTGGCGGCAACACCTACGCCTCCCAAATATGGCAATAAATCTTTCCTTTCCTCAACGTGAAAGGTTTTATCATCCATGGAAATGGTCAATACACGAATAAATTCCTTACCCATCATTTCTGCACCTCCTCTTTCACAAGTTCTTCCATGGTAATGCAGCGATGGGGACAATACCCTACGCATAACCCACAATGCTTACAAATCAAGGGGTGTTTTTCTTGATCAAAGAATACTGCTCCTGCGACACATGCCTTGGCACAAGCGCCACAACTGACGCATTTATCTTTATTTAGAAGGGTTCCCCCGCCGGGACGTTCGGTAAGAGCCCCCGCCTTGCAGGCCTCCACGCATGCCCTTTCCTCATCGCATCCTAAACAAACCACTGCATAAAAGCTTCCCTGCATTCCACCCTTGGTTTTTATTTTAATGGCGCTTTGATTGATACTGTGACTTTTATGATTGACGGCGGCACACATGAGCATGCAGGTAAAGCATCCGATGCATTTATTCATGGCCTTCGCCTTTAATATTTGGGGTCTATCCAAACTTCTCCTCCTTTTTCATCTTTTCAATAGCTAACGTACTGTAGGATTATAATACATTTAGACTTCCCGTACAATTTTTTTCTATGAAATTTTTGATGTTTTTTAATGATGAAGCCTGTTTTTAATAAATAGCTTATTATTTCATAAGCACCATAAAAATCACTATAAATGTCCTGATGAAAACACTTGTAGAATAAACTTTCCTATAGTAAACTATGAATAAGTAAGAGAAAAAAGTAAAAGATAGAGTATTGTGTAAGGAGATGAAATATGAATGTAAAAATAAAAATAATCGTATCCCCCAGAAGCAATCCTATGCTCGTTGAATATCCCGTGGGAACCACAGCAGAACAGTTGGTCAAAGACTTCCAAAAGGATTTACCCTACGACATTTTGTTGGCAAAGATTGACCATAAATTTGAAGAATTAACCTATGCTCTTACGAAGGATTGCACCGTTGAGTTTTTAGACATGCGCAGTCAAGCAGGAAATCTGGTATATCAGAGAAGTGTGTCCATGCTTTACCTAAAAGCCATCCGAGACGTGTTGGGTCATAAAGCTACAGCGGTCATTGAAAACTCTCTGAGCAAGGGTTTATACACCTATATAAAAGGAAGTGAACCCCTTTCTTCTGAAGTCATTCAAAAGATTCAATCTCGTATGGAAGAATTGGTGAAAGAGGACATCAAGTTTGAACGGGCGGTGGATTCTAAAGGGGATGCCATGAAATGGCTTTTGGAAGATGGGTTGCAGGAAAAAGCAAGAATGCTTCAACACGCTATGGATGTAGATCAGATAAAATTTTATTCACTGGGAGGATTAAAAAATTTCTTCTATGGTCTCATGGTGCCTTCTACCGGTTACATCAAACGGTTTGAATTAGTACCCTATCGCCGAGGAATCATTTTACGTTTCCCACATCCGAAGGATCCCAATGTAATTCCGGAATTCATTGATGAATTTAAACTTTACAACGCCTTTGCAGAAATCAAAAGCTGGGGTAAGCTGATGAAGATTACCTATGTGGGTGATATGAACGAAATGGTGGAAAACGAAGGATATAAGGATATTATTCAAATATCCGAAGCCCTTCACGAAAAGAAAATTGCACATATTGCCGATATGATCACAAAGGGGAAAAAACGCATCGTTCTCATCGCCGGACCCTCTTCTTCCGGCAAGACCACCTTTGCGAAAAGACTTTCCATTCAGCTCCGAGTAAATGGATTGGATCCCATCTATATGAGCACGGATGATTACTTTGTGGAGCGAGGATGTACACCATTGGATGAGTACGGCGAACCAAATTTTGAAGATATAGAGGCTATCGATATCGAGCTTTTTAATCGCAATATGAACGGACTTTTAGCAGGGGATGAGGTCGATCTTCCAGTATTTGATTTTATTCGCGGTACAAAACAATTCGGCAAAAAAATCGTCAGAGCAGAATCTACTCAGCCCATCGTCATCGAGGGGATCCATGGGCTGAACACAAAGCTAACTGAAAGCATTCCACTGGAACAAAAGTTTAAAATTTATATCAGCCCTCTTACTCAGTTAAACATCGATGAACACAACAGAATTCCTACCACAGATGCCAGAATGCTGAGGCGGATGGTGAGAGACTATCAGTTCAGAGGTCACTCAGCACAGAGCACCATCAGGGAGTGGCCCAAAGTTAGGGCTGGTGAGGATAAGAATATCTTCCCCTTTAATGGTGAAGCTGATGTGTTTTTTAATTCCGTGCACATCTATGAACTTTCCGTTTTAAAAAAGTATGCTGAGCCTCTATTGAAGGAGATCAAACCGGAAGAAAGGGAATATGCTGATGCAGTGCGTATACTGAAGTTCTTGAACTTCTTTCAGACCATTGAGGACGACTCCATGATTGCCAACAACTCCATCATGCGGGAATTTATCGGCGGTAGCATCTTCGTTTAAAAAATATTCGTTCTATAATAATTATAGTAAATATGAATAATTTATGGTTAGATTATGCAAAATATTGGTATTAATAACCATATTTAATGAACATATCCAAACCAAAGGAGAAAAAAATGAAAGATTTAAAAGGAACACAAACATTTGACAATCTGATGTCAGCATTTGCAGGGGAATCCATGGCTAGAAATAAATATACGTATTATGCCTCCGCTGCAAAAAAAGAAGGTTATGAGCAAATCGCTAAAATTTTTGAGGATACCGCTAACAACGAAAAGGAACATGCTAAGCTTTGGTTTAAGCTCTGCACAGGTATCGGTACTACCGCTGAAAATCTGCAGCATGCAGCTGAGGGTGAAAACTTTGAATGGACAGAAATGTATAAGGAGTTTGCCAAGGTAGCCAAGGAAGAAGGCTTCCCCGAAATCGCTGCTCAGATGGAGGGTGTAGCTTCTGTAGAAAAAGAACATGAAGAGCGCTACAGGGCCTTATTGAAAAATGTTCAAGAAAACAAGGTTTTTGATAAGGATAAGGTAGTAGAGTGGAAATGTGAAAATTGCGGTTATGTCCATGAAGGCATGAGTGCTTTTGCCGTATGTCCCGTCTGCGCACATCCTAAGGCTTACTTTGCTATAAATGCAAGAAACTATTAAAAGTCAATAAAATTCAAACAAACTTAAAAAAAGCTTTCTATAATTTCAAAATTACAGAAAGCTTTTTTACTAATCTTTAATTAACACATCTTTATTAACTGCAGAATAGTATTATAATTAATTTTTGATTTTACTCAGCAATAATTTTTTCAAATTCTGCTACGACCTTTTCGAATTCCTCGTCGTCCTCAATGTCTACCAGCTCAAATTCTTCTTCAGCAACTTCTTTATATCCATATATATAGACATCGTCAGACTCATCATCCGGAATCAAAGCGATATATTCTTTACCATTGTATTCGAATACTCCCATGATCTCGCATTCTACTTCCACTCCGTCATCAAATTCCAATGTGATATATTCCGCTTCGTCTTCCTTTTCACCGCAATCGCAATCAGGTCCGCAACCGCCAGGAATGCATTTTTCTTTATCTGTCATAAATTTATCCTCCATTATCTTTTATGATTATTGTTTGCAATTACTATAACATTAAACGTATGAAGTTTCAATGGAAATATTCATATACTTTTTCTGCTGCTTTTTTTGTCATATTGGGAGCCATACAAAGTTCCTCTATATTTGCATCTCGAATTGCTTCTATGCTTTTAAAGTGGGAGAGCAATCCCATCTTTCGCTTTTCCCCTACCCCTTCTATGTGATCCAACGCAGAAGCGATCATGGTTTTGTTCCGCAATCCCCTGTGATAATCAATGGCAAATCTGTGAACTTCCTCTTGGATTTTCCCTAAGTAAGTTCTCAAAAATGGATGTTCCTGTAAATCAATCTCTTCATTATGATATACCAACCCTCTGGTTCTATGCTTGTCATCTTTTACCATTCCTGCCACAGGAATATCAATCTGCATAGCCTTGAGTACCTGTTCCACCACTGAGACCTGCGCCTTTCCCCCATCCATCAGGACTAGATTGGGAAGGTGAGAAAAGCCACTGCTCCCATCCTTTGCCCTTTTCATCCTCCTGTAGAGTACCTCTTGTAGGCTGCCATAATCGTTTGGTCCCTCGATGGTTTGAATCTTAAATCTGCGATACTCCTTTTTATCTGGGCGCCCCTCCTGAAAGGCCACCATGACCCCTACGGAATCCACACCGTTCGTATTGGAAATATCATAGGCTTCTATACGCCAACCATAGATTCTTTGCTTACCATTTCGGAAAATTTTGTTTAAACTTTCTTCCTCAGCAATAATGCGTTCTCTATTTTTTCTTTGCCGTTCTCCTGACATTTTTGTGCTTTCCGCAAGTTTGGTTTCGCGCGCAATTTTAGAAGCCTTGGCAATCTTGGCCATCTTGGTCATCTCATGAACGTGTCCGATGTAATCCCTGTATGCGGCCGCCAGCTCAAAGTTGAGTGCTTCCGCTTCTCTGTTCATCTTTTCCGTAAGAAACGCTAAAACAGGAGCATCTTTTCCTAACAGAAACTGTTCCACTTCCTGAATTGCCTCCAGGTAGGCTTCATGATCCGCCTTACCGATACAAATGCCCGGACATTGTTGAATGTGGAAATTAAGACAAGGAGTGTGACCCTGAGGAAAGTTCTGCCACGAGCATCTTTTTATAGAGTATACGTGGTTCAGCAACTCAATGATATTGTTCACCACGGTTACCTCCGTATAGGGACCGAAATACTTGCCGCCATCCTTCTCAACCCGCCTTGTTTTCAAAATCCTAGGCCACTTTTCATCGGTTATTTTGATATAAGGAAAAGTCTTGTCATCTCTGAGCAAGACATTATACTTAGGCATATATTTTTTAATGAGGTTACATTCTAAAATCAATGCTTCCATTTCAGTCTTTGTTTGAATGGTAGTGGTATCTGCAATATTCTTTACTAGAGATTTTGTCTTGGCATCGTGATTTTTTGAGGATTGAAAGTACTGTCTAACGCGATTCTTTAACGAAACCGCTTTTCCCACGTAAATGATGTTACCGTCCTTATCCTTGTGGAGGTATACCCCCGGACTGTCCGGTAGATTATCTAAGTCCACTCTTTTTCCTCCTTTCAAGATCCTTTACCCACGCTTCCCAAGCTTGCTCCTGAGGTGTCTTCTCTTCGTGATCAATTTTATATTCAATTTCAATTTTATTCTTCTTTTTGATGTAACCCTTTATCAATACGCTGAATACCCCGACCAAAACCACAGCAATCAACGATAAAATAAACCAACCCGTTTGAGCCTGGCTATCCGGTACCCCGATGGTAGACAGAATTCCTCCTTTGGAAACGAAATGATCTGCGGTTACCTCTACGCTGTGAATGAGTTCTCCAACCTGATAAACGTTGATAACTCCAATTTTTTGCCCTTTTGCAACCGGTGCTTTTATCGTATCAAATTGTATTTCAGTCTTTACAATATCCTCCGATGCCTTTATTGGCAAGGTCAGTGCCACCGTTTCCGATGCCACAGCTCCAACTCTTCTGACAGCACCATTCTTTACTCTGGGGTATTCCAAAGGAGCACCCTTTCGCATGACCATGACAGTCTTATAATTGGCAAAACCAAAGTCCAACATATTGATGCAATCGGCAAACCTTCCTTCGTCAGAAGATTTTAGCACTACTGCAATGAGTTCCGTATCCCCCTGTTTTGCAGAGGCTATGAGGCAATTCCCCGCCTCGGGAGTATATCCCGTCTTAATGCCTGTTGCACCCTCGTACCTAGCGGATCTAGGCTGACCGTTTACTTGGATTAGATAGGTTTCGTCATATAAAATCCGGTTGGTTGTAATATACAGCCTTTCACCCGATAGGTTGTTGGGTGGCACCACCCATTGGTAGGAGGCCACCATATTCCTAAAAACGGGATTCGCCATAGCCTTCTTGGCGATTAATGCCAAATCATAAGCTGTAGTGTAGTGGATATCGTCATGCAATCCATGGGGGTTTGCAAAGTGGGTATTCATTGCACCTAACTCCTTGGCTTTTTCGTTCATCATGGAGCTAAAGGTCTCAACATTGGGCGAGACTGTCTTTGCAAGGGCCACCGCAGCATCGTTTCCGGAAACTAATAAGAGTCCATAAAGCAAGTCCTTTACTGTCAGCTGTTCTCCCTCCACCAGCTTGGCAGAAGTTCCACCTGTGGACGCCGCCTGCCTATCGATGGTTACCACCTGATCCAGAGGTAGATTTTCTAAGGTTAGCAATGCGGTCATTACCTTGGTGGTACTGGCAGGATATAATATTTTGTCTTTATTCTTTTCAAACAGAATCTTTCCCGTAGTGCCGTCTATTAAAATCGCCGCCTCCGCTCCAAACTCGGGAAAAGGAGTTGTATTTGTAATGGCATACGTTGGCCCTGTCGTAACACAAATAAAGAAAATTAAAATGAAAAAAGCAACAATCCTCTTCATTCGTAATAAAAAATTTATTTTCAATTGATTCAAGTATTTATTTGTTAAAAAAATAATCTGTAAGCAGATATCCACTTTCAAAAAATTGTCCCTTCTCCCCCTGGATTTCACAGAACTTTTGCTCGATGTTCACCTTATGCTCTTGCTGGCTGTCATAGAACACATATGGCACCCTTTCAGAAGAATGCGTTCTGATGGATAGAGGCGTGCGATGATCCGGTAAAATCAAAATTTTAAACGGCTCTCCCTCTTCCTTCAAATATTCTAGCACGGGCTTCATGACCTTTTCATCAATTAATTCCAAGGACTTGATTTTCCCTTCCAGATCCCCCTGATGTGAACATTCGTCCGGTGCTTCAAGATGCAGGTAAACGAAATCCATTCCGCTTTTAAAAGCTTCCTTAACGGCTTCCGCCTTTCCTGTAAAATTCGTGTGCAATGTACCTGTGGCTCCCTCCACATGGATGCTATCCAAACCGGCACAAATGCCAATGCCTTTGATTAAGTCCACTGCGGATATGGTGGCACCCTTGATTCCATATTTATCATAGAAAGAAGATAGGTTCGGTTTCTTTCCTTGTCCCCATATCCATAGAGAATTTGCAGGATTTAACCCCTTCCTCATCCTTTCTAAATTGATGGGATGTTTTGACAGCAACTCATAGCTGGCAATCATGATTTCCTTGATAAAATCGCTATCTTCACCCTTTGGCAGATGATCACCGGCTCTTTTCGTAAGTACATCATGTGGGGGTGTAAGCGATTGTCCCACCGTCCCCTCATTGACGATCATAGCATGTCGATAGCTGACACCTGGGTAAAAGTGAATGATATCCGTTCCAAAGACTTTTGAAACCTCTTCTATTAAAACCTTTGCTTCCTCATTGGAAATATCCCCTGCACTGTGATCCCAAACCAGGAGATCCTCGTACTTCAAACCTTGCGTTTTCTCCGGAGAAAATCCCTGCTCCGGATCCCTTAAAGTCACCAAATTCACCCTAAAGGCCACATCTGTGTCCTTCATTTTAATGCCTATGCTGGCAGCCTCTAAGGGTGATCTGCCCGTTAAATAGATAGCAGGATCATAACCCATGACCGAAAGGTTTGCCGCATCGCTCCCCGGGGCCACACCCTCTGGAATGGTCTGAACCATGCCCACCTGACCTCGTTGTGCCAAGCCGTTGATACAAGGCATGTTTGCCACATCCAAAGGCGTCTTTCCTTCTAACTTCTCAATTCCTTCATCCCCCGCTCCATCGGGAACCATGATTAAGTATTTCATTGCTGTATACTCCTATTCCTCATTGTATTCATTATAGCCATTTTCATAAAAAACAATTGAATATTTAAAAAATTTGCTAAGATTTTTTTCTTTACCATTTTATCATAAAGTGCTATAATATAAAAGCATTTTAGATAATGCTTTTATATGTACAATTTGTGATTTAAGAATAATTTGTCATTTGAAAATCTCAATAGTTTCAAGAAATTACTTTTAAAGCCTATTTAGGCTTTTCTATTTATTATAAAGTCTACGGGCTTTATTTGAAGTTAAGAATGGGAGCAAATCATTATGAAAAGAGAAAGAGTTTATAATTTTTCTGCCGGTCCATCCATGCTTCCCCTGGAGGTTATGATTGGAGCCGCCAACGAACTGACCAACTATCAAGGATGTGGCATGTCTGTCATGGAAATGAGCCATCGTTCAAAAGAATTTGAAGAAATTCTGTATGGTGCAGAGCAAAACCTGAGAGATATTATGAATATCCCCTCAAATTATAAGGTTTTATTTCTTCAGGGCGGAGGATCCCTGCAATTTTCCATGGTTCCCCTGAACTTATTCCGCAATTCTAAAAAGGCGGATTATATCGTAACAGGAACTTGGGCAAAAAAAGCAGCACAGGAAGCGGCTAAGTTTGGAACTGTCAATATTCTGGCTTCCTCTGAGGACTCCAACTTCACCTTTATACCAAAGGTAACGAAAGAGGACTTCTCTAAGGACAGCGATTACGCTTACATTACCGCAAACAATACCATATATGGAACTGCTTTCCGCACTTTACCGGATACAGGCGATATCCCGTTGGTAGTGGACCTTTCTTCCTCTATTTTATCGGAGGAATTCGATGTATCAAAATGTGGACTCATCTTTGCAGGGGCGCAAAAGAATATTGGTCCTGCTGGGGTAACCATAGTAATTATTCGAGAAGACTTGATCGGTTTTGCGGATAAATCCATCCCTACAATGTTAGACTATAAGATACACGCGGATAATGATTCTTTATACAACACACCCCCTACCTTTGGAATCTACATGGCGGGCGAGGTGTTCAAGCACATCAAGGTCACCGGTGGAATCTCAGCAATGGAAAAAGCCAACAAGGAAAAGGCGGAGAAACTATACGATTATATCGACGGCAGCAGACTCTACAGTTGCCCTGTAGCAAAGGAAGATCGTTCTCTTATGAATGTAGTCTTCGTTACAGGAAACCCCGATTTGGACAAAAAGTTTACCCAACAGTCCAAAGAGGCCGGGTTATTTAACTTGGGAGGACATCGATCTATCGGAGGAATGAGAGCAAGCATATACAACGCCATGCCCAAAGAAGGGGTAGAAGCCTTAATCGATTTTATGAAAAATTTTGAAAAAGAAAATCAATAATCCCGAACATAGGAGGTTACATGTACTCTATTAAAACATTAAATAAAATTTCACCAGTAGGTCTATCCTTGCTGAACGATCAATATGAACTTACGGAAGACACCGCTTCTGCAACCGGTATTTTAGTGAGAAGTCAGGATATGAACACCATGGACTTTTCCAAAAACCTTTTGGCTATTGCCAGAGCAGGTGCCGGTGTAAACAATATTCCCGTGGATAAATGTTCGGAAAATGGCATCGTAGTCTTTAATACTCCCGGCGCCAACGCCAATGCTGTGAAAGAATTGGTCTTAGCCGGTCTGCTTCTATCTTCCCGAGATATTCTGCAGGGTTGCGCCTGGGTAAAAACCCTGGATACCGACATCGCAAAGGCGGTAGAAAAGGGTAAGGCACAATTTGCAGGAAACGAAATAAAGGGAAAAACTTTGGGTGTGTTAGGTTTGGGGGCCATCGGCGTTATGGTAGCAAATGCTGCTACTCAGTTAGGCATGAAGGTGATAGGCTTTGACCCCTACCTTTCCATTAAAGCGGCATTAGAGCTTTCCAATAAAATTTCAGTGGCGGATAACTTAGAAAAACTGGTTCCGAAATGCGACTTTCTATCCATACACATACCAGTGTTAGAAAGTACCAAGGGGATGATTAACGAAGAACTGATGGTCAATATGAAGGATGGAGTATGTATTTTAAACTTCTCTAGGGATTCCATCGTAAATGATGACCACATGGCAAAGGCATTGGCTTCTGGTAAAGTTTCAAGATACGTTACAGATTTTCCAAATGAAGCTGTGGCACATTTGGATGGTGTCATCGCTATTCCCCATCTGGGCGCTTCCACGGAGGAATCCGAGGAAAACTGTGCTGTCATGGCTGTAGAGCAGCTGATGGACTACATTGAAAATGGAAACATCATCAACTCTGTAAACTTTCCAGAATGCACACTGGGACCAAACGTGGGTAAAGGTAGAATCGCAATCATAAATAAAAATACTCCAACATTGTTGGAGCAAATAACCAGCATATTAGCGAGTAAAAACATTAGTGTCAACAATTTAATCAATCGAAGCAAGGGAGAAATGGCTTATACCCTAATAGATGTAGATACCCAGTTAGATACAAGTGAGTTGGAAAAAGCATTTGATATTGAGGGAATTATCAGCGTCAGGGTGATGAAGTAATTTATTTTGTTTCATCCCAGGCTACGTTGAATTGTATGCCTATTACCAGAATATACCCTAACAAGAAGAACCAAAATAAAAGTGCAACGATGGAGGCCAGCCCTCCGTAAAGTAAATCGTAATTTGCAAAGACATTCACATAATAAGTATAAATTCTCGTAGTTATCAACATGCCTGCCGAAGCAAGAATACTGCCCGGCAGGATTTTTTTAAATTTTACCTTTTCAGTAGGCAACGCATAATAGTTATAGCTGATCATCAAAAAGTAAAGGGCGAGAGCTACGGGCCAACGAATATAATACCAAACGTTAGCAAATTGAAAGTTAAGATTGAGAAATTGCTTGGCGTAGGCTGTTATCAAGTTGATAATCAACTCCCCATACACTAGAATAATCAGGCTAAAGACCAAGGTAAACAGAGTGAATATGATGGTTTTCATGGCACGAAGTCTTTCCCGAATGTATCCCTTGCCCATGGCCTCCCCTGTAAAGGTATAATTGGCAATTCTAGTCAATGAGAACTGTGCTTTTGAAGCTGCCCATAATACCACCACCACTAAGGCTATGCTAATGGCTCCCGAAGATTTATAGGTAAATAAATCCGAAATGGTTTCGGATATTTCAGGTGCCATATATTGCTCTAGCAGTGAGTTTAATACGTCTGTGGATATTGAAAACAATCCCAACAGCTGCCCCAATAAAATTCCAGTAGGTACCAAGGACATTAGGAAAAAAAATGCAAGCTCTGCCGCTACCCCCTGATAGAAAGGTTCCTGCATTTTTTTAATTACAAATAAAATGATATGAAAAAATCTCTTACCTGTCATATTTCCCTTTTTAGCTCCTGCAATTGATCCTTCAGAATGGACAAAGCTTTGGCTCTATGGCTGATGGAGTTCTTTTCTTCCGCCGTGAGCTCTGCATAGGTTTTTTCAAAACCTTCCGGCACAAAGAGCGGATCATAGCCAAAACCTCCGGTTCCTTTCTCTTGATAAGTGATGTAACCGGGACACTCCCCCCTGGCTACAATCTTCTTCCCATCGGGGAAGAGCATGGTAACCACAGATACAAATCGAGCACCTCTCTCCTTTTGGGGGATATCCGCCAAAAGACTTAATAATTTTTTATTGTTTTCTTGATCGGCCTCCGGACCTTCTACCCCTGCAAACCTTGCAGAATATACCCCTGGTGCGCCTTTCAACGCATCTACCTCTATCCCTGAGTCATCTGCAATGGTAGGTTTTCCGCTATACTCCAGAATAGCCCTTGCCTTGATTTCCGAATTTTCTTCAAAGGTAAAACCCGTTTCCTCTATTTCAAAGTCCGGAATTCCTGCTTCACTCCTGGAAATTACTTTCATTCCAAAGCTCTTAGTAATATTCTCAATTTCTGAAATTTTATGCCGATTTAAAGTAGCCGCTATAATATTTGTCATTTTCTTCACCTCATATAAATATGTTTTACTTAGCTTTCATAATTACACTTTCTACGATATTAGAAGCATCTTCGCAGGCATCACAGCAACTTTCCAAGTAATGAAGCGTTTGATCCCAGGACATAATTTCAATGGGATCCTTACACGTCACATATAGATTTCGAATACTCTCCGTGAATAACTTGTCTCCCACCTCTTCTAACCGATTGACCTCATATATTAAGTCGTTGATTTTTTCCGACTTCTTGTAGTTGTGGAACTCTTCTAACATATGTTTTAAGCTATTGCAACACTTGACTATTACTGAAGTAAATTTTTGACCGTCCTCACGTATGGCGGAGATATTATACATGTATAATCTCAACAATACATCTTCAATATTATCCGTAATATTGTCAATTGCATCTGCAAGGTCCATAATATCTTCTCTTTCCAGCGGAGTAATAAAGTCTCTTGCTAACTTATTTACAAAAATTCTTCTCTGGATATCTGCACTATGTTCAATGGCATGCATCTCTTCCATTTTCTCTTCCAACTCTGAAACATTATAACGTTGAAAGATATCATGCAGTAAGTTTGCTGCTTCACAGGTATATTCCATCAGATTTACAAAGCCCTCAAAATAGTTCACCGGCTTTTTTCTCATCATCCTCTTTTGCCCTCAACTTTCCTAAAATAATCTAAAAAATATCAAAGTTAACAACGCGCTCATAATCCCACATCCAGGGAATGTCCAGACTAGGGAAATCAACATATCCTTCATCATACGAATATCCACAGTATAGAGACCTTTGGCAGCCTCTGCGCCTAAAATAGCAGAAATCTTCGTATGGTTAGTGCTCAAAGGAACCCCAATGAGTGAGGCAAAAAACAGAGTTCCCATGGTGGCAAAGTCTGCAGAAAACCCTTGATATTTCTCTAACTGAATCCTTTGAACTTCGCCGGTACGCCTCATCCTCATCCCTCCAATGATGGTTCCTACCGTCATAAAGATTGCACAGAGAAGAATAAGCCAAAGAGAAATCTGAAACTCTCTCCCTCGCAATCCCCCTTCCTCCAAGTAAAGTGCAATGACAAATATGCCGATAAACTTCTGCCCATCTTGTGCACCATGCATAAAAGAAGTTCCTGCGGAACTAAATATCTGTGAAGATTTAAAAAAATCAATCGCTTTATTTCTTTCAATATTTCGAAAGATATAAACTATCAATTTTATCATGAACCACCCGAAAACAAATCCCATCAAAAGGGCAATACCCACGCCATAAACAATTTTCATCCATTGCTGACCATTAACCGCATCCAACCCACCTGAGGTGGCAATTGCCGCTCCCGTAATGCCCGCCACCAATGCATGAGTTTCACTTGTAGGCAGCATATACCGATTGGCTAGAAGAGTCCACAACACAATTGAAATTAATGCGGCGCTCAAGGCGATAAGCCCCATGTAATAGGAGCTGTTAAAATTCACCAACTGGTAAAGCGTTTCCGCCACACGAGCGCAAAGAGCTGTCATGATCACAACCCCAAAAAAATGAAAGATAGCTGCAAGGGTAACTGCAGCTTTCATATTTAGAGACCTTGTAGAAATGCAGGTTGAGATAGTATTTGGAGCATCAACCCAACCATTAATCATGATAACACCCAAGATCAAAATAACGATAACTGAAAATCTTGGATCTGCAATCATCTGTTGAATAAATTCACTTAGAGATACTGACATTTTCCTACTCCTTCATAGCTGCCTTACTTATTTTACCTTGAATCTGGAAATCAGTTCTCGCATGATAGAAGCTTGCGAAGATAATTCTTCTGCAGCAGCTGCACTTTCTTCACTGGTCGCGGAATTCGTCTGAACCACGGCAGCAATTTGATCTATCCCAACATTGATTTCATAGATGGCCTTTGCCTGTACCTGCGCATCCTCCGCTATTTCTTTAATAAATGCAGAGGACTTACCCGCTCTTTCCATCACCTCACTCAATGTGTTAGAGGTAATAAGCGTAAGCTCTGAACCCTTTGCCGCTGCTTCTACTGAGCTTTCAATCAGCGTAGTAGTGGTCTTCGCCGCTTCAGCACTCTTGTTAGCCAGATTTCTCACTTCATCTGCCACTACTGCAAAGCCTTTTCCTGCCGCTCCCGCTCGAGCCGCTTCCACCGCCGCATTTAGGGCTAAAATATTGGTTTGGAATGCAATATCATCTATGGTTTTTACGATTTTAGATATTTCAGCAGATTTCGCATCGATTTCTTCCATAGCAGAAGTCAACTGATCCATATAGGATCTTCCTTCCAAAAGTTTTTCTCTGGCTGATGCGGATATTTGGCTGGCACTTTTTGAGTTTTCAGCCGTATTGTTAATCTTGCTTGAAACATCCCCCAATGTAGCAGAAAGCTGCTGCACGGAGCTAGCCTGTTCCGTGGCACCCTGTGCCAACATGCTTGCACCATTGGCCACCTGATCCGCCCCATCTGACACCTGGGTAGAAGAAAGTACGATGTTGGACATGGTATAGTTCAGCGCCTCTACGATTTCATCAATAGAGGTTTGCAATGGCAAGAAATCCCCTCTATAAGGAATTTTACCTTTTTCTATACGAAGATCACCCTTAGCGATCATGCCCAGCTTATCTATTGTATCGCTAATCATATAGTTAAAACCCCTTACCAACTCCTCTGTGGAATCTGCTAATACTTTAGTTTCATCCTTTGAGGAAACCACAGGAGTCTTGCTGGTCAAATCGCCTTGAGCCAAAAGTCTCAATCTATCCGAACATAAAGTAATAGGTTTTGATATGGATTTCCCAACAATACGGGATAAAATAAATCCTGCAATAATGATTCCTATGGTTAAGAAAAATTGAATTCCTGCACTTTCTTTGGCCGCTTTCATCATCTCCGCCTTATCCACGGTCAATGCTACGCTCCAACCATCCGTTCCCGGTATTGGCGCATAGCCCTGAAAATATGCATTCCCCCCATATTCAAAGGTGGCAAACCCGGTTTTTCCCGCTACCATTTCCTTCTCAACAGGATATAAGGCACGCATATATTCATCCTCCGGATTGGAAGGTGCTGATTGAATTACATTTTCCTGATTGATTACTAATTCTTTGTCTTTATAGGCAATGGTGGTTCCGTTTTTGTCCAACAGATAGGCATCCCCCGTCTCAGCAATGGAAGATGCTTCGAGGATAGCATCCTGTAAAACAGTTGAATCACAGAAAAAATACAAAACCTTAGATGGAATACCATTTTGATAAATAGGAGCTGAAACCGCAATGTACACATCTTTTTTATCGGCGGAAATATAAGGGGTAGACATGTAGGGTCTCCCAGCCAAAGATTCTGTAAAAAATGCTTCATTGGAATAATTACCGCCATTTAGGATATCATTGCCTTTATTATCCAAGATCCCTGCCGATCGCATATAGTACTGGGACACCTTTTCATTTAAATAAGCTCTTAATTCTTCCGCTGTGGCAACATCATTCATAAGAATGGGCTCGCTGGCCATCTCGTTGATCGTGTAGGTATATGTCTTAATGGTCTTTTCAACGGCAGATGCGGCAATCTTAGCGGAATTGGTCAGATAGACCGAGGATGTATGTATGGTAGATTTGCTCATTTCTAAAATGGACACTAAACTCAATGTAGCTGCCACAAACAAAATGGTCAGAACCAGTATGATACTGATTTTATTCTCTAACTTCTTCATATTCGGCTCCTTCTAAGTAAGATTTATTTTGATAAATTCCAATGAGCTTATTGGTAATTTATTCTACATTACATAGTAAAACGAATACTGTTGAATGTCAACAAAATCAGTGTTTTTTTAGAAGGTTTTTAAAAATATTTTTATTTATTCAAAGATATCTCGGGTCATGGTTTTTTCATTTTTAGAATAAAAAGTTAATTTTTTTTGTGCATCATAAGTAGCTAAAAAAACTTGAGATAATTTATCTATTTTTTCGTTTTTCAAATGATTTTCTAACCATTTTTCATCTTTTCCAATATACTCTAGATTGTCTTTCATAATTTTTCCATCTATGATTAAATTGATAAGTGGTTTTATTTCTTTCGGGGATTGGTTAAAATCTTCTGGTATAGTAGGACGTTTTTCTGACTTAGGAAGAAAACTAATCTTTCCATTGGCCTCTAAAATTGCAGATTGAATATCCTGTAAATCAAAATATCCGCTATTCCTACATTGCGTTAGAAATTCGTTCAAATCCAGATGCCCTTTTTTTAAATTTCCCTCAAAAATTTTCCCGTCTTCTAAGACGATTAAAGCTTTTCCAACCAATACTCTTCTGAGCGCTACGGATTTTGCGGTTACGAATGAAATGGCAACAGCTACTACTGCATACACAACCATAGCCACCAAGGGGATCCTGAAGTCTTCTTTTAAAGATATGGCCATTTCTGCAGCGATAGAGCCTATGGTAATTCCTATGATATAGTCGAACATGCTCAGTTGAGACATTTGCCGATTTCCCATAATCTTAGTAAGAATGAACAATGCCACTACGGATCCAAAGGCTACCCCTGCTACTTTCAATAATTCCATCATCGTATGACCTCCAAAATATACGTCCAAATTATAACAAGGTATATTATTGCCATTTTTATAAGAATTATTATTGGCATATGTAAATCTAATGGAGTTAAACTTGTTCGGTATCTGGGTTGGCTTTTCAATTTTTACGCTTTGTTGCACGCTGTTTTGCAGTCTAATTATATAGGCAATTCCTGAAATAAAGAAGGATATTATAGCGAATTTTGTCAATACGTTGTAGCTACAAATTTACAAGTAAATGTATGTTACTATAATGTATGATGTAATATTCTAGGGTGACAAAAGGAAATAAGCAGCAGGCAGATGTTGTCTGTTATCTGTCTACTGCTTTGATTTATGGATAATTCATGTTATGATTCTAAAATTTCCTCTATGCAAAAATATTGATTTTGTCAAGTACATGTATAACTTGGTAGATTTTTTGTCATTTTTGGTTTTGGGGTTTTTAGTTACCCGGAGCGTTAATTACAGTCGGTTTAATCGTAACATCCTGTTCCGGCATTGTAAACTCAACATGTGCGAAGTTAATGCTTGTTGGAATGACAGATTTAGTCACTACTGTTGTAGGTATAAAGGTAATCCCTGTAGTACGTTTTGTGTCGTT
>CAZOSB010000006.1:0-96603 GCA_964582545.1 uncultured Anaerovorax sp.
GAATATAAAGCAGAGTAAATCTATCTTACGGATGGAAGTACTCTGTTTTTAAGTTAAAAAAGCATTTTATATTCTTGCAAAGATTATTTTTTTATAGCATAATAGATAAGAATTAATAAAACGGATGAATGCAGTAGACAACAGAAGGATAAGGTAACAAGATGAGCCAAATAAATACCATACTCTTTGATTTTGACGGAACGGTGATGGATACCAACAACGTAGTATTGAAATCATGGCAGCATACGTTCTTAACCCATGAGGGCAAGGAACGTCCGGAACAGGAGATTTACAAAACCTTTGGAGAACCCTTGCAGATAAGTATGGGCAGAATTTTGCCTCAGGTACCTGTGGAAGAGGCCATAGCCACCTATAGAAGTTATCATTATCATAACTTTGAAGAGCTGATCAGCCTCTTTCCGGGGATTCAAGAGCTGTTGGAAAAATTAAAGGGCGAAATGTATAAGGTTGGGGTAGTTACCTCGCGTCTGAGACCCACCACCATGAAGGGCATCGATAAATATAATCTGGCAGAGTATTTTGACACTATCGTAACTTGTGATGAATGCACAAAGCATAAGCCGGATCCGGAGCCTGTGCTGATTGCTTTGGACAAGTTAGGTTCTTTGCCGGAGGAAACCCTCATGATTGGTGATACTGTTTTCGATATACTCTGTGCCAGAAACGCAGGAGTAAAATCCGTCCTTGTGGGATGGGCTAAGGCCATGACCCAGGAGGAAAAAACAGGACCAAATGCTCCGGATTTTATTATTGAGAAGCCCATGGATCTATTGGGAATTATACAGTCGATGGAGAGGTGATTAAACCATGGATAAAAAAAACGAAACTTTGTTAGAGATACTGAAGACGGAATGTGTGGTGGCAACGGGTTGTACAGAACCCATTGCGGTAGCCTATGGGGCTTCTTTGGCTGCCAAAGAGTTGAATGGTGAGAAAATTGTAAAAGTAGACGTAGTGGTGGACGGTGGGCTTTTCAAAAACGGTGCAGCTGTAGGAATACCCGGCATTAAGGAGAGGGGACTTCCCATTGCCACGGCTTTGGGAATCGTCATCGGAGACCCCACGCGGGAGCTTCGATTGTTGGAGAACATTTCTGACGAGCAATTGGAATCTGCCAAACAGTTATTGAGTAAAGGATTTATCAAAGTTTCGGTTAATGATCAATATACCAAGTTATACATAGAAGTAAATTTATATACTGAGGAAAATCATATCAGGGTACTTATTTTAAATCGACATCAAAATGTAGTATCTATTGAAAAAAAGGCTCATTTAGATCCTTTAGACATTAAGGATAAAGACGTTAGTTCTGAGAAAAAATCCATTAGAGAATTTACTCTGTCGGAGATCCTAAACTTTATAGACAATGTATCCATGGAGGACATCCTTTTCTTACAACAAGGAATCCATATGGGAATCGCCATATCCAACATAGGATTAGAGATGAAAGATGGTTATGGATCCGCAATGAAAGATATTATTCATAAGGGATATTTTGAAGATAATCTGGTCACTCGGGCACAGCTGATTTCAGGAGCGGCTTCTGAGGCCAGAATGGCAGGAGCCACAAACCCCGTAATGACAAGTGCAGGCAGCGGCAATCACGGTTTAACGGTATTTTTGACCAATGTGGCAGTGGCTCAGAAGTTGAACTCAGGTGAGGAACTTTTATTGAGAGCCATTGCATTGAGCAATTTGATTACGGTGTACATTAAGTCCTACACAGGAACCTTGTCCGCCATGTGCGGATGTGGCGTTGCCGCCGGAGTAGGAGCCAGCGCGGGGGTGGCATATCAATTGGGGGGAGACGAAGATATCGTTCATAAGACCATTATCAACATGATCGGCAGCATTTCCGGGCTGATTTGTGATGGAGGTAAGGAAGGGTGTGCGTACAAGGTGGCTTTATCCTCCGGTTGGGCGGTGCAGTCTGCTCTGATTGCTAAACATGGGGGGAGCATCAATGCCAAAAATGGAATCCTTGCAGAAGCCTTGCAAGAGATGTTTAGCAACCTTGGAAACGTATGTTCCGTGGGAATGGCGGGGGCAAACTCCTCCATTATTGAAATTATTAGAAAGAATGAAATGTGTTAAAATTATAAATACTAAAATGTGGAAAATTATAAAATAGAAACTATAATAAAATGTTATATTTGAAACGCCTGGTAGAGTGTTCAAACAGTGAAGTCTATATATATTGAAATTACCTAATCAGATAATCAAAAAACATGAAAAATAATTTTGTTTTTTTCAAAAAAACTCTTGCAATATCTTGATAGATATTATATACTACAAAAGCTTGTGAAATGCGATGAAGCAGGAAGTTGCTGAGCTATCAGGTAATTTCTGCGGAGAATTGTCCTCTCAAGAAGGGGGCGAAGGGATTCTCACATTTTTGCTTTGTGTAAAAAAATATGAAACGCACGGCAACGTGTACCGAGTACTGTGTCACCGGAAAACGTTGAAAAGTGCAGTAAAACTCACGCGAAGCAACAGCAAGAACCCCTCGTACAGGCATAGCGAAAAGGTACGAAAACATAGGAGGAAAGAAAATGTCAGAACAACAAAAAATCAGGATTAAGCTTAAGGCTTACGATCACAAGTCACTGGATCAATCAGCTGCCAAAATCGTTGAGACGGCCAAAAAGACCGGAGCAGATGTTTCAGGTCCCATACCCCTTCCAACGGAAAAGCAGGTGGTAACTATCCTAAGAGCGGTTCACAAATACAAGGACAGCAGAGAGCAGTTCGAACAAAGAACCCACAAGAGACTCATCGATATCTCCAACACCTCACCCAAAACCGTAGATGCGCTAATGAAGTTGGATCTACCTGCAGGTGTGGATATCGAAATTAAACTATAAGGGATCTCCCCTTAGTATGATTGCTTATGAACTCATAGGTAATCCGCTGTAAGAACGATTGACCAAATCTTATCGGTCAAGTATGGAGGAAAAAATATGAAAACAATATTAGGGAAAAAGCTTGGAATGACACAAATCTTTTCCGAAAACGGAGAATCTATCCCTGTAACTGTAATAGAAGCAGGACCGGCGATTGTAACTCAAGTGAAAACTGTAGAAACCGATGGTTACAATGCTGTACAAATAGGATTTCAGGATTTAAAGGAAAACAGAGCAAACAAACCTTTGAAAGGGCACTTTGCAAAATGGCAATCTCCACTGAAAAAATACCTCACCGAAATCAGATTGGAGGAAGGTGAAAGTTACGAGCAAGGTCAAGTAATCACCGTTGCAGACTTTGAAGCAGGTGTAAAGCTGGACGTAACAGGAACTTCCAAGGGAAAAGGTACGCAAGGTAATATCGTAAGACATGGACACCACAGAGGACCCATGACTCACGGTTCCAAGCATAAGAGATTGGCCGGAGCCTTGGCAGGAGGAACTTATCCTTCCAGAGTATTCAAAGGAAACCAAGGACCCGGAAGAATGGGAAGAGATACGGTTACTGTTCAGAATGTGGTTTTGGTCAGAGTGATAGAAGAAAGAAATTTGTTGCTGGTAAGAGGTGCAGTTCCCGGAGGAAAAGGTGGATTGCTTCGAATCCAATACGCAGTAAAAGGACAGGATAAATAAACGGAAAATCACACCTGAAAAATCAGCAGGTGAGAAGGAGGAAACAAAAAAATGGCAAAAGTAACTATGCTGAATATGGCTGGAGCTGAGGCCGGCACCCTGGAACTTTCGGATGATATCTTTGGAATAGAAGTCAACCAATTTGCAGTTCATCAGGTGGTGAAAAATTATCTGGCAAACCAGAGACAAGGCACCCAGTCCGCTAAAAATAGAGGAGAAGTAAGAGGGGGCGGAAGAAAACCCTTCAGACAGAAAGGGACCGGTCGTCACAGACAGGGAAGCACCACGGATCCTTCGCAAGTGGGTGGAGGTATCGTATTTGCACCCAAGCCAAGAGATTACAGATATACAGTGCCAAAGAAGATTAGAAGATTGGCTATGAAATCTGTTTTGACCTCAAAGGTGGAAGAAAAGGAAATCATCGTTCTGGATGCTATCAAATTTGAGGCTCCTAAGACAAAGGATATGATACAGTTCTTGAAAAATGTAAAAGCAGATAAGAAGACACTGATCGTTATGGCCGAAAAGGATGATAATCTCATCAGGTCAGCAGCAAATATTCCGGGAGTGAAAACCTCTTTAGTGACTACGATGAACGTATATGAAATACTGAAGTATAACAGTTTTATCGTTACTAAAGCGGCTGTGGAAAAGATTGAGGAGGTGTATTCATAATGAGAACTCCTTACGATGTAATATTAAAGCCCGTCATTTCTGAAAGAAGTATGGACGAGGCACAAAATAAAAAATATACCTTTAAAGTGGCTACAGATGCCAACAAGACTGAAGTAAAACTAGCGTTAGAAGAAATCTTCGGCGTAGAAGTTGAAAAAGTAAACATCATGAACGTGCAAGGTAAAGTAAAGAGAATGGGAAGAAACGTAGGCAGAACAGCTGCTTCAAAGAAAGCAATCGTAACCCTTACAGAAAAGAGTAAGGAAATCGAATTCTTCCAAGGTCTATAAGGAGGGACGAAAGATATGGGAATTAAAAAATATAATCCGACCACTCCTGGATTAAGGGGAATGACGGTTTCCACGTTTGAGGAAATTACAAAATCTACCCCTGAGAGATCCCTTACAGTAACCCTGAAAAAACATTCAGGAAGAAATACCAGAGGAAAAATCACTGTAAGACACAGAGGTGGCGGGTACAGACCAAAGTACAGAATCATTGACTTTAAAAGAAAGAAGGATGGTATTCCCGGTAAAGTGGCAGCCATTGAGTATGATCCAAACAGAAGTGCAAACATCGCCCTAATCGTATATGCGGATGGAGAAAAGGCATATATCATTGCTCCAAATAAGTTAACGGTAGGGAACACAGTGGTGTCAGGACCTGATGCAGACATTCAAGTAGGTAATGCCCTTCCATTAAAGAATATCCCAGTAGGTACAGTGATTCACAACGTAGAACTGAAAGCCGGAAAGGGTGCTCAAATGGTAAGATCAGCCGGAAACGGTGCGCAGCTCATGGCAAAAGAAGGGGATTATGCTCAGGTGAGATTACCTTCCGGAGAAGTGAGAAAGGTGCGAATCGAATGCAGAGCCACCATCGGTGAAGTAGGCAATCTGGATCACGAAAATATCAAGATCGGTAAAGCAGGTAGAAAGAGACACATGGGTATCCGACCTACCGTGAGAGGTTCTGTAATGAATCCTAACGATCACCCACATGGCGGTGGTGAAGGAAAAACCGGTATCGGTAGGGTCAGCCCGGTTACTCCTTGGGGTAAACCTGCACTGGGATATAAGACCAGAAAGAAAAATAAAGCTTCTAATCAGTATATTGTAAAGAAGCGTAACGATAAATAATTGAGAAAGGAGCAAGAGAATGGGTAGATCGCTAAAAAAAGGCCCTTTTGTAAATGCAAAATTATTGAAAGCTATAGATGAGTTAAATGCTGGAAATGATAAAAAAGTTTTAAAGACATGGTCGAGACCATCTACGATATTTCCGCAAATGGTAGGACATACCATTGCAGTGCATGACGGAAAAAAACACGTACCTGTATATATTACAGAAGATATGGTAGGCCACAGACTGGGAGAGTTTGCCCCAACCAGAACATACAGAGGGCATGCGGCGGACAAATCCTCAAAGGTTAAGAAGTAGAAAAGGAGATCATAAAAAATGGAAGCAAGAGCAATTGCAAAATATGTAAGAATGTCTCCTATCAAATTAAAGCCTGTTACGGACTTAGTGAGAGGTAAAAATTTAGCAGAGGCACTTACCATATTGAAATTCACGCCAGGTAAAGGTTCAGAAATTGTGGAAAAAGTGATGAAATCAGCAGCAGCCAATGCTGAAAACAACTTTGACCTCAACCCCGATGACCTATATGTTGCTGAAATATATGCGCATCAAGGCCCTACCATGAAGAGATGGAGAGCTGGGGCTCAGGGACGAGCATCCATGATATTAAAAAGAAGCAGTCATGTTGGCGTAACATTAAAAGAAAGGTAGGTTTAGCGAATGGGTCAGAAAGTAAGTCCACATGGATTGAGAGTGGGCATTATAAAAGACTGGGATTCCAAATGGTATGCGGATAAGAAAGAATTCGCAAATTACCTGATAGAAGATAAGAAGATAAGGGAATTTGTAAAGAAAAGACTTTATGCTGCCGGAATTTCTAAAATATTAATTGAAAGAGCAGCCAATAATCAGATCAAAGTTTGCGTTTTAACAGCAAAACCAGGTATGATTATCGGAAGATCCGGAACAGGTATTGACGATTTAAAATCAGAGCTAGTTAAGCTGACAGGCAAAAAGTCCGAAGTGGATATTATCGAAGTCAGAAAAGCTGAATTAGATGCACAGCTAACTGCAGAAAGCATCGCACAAGCTTTGGAAAAAAGAATTTCTTTCAGAAGAGCCATGAAACAAGCTATCGGCAGAACTATGAAGTCCGGAGCAAAGGGAATCAAGGTTCTCGTTTCAGGAAGATTGGGAGGCGCTGAAATCGCTCGAAGCGAAAAGTACAGCGAAGGAAACGTACCTCTGCATACTTTAAGAGCGAACATTGATTATGGCTTCGCTGAGGCGGATACCACTTACGGTAAGTTAGGTGTT
Source organism: uncultured Anaerovorax sp. (assembly GCA_964582545.1). Classification (GTDB taxonomy): domain Bacteria; phylum Bacillota; class Clostridia; order Peptostreptococcales; family Anaerovoracaceae; genus JAVVUJ01. Next base: position 6,690 of record CAZOSB010000006.1, read on the forward strand.
AAAGTATGGATCAACCATGGCGAACTGCTTGAGAAAGGCTTAAGAAGTGCGATTCCTCAGGATAAACCTGAAAAAGGTAAGAGGGATGGAGACAGAAGAAACAGAAATAACGATAGAAACAGAAGAGACGGCGACAGAAACGATAACAGAAGAGGACCAAGAGGCGATGGGAAAGCAGCTGCACCTGCAGCAGTGAATCCAAGAAAACGCAATACTCCCAAGCCAGAAGCTGTGTCAAAGCCTGTAGAAGCGCCGGAAACTGCGGAGGTTGTAGCAAAGGAGGTAGAGACGGATGTTAATGCCTAAAAGAGTCAAGAGAAGAAGAGTCCACAGGGGAAGAATGAAGGGCGTAGCTACCAAGGGAAATACCATCACCTATGGAACCTACGGACTGATTACTCAAGAGTGTGGATGGATTACTTCAAACCAGATAGAATCTGCCCGTATTGCAATGACAAGATCCATTAAAAGAGGCGGTAAGGTTTATATTAAAATTTTCCCACATAAGTCCGTTACAAAGAAACCTGCGGAAGTCCGAATGGGATCCGGTAAAGGGGCGCCTGAGTATTGGGTAGCTGTGGTAAAACCCGGTAGAGTAATGTTTGAAATTGAAGGTGTATCAGAAGCTGCGGCTAGAGAAGCCATGAGGCTTGCATCTCACAAACTACCTGTAAAATGTAAATTCGCAGTAAAAGGCGAAGAAGTAGCAGAGGGTGGTGAAGCGTAATGAAATTAGATAAAATCAGAAACATGACAGAACTGGAGATCAATGCAGAATTTATGAAACTGAAGAATGAACTGTTTAATCTCAGGTTTCAACATGTGACAGGTCAGTTAGAAAATCCAATTAAAATGCGCGATTTGAAAAAACAAATTGCCAGAGTGAAAACCATAATGAAAGAAAAAGAACTTAAAAACTTGAAACAAGGTTAACGAAAGGAGGATGTTGCTATGTCAGAAAGAAACAGAAGAAAGACAAAGGTAGGTCTTGTTGTAAGCGACAAGATGGATAAGACAATTGTAGTGTCTGTAGAAGACTTCGTTAGGCATTCTCTTTACGGTAAATCTGTTAAGAGAACAAAGAAGTTTAAAGCTCACGATGAAAATAACGAGTGCAATGCAGGCGATAAAGTGAGAATTATGGAAACAAGACCTCTCAGCAAAGATAAGAGATGGAGACTTGTGAACGTAATTGAGAAAGTGAAATAAAGGAGGCGACACGAAATGATTCAAACAGAAACCAGATTAAGAGTTGCCGACAATTCCGGAGCAAAAGAATTATTGTGTATTCGAATTCTTGGAGGCACCAGCCGCCAATATGCCAATATAGGAGACATTATAGTTTGTGCAGTAAAAGAAGCAACGCCCGGCGGAGTTGTTAAAAAAGGTGACGTTGTCAAAGCAGTGGTGGTCAGAACGAAAAAAGGTGCTAGAAGAGTAGATGGAAGTTATGTGAAGTTTGACCAAAACTCTGCCGTAATTATTAAAGAAGATAAAAATCCTGTTGGAACACGTATCTTCGGACCTGTTGCCAGAGAGCTGAGGGATAAGAACTTTATGAAGATCGTTTCCTTGGCACCGGAAGTATTATAGGAGGTGCAGGGCATGAATATCAAAAAAGATGATACGGTAATCGTAATCACAGGAAAAGACAAAGGCAAAAAGGGCAAAGTTTTGAAAGCTATGCCAAAAGAAAACAGAGTAATCGTTGAGGGTGTCAACATGCAGACGAAGCATCAGAAGCAGACCAGAACGGTTGCAAGTGAAATCAAACATCAGGAAGGGCCTATTCACGTTTCAAATATCATGTATTTTGACAACAAGGCGAAAGCCCCCACAAAGATAGGATATAAAATAGACGGCACAAAAAAAGTTAGAGTTTCAAAGAAAACAGGTGCGGTTTTAGACTAAGAGAAGGAGGTATGAACCTTGGCAGCCAGACTAAGAGAAACGTATAAGAATGATGTTTTTAATGCGTTAATGGAAAAATTTAAATATAAAAACATTATGGAAGTACCAAAGCTGGAAAAGATCACCATAAATATGGGATTGGGCGAAGCAAAAGACAATCCCAAGATCATGGAATCCGCTGTGGAAGAAATCAGCATGATTACAGGTCAGAAACCTGTAGTTACAAAGTCAAAAAAATCCATTGCCAACTTCAAACTGAGAGAAGGCAATTCAGTAGGTGCAAAAGTTACCTTAAGAGGGGATCAGATGTATGAATTTGCAGATAAATTCTTCAATATTTCTCTTCCCAGAGTAAGAGACTTCAGAGGAGTCAGCAGAAATTCCTTCGATGGAAGAGGAAACTACTCCATGGGTATCAAAGAGCAACTGATCTTCCCTGAAATCAGTTACGACAAGGTAGACAAAATAAAAGGTATGAATATCATATTTACTACAACGGCAAAAACAGACGAAGAGGCTCAAGCATTGCTTGAATATCTCGGAATGCCGTTTGAGAAGTAGGAGGGAAATAATGGCAAAGACATCTCTCAAAGTAAAACAACAGAGAAAACCTAAGTTTTCTACTCGCGCATACACAAGATGTAACATCTGTGGAAGACCCCATGCAGTGCTGAGGAAATACGGTATCTGTCGTATTTGTTTCAGAGAACTGGCTTATAAAGGAGAAATCCCCGGAGTTAAAAAAGCAAGCTGGTAAGCAGTAATATAAAGGAAGGAGGACTAGCAGTTATGACAATGACAGATCCCATAGCAGATATGCTGACGAGAATCAGGAATGCCAATACTGTAGGACATGCAACAGTTGAAATTCCCGCATCTAAAATGAAAAAATCCATAGCGACGATTTTAACTGAAGAAGGATATATTAAAGGATTTGATATCGTAGACGATAACAAGCAAGGTCTCATCAAAATTCAAATGAAATATGGTGCAGACAAAGAAAGAGTTATCAGTGGAATCAAAAAGATTTCAAAACCGGGACTTAAAGTTTATGCTAAGGCAGATCAGGTGCCAAAAGTACTTGGAGGCCTTGGAATCGCAATTATCTCTACATCCAATGGAATCATTAGTGACAAAAAGGCCAGACAACTTGGTGTGGGTGGAGAAGTAATTTGTTATGTTTGGTAGGAGGTAAAACATGTCAAGAATAGGTAGATTGCCTGTGACCATTCCTGCCGGCGTAGAGGTAAAAGTAGCGGACAACAATGTTGTAGCTGTGAAAGGACCAAAAGGCGAACTGCAGGAGCAGATTAGCAAATTGATCAAAGTGGAAATTAACGAGGGAGTATTGAGCGTCACCAGAGATAATGACGGTAAAGACGCAAGATCCGCCCACGGATTATCCAGAACTTTAATCAACAATATGGTTGAAGGCGTAACAAACGGTTATCAGAAAAAATTACAGTTGGTAGGTGTAGGTTATAAAACGGAGAAAAAAGGGAACTTATTAGTACTGAACCTTGGATACTCACACCCCATAGAGATGGAAGATCCGGAGGGAATCACCACGGAGGTCACATCGCCTACTGAAATCATCGTAAAGGGCACCAACAAGGCATTGGTCGGAAATTATGCGGCAAATATCAGAAAGCTTAGAAAACCTGAGCCATACAAAGGCAAGGGAATCCGTTATGAAGGCGAAGTAATCCGCAGAAAAGAAGGCAAAACCGGTGCCAAGAAAAAGTAGGAAGGAGTGAGATAAATGGCAAAGGAAAGTAGAAATGACAGGCGTCTGATTAGACATGCCCGTGTTAGGAAAACATTATCCGGTACTCCTGAAAAGCCAAGACTTTGCGTCTATAGGAGTTTGAAGAATATATCTGTTCAAATTATTGATGACGTAAGCGGAAATACCTTGGTTGCTGCTTCTTCTCTTGATAAAGACATTAAAGCAAAATATGCTTATGGCGGAAATAAAGAGGTTGCTAAATTTGTAGGAGAATCAGTTGCTCAGAAGGCGCTTGCAAAAGGCATTGAGGAAGTTGCCTTTGACAGGGGTGGATTCTTGTACCACGGAAGAGTAAAAGAGCTGGCTGACGGTGCTCGTGCAGCCGGGTTAAAATTCTAACAGGAGGGAGAATAGGATGAGGCAAAATATGATTGATGCATCTAAGCTTGACTTAAAAGAATCCATCGTAAACATCAGACGTGTTACCAAAGTTGTTAAGGGCGGAAGAAATTTCAGATTTAGCGTAACAGTGGTAGTAGGCAATGGCGAAGGTTACGTTGGAGTAGGTCTTGGTAAAGCGCAGGAAATTCCTGAGGCGGTACGTAAGGCTATCGAAGATGCAAAGAAAAGATTGATATATGTTCCCACTGTGGGAACCACCATTCCTCACAGAACTTTAGGAATCTTTGGAGCAGGGCAAGTTTTAATTATGCCTGCAGGTCAAGGTACCGGAGTTATCGCCGGAAGTTCCGTACGTACAGTTTTGGAATTGGCAGGTGTGAAGGACGTAAGAGCAAAATCCATAGGATCAAACAATTCGGGAAATATGGCATATGCTACAATAGAAGGACTCAGCAACCTAAAAACTGTAGAACAGGTTAGTAGGTTAAGAGGCAAAACAAAGGAAGAAATCTTAGGATAAGGAGGAAGGTCATATGACTAAAACTATACAAGTAAAATTAGTGAAAAGTGTAATCGGCGCTTCCCCTCTTCAAAGAAAAGTTGTAGAAGCGTTAGGATTAAAAAAACTTCAACAAGTAGTTGAACGTCCTGACACACCACAAACCCGTGGAGCTATCGAAAAAGTAAAACATCTTTTAGAAGTAAAAGAATTATAGGATTGGAGGTGTTGTCAAAATGAAATTGCATGAATTAAATGCACCGGCAGGATCAACCAAAAAAACAAAGCGAAGAGGTAGAGGAACAGCTACCGGACAGGGTAAAACCGGTGGTAGAGGTATGAACGGTCAGAACTCCAGAAGCGGAGGCGGAACCAGACTTGGCTTTGAAGGTGGACAAATGCCCCTTTATAGAAGAATACCGAAGAGAGGATTCACTAACATTTGGAGAAAAGAGTTTACCATTCTAAATGTGGATGATCTAAACGTATTCGAAACAGGCACAGAGGTTACCCCTGAGCTGCTAAAGGAAAAAGGACTTATCAAACAAGTCATTGACGGTATTAAAATTTTAGGTGAAGGCAATTTAGAGAAGAGCATTACCGTAAAGGCTCATAAATTTAGTCAAACTGCAATAGAGAAAATAGAGTCTGCCGGAGGAAAGGCAGAGGTGATCTAGAATGAGCATGATTAAAACAATTGCTCATGCTTGGAAAATCGCAGACATCAGAAGAAAAATTATTTTTACGCTTCTGATGCTTCTGGTTTTCAGGTTGGGCTCCAATATTCCCATTCCTAACATCAATAGAGGCTATTTAAACGAATTGTTTAACGGCGGGGAAAGCGGATTATTTGGATTGTTTGACCTTTTCTCAGGAGGTGCTTTTAGTAACTTTACTATTTTTGCACTAAGCATAACCCCATATATCACAGCATCTATTATTTTACAGCTATTGACGATTGCGATTCCCAGTCTGGAGGCGCTGTCCAGAGAAGGTACCGAAGGCAAGAAAAAGATTGCTCAATACACCAGATATTTAACCATCGTATTGGCGTTTGTACAGGCTATCGGTTTGACTGTGGGCTTATTCAGAGGAGCAGTCGTTGAAAAGGATTTCTTTTCCATCTCAGTGATCGTATTGGCTTTATCAGCAGGTACGGCTTTTCTCATGTGGTTGGGAGAACAGATCAACGAATATGGAATCGGAAATGGAATTTCTTTGATCATCTTTGCTGGAATCGTTTCTAAAATGCCAGGAGGCATTTATCAGACTTGGCTTGATTATAAGGACGGAACGGTAGGAGTAGTTTCTATTATTCTGTTTTTACTCTTTGCCCTGTTGGTTGTAGTAGGAATCGTCCTGATACAACAGGGACAGCGAAGGATTCCTGTGCAATATGCCAAGAGAGTAGTAGGACGCAAGATGTACGGCGGTCAATCTACGCATATTCCCATGAAAGTAAATCAAGCAGGGGTTATTCCTGTAATTTTCTCCTTGTCGTTATTGCAATTCCCGCTGACCATAACGTATTTTATTCCAAATAGTTCTTTTTCAGAATTTGTAGTAAAATGGTTTTCCCCCATGGGAAGTCCAGGCGTATGGATTTATGCGGCATTTAATATTTTGCTGATCATTTTCTTCACGTACTTTTATACTGCGGTAACCTTCAATCCAATGGAGGTTGCGGGTAATATGAAAGCAAACGGAGGGTTTATACCGGGAATTAGACCAGGGAGATCTACGGTGGAATATTTAAATAAAGTAATGACGAGAATTACCTTTGTAGGAGCTCTCTTCTTGGCGATTATTGCGACATTGCCAACTTTGTTACAACAATTTACTCCTTTGCAAATCGGATTTGGAGGAACTTCCCTTCTCATCGTAGTAGGTGTTGCATTGGATACTATGAAGCAGCTGGAATCGCAGATGGTAATGAGAAATTATCAAGGGTTTTTAAAATAATACGGAGGAAGCCGAAATGCTTAGGATTATATTGTTAGGTCCTCCCGGTGCGGGCAAGGGCACACAAGCAACTAGGATTGCAGAAAAATACAATATATCGCATATCTCTACAGGAGATATCTTCAGAAAAAATGTGAAAGAAAAAACCGACCTTGGCAGAAAAGCTAAGGAATATATGGATAAAGGTCAATTGGTTCCTGACGAATTAACGATTCAAATCGTTGAAGACCGTCTAAAAGAACCAGACTGCAAAAATGGTTTTTTACTGGATGGTTTTCCCAGAACAGTATTTCAGGCTGAGGAATTTGATCGTTATTTGGATGAGAGAGAACTATCTATCAATCATGTTTTAAACATCGAAGTGGAAAAAGAAGAGTTGATGACTAGATTGATCGGTAGGAGGGTCTGCAAGAATTGCGGAGCAACTTATCACGTGTTAAATATGCCTCCCGAAAAAGAAGGTACTTGCGATTTCTGCGGGGGAGATTTATATCAAAGGGCAGATGACAGCTCTGAAACTGTGGAAAACAGGATCGAGGTATATCTGGCTCAGACAAAACCCCTTGTTCAATATTTTGAAAAGCACAATGTTTTGGATACGATTGACGGTGCATGTGAGCTTGAAGACGTTTTTAAACAAATAACTGACATATTAGGTGAAAAATAATTATGATTATCATCAAATCACAACAGGAAATCGAAATTATGAAGGAATCCGGTGTTGTTACGGCATTTATTCTCCAAGAACTTGAAAAGATTATAAAGCCCGGAATTACGACAAGTGACATTAACGAGTTTGTGGAAAATACCATTTCAAAGAATAAAATGATTCCTAGCTTTAAGGGATACAATGGGTTTCCCGCATGCGCCTGCATTTCCATCAATGAGGAAGTGGTGCATGGGATTCCGTCTTCCAGTAGAGTGTTAAAGGACGGCGACATTGTCAGCGTTGATGTGGGATGCACCCACCGAGGTTATGTCAGCGATGCAGCCAGAACTTACCCTGTAGGAGAAATAGATCCTGAAGCCAAGAGACTCATTGAAGTAACAAGGGAAAGCTTTTTTAAGGGACTGGAGTTTTGCAAGGTAGGATACCGCCTGTCAGATATCTCACACGCTATACAAAGTTGCGTGGAAGCGGAGGGATTTTCTCCCGTAAGAGATCTTGTGGGGCACGGTATCGGCAGGGCCATGCATGAGGCTCCCCAAATTCCCAACTATGGAAAACCGGGGAGAGGACCTAGGTTGGCGGCAGGAATGGTCTTTGCCATTGAGCCCATGATCAATCAGGGAACTTATGAAGTAGAAACTCTGCTGGATAACTGGACTGTAGTGACGTTAGATGGGAAATTATCTGCGCATTATGAAAATACTGTTGTTATTACTGATGGTGAGCCGATGTTATTGACTCTATAGGTCGGCTCAAAATTGTAGGAGGGTGCATATGGCTAAAAAAGATGTCATAGAAGTATTTGGAACCGTTTTAGAAGCTCAACCAAATGCAATGTTCATAGTGAAGCTGGAAAACGGATACGAAGTGCTTGCACATATTTCCGGAAAAATCAGGATGAATTTTATCAGGATTTTACCGGGAGATAAGGTTAAGGTAGAGCTATCCCCATACGATTTAACGAGGGGTAGAATTACCTGGAGAGACAAGTAAGCAAAATAGGAGGGAAATTATGAAAGTCAGAGCCTCAGTAAAACCGATCTGTGAAAAATGTAAAATTATTAAAAGAAACGGAAAAGTAATGGTAATCTGTGAAAATCCGAAACATAAGCAGAAGCAGGGATAAGGAATTCATTCTAGGGGAGCGGCTGTGCCATATTGTCGTGAGATAAAATGACTACCCAAAGAATATTCTATAAAATTTAAAGTTAACTAAAATAAAAATAGGAGGTATATGTTTATGGCACGTATTGCCGGTGTCGACTTACCAAGAGACAAGCGAGCAGAAGTGGGTCTTACTTATATATATGGTATTGGAAGACCTACAGCATTGGAAATTTTGAAAAAGGCTGGAATCAATCCGGACACAAGAATCAAAGATCTAACAGAAGAAGAAGCCGGAAACATCAGAAAGATTATTGAAGCTGATCATATGGTTGAAGGAGATCTTAGAAGAGAAGTATCTCTGAACATTAAGAGACTTATGGAAATCGGTTGTTATCGAGGTATTCGACACAGAAGAGGTCTTCCTGTAAGAGGACAGAAAACCAAAACCAATGCCAGAACCAGAAAAGGCCCTAAAAAGACTGTAGGAAGAAAGAAGAAAAAATAAGGAGGTAGGATATAATGGCTAAAGCCGTAAAAAAGACAGTTAGAAAAAAACGAAGAGAACGTAAGAATATAGAACGTGGTCAGGCGCACATCCAATCCACCTTTAATAATACTCTTATCACTCTTACAGATCTTAGCGGAAATGCGCTTTCCTGGTCAAGTGCCGGTTCTCTGGGCTTTAAAGGATCAAAAAAATCAACTCCTTTTGCTGCGCAGATGGCAGCAGAGGAAGCCGCTAAGGGTGCTATGGAACATGGTTTGAAAAACGTGGAAGTATATGTTAAGGGACCGGGATCCGGTCGTGAAGCTGCAATCAGAGCGTTGCAGACTGCAGGTTTGGAAATCAGTCTGATTAAAGATATAACACCCATTCCGCACAACGGATGCAGACCACCAAAGAGAAGAAGAGTTTAATTGAAGGAGGTGTAATTGAAATGGCTAGATATACAGATGCTTCTTGCAGATTATGCAGAAGAGAAGGCCAAAAGCTGTTCTTAAAAGGCGAAAGATGCTACAGTGGAAAATGCGCTGTAGAAAAAAGAAATTACGCTCCCGGACAGCACGGTCAAAGCAGAAAAAAAATATCCGATTATGGATTGCAGTTGAGAGAAAAACAAAAAGCAAAGAGATTTTATGGTGTTCTTGAAACTCAGTTCAGAAATTACTTTGACAAAGCAGCTAAGAAAAAAGGTATTACAGGTGAAAACCTTTTGATTATGTTGGAAACCAGATTTGATAACGTGATCTTTAGAATGGGTTTTGCTTCTTCCAGAAAGGAAGCCAGACAATTAGTAGTTCACGGACATTTTACTATAAATGGAAAGAAAGCGAATATTCCATCTATGGCCATAAATGCAGGAGATGTTATCCAAGTAAAAGAAAAAAGCGCATCTTCTCCAAAGTTTAAAGAAATCAAGGACATGTCCATCAGTGTGCCTTCATGGATCACTGTAGATGTGAACAAGTTAGAGGGCAAGGTAGTTGCACTTCCCACAAGAGACGAGATTGATACTCCGGTGGCAGAGCACCTGATTGTAGAATTGTACTCTAAATAACCATTGATTTAGAGCAATAAAAAAGGAGGGTTTTTGCGTGATAGAAATCGAAAAGCCAACAATCGAATGCATATATTCTGATGAGGATGTGAATTACGGTAAGTTTATCATTGAACCTTTAGAAAGAGGATATGGTACTACTCTTGGGAATAGCTTGAGAAGAATTCTTCTCAGCTCTCTACCTGGAGCGGCTGTAACTTCGGTAAAAATTGATGGAATTCTTCATGAGTTTTCCACAATTCCGGGGGTAAAGGAAGATGTAACCGAAATTATTCTGAATCTTAAAAAGCTGGCAGTAAAGATTACCGGGGAAGGAAGTAAGAGGGTTATCATCAATGCAGTGGGACCAAAAGAGGTTACCGCCGCAGATATCATTGGAGATGACGAGCTGGAAATCTACAATCCCGATTTGAAAATTGCAACTTTGGAGGAAAACTCTTCTCTGGTGATGGAAATTAACATTTCTAGGGGAAGAGGATATGTACCTGCAGAGCAAAATAAGACAGAAGCAACACCTATCGCTGTAATTCCTGTAGATTCCATATATACACCTGTAAGAAAAGTAAATTTTGCAGTAGAAAATACCAGAGTAGGTCAAGTGACAGACTATGACAAGCTCAGCTTGGAAATTTGGACAGATGGTAGCATTACTCCAGAGGAGGGGGTTTCCATCGGTGCAAAGATTATGCAGGAACATCTGAAACTTTTTGTCGATCTGGATGATTCTATGGATAGCATGGAAATCATGATTGAGAAGGAAGAGGATCAGAAGGAAAAAGCATTGGAAATGACCATCGAAGAATTGGAACTTTCCGTTCGTTCCTTCAACTGTTTGAAGCGTGCCGCCATCAATACGGTGGAAGAGCTTACGCATAAATCAGAAGAGGATATGATGAAGGTGCGTAACCTTGGTAAAAAATCCTTGGATGAAGTCAGATTAAAGCTTGAAGAACTGGGACTTGGTTTAAGACCAAGTGATGAATAGCAACAGAAAAAGATATAACAGAAAGGAGAACAGCAATGCCGGGATATCGGAAGTTAGGCAGACCTACTGCCCATAGGAAAGCTATGCTAAGAAATTTAGTGACAGATCTTTTGAGAGAAGGAAGAATTTCCACAACAGATCACCGGGCAAAAGAAACCAGAAGAGCTGCAGAGAAGATGATTACTCTTGCAAAGCGTGGGGACTTGCATGCCAGAAGACAAGTGCTTGCCTATGTATACGACGAAAATGTAGTAACAAAGCTATTTGATGAAATAGCACCCAAGTATTCTGAAAGAAACGGGGGCTACACACGAATACTAAAACTGGGACCCAGACAGGGAGACTGCGCTGAGGTAGTATTTTTAGAGCTTGTATAAGAATTATAACAAAGAAAAAGATTAGAGAAATCTAATCTTTTTCTTTGTTATATAGGAAATTTCGTCGATGATGAAATAATAGAGTTTAAAAAAAGTTAACCTTTTAATTTTCGACAAAGACTGCATTAGATTAACAGAGCAATTTTTAATAGATAATTATATAGATAAAAAAAGAATTTTGAATTTTCAATAATTTTGCATAATTTGAATTGACAGCATATAAAATAAAACATATAATTACCTTAAAATAACCTTAAAGAATTATATTAAGGTTAAATTAATAAATTGTCTAAAATAAAATGTTTTTGTTTTTAGATAATATTCGATTACAGGAAGGAGAGTTCAAATGAATGAAAAACAAAAAAGTTACTCTACCCTTTTAAAAACATTGGCTTCCAATGAAGCCAGAGAGGAAGTGCTGTTCAGGCAGGCCGGGGATGGATTCTTACAGGTGGAATACGGACATACCCAGAGACTGTACGTTCCGGATTCCTTTAGAATGTTAGCCGTTGATAAAATGGTGAAGGAAAAAAATATCAAGGGCCTCATAGAAACTGTTCCGGGTTTAAGGACCAACATGTTTCACTTTGATCCCGAACAATTGACTGTAGATGAATTGATCGATCAGATTTCAGAGTGTGAAGATCAATTAAAGACTTTGGATGAAATGGTGATACCGTCTAGAATTATAAGCTTACCAGTAGCCTTTGAGGACAGCGAGACTAAAAAAGCGGTAGAAAAATACTCCCAATTAATCAGACCGGATGCTCCAAATGTAATAGATGGGTACAACTTGGAGTATATTGCCCTATGTAACGGTGTTACGGTTCCTGAAGTAAAGCAGATGCTCATGAAGACAGAATGGTTTAACAGTGGATGCGGATTTTGGCCGGGCGGCGGCTTTTTCTGGCCATTAGATCCACGATGTGCCTTGGTTGTACCGAAGTATAATCCCCCCCGAACTTGGACACCAGAAGGCACGGTAGGTCTAGGAGGTCCTTGTGTCTTTACTTATACAACTCCAACTGGCGGAGGGTATCAGATTATGGGAAGAACCATTCCTACCTTCCAGTTTGCTATGAAACATCCTCAGTTTAAGGATACACCATTCCTCTATAGAAATGCTGATAGAATTAAATTTTATGAAGTTTCTGAAAAAGAAATCTTACATATCTATGAACACGTGCATGATAAATTTGATTATCAGTATGAAATTGAAGAGAGTGAAATCGTTGTAAAGGATTACGTAGAATGGTTACAGTCAGATCAAATCCAAAAAGAAACAGCAGATTTTAATGCAAAGAGAACTGAAGGTTTGGCAAAAGCTCCAAAATTATAGAGGAAGTTTCGTAAAGGAGGGAAACAATATGCTTAAAATAATTCATGGCGGAATTCAATCACTTGTAGAAGATTGGCCGGGCAGATTAGGTTATCTGGGGGCAGGTATGGCCCCAGCAGGTGCGATGGATAATGTGGCGCTTGAGTTTGGAAATTTGTTGGTGGGAAATCCTTTGGGAGAAGCAGGGATTGAAATCGCAGCGGGTATGTTCCAAGGAAAGTTTGAGGAAGATGCTATTATCGCCATTACTGGCTGTGATATGAAACCTACGATTAACGGTGAGGCAGTCCCCATGTGGGAAACGCTGGAAGTACATAAGGATGATGAACTAAAATTTGCAACCTATAAAGAAAGCGGCTTTAGAGCCTATGTGGCAATAGCAGGTGGCATTGATGTCCCTGTCTATTTAGGAAGCAAATCCACTTGCCTCTTTGGAAGCTATGGGGGTTTTGAAGGAAGACCCTTAAAAGCCGGTGACCTAGTACGATTTGGAAAGGCTACGGCAGAGTCAGCTGGTATGGTCGGAAAAAGAGTAAAAGAATCTAACAGACCGATTTATGATAATGAGATTCAACTGAGATTAATCTTGGGAATGAATGCTTTCCCGGATTATGTTTCTGAGGAAGGAGTAGATTATTTATTCAGCACACCCTTAAAATTTTCAGTAAATTCAAATCGTTCAGCCTGTAGGCTGGAGCCATTACCGGATTCATTTTTTGCCAGAAAAGACGGTGGAGCTGGGGGATCGCACCCATCAAACATCATTGACCACGCTTATAACATGAGAGGTGCCATCAATGTTACTGGAAATACTCCTGTTCTCCTTATTGCAGATGGACCGACCTTAGGTGGATTCATGTGTTGTGGAAATGTAATCAACGCTGATTTATGGAAAATTGGTCAGGCAGCACCGGATAAAGATTTTGCAAAATTTGTTCCTTGCACACTAGAAGAGGCCATTGAGGCACGAAAAGAGCAAAGAAGATGGTTATCCCTAGAATCTATTGAGTAGAAAGGAGAAAAAGATGCCAAAGATTGATATTAATGTGGATATGGGCGAAAGCTTTGGAAGATACATACTGGGCAACGATGAAGAAGTGATGAAATATATCACTTCTGCAAATGTAGCAACCGCTTTTCATGCAGGAGATCCACTGGTTATGGATAGAACTGTCAAATGGGCAAAGCAATACAATGTTGCCGTAGGCGCCCATGTGGGACTTCCTGACAGGCAGGGATTTGGACGCAGAGTGATGGACATTACTCCGGAGGAATTGAGAAGTGATACCTTGTTTCAATTAGGTGCATTGGATGCTTTCTTAAAAGTAAACCAAATGAAAATGCAACACGTAAAACCGCACGGAATCCTCTATAGGATGGTATCTGAATACGAAAAATATATTGAAGTTTTCTTGGATACTATTAAGGAGTACAACCCGGAGCTGTTTGTTTTGCTCCCTCCCACAACCCCGGCGTTTAAGCTTGGACTTGAAAAAGGACTCAAGATGGTGGGGGAAGCACTGATCGATTTAAGCTATGACGAAGAGGGGAATTGGATTATTGAGAGAAATAAAAAAGCTCGTAGTCCAGAAGAGGTTGCTCAGCGTGCCTTGTCCGTAGCACAGGAAAAGAAAATCGCTACCATGGAAGGAAAAATGATCGATATAGATGCAATTACCGTTTGCATTCACGGAGATGCACCCAATGCAGTGGAAGAAGCAATGGTGGTCAAGAAAGTGTTAGAAGAAAATAAGGTTACCATATGCAATTTATTTGAGATGTAATGATTAACAATATATAATTATATAGAATATAAGGAGGAAATAAAATGGCTAATTTAGTAAAAGCGCCCCTACCCGGAACGATTATGGAAGTCAAGGTGAAAGAAGGTGATCAGGTAAGCTTTGATCAGGCTGTCATAATCCTTGAGGCAATGAAGATGGAAAATGAAATTTCTGCGGAGGCTACAGGCACTGTAATGAAAGTTTTGGTTAGTTCAGGAGATACGGTAAGCGCAGGGCAAGTGTTAATGGAAATTGAATAGTATCTATAGCCGATTGTAAATGTACTATGCGTTTGCAATTCAAAGAGAGGAAGGCTGGTTATGAAAACAAGAATTCCCATAGAAGTAGTGGTAGGTGTATTAGGTGGATTATCATGCCTTGTCACCATGCAAGGAATTGGGTTTCCGGTTTGGGCGCTCTTTATAGGGTGGGCATGGTACTTTGCATTAGGCGCAACACCTGCTGCCTTTAAAAAAATATATCCTTCCGTAATCCCGGGATCGCTACTGGCTGCACTTTGTATCTGGATGATTGGATGGTTTGCCGGTATGGGGCTGGGAGGAATGCCGGGTATGATGCTGGCTGTGGCCATTACCGTGTTTTTGCTGATGATGGCATTAAAAATTCCTGTCTGTAATTCGAGTTTACCTGCATTTAACGCATATTCATCAGTATTTGCATTATTTGCCATAGGAGGTTACCCGGAGCTGGCGATTGGTCCCATCTTAAGCTGCATGCTTTGGGCTATGATCGGAAATTTTTTAGGTCCCATTTTTGGTTGGCTGAGCATTGCCCTTACGTTCCCTCGAAAAGTGGAAACTGAGCAGGGTAATGAGGAAACCTAAATAATCGTAATAGGATACATAATAAATACATTTTATCTCAGGCAGGGGTATCTGCCTGAGACTTTCAAACAATAGAGGTGTAATATTGATTAAGGCGGCTATCATTTATCAGGATAAGGATTACCTTCAACTGGAGCAGTGTTGTTCCCAGCTTTATAAAAATGGTGAGATCAATCTATTTTCTGATCCCTGGGAAGCGTTATTGTTTTTTACTGATGAATTTAAAGTGGATATAGTGATTATAGATGTGGATATTGTGGCTTGCGATGATTTGAAGTTAGTTAAGCTAATTTCCGCATTGTTTCCTAAAATGATGATTGCCTTTACTTCTGAAAGTGAGCGCTATGCCTTGGAGGGCTTTCGGTATCATATCGTAAATTATTTTCTTAAGCCGTATACGGAGGTCAAGCTCAGGGAAACGTTGGATAAGGCCAAACACCTAAAACAATTAAATAAAGAAAAAGAAATCTTTGTCAGAATGTTTGGTTCCTTTGAAATCAGCATTGATGGAAAGCCTATTCGATGGAACAACTCTAAGTCAAAGGAACTGTTCTGTCTTTTAATCGATGCTCGTGGTATGCCAGTAAGCAGTGAAAAGTTGCAGGGCATTTTATGGCCCAACTCAGATGATACGAGAGCGGCCACCTCCCTGCACACCGCATTACATCAGCTTAGAAAGATTTTAGAAAACAATGAAATAGGGGAGATCTTGGAATGTGGAAGGGGCCGCCAACGAGTAAAAATAGAGTTGTTTTGCTGCGATTCCTATGAATTTGAACGGTGTATGGATAAAGGCAACAAAAAGGCATACCTAAAAGCATTTGAACTTTATCGAGGACATTATCTAGAAAACGAAAATTTTAGTTGGAAATATTTTAATCGCATTCGATTTGAAATGCAATTTGAAGAACTTTTAACAAAGATTTAGATTAAGATTTAAACTAAGACTTAACGGCAAAATATAAATCACATAATTTATGGATAACTAAATGAAATTTTGAAAATAAAGTCAAATGAATTACTTAACCGCGTTTTCTTTTACAGAAGTTTCCTGACGTATTCGTTTTTTTTCAGCAGCTTCTGCTTGTCTTTGCTGCCTTTTGTTTAAGCAATAGGAAGCATATGCACTGATTTCTGCATCGCCATGCTCTATAACTCGCATCATTGCCGGCGTAGATAGCTTTGCTGTTGCCTTTTTGCGGATTGCAAGATTGCAATCCGATAAAGCGACAGGTTCATAATCAAACTCTTCGATTCTTGCCATAGCTTGCAACGCAAGCTCTACATACGAACTGTACTTTGCAAAAATCATTATAATTTCAAGGTTTTCGGTGTTGATAAAGCGCTTATTAGATACCAACTCATCCCTTGCCGCCTCGATTATTATCTTGTCAGGGTGTTTTTTAATAAGCGCAAGCAATTGATACTCATCCAATAGCTTAATTGCCGTGATGTAATCGGTTTTGGTAATGGCGGAAAGTAAATATTCGCTGTCCGTTATTTTTACGGTTGCATATAGGCGAATATATTTGTTATCGAATTCCGCCAATTCTTTGAGAAAAGCTTCCTCACTTATCTTGCTAATGATTTTTTTAATCAATTCCTCATTGTTTGCCGCATAGACCATGAAATTGTCATCAAAAAACAAAGACCTAAGTAAAGATTGGTCAGAAAGCTTGAGTATAAAGTCAAGTGTCCGTGTCGGGTCTTTCTTAATCAGAGAAGTAAAATAGTTTTCATCATTAATCCAAATCAAAGCTTTGCTTCTTAATGATTCATCCCCGAATTCCGCCAGCTCAATTAAGAACTTTTGATTCTTAATTTTGTGCACTAATTCTTTTGCAATTTTCACATCGCTTTTGATTACAGAAAAAATAAAACCCTCATCCTCAATCTCTTCAAGAGAACTTACTTTGACGATTTCATCTTCGGATTTAGCTAACTCCATAAGATAATGTTGATTTTTAATCTTCACAATCAGCCGCTTAGCTTCCGTTGTTTTTGGGTCTTTTTTTATAAAATCAAAAATCAAATCTTCATCATGTATCAACTCGACAGCTACATCCCTTACCGTCGCATTCTCACTTTGTGATAATTCAAGCAGAGAGCTTTGTGACACTAACCGTTTGAAAAGCTTCCTTGCATCATCCTTATAAACACCGTTTGCCTTATAAGCGTTTATCAGCCTTATATAATCTTTGTCGCTTTTCACAGGGCACGCTTTAGGGTCAGCAAAATTATCTACTGCATATAGCATGATGTCAACATCGGTAAAACCAGTGCGGGTTCTCTCCTCAATGAGGTAAGAAAGAACGCTGTCGGGAAAGCGAGTGCTAAAGCCCGGGGAATATTCGATAAAGTACGCCTTGACAAACAGGTCGGTAAAGCGTTCACATAGTTTAATTCTCATTTCTTTGCTCGCGGTTAGGAACTTTTCCATATCAAGAAAACCCGGAGTGTGTCCGGCATAACGATGCGGGATAACCGGATTGGTAGAGCGTTCGCTTTGATTATCGTGTTTCACTTTGTTGGAGGTGCGTAGTATAATATTCTCCGATGCGCGGTCAATTTTTTCAAGGGCAATAGCCTTTGCCCCAAGACCTTTACCCGATGTACTAAGCACTTCTTCCAGCTTGCCTTTTAGCTCCGGCACGCGCAGATGCTTTCTAAAAAGCGTATCTATCTCACCCCTAAAATCCTTGATTTCAGCCACAAAGCTTTTAAGGTCAAGTCCTGACAGTACAGTTTTTTCCTGCTCGGAGACAACTGCTCCACCCAAAGCTATTTTTAACATTTTATCTAAAGCGGTTGTTATGATATCAAAGTAATCGCAATTGCACGCAATGTCAAAAAGTACTTTGTAATGATTGATAAGGGGAAAAATATCAATATCGGTGTCATAGAAACTCATGACTTGGCAGCCGTATTCTTTGACATACCCTGCGATTTTCCGTATATCCAGAAAATCCTCCGGCTCTGCTTTGTGATAATATGACCTGGTAGTTAACGTTTTTGAATATAAATATTCATGACCATCAAATACAGGACGTTTATACGGCGCAACTTCAACTATTCTGTAGAAGGAAAAGTAGCCATCATCACGCATCTTTAAAAGTATTTCTCTTAATTTTTGGTTTTGAGTTTCCACAAACAATTTAGCCGCCATTACTGGGTGTAGCCGTCCTAGCGCAGCATAAATTATATCTCTATCATCCGAGGAAGATGCAATTTTCGATAGCTCCTCAAATGTAAAATTGCCGGCCTTAATATCCTTTAACAACTGCTTTTGATTCTCATCCAACATTTTGCTCACCCCTTTACTTGTTTAATTATATCACACTGCTTTACAAAGTTTCAAAGTAAAGTTTCAATGGAAATTTTCGACTTGAAACTTTAGATAGAAACCGCAAGGATTCTTTGCGCTAAAATATATTTATACAAAAGTAAGGAGGCGTAGAAACGAAATACCTACCCTGACCTATCGCATAGCGAAAGAGAAACAGTAGCTTGCGACATTGCTCATGTACCCGATTCGGTAGCCTACGATACCCATGACGGATGGACGGGGACAAGACGGTAGGATGAAAGTGGTGAATGCGGGAAAGCGGAAAGGAGAAGCAGCATTATGAATGCCTACATCGAGCGTATGATAAACAACCAAAAAATCCCATACGAGGATATCCATGTTTATGTGTTTGCGGACGAACGAGGAAGGGGCTGGGGCAGCAGCTTTATAGAAAAAGCTATCAATGAGGATTCGCTCGAGCGGCACACCCTCATTGATAGCGCAGTTTCCGACGGAATACAGTTATACGAAAGCGGCAAGCTTACTGTAGTGCTTCCGTGTGACTGGCTGCACGTTTTTCGCATCATCAACAAAGATGTTAATACCTTACGCCCCGCACTCAACTGGATGGCAGAAGAATACCTTATATTTAGGCAGATTATTGCAGAGGAACTGCCGGAAGATAAAAAGCAAACCGACTGGGCATTAGTTCACGGTGACAATTTCGTTTATGTTGTATATTATGTAGATACTAAGAACCGTAAGATAATTGATAAGCGGGGGTGACAGAGGTGAACATGATATGTATACTATTTGGTCACAAATGGGATGGCTGCAAATGCTTGCGTTGTGGAAAAAAGCGGGATGAACAGCACGATTGGGACGGCTGTGAGTACAGACATTGCGGAAAATTGAGACATGATTTTGATAGCGATAATGTTTGTACCCTTTGCAAAGCTCAACTGGTAACAGAAATAGAAGAAGTTGTAACTTATCAACCATGCACAGGATGTCCTGCCGGAAATGGGTATGGTTGCACAGGCGATACCTCAACTTGTATCGCGCAGGACGATTACCGAATTGTTGAATCAGTAGAAAGCACATATATTGTATTTCCCGATGGGAAAAAGGAGATATATAAGAAGCGAACGCTGGGTTAGGTTGAACTCAATCGGTACGGAATAAATCAAAAACAAACCTTATCAGGAGGAAGCGATATGGAAAAGAAATTGCAACAAGCTAAAACCCAACTGCTTAAATATGGCATATTGGTTAATGGAATCGAAACCAATGCAAAGGATTTTCTTTACTCATTTTACACAAACCCGCTAAGCTACATCATATTATACCTCGAACAAAGAGAATATCTGCCAAAGCTGAAAGCCTTACTCGAAACACTTGGCGACAAGGATTTGTGTTTCAGAGGGGAAAATGCAATCATGTGGGCGGCCGCTGGTGCGCTTAGCTACGAAAAACTCTTACTGCTAAAAGAATGTAAAGCTGATTTTGTTTCCGAACATATCCACGATAAAGGTCATGGCGGCAGAACCGCTCTCCACTATGCGGCGAGTGGAAAGGACGATAGAGGAGAGACCATTAAGCTTTTAGTGCAGTGGGGTGTAGATGTAAATGTAAGGGACGACGGTCTTTGGACACCGCTGCACGAGCTAGCTCTTTGCGGTAAATGTTATGGAACCGGATGGGCAGCTCTCATTGACTGCGGCGCCGATGCGACTTTGAAAGAAGAAAACGGCGCTACTGCCGAGGAGATTGAGCAAAACGGCATACCAACCCCAGATGAATGGCGCCAAGTGAATACTTTGAATGGAGGCGAGGACATGGGTAATCTCAAGATGAATGACGATACCGGCGATATGCTTTATGCTCTATGCAAGCCGCATATGTATGGCAGAGATAAAATCAAATTTATCGAAAAGGTTCAGATAAGCCCCAAAATTTTAAAGCAATACTTTCATGGCGAAAGGGATTTGAGCCTTGAGCATTTAACTCGCTTAGCAGCTGCTTGCAACATGGAAATAAGTGTTTTTATGGCGAAAACCGCTGCCGCATACAAAACAGATGAGGAAAAGGAGCGAGAGCGGGAAGAATTGCGCCGGCGAAGCCTTATAAGGGACGAAGAAAGACATTTACGTGAAGAAAAGGAAAAACAGCGGCACGAAGAATATATGACCCGATGGCGTGAGGAACACCCATTGGAGGCAAAGGCTAAGGAAGAGGCGCAAAAACGCATAGATGAAGCAAAACAATTGCTCCTTCAATATGGCATCACCGGATATTATAAAGACGATGTAGAAAATTTCGTGAATGGCTCCGCTTCCTATCGCCTTAGATATATACTTAAAAATTCAAACCATTTATCATATGTGCCAAGGCTCGCCGCTTTGCTTGAAACCATAAGTGATGAAGAGCTAATTTATGAAGGCGAAAATGCGCTACACTGGGCTGCATACAGCTCACATAACTATGAAAAGCTATTGCTTTTTAAAGACAGAGCTGAATTCATTAAAGCTCATATAGGTGATAGAGGAAAGGAAGGAAGAACAGCACTCCATTACGCTTCCAAAGGGCTAAGCGATGACGGTCTTGCTATTAGGCTTTTGGTGGATTGGGGTGCGGACGTTAACGCACAGGACGATTACCTTTGGACACCTCTTCATGATGCCGGTAACAGTAATCAAAACAATGAGAGGCGTTGGCAGGCACTTATCGACTGCGGTGCAGATAGTTCACTCAAAACTGATGAAGGCCAAACGGCGTGGGCTATTAGGGGTTATCAAGATGCCCTTGATGCATGGTGATAGGGGCAACCTCCCATGAAGGTTGCCCCGCTTTAATCTTCATAACCAATCAAAAGAACAAACTCTTCATACTCCTTTAGTGCATAACAGGGAAAGTTTGAGTTTTTGGCTTCGTAATCTAACAGTTGATGGTGGGGGATACGTTCAAGCAAGTCACCGTCGCATATTAAGGTGCAATATTTTGTATCGTCCCAAAATTCCGTTTGGTCATTTTGATAATAATGAACCTCAATGTATTTTGGCAATGCTTGCAAAAAAGTACCATTGTTTGTTGCTTTAACCTTGCGCATATATTCCGCATGGTTAATATCCACCAAATGACTTGTTTTATCAGCGGTGTTTATTTGCAACTCGGCAATAAAATATTTGTCAAACAGCTCGTGGCCGTCACCCTCGATATGTGTTTCGTAGATTATTCCGTAAATGGTTATGATGTTTTCAAAAATGCTCATAGCCTTACATTCGGTAAGTGGGAGTGCATATTCATAACAGATTTCACGTGTTTTGGTGTCAATCTGAACAAGGCGGTTTTGACTCTCCGCGGATTCTCCACAGGTGACAGCGATATAAGCAAAATTGCCATCGGTTGAAAGGCAGAACGATTGAATACAAGCCGTACTTGTAAAAAACTCCGCAAACGCATTGTTGTGTGTGTCAATTCGATATACGGTACCACAACTGTTTATCCGTGTACCCATTGCGTAAATATACTTGTCGTCCGGGGAAAAGCAAAATTGTTCAAGTCCATAATACACATCAGTCATAATTTCTGTCAGTGTATTCGTTTTCAGATGGATTAAATAAAGCTTGCTATATTGGTAGTTCATGAGCTTCTGCTTCCCATGGTCAAAACAAAAAGAGTATTCATATTTTGGGAAAGCCCTTAAAATTGCCGTTTTTTTTCTCATGTTCACACCAACCCTTCTGACAATATATACTCACCAAGTTTTTGGCAAAGCACTTCATCTGCTCTTCTAAAGCACTCATCCAGTGTCATGTTTTGCCCGAACATTTGGAAGAGAGTATCATTTTCTAACACAATGATGTGGTCGGTAATGGCTTTAAGCTCCAAAAGACCTGTTTTCGCGATTGCAGCGCGCTTTTTTCCCTCAAAGGAAAACGGAATGGTTACAACGCATACGACAACTGCACCCAATTCTTTTGCAATTTCACAGATGACAGGAGCGCTTTCCGTGCCGCAGTTGCTGCCCAAGCCCACAGTCACTATCACAATTTCTGCGCCGATAAGCGCTTCTTTAATTTTGCCGGATAGCAGTTCTGCCGCCCCTCTGCAAAGCCCGGGCTGACCTTCGCCACGTCCCCCTGGATCAAGGTACAGCTTTTTCGGGCAAGGGTTTAAGTTTAAAGACGGCAAGTCATTATTCATAGCGATATACTCTATACTGAACGAATCTATTATTTCGTTTCTGATTGCAGATAGAGAATTGTTTGACATCATAGTTTTTGCGATATTACAGCCCGCACCGCCAACGCCAACAATTTTTATGGGTGTTATATAGTAACTCATGGCTTATTCTCCTCGCATTTATTTCTTGAATAAATTATACCACAGTTTGACGTCATTTTTTTAAGCAAAGTTTCATTTGTTTCTTACCCTGTGAAACTTTAGATAGAAATAAGTAAATATTTTAGAGTTATGATGTATAGATAAATGGAGGTATGATAATAGGGATTGCATGTTTCTTTGGCCACAAATGGGATGGTTGTCGATGTATTCGATGCAGAGAAACCAGGGATATGGCACACGATTGGAACGGATGCCGATGCACAAAATGCGGAAAAGAGCATGACTGGTGTAAAGTGGGCGAATCATATTACGTTGCGAACAGTTTTGAGTCTGGTAATTCATATGGGGCTCGTCATCAAGACGAAAGATGTTCTATATGCGGGGAAGAGCGGATAGTTTAATTGAATTGAATGATAAGAGCTTTCGTATAGGTTAATGTTGAAGTATAGGAGAGTTGTAATTATGTTCATAGGTTCATTTTCATGCCGGATACAGAACGGTACAGTAGAGCTTCCCGACATGTTTGCAGCTAATACTGTATCTTTTTCCTGTTCATTCGGTACATTAGGTGAAAATAAACGCTTCATGCTTTTTTTAGGAAGGGCAAACCAAACATCATTTAACCCTTGGTTTGTGCTGAAGTTAAGCCGCTTTAACGGTAAAGCGGTCATACGAAAGGGCGAGCTAAAATTGCCCCGCAAAGCCATGGGCTACTTTGCCGAGGACACCGAGCTTGAACTGATAGGCATGGGCAAGAGTTTTGTATTGTGCGAACCAAATGGCAAGATATACTGGAACACCTTGCCCGACGGAAAGATAACTCTTGTATCTGTTGGGAAAAAGGCGTGCGAACTTGCTCTTAAATTCAATGAAAACGCCATACCTCTTGACAGTTCTTCGTTCCCGTACGGAAAACTCCCGGGAGTATTGAGGCATCTGCTGTGCGGCTCCCGGGCAGACATAGTGTCCTTTGAAAACTCCCCGAATATGCCCTGCCTTTCTCTTGGGAAAAAGCCAAGTGAGCATTTGTCACAGGAAATCGAAAAAAATCTGTGGGTAGCTCTGCAGCATACTGGACTTTCACTTATTTTTACAGACTTAACTAATGCCGAAAACTGCACAGCGGCAATCGGTATTCTAAGGCTTGCCAAAGAGTGGGAAAAGCCAACTATTTTTATCGCCACAGTTCCGGCTGGGACTGATGATGAAGCCGGGTATCAAAATGCGATGGAAACGCTCTCAATAATTCATGAAGTTTCTTTTCGGGGTTCGACCATAATCCTTTGGAAACAAAATCTCGATGACCAATTACTACTCGCCGACCTTACCTATGCGCTTGGTGGGGTTCTGCTTCCGTTCACTCAATTTCAGCGAGCTGATTCCCGGCTTTTATCGGCACGGGATGTTTTGTTTGGCGGTGCCTGTATGGAATTTTCGGTAAAAACTTACGAAGAAATCGAGGGACTTTCACGGCTAAAAGGCGAGCTGCAAAATGCCACAAAGTATTTCGGCAATGCGTACATTGCCACTTTTGGCGGTTATCGGCTGTCCGAGAGCGAGCTTTTAACGCTACTATCCAAAGCTAGTAGTAAAAAGGTATTGCCATTTTCCTTTTGTTATGGAGACTCACCTCAGTTTGATGATGAGCTGGTACTCATATCGCTTACACCATTTTTATTATAGCCCGGGCGAATAAGAGCAGCGGCTTCTTCCCTAAGCAGACGAAATGAGCTCTCTGCCAAATGGCAGTATAGCGGCTGATCCTCCATAATCTCATTTCCATGGCACCTAAGGCGGGAGTACCGCCTTAGCGCCCAAAGCTGCTTTTTTTCGTTTTTACCACCCAAAAATTTGAGCAGCAAACCTATGTCATCCATAAGGTAGATAGCATCTTCCTGTGTAATAAAACCTTTGTATGAGTTTGCTATTTCGTATAGAAGCTTGTTCATCGCCGAATCTCCCTGCGATGTGCGTGCCAATTCAAAAATGCGGTCACGGATTTTATATTTGAAATCCGGGTCTTTTTCTATCTTCATAATTTGACCCAGAAGCTTGAAGTTTTGAAGCCTTCCGATTACCGCAGAGCGTGTGTATTCATCAGAATATTTTATAGCCAGCTCATACAAGACATTTTCATCCGAAATTTTGCCTACTGCCGCTACCCGGACTTGACTCTCTTTACTCTCTTTTGCAATTTTTTCAAGGAGCGCTTGGTCGTTAATATAATCAACGCTAAATATCGAAACACCAACCCGAAAACTTTTCATTGCAATGTTAAACAGCTCATTTTGGTCGGTTATCCGCTCCAAAAGGGTTTCAATAAAATACGAATGTCTTAAGCAGAGCGCAAGGCAAACAAGCACCGTTTGATCTTTTATCCGGGAAACGGCCTTTTTGCCCATTCTATAATTTTCCGCTATGACGGCCAGCACAAAATCATCTGATATTTTTTGCAAAGCCAGTTCTGCACAAGCTTCATTATCGTCACATATGGCTATGTTATAAAGTGTGCAAATGTTTTGGAGAGGGATTCGTTCCACTATTGCAGGGATTATGTCTTGTGTGTTAAGCTCTTCCATTGGAAACAAATTTACAAAGGCGATCTCAAGCTTTTCCCATTTATAAGAACGAAGCTTCTCCCATAGCACTTTCTTAAAATCGCTATGATACAACATACCAATCGCTTCGGGCGGCATGAGCTGCTCGAAAAAATTAACTTCTGTATATTGCGAGTTATCAGATATATAATGCTCGCCGGGGCCAATAAATCCTCCACCGGCAGCGGAAAACCGCAGCGTTCCCGGTCTGCCCGGCGAAATGCTGTCAATATAATCTATCTTTTTCGGCACCTCGGTTGCAACTTGGCGGTACATCCAGTGCAGGGTTCGCTGTCTTATCCACGAATAGGGCGAATGGATGACATTTTCCACCGCAAGCGTAAGCGGCTCTGTATCTATGGTGACATTTGCCGTATAGCGGTGTTCATCCTCAAATAGCACCTCATCAATGCGCCGCACAAAAATTAGATCAAGTAAAAGGCTTAGTAAATGTTTTCCCATTTCTTCGCCGTAGGCCGACATAAACATCATTCGCTTTTTATGATAGGCTTCTTCCGACAGCACGGTGGTTTTGTGGCTGTTTAGAATTAGGTGGATCAATAGTTCTTGACTATCTTCTTTATTAATTCGGTTGCCCGAAAACTTTACTTCCGTAAGGCTTTTTAAGGGAAGTAGTTCGGAAACACAATTTATATAATTATCGGTAAAATGCAAAACACGAAGGTCGTACTTATTTTTCAGCGGTACCAAATTTGTAATATTATTACTGTCTAAATACAGTTCTTTTATGGCAGGAAGCTCCATTATAAAGTCAATGTCGCCGATGCCGCACTTCACCGCTGTCAAAGTTTCAAGCTTTTTAAGCGAACTTAATGGATAGGCATTTACGACATAATTACCGCTTATATCCAAGTTCCGAAGCTGCGGCATAGCTTCAAGAAAGCTTAAGTCACGAAGCCCGCAGTTTTTTAGCGTAAGCTGAAAAATCCCCCCAAAAGGGCGTAGTTCATCTGTGGCGAGGTCAGGCTCGTTATCAATTTCTATATGCCTTACATCTGCCGCATCAAGCTCGTTTATTAGGTTGCCGTCTATCTCCAAAGCAGCTTTCAGACCGGGCGAATGAATAGGAAAATATTTCAGTTTTGTTATTACAAAAAAATCATCACAATCACGCAACAATATTTCATCGCCGGACTTTAGAGCATATTGCTCTAATAAAATATCCGGTATCATGGCTTTGCCGAAAAAAGAGAGAGCTACCGTCCTGTGAGAGCAGTTTTCCGGCATGTGCCTATACACACACAAGGTTTTCTCAGCTGTAAAATATAGTGTCCTCACCTTTTTGCTGTCGCCACATGACTTCAAAAAGTCTTTTGGAACAGTAAAACGTCCCTTGTTATCTAAACAGCATACATAAGTACCATAAAACATACAAATCCCTCCCAACTTTGTAAATAAGTATAAGTCACTAAGAGAGCCTTATTTCCCGCAAAAGTTTCACGATTTCTTGATGTATGAAACTTTGCGGATAAATAATATTGATGACCATGGTATAATAAGACATATAAAAGTATAAGGGAGGTTCAAATTATGGCATCTATCTGTGACGAAACCGGGCACAAGTTTGTTTCAATGGGTGTTTATTACGACAAACAGCATAAGTGTAGCGTTTGCGGTTTAGAGGAACATTGCTCTGCCTTTGATGTGTCCTACAAAGATAAATCTGATTGGCAATGGCGGTGTGACCTGCCCGATATTTATGTAGAACAATATGAGGTCATTTTAACCAATACTGCATCTTTGAGGTGAAATTTCATGAACAGACTATCTGTTTTGTTAGGAGATATAACTGATTTTAATACTGATGCAATAGTCAATTCCGCACATTCGTCTTTGCGTATGGGGAGCGGTTTATGCGGTCACATTCATAAGAAAGCAGGTAAAGAACTTGAGAATGAGTGTATTCAAAAATATGGTGGCTGTAAGCTTGGTGAAGCTGTTATAACAAATGGTTATAATCTTTTGGCAAAGTTTGTTATACATACGGTTGGTCCTAAGTGGTACGATAAAATTTCTAACAAAGCGGAAAATTTATATAGCTGCTATTATAAATCTTTGGAATTGGCAGATAAAAACGGTCTAAAGAGCATTGCTTTTCCATCTATAAGTACAGGCGTTCACGCTTTTCCTGTAGATTTGGCGGCACCTATAGCAATATCGGCAATTTGTGATTTTTTGGAGAAGAACCACAATATCTCCGCCGTGTACTTGGTATGCAACAATAATAAAGATTCTGCAGCATATCAAAAGGCATTGATTGACCATAAAAACGGCATTCAGGCGCATAAGGAACGCACATCTGATATGTAGAACAATATGTCATCACTTACGGATATAAAAATGTGGCGACAAAGATGTCAAATACAAGAGCAGTAAGCAGGATTTACTATGCGAGCCTACTTGAAAATTCACCCATTACCCGATGAATATCAGTATATGCACTTTGATAGGAGGTTTAGCGACCCTGAGCCGGAACCTATCGCCGAAATCAAAGAACCCGCCCTTCTAATTAAAGGCAAAGATACAGACAGTTATTACTGGCAAGAACGGCGAGAGGGGTTAGACCATTTTATGTTTGGGCTTGTGGATAAGCAGGGCGAAGAGATATTGCCAGCAGAATACCGTTGGCTTAGGATGTCCGAGGGCTGGAGCGGACCTCGAGGGTATACCGCATGGAAAGACGGAAGATGGTATTTTATTGAATTGAAAATAGAAGTGATATCTTCTACCCCTATGTCGGCGTATTAATTGCGCCGACATAGGGGTGTTTTCGTTGCGTTTATCCTTTGTCGTAGCGTGTAAGCGGTACAATCTCCTGATAGCACATATAATGGTCATCAATAGTAGTCGCATCGCCGTGATAGTGACCGAAAAACCAGTTTTTGTATTGCACTTTGTTTTTCACCTGTTCCAAAAAGTCGGTTAAGCTGTCTTTCGGGTAGCCATTTGCGCCAAGCACCTCTAAAAGCAGACGAATACACTCCGGCGGACAATGGGTAATGATATGGTCTACCGTGTAATCGGCAGCTTCAAGGTTTCTCCATGCTTCCTCATATTCTTCGTGGCTGGGTAGTTCTTCCTTCCACCACGATACATGCTCGATACGAAACTTAATCCATTTTTCCGACAGCTCGGTTTTCTTTTTCAAAAATAACGGATCGTCCATAGAGAGGGCTCCACCCGGCATGTCATGGCAGGAAGCACCACCCATGGTGAAAAAACGCCTATCCTCAATGTGGAAAATCTGTCCGCGCATGAGATGAACGATAGACGGACGGATAAACTGTGCCTTGCCACCGCAAAACTGCTCTACCTTATAGGTTTTGAGCAAATCATAATTGGAATGATTGCCTGTTATGAAAAGCGTAGTAAATGGTTTTCGGTCAAGCTCATCAAACATTCTTTCTTCTTTCGGGGTATCCTCCCAAATGCCAAAATCACCGCAAATAATGACATAATCCTGTTTTGTCAGATTCTTCTGCTCGGTAAAACAGCCATCATCAAAGCGTCTAAAATCCCCATGAGTATCGCCTGTAATATAAATCATATGAGCACCTCGTTTTTCGTTTTTTTCAGTATAACAAAGGTACACCTTAGGGTTTTTCGGCAAAGTTTCAATTCTTAATTTTCTGGATAAGAGTTTCTAATTTTGAGATAGTCTGATCTCGCAGTTGCTCCGAATAACCCTCTTGTCCCCAGAGCTTATCAAACTGCTGTTGGCCTTCGTTTGGTAGCGCTGTTTGGTCGGAATATAAAATAACTGGTGTTTGCTTATCTCCTGTGTTGATGACAACATGCCGCTCTTGCTTAATCATAATGGTTGCATTAGCAGTGAGCATAGTTATTTCAGGTAAAATGAGTAGCTCAAAATTCTGATATTTGCGGAGGAGATTGACATAGCTTGAAAACTCGGTAATCCAATCAGTATTGGTCATCACTGTATTTTGGCTGTTTTGCGCAGCAATGACTCGAAACACCGTTCCGCTTTTGAGGTTATCTTCAAAACTCTCATGAAGCGGTAAAAATAACTTGTTGCTAATAATATCTATATTACCAAACTTAGTAAATTGAGAGCTATATAATTCGCGAATGCCCCCATCAAAGCCACCTTGATAGGATGTAAGCAGTGGTTTTGCGTAGCGACAAGCGTTTCGTAGTTATTGTCTAAACTGCTCATATACAGTTTATCACGGATAATGAGTGCGCCGCAAGGAGCGCTTGAATGAGGAACCTCCGACACGATCACGGCACAGCGTTCCGGCAAGGAAAAAATTGTTTGATTGATAAGAGATGGCGTTAAATCATTTACCGTAAAAACCTGTAAATTGTCTGTAATAATGGGGTTTATATAAGCACAGATAAAATCCGACAGTGTATCGGTTGACACGGAAATGGAGATAAGCAAGCGTACTTTGACCTTATATTCTGTGGTCGCTACCAACAAGGCTTTGACCATAATATCATGTAGTAACACCTGGCTCTTTTTGCTGGACAGATAAATATTTATGGAAGCTCTCTTTTTAAGCATTCTTAGCTCCAATGATAACGCAAGCGCAATGTCTGCAATCCCTGCCTTAGCGATATCGTTCTTTGAAGAAATGGGTGAAATTGCAATAGCCTCTGTATCCTCATGGTTGTCTTGACACAACCAGAGGATTAAATTCTTTTTGACATCAGACATGGACGTAAAGTCTGACGTAACCCCTGCACTATTAAAATTCGTAGCAAACCATTCAAGATTGTTAGCGGTTAGATTCCTTGAAAGAAACACGTCCGCAATCTTTTTTGCCCACTGTAAGGTTGCTCTCAAGCTGCGTTTGCCTGTCAGCCAGCGACTGACTTGAGAACGATCTGCACCTACAGCATCCGCAAGAGCCTGCTCTGTGAGCTTTAAATAACTGGTAACGGCTTTCAAATTGCTCTGTTCGCTTTGCATTCTCAAAATCCTCTCACATGTTTTTATTAAGTATACAACAATTAAAAACGACATGTTGACGCAACATATTGATATTTTAATTGACAATATGTATAATGATAATGGAGCACCCCATATGAAACTTTACTTGGAAACGCTTCATATTTTTTAAAATATACTTATTTTAGGGGGAGAGATTATGTTAAAGAAAAAAAATGAAGTGATCCTTGCGGACGATATAGAACACATCAAAGAACAGCTTTCCTCCTTTAAAGTTTATGATTTTGCGGAGGACATAAGGGAGCGCATGGCTTTTTTAGGTCTTTCAAATAGCGCCTTGGCCGACCGCGCCAATGTATCACACACCATGGTTAAAAAGTGGCTTGGTGGTGCAAAACCTCACGGGAAAGAACGCTTTAAGGAACTTGGTATGGCTCTTGCAATGAATGAAAAAGAACTCAATCTGTTTTTATGCGCCAACTGCTACCCAAAGCTGTATGCCAAAAATCCAAAGGATTTGGTTTGCCGTTTTGTACTTCGTGCTTACGCCGGAAGCGAAGAAATTCTCACCCATTATTACAATTACTTAAAAGAATACGGCCTTGAAAATTACGACTTAGGAACAACCCCTGAGGAAATCGCCACCACCGTTTTAAGCAGAGATTTTGCAGATGTTAAAACAGAGGAAGCCTTAAAAACGTTGCTTTCGGAATATGATAAATACTTTCGAGCCTTTGACAAAGGATATATCCCAAACAGTGAACTTGTTTCGTTTATTATGCTTTACATCGGCAATGATACAATTCATAATTTATATATTACCGGGGGTCTGCCCATAACGATTAAAAATCTACTTTTTCCGCTGCTTGCGGATAAGGAGATTACCGTGAAAGGACTTCGTGCGAAGCTCATCGTTTTTGGCCTTTATGAAAATATGACCGAGGACGAAATTGATGTTATGCTTGAAATAGCAAAGCTTCAGCCTTTGTCCGAGCCGCTGACGCGCATCGACCATGCACTCTTGACGGCACTGCGTTGTGCTCACGAGCGCTATCCATACTACGAGCAAAAAACAGCCGAAAAAGTATTAGCGAACCTCAGCGAAAACGATCCCTTGTATCCGATTTATAAGAAGAAAAAGGATTTTGCGGATAGCTGTGTGCATTATTACGAAGCAAATGATAACATAGACGAGCTACTGCTTCTATTTGAGAAAACCTACACCGACTATAACGACAGCGGTATAATTAATTATATACCCGACATTTTTTCTATTTTGGTTCGTGACGGTGTTCTTTCTGAGGAAGAAACAAATGAATATACGGTGCTTATGAAGGTGTATCAAGATGGAGAGTGATAAAATGACCGTGACACTTACAGTAACCAAAGGCTCCCTTTTGGGTAAAAAATTTGTGTATGATGAAAAAACACGGCTGTTTATTGGCCGCCAGGGGGATTGTGGCATCATAATGCCCGAAAGCAACGTATCCCGGTATCACTGCGTCATTGAAATCACGCCGCCCGAGGTTAAACTACAGGACTTTGGAAGTCTGAACGGTACGTTTATAAATGGTGAAAAAATCGGCCAGCGCGAGGCGGACAACGCTGTAGTAGAAAAAGATATCGTTCATACCGAGTATCTTCTTAAAGATGGTGACACATTAGGTCTTGGCTCGAGCTGTGAACTTACCTTGCAGATCACAGAATCTACTCAGGAAGAACAGCACATTGAAATCGAAAGAGCGCCAAAAAAATGCAAAGACTGCGGCAAGGATTTTTATCCGGGGTCGGATGATAACGCCCTATGCCCGGAATGCTTTGACCGCTATGCAAAGCAAATGGACAATGAACTGCGTGGTCTGATTGGCTCTGTGAAAACAGAGAAGCAGGAGCATAGAGCAATAAAGGCTTCTCCCATCGCCGGATTTGAGATGGTGTCGCCCTTAGGCACTGGCGGCATGGGTGAGGTTTGGCGGGTACGAGAACTATCGAGTGGTAAGCTTTATGCATTAAAGACGATATCGCCGCAGGTGAAAACAAGCGACACGATGAAAGAGCAGTTTTTGCGTGAAGCGGAAATAGCGGTATCATTAAATCATAAAAATGTTGTCGCGACCCACAAAACCGGTAGTGCCGATGGTTGCTTTTATATCCTTATGGATTTGTACGAGGGTGGCAGTGTGGATTCTTTTATGGGACGAATGGGCGGTAAGCTTTCGCTTGTCACCTCTACCTACATTATTTTGCAGGTGCTTTCGGGGCTTGACTACGTTCATAAACTCAGTGTAGTGCATCGGGATATCAAGCCGGGCAATATATTTTTGTCTGACAATTCTGGGACCCCAACAGCTCAAATTGCCGACTTTGGCATGACAAAGGCCTTTGACACCGCCGGACTCTCGAGAATTACGAAAACCGGCACCTACAGAGGCACGTCTATGTTTATGTCTCGGATGCAGGCAACTGATTTTAAGTATGCAAAGCCTGAGGTTGACATTTGGGCGGCGGCGGCCACCTACTACAACATACTGACCGGCGCCTATGTTAAAAACTTTACAGCCGGCAGAAATCCATGGTATGTGATTACAACGGAAAATGCCGTTCCGATTTTACAACGTGATGACAGTATTCCCCCGAAGCTTGCCGCTGTCATTGACAGAGCGCTTATTGAACAGCCCACAATGGCTTATCACTCGGCTTTGGAGCTTCGGTCTGATATTGTTGCGGCATTGCCAGCTGATGTGGAAGGAGCAGTAAAAGAGGTGCTGTGATGAACCCGAATTTTGACGGCGAAAAAACCGTACTTGAAGAGAGCACAGGGGCTTTTTCTGCCCTATATTCTCACAAAAAAGGCGGAGCAATTCTTGACACATATACGGTGGAAGAAGGCCCCATCGAAACAGGCGGTATGGGGCTTGTTTGGCGTGTTCATCACACAGGCTGGAACGTAGACCTTGCCATGAAACAACCCAGAGCGGAATTTTTCACCACGGAAAAAAATAAAGAAATCTTTATAAATGAATGTACAAAATGGATTGACTTAGGTCTGCACCCCAACATCGTGTCCTGTTATTATGTCCGTGAAATCGGCGGTATCCCCACCATCTTTGCCGAGTGGATGGAGGGCGGAAGCCTTGCGGACTGGATTCGTGACGGCAGACTTTATGCAGGAACAGAGCAAGAACAGCAGGAGAGAATCCTTGATATTGCCATACAATTTGCCAGAGGGCTTCATTATGCCCATGAGCTAAAAGACGAAAACGGCGATAAAATAGGGCTTTTGCACCGGGACGTAAAGCCGGGAAATCTACTTTTTACAAAAGACGGCGAGGCTAAGGTATCGGACTTCGGGCTTGCACAAGCGAGAGCGCTTTTGACCATGCCGGAGGGTAAAGTGGGAATACCCACCGAGTTTGCCGATTCGGAGCAAACTTTGTTTTTAGCGTCGCCCTTATTTACGCCTGTCTACTGCTCTATTGAGCAGATGGACGGCAAAAATTTAACACGGCAAACCGACATCTATTCATGGGCTGTGTCTGTGCTTGAGATGTATGTTGGTTCTCACCCCTGGGCAAGCGGTGTTGTGGCTGGGACGAATTGCCAGGGCTATTTTAATGAAACGCGTGTACCCATGCCGGAGCAGATGAAGGAGCTGCTTGCGGTATGCTTAGAAAGTGAACCTGAAAACCGTTTGCGGGATTTTGGCGTGGTTTTGGAGCTACTTGCGGTTATTTATACGGCTGTAACTGGAAGCAATTACCCACGACCGGAGAGCAATGCGGCAAAAAACACGGCAGATTATCTAAACAACAAAGCCCTATCTTTTGTTGACCTTGGCATGTGTGATGAGGCGGAGAGGTGCTGGAAGCTTGCGCAAAAGGCTGACCCCAATAATACTTTTTGTGTATACAACCATAGCCTTTATTTGTGGCGAATGGGCATAATATCTGATGAGGAGGCTATTGGTTATCTAAAAACCAAAGCTAATTTTAACGGAAACGATTTTTGCTCCTGCCTTGCTTGGTTACATATTGAACGCGCTATGCCAGAAGAAGCTATCGAGGTTTTTTTAAAATCAAATCAGTTCCCCAATAACAATCTGCTCAGCGAAGCAATATCCCGCATCTCAACCATAAAACGGATTACTTCGCCCTATACAGATGCACAATTTATCGCAAACAATCAACTGCTGGCAGTTATCGATGGCAGCTTGCACATTTTGGATACAGTGACTGAGGAATTCGTAAAGGTAGATTACTTTCCGAAAGATTTAAAAATAACCCATTTTCGATACAACGCAAACCGACAACGTATAGCTGGATATGTAAACGGTCAATTAAGATTTAACAATAACGCATTAAACTTTATTGGTTATGATATTGTGGTATTTGATATCGAGGAAAAAATTACGACAAAGGTATATATTCCTCATCAGCTTGGTGACTTTGTTCATCAAAACTCTAAAAGTGATCATGAATTGGTGAGACCCAGTGAAAAAACTTCTCTATTGGATGTTTATTTTTCCGAGGAAACAAACCAGCTTTGTGCCTTGGTACAACATTCTTATCACAGCATGCGTGACCAAATTACCTATACCCAAAATTATTTTCATTGCTGGGATGCGCAAACCCTTGAATATCTTGAGGGAAAGATATTCGAAGATTCCGATATATCAATTCGCCCTACCCCGGAAAGGCTTGAAAATCCTTTTTATAAAGTATGCAAAAATAAGCTTTTATGTATTGATAGCAACCGTTGTTTGTGTACATTTGACGGTTCAATACTTTCTATCAGTCCGGACGGCGCATTGGCTTTGGTGAGTGAAGGCATGTCTTACTATGGCGTCTATGCTAAACAATCTAACCAGATCTTAGTTAGATTACTGCGCGATTTGCCTCCTGCGCCATATATGGTTTCAAAAATTGCCCCTTTGGGGGATATACGCAATATGGAAGAGCAAAGCCGTAGGCATGAGCAAACTTTTTTCAAAAGCATGGAAAACACAGATATACCTAAAGCACTACAAGCCTTTTATGACTATCGTTCAATTTTTGACAATAAATTTAGCCCATTATCAACCGAGATGGAATGTGCGATAGGTCGGTACTGCAGAAAGGTAAGCGTTTATAGTATATCCCCTGCATCACCTATTAAGCAACCTAAATGCGCAGAGATATTTGATTTGCACAAAATGACTCCTCTAACGATTAATCGAAAGTTGCAAAAAAAATGGGAGAAGTTTAAAAAGCTAAAAGAGCGCTATCAGTTTACGATTAAGTGGGATGTATTGTCAAAGCGTCAACCCTTTGCCCTCTCGAACATTTTGGCGGCTGATGGAATTTATGAAGTATACGCTGTGCAAGGATTAAAGAAAATATCGGACGATGAAAAATGGGTGCTTATTGTAGATCAAGACCAAGCTGTAGGGATCATCCGTGAAGATGCTCACGGGTTTTGGTTGTGTCGTGATGTGCAAGGTTATATGTTTATTGCTCCTTTTTGGGGTGAGTATGCAACAAACACTGCGTTGCGAAATTCACAAGCCGAAACAACCGAAGTATTGGAGAAGAGCACAAGCTTTTCCAATGTTTTTCGCCTCGTGGGTTTTTCGCCTGATTCACAGTTTGTGGCATTGTTTTCGGTTACAGATATACATAGCGAAACGGGAATTCTGATGTTAGCCAATCTTAAAAAACCTGATGAGCAGAAAATAATAGAAAAGGTTGTGTGGAAAGGATATCGTTTTTCTGAAGACGGCAGATATATTTGTGCAGATGATTTTACACTTTGTTGGCAGATTAGCTATAACTATGAATTCCCCGGTTTTACCGACTGGGACGAAGACGCTCTACCCTATCTTGAAGCCTTTCTTCACCGCTGCCCAAATTGGACGGACATTGATTTTGAAAAGTTTATAACCGAGTTGCAAAATAGGGATATGGGCTACATTCGCCCTGAGGGTGTGCGGGCGAAGCTTTCGGAATTGACACAGAAAAAGAAAAAAGGCTTTTGGAGCATTTTCGGCAATAAGAATTAACTCCGACCTGCAACTTTGCTTAGAAAACCCCTTCCCCTCTATGTGCTACACTATTCTCATAACGCATAGAGAGGAGGGGTCACACATGGAGCAAGGTTCAAGACTATTTTTAGAGCGCAGGATATCACTGCTTTATGGTGCGGAATCGGCAGCTATGAAAGCGTTTGACATTGTGCAGGAAGAGATGTGTGCCGAAAGGGGCTTTGTCCGCTTTGACGGCAGCGATTATTATATGCACTGCATAGATGTGGCAAACTTCCTCGTCTCTTATGGCATTACAAATCAAAATGCCGTAACGGCTGCACTTTTGCACGACATGGTAGAGGATGTGCCAGGTTTTACAGTAGAATCAATTTCAGAGCAATTTGGTGTGCGTGTTGCCGAAATGGTTCGTCTTGTCAGTAAAAAACGATATTTAGATTACAAGGATGATGCTGTTTTGAGAGAGTATCTTGAAGACATTTCAAAGGACATTCATGCCGCCGCTATAAAAACCGCGGACAGAATGCACAATATGTGTACGCTACAGGGCGTAGACCTTTGCAAGCGCTATCAAAAAGCAGTGGAAACCGAGCAGTATTTTGTACCGTTTTTCAAGCTTTGCCGGGAGCGGTATCCACGGTATGAAAGCTTGTTTCATGCGGCAAAGACGCAGATATTGCCGCAAATTTATGAGATTAAGGCGCATTATCACGATTATTGCGAGCTTATGGATTTGAAAAAAATGTAAGCACTCTATATTAACGTACCGCCTTTGGGCAGCACTCCACAAGTTAAAGTGGGGTGCTGCTTTTTTATTTGAAACTTTGCTTAGAAAAACGGCGAGATAGAGCTTTTATAATAAGGATACTTAGAGTGAAGGAGGAGTTTCTATGAAAATGAAGATATATGGGACGGCAGTCATACTGCTGTGTCTATTTTCCCTCATCGCTTGCGTCAATGCGCAGGAGATAGCGGCCAATACCCCGAGTCAAAGCCAAACACCCTCGCAGACTTCAGTGGTCGCAGAAAAGCCTAAAAATAAGCTACCTGACTTAGCAAAAAAGGAACAAATGGCGCTATCATACCTTGAAAACCGTTTAAATGAAAACAGCGAATTTGTCTATGTCTACTCCGATTATGCTGCCATAAGCAACAACTTTACACAAAAGGCGAAAATCGGCAGCGGCACTGCAAGCTTCGTCGATGATATGGACGAAAATGTGGGTGGTGCATACAACGGTTCAAGCGCTATTGCCTGCCGGGTTAATACGAACGCATTAAACTGGGGCGGTTGGATGTTTCTAAACGGTTACCTGTCAAAAGGCGAAACCGTACCACGGCTAAACTTCGGCGAGGTGCCAAACGCTGGGTTTGACTTAACCGGTGCTACCAAACTCACCTTTATGGCAAAGGGTGAGAAGGGCGGCGAAATCGTTGAGTTTTTCACGGCTGGGCTTGGGTATGACGGTGAATACGGCAAGAAAATAGCTCCTTATCCCGATAGCACCACAAAACGAAATCTTTTCGTCAAGCTCACAAAGGATTGGAAAAAGTACACGATTGATCTTGATAGTGCTAACTTATCGAGCATCGGTTGTGGATTTGGTTTTGTGGTGAGTGGAGCGAATAGGCAAGGTGAAACGCTGTTTTATCTTGATGAAATTCGCTTTGAGGGCATCATTGCCGCCGCGAAAAACACACCACGTTTTATTCAGTCTTACGAAATTAATACAAGGGAAAACCCAAAGGGTGTTTATATCCAAAATGCGGCGTTTTCCTACGACAATGCACTGGTGGCCATGGCGTATATTGCAACAGGCAAAAAAGATGAAGCAAAGCTCATTCTCGATTCCTTTATATATGCCGTTGCAAACGACCGTTACAAGCCCGATCGTTTACGTAACGCCTATGCCTACGGAAACATTACACCCTTTCCGGGCTGGGAAAGCGGCACACGTTTACCCGGTTGGTATGATGCGGACGAGAAATTCTACTTTGAAGACCAATACCAAGTGGGCACAAACGTGGGCAATAGCTCTTATGTGGCACTTGCGCTACTTCAGTATCACAAAGCATATGGCGGTGAGGAATACCTAACCCTTGCCAAAACACTGATGGACTGGGTTTTGACCAGAGAAGACAAAACTCCTGGCTTCACCGGCGGATATGACGGCTGGCCGGAAACAGGCGAAGTTACCGAACATACCTATAAATCCATTGAGCATAACATTGACGCTTATGCGGCTTTTAAGCAGATCTATGCTGTTACAGGCGAGCAAAAGTATAAAATTGCCGCTGACAATGCACTCCAGTTTATCAAGTCTATGTATGATCCCACCGCAAAAGTGTTTTACACCGGCACGCAGGCAGACGGTGTAACCCCGAACAAAGAAAACATCGTATTGGATGCACAGGTTTGGTGTGCGTTGGTCCTGGGTAAGGACTTTGCGCCATACCTCCCCGCTTTGGAACGTGCCATTGCTATGCAAACACCTGATGGCGGCTTCCCTTTCCATGAAGCCAACACAAACGGAGGTTACTGGCTGGAGGGAACGGCGTTCACTGCGCTCGCTCTAAAGCAGTTTGGTTACGATGCACCTGCGCGAAAAGCCTTTAAGGCATTAGTATCAAAGCAGTTGGAAACAGGCGGATTCCCTGCAGCCACAGTAAAAGAGCTGACAACCGGATTTACCTTGTTTACCGGCGACCCATGGGTTTACAGCGACAGCCCCCACATTGCGCCGACAGCATGGTCTGTGATGGCAGTCCGCGGTTTTAACCCCTATCAATTTTAACAGGAGGACAACAAGATGTTTTACAGTAAACCTGAAGGCAACTGGAGAAGCTGGGACCCCGAAACCGCCATGCGTGGTGTTCGTAATGACATGACACGGCAAGAACTTTTTGAGGTTGTTTACGGCGCAAAATGCGGAGCCGCACGAAGAATCGCTTTAGCACACCTTGATGATCAAAACTTGTTTGAGACATTTGTTTTTTGCGATCCCGACCCCATGGTTCGCAGAGGGATTGCGCGTAAGCTTCTTAACAAAGCGATTCTAAAGCGTGTAGAGGAAGAAGATAAAAATTCTTCTGTACGGGAAGCGGCTGTTTGGCGTTTAGATAAATTGGAAACGGCAGAATAACCAAAAATGTTAATAAGGAGGAATTTATGATGAAAAACTATGCGAAACGGATAATAGCGCTTATTCTCAGTATTACTATGCTTTTTACAATGTCATCGCTGACAGTGTTTTCAGAGGGCGGCGAGCAGACCGATGAAATAAGCATCGAACAATATGAAGAAGATGCATTGAATGTAGGTGACGAGCCTAACGAGCTAACTTTGGACCAATCTGATGTCGAAGAAACGCAGCCGACGGATGTATCAGAGTCATTGACAGCATTAACGCCAATGAATGTTGCACTACCGCCGGATTACGACGAAAGTCTGTATCTTAAAATTACAGGGCAATTATTTGAGGAAGTGGGTGCTAACTATTTCCCACCGCCCGAAGATAGAATTGGTGTTGCTGATGCTGAAGTAACCTTTGTCATCAACGCTGAGCAGATTGGCCAGCCTATCTTAACGGATGAAAACGGATATTTTGAGATATATGTGCTAAAGACGTTAATCGACTTGGAAGACGAAACCACAAGGGTTCACTTTCAGCCTATTAAGCGTGGATATTCTAATGTTGGGTGTAGTGTTCATGTTTCGGATTTAGTTCGCGAAGGTTTTCACTGGGATATGCCTATACGAAAGGGTGGTGTCATTAGTGGTACATTCTCATCAGGGCATTTGCCTGCCGCAGACAATGGATACCGCTTTAAATATATCTATGTATATCAGAAAGTGTTTGATGAATGGCGAAAAACAACGGCAACAAAGCTTGTAACGGAATGGTTTGACGACTATGAGTTTGCCTATCTTGAGCCCGGCGAATATAAGATTGGGTTTGCCGATGTAGATTCTTTTGACTTTGGAGCGGACGATTGCTTTCAGTTTTATAACGGTGCGCTTATTTTAGATAACGCAGAGGTCATTGTAGTTGAAGCGGGTGACGAAATCAGCGGAATAAACAGCGTCACTTGGGACGGCGACCGCGACCACGCCAGTGAAGATAGCATTCTGCCATATATAGTTGAATTTGCACCGAGCGGTGTGGATAAACCGAGCAGCGGCAACGTGGTAGTTACTTTCAACGAAGAAATGCAATCAGCTCCCGGAACGATTGTTTTAAGTGCAGTCGGTGACGAGAAAACAATGGCCACCGGCTCGTGGTCGGAGGGCAAGGTTTACACCTCATCATTTTCCGATCTTCATGCGGGTAGGCTTTACACTGCCACTATTTCCGGCTTTAAGGATATTGCTGGAAACATAATGAGGGCAGACAGCACTCACAAATTTGCCATTGAGGGCGGTCAAATACAGCGAGAACTGACTGTTGCAAGCGGCATCTCTGTTGCGGGGCAAATTACTCCCGATGCAGCTTTGGACAGTGTGCCCGGTGCTGTTCACGCACAGGGCGCAGACGAGGCGTGTGATGCCATCCACCATGCAGAGGGGCAAGGGTTACTGCTTGCCATGCACGATATTACCGTTTCCGGCGGTAGCTTTACCGGACCGCTTACCATCACTATGCCAATTCCACCGCAGTACAACGGCAGAACGGTTTCCGTTTTGCACTGTAAAAACGGCATACTCGAAACACTCACTGCCGTTGTGATAAACGGTAAGGTAACATTTCAGCTTGATTCGCTTTCACCGATTGGGGTTGTGCTTCCGGCGGGATTGCCAAACGGTTCTGACCCCATTGCATTTACTGACGGCAATTTCAAGACCGCACTGCTCCAAATTGCAGGGATAGATGCAAACAGCGACGGCAAAATCTCCTACGATGAAGCGGCGGCGGTGACAGAGCTTGATGTTAGGGGTAAGGAAATATCGGATTTATCAGAGATTGTATATTTTACAGCCTTGCAAACTTTGATTTGCAGGTACAATGAGCTGGAAACACTCGATGTATCAACTCTAAGCCAGCTCGTAAAGCTTGACTGCGACAATAACATGCTTACCTCTTTAACTGTTACAGGGCTTACAGAGCTTGACACTCTATTTTGCGGAGACAACCGCTTGCAGTCTATCGATGTTTCGGGGCTTACCAAGCTGCGGCTTTTTGCCTGCTTCAACAACAGGCTTTCCACCATTGACATGAGCGGGCTTAATATGCTCGACGCATTTCAGTGTAACGATAACCTTTTTACAACTCTTGATCTAACAGAGCTTACATCGCTTACAAGGCTATACTGCAAAAATAATTATTTGCCAAGCACCTCAGCGCTTATCGGATATAACGCTGCGCTTACCACTATTTTAGATTTCGAGCCACAAAATATTGGAAAACCCTCTGCGCCGACAAATCTTAGAACCATTGCGGAAAGCGGCAAAGTAACACTCATGTGGGATATGCCAGACGCTGATGGCGGAAGTGCCGTCACAGGGTACGAGGTGTGTTTCAATCCAACTAATGACGAATTTAATTGGGTTCCGGTGGCGAGCGGCACTAGCTTTACATTTACAGGGCTTACAAACGGCTCAATGGCGGCGTTCCTTGTTAGAGCGATAAACGAGAACGGCGCTGGGCTTTATTCTTTTATCGTTGATTCCGCCGTTGCTACAAGTGTTGCAAGCGCCGTCGTGACAGTGGTCTATTCCCACCAGTACACCGGCAGTCCGATTGAGCCGAGCGGTACAGGCTTGAAGGTGGATTTAGACGGTGTCAGGCTGACGGAGAATGTCGATTATACTCTTACCTACGAAAATAATACCAATGCCTCGACTTCGGGTGCGGTGGTAATCGTCACCGGTAAAGGTCTCTATGCAGGAGAAGTAAGAAAAAATTTTGGAATCCAAAAAGCGGCGCAAGCTGCTCCGGCAGCACCCACACTTGGCACTAAAACAGCAACCAAAGTGGTATTAAACTGGCCTGACAGCAATTTAAATTTCCGCAGGGGCGAAAACGGAACTTGGTATTATGGGGCGACTTTCATAAATCTTGAGCCCAATACTACCTATACTTTTTACGCAATGTTAGGTGAAACGGTAAATTATCTACCCTCACTACCCAGTTTGCCCCTCACTGTCACCACCGATAAAGCGGCACTTAGCGGTACGGCAAGCATTACCGGCACTGCAAAATTCGGTGAAGTATTGATGGCAAACACAAGCGGGCTTTCATCCACACCACCCGTCACTTTGGGCACACTCTCTTACCAGTGGAAGCGCGGCAGCACACCTATCGGCACAAACAGCAGCACCTATCAGCTTCAGCAGGCGGATATCGGGCAGACTATCACGGTCACCGTGACGGCGACCAACTGTGTGGGAACGGCAGAAAGCATAGCCACGGGGGTTGTGTCCAAAGCCGATGGTCCCGCAGCTCCAACTGTGAGCGGCGCATATTCCGGCAACGGAGCGACATTTACCTATACAGTGACTGCCATTGCGGGTTCGGAATATCGCATGGACAGCGGCGCTTGGCAGAATAATAATATCTTTACAAGCATTGCGCCTTTATCAAGTCACATTTTCTCTGCACGAATAAAAGAAACCGCAACCCACGAAGCGGGAACTGCTGGTAGCACAGGTTCAGTGACCTTTGCCAAGCTCGCAAACAGTAGTGTACCGACTCTCAATTATGATGTAACTGGTGCACCCGGTAGCAAAACGATCACAATCCATGCTGTGGCAGGAGCGGAATATCAATTCGGTTCAGATTCTTGGAGTGCCACCAACACAAAGACCTATACAAGCGATGTAACCGAAACAATTTTCATTCGATACAAAGCCACGGTGACCCACAACGAATCGGCGGTGGCGAGCACTACGGTCAATCTTGCAAATGCCGAGCAACCCGCACCTTCCGCTTTTACCCTGACATTTGCGCTAAACTCCGACGGCACAACCTACACCGCAATGATTCCGACCGTTACAGGTGGGGAATACTCTTTTGACGGCGTAAATTATAGCGGAATAAATAAAAAGATCGACTGCGCCGCAAACACATCCTACACTGGGTATGTGCGACTTGCCGCAAAACCCGGATTCAACGCAAGCTCGGTGACAAGCGACACAAAAACCACACCGATGCTGGCGGTTGCCACGCCTGTCATAAGCGGTTCCTACGAACTATCCACCCCAATCATCACCGAAACCCTGCCCAATATGCCGACGGTCGCAACGGCAAGCATCACCGGCATGGTGAAGGACGGTGTTTTAACCGCAACCATCACTGATAAGATGGCT
Source organism: uncultured Anaerovorax sp. (assembly GCA_964582545.1). Classification (GTDB taxonomy): domain Bacteria; phylum Bacillota; class Clostridia; order Peptostreptococcales; family Anaerovoracaceae; genus JAVVUJ01. The sequence continues at coordinate 50,350 of CAZOSB010000006.1, forward strand.
AAGGATGCGATTACCGCAGCGAAAACAAACATAAACGGCATCGCAGTGCAGTTTAACCTAACAGCCAACGGAAATTACCACAGCTTTTCCGTCACACTCGACCGTACCGCATTGGAAGCACTGAAGACGGCAGGCGTGAAGTATGTAAAAATGGGCTCTGCGGTTCTTGATTTGACCCTCGACACCAAGACCATTGCCGGAATCCTCGCACAGACCACAGGCAATATCAACGTTTCTGCTACAAAGCAGGGCAAAATATCCGATTCGGCAAAGGTGCTTATAGGCACTCGTCCTGTGTTCGACATCACAATTAAAGACAGCAAGGGTAAATCCGTTTCTGACCTCAAAGGCGGCACAGCTACCATCGGCATCCCCTATACACCGAAAAGCACCGAAAAGACAGGCAATCTCTATGGTGTGTATGTGGATAAGAACGGCAATCCGCAACTGCTTATCAATTCCAGTTATGAAAACGGTAAGGTGATATTCGCCAGAAATAGCTTATCTGTCTACGGTATAGGCGACAAAACCCCTATTCCTGATTTTACGGATACTACAAATCATTGGGCGAAGGGCAACATCGATTTTGTGGCAAGTCGCAGTCTTATTACCGGAACGACACCCACCACCTTTTCCCCGGATGTGGCTATCACAAGAGCAACATTCCTCATGGCTCTCGGTAAGCTCTCCGGCGCGGATGTGAGTGGCTACAAAAAGAGCAGCTTCACCGATGTGAAAGACACTAACCCTGCTATGCCATACATTGAGTGGGCGGTGAAAAAAGGCATCGTGCAGGGCATTGGCAATAACCAATTCGGGCATGACCAAAAAATTACCCGTGAACAAATGGCAGTCATGATGGTCAACTACTCCAAAGTCACCGGCTACAAGCTGCCTGTTTCCCGCATCGCTGTCACCTTTGCCGATGATGCTAAAATCAGCGTTTATGCAAAGGACGCAGTTAAGGCTATTCAGCAGACCAGCGTAATCAGCGGCAAGCCGAACAACCTTTTTGACCCGCAGGGTAATGCCACCAGAGCCGAAGCAGCAACTATCCTTCGCCGGTTCGAGGAACTTGTTATCGACGAGGGTACAGCGCATGGTTGGGTGCAAAACGATGCCGTGATTATTCCATAACGGTGTGGGGAATTACGGACAATAAACTGTCAAAATAAGCTCGTGGGAGTGGTGAGCAATCATTGCTCCCACGAGCTATTTCAGTGCGCCCATGCTGGGCGCACTAAAATAGCAGCTTTAAATATATTCCATTTAAAGCTGCCTTTGATTGATAAATTTATTTCTCGTGTTTCCACAAACCATGTAAATTACAGTATTCATATGCGGCCACAAGGCTTTCTCCATCTGCCAAAGCAAAGGTAGCCTCCGGCTTATCAGTGGTCTTCAGGTACTTTTTCTGAACTCCGCTATTGGTATGAATTGCAATCCAAGCGATATGGTGCTCCTCTGTCATTGGGTGTTCTACACTACCTACCTTTACGGTGATTTTAGAACCGCTGGTTTCTACTACTGGCACATGCTTTTCTGTAGCACCATCAGAGGTATTGGGTGTTAACTGCTTCATTTTTTCTCCGCAGCATAGAATGGGTACACCGTGATCCTGAACCATTTCCACTATATTTTTGCAATGTTCACAAATAAAAAATTTCAATTCTTTCATTTTAAGTCCTCCTATAACATCAATTCATCGGTAAAAAATTTATAGTAATGTTTACCTTTTTATTTATACACTTTGTATTCCCTAATATAAAAGAATTTAATCATAATTTATTTATTTTTTCATATTTTTTCCATATAATGCTCCCCAGAAAATTAAGAGAAGGCCGGGGATTAAGAGCGACCATCTGATGGAATCGGCTACAATCACACTTTTCCACACGGCATAAAACCCCCCCATAAAACAAAACAATGAAATGACTAAAAACCTATAATTCATAAAATCAATTTTCCTTTATTCTAATATAATATTTTTAGCTAATCTAACCTAATCTAATCTTATCTTATCTTATCTTATCTTATCTTACCTTTTAATTTCTTTAATGACCTCGCAAATCATAAATCGAATTTAACATTATAAGATTGATATTATAATTATATATGAAAAATAAATTGGTGCAAATATTTTCTAAGGATTTTTATAAAATTATAAAGTTAATTTCATCTAGAGCATACTGAACAATTAAAAAATGCTTTATTTTTAAAAATTTAAAGGAATTTTTTAATTTAAGTGCAGATGATATTAACAAATTGAATTAAAAGCTTTACACTTTTTTAAAGGCTATCTATAAGTTGAATAAGCCTTTGGTTCAAAAGCCTTTATCTATTGTTATTCTTTTTTGTTTTGATATAATTTCAAGCAAAACTCTCTAATTAGAAAATCCACCAGGGTATGATCCTAAAAAAGTTTTAGGCAGGACCTACTGGTGGATTTTCAGGGTTGGTTAATCTGTTTATTTTGATGTCTCGTTATCGATAGCTTGCTTACCCATATCGGTTAGCGCATCTGAAGGTAAATCTGCATAATCAACATTTGGATTTTGCTGTTTAGCAACTTCTTTTCCACGTTCAATCAATGTTTTAGACATCAAATTACCTAAGTCTCTGGATGTCATGTTTGCCATATCTACATCGGCATCAAGTCCCATTTTATTATTTGACATGTTCACACCTCCTTATGGATATTATTGCCAACGTTGATAAAAATATTTATACACCTGAAATAACCTGATCTATTTTAAATTTTTAAAAGTTTTTAAATCGCATCAGAATTTTGAAATTACATTGAAAAGCATCAGACACTATGATAAAATATCCAATATAAATTATTCGAAATATGAGGGACTAATTGCATGAATAAATATGATATCATTATAGCAGGTGCAGGAGCCAGCGGTGTTTTTCTGGCTTATGAACTTACCAAAAGAGAAAATAAAGCAAAGATACTTTTAATAGACAAAGGTGCAGATTTAGAGAGTAGGGTGTGCCCCATTAAGTTAGGCAAAACTCAGAACTGTATAAAATGTGTACCTTGCCATATTATGAACGGGTATGGCGGCGCAGGAACCTTGTCCGATGGGAAATACAATATCACCACAAAATTTGGAGGGGATCTTCACAACTACGTAGGTGTGGAAGAGGCAATGCGTCTGATGGAATATGTAGACGAGGTACTCTGTGCCATGGGAGGTGCGGATGCCAGGTTGTACTCCACGGGGAATTCTGAATTGAAAACAACAGCCCTCAGAAGCAACTTGCATTTGTTGGATGCAAAAGTAAGGCATTTGGGTACGGATAGAAATGCCAGAATCTTAAAAAGAATTTTTGACTTTACAAAAGACAGAGTGGATATAAAATTAAGGACTCAAATTGATCAAGTGGATTGCTTGAAAGAGGGAGGCTTCCAAATCACAACAGAAAAGGGAGACTGCTACCAATGTAACGATCTGGTACTAGCTACTGGTCGTTCGGGTTCCAAATGGATTTCAACTATCTGTGAAAAGATGGATATTGGGTTAAAAAGAAATAGAGTAGATATTGGCGTTCGAGTAGAGCTACCCGGTGAGGTATTTAGCCATATTACGGACGAGGTTTACGAAAGCAAGATCGTTTATAAAACCGATAAATACAACGATATGGTCAGAACCTTCTGCATGAACCCTTATGGAGAAGTGGTGGCAGAAAATACCAACGGCATCGTAACGGTAAACGGTCACAGCTATGCAGATCCCCAATTGAGAACGGAGAATACCAACTTTGCTCTCTTAGTTTCCAATACCTTTACAGAGCCCTTCAAGGACAGCAATGAGTACGGTGAACATATTGCCAGGCTGAGCAACATGCTGGGTGGTGGTGTACTTCTACAAAGGTTTGGAGATTTGGTTAAGGGTCGAAGGAGCAGCGCCAGAAGGATGGAGAAGTGTTTTACACGCCCAACCCTAAATGCTACACCGGGAGATTTAAGTCTGGTTATTCCGAAAAGGCAGTTGGACAATATCATAGAAATGATTTATGCCTTGGATAAAATTGCTCCGGGTACAGCCAACGAAGATACCTTGCTATATGGTGTTGAGGTGAAATTTTATAATTCAAAGGTGGAAGTGGATCAGAACCTTGAAACTAAGGTGAAGGGTCTCTACGCGTTGGGTGATGGCTCTGGGGTTACCCACTCATTATCTCAGGCATCAGCAAGTGGAGTATATGTAGGGAAAATATTAGCGGATAAATACAAATAATTTACGTTGCGGGGGAGTGAAAATGTTTATAAAAAGATCCATTATACCGGTGGTGAAACAGCTAAATGAACAATATCCCATCATTATTTTTACGGGTGCTTTAGGAACTGGAAAAAGAACTTTGTTAGACAGCTTGGAAACCGTAAAGCGAGAGAAGCTCTCGTTGGAGAACGCTAAATTGAGGATGTTAGCTGAAAAACACCCCGCAGAGTTTGTAAATAATTTAAGACCCCCTGTGACCATTTCCAATATACAATATGGCTTAAACTTGATGCCATACATCACCCAAAGGGCCATCAGAGAGCAGAGAAAAGGAGATTATTGGCTTATCGGCTCACACATGAGTGACCTTTTTGATCAAGAGGGAGCTTCCTTAGGCGAGCATATTGGAGTCGTGAAGCTTACCGGACTCACCTATGAAGAAATTACAGGGGAGGAGCTTGATTTTACTGCTATTCAAGAGATGCAAAAGCCCCTAGTGAAAAATCAAATCTTAAGGGGAAGCATGCCGGAGCTTTATGAAAATGGGAATTTTGACAATAGAAATCAGTACTATGATAACCTTGTTCAGGAATTTTTAAGGACGGAAATCAAGCACATGGCCAAGGTGAGCAATGTCATGGACTTTAGGAGATTTATGGTGTCCGTAGCCACCAGATCCGGGGAAATGGTGAATTACGCCAATTTAGCTAAGGATGCGGATATCAGTCAGCCCACGGCTAAACAGTGGCTTTCCGTGTTGGTGGAGGGAGGCTGGGTAAGCCTATTGCAACCCTATAGACACCCAAAGCTCAGCAGAGTGATCGATGTACCCAGAATGTTTTTTATGGATACGGGTCTCTGCTCCTATTTGGCAGGTACGAACCGAGTGGATCGGCTTTTTAAAACCTGGGTGTTGAGTGAACTTTTTAAACAATATTATAATAAGGGCGTTGTACCCCCCTTATACCACTATCGAGATAAGGACTGCAAAGAGGTGGACTTGATCATAGACGGGGAAGAGGGAATCACACCTATAAAAATTGTTGAAACCGGTGCCCATACCGTAAAAAATAAGCTTTATTTTAATGGTTTTCAAAAAAAAGATATCAAAACCTTTCTTGGGAAAACCATATCATTTAATAAAAAAATATGAAGTGAAACAATGATGATTAACCTATATTATGGTCGAGAGAATCTAAATAAAGAGCAATTTCTCTTTGATGAAATCAAAGCGCAACTTGCCGAAATCAGGTTAAAAAAAGGTGCCTGTGAGAAGATTCTTTTATTAGTACCCGACCAGTTTACCTTGCAAGCCGAGAGAAATGCTTTTGACTATCTAAAAATTCCAGGTATGTTGGAACTGGAAATTACCAGCATCTCCAGGTTAGGAGCCAAAATCCTAAAGGAAACAGGAGGGGCAAAACGAGAGCATGTAGATCAATATGGTCGACATATGTTGCTTTCCCAAATCATTCGGCAAGAAAAGGAAAATCTATTAGCCTTTCAAGGTTTGGATCAAAACCAATCCTTTATAAAGATGATGAATAACCTCATCTCTGAAATGAAACAATACAATGCAGATCCGGAAACCATCCTCAGCATTATGGAATCGCTGGATCCATCTTCTCTTTTAAATAAAAAACTGAAAGATATCTATAACATCTACGATAAATATGAAAGTCGCCTGTCCGGAAAGCAATTAGATACCGAGGATTACATTAGTCTGTACACTGAGGGGATAAATCGATCAAAGCAATTAAGTAAATCAAAGATTTGGATCTTTGGTTTTGATTATTTTACCCCTAAAAATTTAAACGTTTTGGAAAAACTTTGTCTTAACACCTTGGAAGTAAATTTAATCTTTTGTCATAACGGAATTGATAAAGATAAAGAAAACGATCAAGAAATTTTTGCGATTACTGAAGAAATGATTCAGAGGATCATTGGGATCGCTGAAAAATGTGGAATTCCTTGCAAAAGAAAGGAAGTGCCCTTATCCTATGCTTTTTTAGCAAATCCTTTTTTGAGCCATTTGGAGTCCCAAGCTTTTGCATATCCTCACAAAGTTTATGGCAGCCCTAACGTCAGCAAAGTAGAAGGAAACGAAAAAGGATCGGCAGAACGTGATTCGGATTTTCCCATCAAGCTTTGCGTGGCCGCCAATATCTATGCGGAAGCAGAGAGTGTTGCCCAATGTATCAGGTACCTGATTAGGGTAAAAAAACTGAGATACAAGGATATCTTGGTAATCTGCAATGACATGGAAACCAGAGGCTCGGTTCTTAAACGGGTTTTTGATCAATATGAAATCGGATGCTTCTTTGATGTGAAGAGGGATATTCTTCATCATCCGCAAATCCAGTTACTATTAAGCCTGATGGATCTAATGGTATACGGATGGACGCATGAAACCGTTTTTAAAATCTTTAAAACAGGATTGTTTTTATTTGAAGCAGAAGATATTTGTTTATTGGAAAATTACGCGAAAAAGTATCGGCTGATTAGAGGAAAGTGGAAGAATCCTTTAAAATATGGACTGGAAGACTTAGATGGAGAGACCTCTGAAAAACTGGAGGAAATGCGACGGACAACCTATCAAATACTGCATAATCTTGAACAGGATTTTAAGTCTGCGAAAAAAGCCTCTCAAAAGACAGAAATCCTAGTCGACTTTTTACAGGATTGTTTAGAGAGCTCCTTAAAGACAGAAGCTTTTCTTTCTTACTTGGAAGAAAATCATCATTTTGATTTCGCATTAGAAACATCTCAAGTTTGGAATACCACCATCAATATCTTTAATCAAATTGTAAACTTGATGGGAGAGGAAGAAATTACTACCAACGAATATGCGTTGCTTCTGAGAACCGGCTTTGAGGACGTGGAGATTGGCATTATTCCCCCCACTTTGGATGAAGTCTTGGTGGGAACAGCACAAAGAACCAGGGGGGGGAGGGTAAAGGCTTTATTAATTCTGGGAGCAAATGATGGCTTGTTGCCAAAGATAAACTCGGAGGAAGGCTTGTTAAATGAGGATGAAAAATCCGTGATCTTCTTTCAGGGTAGGGAAATTTGCAAGGTAGATAAGCTGAGAGTGATGGAAGAAACTTTGGCTATCTATAAGATATTGGCAAAACCAGAGCAGTTTTTGTGGATGAGCTATTCCGCTACGGACATGGAAGGGAAGGAGTCAAAACCCTGTCTGCTTTTTAATAAAATCAGAGGAATCTTTCCCCAAATTGTTCCGGAAAAAGACATCCAGAACAGCGGGGATCCTGTGAATCTCATAGGAACGCCGAAAAGCACATTAAAGCACTTGTCTTTTGCCTTGCGTCAAGGAGAAGCTTTTGGAGAGACAAAGGAAGCGTGGGCTATTGCTTTGGATTGGTACTTAGGCAAGGAAGAGAACCGAGGCATACTATCTCCCCTGAAAAAAGGTCTTGCACCTTTTGATTCTAAAGAAAAGATTCAGGATAGTCTGGCAAAGGAACTTTATAAAAAGGAAAGCTTTAGCCCATCCCAGTTGGAGAAATATGCCAAATGCCCCTTTTCCTATTTTATGACCTATGGCTTAAAACCTGAAGAGGAAGAAGAGTTTCGGGTTACCGGACGAGATATGGGAGATATCTATCATAGAGTCCTTATGCAGGCCACCCAGAGCCTCACATTAGAGGAATACCCTATCACAGGTGAGGAGTCACCTTGGATGAATGTTTCTCAGGAGCAATGTAAGGAGCTGGTGGAAGGACTGCTTGAGAAGGAGACTCACGGGTACAAGGGCGGACTTCTTCAGCAGGGTGGTGAAGAAAAATACAGAATGAATCGGATGAAAGAGGTCTGCGGGGAAGCTTTATGGGCATTGGTGGGACAGGTTCGCGCAGGTAGTATTGAAAAAATTTATTTTGAGGCAAAATTTGGAAAGGGTTCAGACGGTGTTTTTCCGCCTATATCCTTAAGTGCTGACGGGAAACAGTTTACCATTGAAGGTAAAATCGATAGAGTGGATCAGCTGCAGGGAAGCTATGCAAAAATTATTGACTATAAATCCGGAAAAGAAAAATTTTCATTAAAGGAAGCTAGGGCAGGGCTGAAGCTTCAGCTTCTCTTATACCTGAAAGCCACTAGGATGAAGCCTGCGGGAGTATTTTACTTTGAAATAGGGGAAACTCCTATTGATGCAACAGAAATTAGCAACGAGGAATATGCAGGAAAGGTACAGGAGGAAAAGGAAAAGACTTATAAGTTGGATGGAATTGTTTTGGATGATGAGGCTATCATTGAAAGTATCGCGGGAGAGTTTTCCGGATATTCTCAAATCCTTCAGGTCAGAAAAACCAAAGAAGGCAACTATGCGGGAACCAATGATGAGCGAATTCTCACAGAAGAAGAATTTCAGCAGTTAGGGGAGGAAGTAATGGAACGGGTAACGGAAACTTGCCATGACTTAAGCACCGGCAAAATTTATATTTCACCCGCAAAAACCAACACTACAACGGCTTGTGAATTTTGTGCCTTCGGGGGGGTCTGTATTTTTGACTTAGCCTTTGACGGATGTTCCTATAATATGATAAAATAGTGAATCATACATTTCAATAAGGGGGAGTAATATGAAGATTGCAAAAGATTTAACGAAGTTGATCGGGCATACGCCCATGGTGTATCTCAATAAATATTGCCGAGAGGTCGGTGCCACAGAGGCATCCCTCATCGCTAAGTTGGAATATTTTAACCCATTGGGAAGCATCAAAGACAGAGCAGCTTTAGCCATGATTGAAGATGCGGAGGAAAGTGGGTTGCTGAGACCCGGCAGTGTGATTATTGAGCCCACCAGTGGAAACACGGGCATTGGTTTGGCTTTTGTTTCCAAGGTGAAAGGGTATCGAATTATATTGACGATGCCTGAGACAATGAGTATAGAAAGAAGAAATCTGCTGACGGCCTTAGGTGCGGAAATCGTCCTTACACCCGGCAAAGCCGGAATGTCGGGAGCCATTCAGGAGGCGGAAAAACTAGCGGTCGAAACGCCCCATTCCTTTATTCCCGGTCAGTTTACCAATCCTGCAAATCCTAGGGTTCATAGGGAAATCACCGCAGAGGAAATCTGGCACGATACAGACGGTCAAGTGGATATCTTTGTAGCTGGAGTAGGTACGGGCGGTACCATCACCGGGGTGGGAGAAGGCCTGAAAAGTCATAGTGCCTTTGTGAAAATTGTTGCAGTGGAACCCTTTGATTCTCCGGTTCTGTCAGGGGGTGAGGCAGGTCCTCATAAACTTCAGGGCATCGGGGCCGGATTTGTGCCTGCTGTTTTAAATGTAAATATCATCGATGAGATCATCAAGGTAAAGGCTGAGGATGCCTTTGAAACCTCCAGAATATTAGCTGCTGCAGAGGGACTTTTGGTGGGTATTTCTGCAGGTGCAGCCGTGTATGCAGGAGCTCAGTTGGCTAGGCGTGAAGAAAATATAGGGAAAAATATCGTGGTACTGCTTCCAGATACGGGGGAAAGGTACTTGTCCACAGATTTATATATATAATATTAGTTAACAATGAAAAACGAGGTTTCTCATTGCTAACTAATATAAAATATCTGTGCTCGATAATGGAAACGAGGATTAAGGAATGAATAGCATCAAATATAAAGATTCAATTTATGTTCATCGTCCCATAACAAATTTAAAAGAAATGCTCTATTCCAGCGCGGATATGTACGGAGAAAGAGCTGCGTTTTTAGTAAAGGATAGACCTGGAGGCGCATATAGACCAATAGATTTCCATCAGCTGCGAGAAGATGTGGATGGGCTGGGAACAGCTCTGCTAAATATGGGCTTATCCGGCAAAAAGATAGCCGTTATCGGTGAAAATCGATATGAATGGGTAGTGACCTATCTGGCCACCGTTTGCGGGACAGGTGTGGTGGTGCCTTTAGATAGAGAACTTCCTACCAATGAGATTGCCAACCTGTTAAGCAGATCCGAAGCTACGGCCGTGGTTTACTCCAGTAAGCTGGAAACTTCCGTCTTAGAGTCGGTAAAAGAAGTAGAATCTGTGGAGTACCTCATCAGCATGGACAAAAAACATCACGATGAAAGTATTGGATTTTACTCCTTAAAGCAGTTGATTGTGCAAGGAAGACAGCTTGTTAAGGAAGAAAAGCGATATTTCATAGAAACGGAGATAGACAATGAAGCGCTTTGTTCCATTCTCTTTACATCCGGTACCACGGGAATGGCAAAGGGAGTTATGTTATCCCATAAAAATATTACAGCTAATGTTTACAATATGTCCAAGTACGTGGACGTGTCTCAAAACCAGACAGGATTATCCGTTTTGCCCATGCACCATACCTATGAACTTACCTGCCATGTGTTTACTTCCATCTACCAAGGTTGTACGGTTGCGATTTGCGAGGGGTTAAAGTATATTGTAAAGAATATGGCAGAGTCTAAGGCTACGATTCTATTAGGCGTACCCTTGATCTTTGAATCCATGCATAAAAAGGTTTGGAAAAAGGCAGAACTCAGCGGAAAAGCAGATAAGATGCGAGCAGCGGTGCAACTTGCAAAAAAATTAGAAAAGTTTAATATAAAATCAATGAAAAAGTTGTTTAAAGCGGTGCATCAGGCTATGGGCGGAAATATGCAGCTTTTCATTTCCGGTGCAGCCGCCATAGATCCGGAGGTAATTGAAGATTTTAATGCTATGGGTGTTACCATGATTCAAGGGTACGGTATGACGGAAAATGCTCCCATTATTGCGGTGAACAAGGACCGTTATCACAAGGCAGCCTCTGTGGGCTTCCCTATGCCGGGAACGGAAGTGCAAATCGTGGATCAGGATGAAAGCGGAGTGGGTGAGATTATCTGCAAGGGGGATTCCGTCATGTTGGGTTATTATAATGACCCAGGGGAGACTGCCCGAGTCATTAAAGATGGTTGGCTCTATACGGGAGATTACGGTTACTTTGACAGAGATGGATTTCTGTATATTTCAGGACGGAAAAAGAATGTAATTATTACAAAAAACGGAAAGAACGTGTTTCCGGAAGAAATAGAGCTGTATTTGAATAAAAATTCACTTATTAAAGAAGTAGTAGTCTATGGCTTAAATGAAGAGGATGGAGATACGGTCATCTGCGCAGAAATTGTTCCTGACCTAGAAAGCTTGGAAGAAGAAGTGGGGAAGGTTTCAGAAGGGGAGCTGCGGCGGATTCTTCAAGATATTATTCACAGTACCAATGAGCTGATGGCACCGTACAAGCGGGTAAAGAGGTTTGAAATCAGGGATACGGAGTTTGAAAAAACAACGACAAAGAAGATTAAAAGACACAGCAACTATGGTCAAAAGGAGAAGGAGTGAGTTGGGTGACCTCGGGGGAAATGGAAAAAATTAAAATTGAGCAACTTTTATATGCTGAAGAGGTAGTAAAGAATATTAAGGAGTCCAAGGACAAAAGAGTACAATATAGGGACAGCAGACCCATTATGGATTTAAAACATATGTGGGAAACCAGCGTGGATCTCTATGCAGATAGAGCAGCGTTCCACGTAAAGGATAAGCCTACGGAAACTTATAGACAGATCACATATGGGGAAGCGGACAAAGATATAAAAGCATTGATGACAGCTTTGGTTGCTTTAGATCTAAAGGGAAAGAACATTGCGATTATCGGGGATAACTCCTACCAATGGGCGATTTCCTATTTGGCTGTGGTCTGTGGCACGGGAGTGGTGGTTCCTTTGGACAAAGAGCTTCCGGACAATGAGCTGGAGTTGCTTGTCAGGACAGCAGAGGTGGAGTGCGTTCTCTATGCTGGGAAGTACTCCAAAGTATTCCAAAGTATGAGGGAAAAAGAAAACATTCCATTAAAGTGTTTTATCAATCTTAATGGAAGGGAAAGCAACGAAAGTGAGCACGCATTAAAGGATGTATTATCACTGGGAAGAAAGAGAAGAGAAGACGGGGATTCTTCTTTTGAAGAGGCCTTTATTCAGAGGGACGAAATGAATATTTTGTTGTTCACCTCAGGAACAACCGGTATATCCAAGGGTGTCATGCTTTCCCATGGGAACATCGTGGAGGATTTAATGGCTGCGCCCACCCTCTTAAAGGTCATGCCGGAAGATGTGTTTTTTTCGGTGCTGCCCGTACATCACACTTATGAATGCACCTGCGGATTTTTAATGCCGCTGTATAAGGGAGCATCCATAGCCTACTGCGAGGGATTAAAATATATCGTCAAGAATCTTTCAGAGGTCAAACCTACCATTTTTTTAGGAGTTCCTTTGATTTTTGAGAGTCTTTATAGGAAAATTTGGCAAAACGTTCGTAAGAGTGGAAAAGAAAAAACTTTAAAAAAGATGATTTCCTTAAATAATAGAACAAAAAAAATAGGTATGGATTTAGCACCGCTATTGTTCAAAAAAATTACTGCGGTATTTGGGGGGCGGATGAGGATGATGATCTGTGGAGGAGCAGCGATTGACCCTAACGTCCTACAGGGGATTAGAGACTTTGGGATTCCGGCATTGCAGGGTTATGGTCTCACGGAGTGCTCTCCAATCTGTGCTCTCAATCCTGATGGGTACATCAAAAATCACTCTGCAGGTTATCCGCTGCCGGGATTTCATATTAAAATCTATAATCCGGATGGCGAAACGGGAATTGGAGAAATTTGTACTGCCGGGAAAAATGTGATGATGGGGTATTACCGGAATGAAGAGGCTTCCAGAGAGGTGCTTTTAGATGGGTGGTTTCATACGGGAGACTTGGGATATCTGGACGAGGATGGTTACGTAATTATAACCGGAAGACAAAAAAATGTAATCATTACGAAAAATGGTAAGAATGTTTTCCCCGAAGAAATAGAGTCATACTTGGGCAAAATTCCATTTGTGGCAGAATGCTTAGTTTGGGGGAAAGATACCCACGATGGAAAAGATACCGTGATCGCTGCCACGGTTCGTCTAGAGGAAGAAGAAGTAAAAGAGATGCTAGGTGAGAACTATACGAAGGAGCAAGCGCTAAACACTCTGTGGAAGCATCTCAATCCTATCAATGAAGCACTTCCTTACTTTAAACGTATTAGGCACATAATCTTACGAGAAGAGGAATTTGAAAAGACCACAGGCAAGAAGATCAAAAGGTTTGTGGAATCCAATAAGGAGTAAAATATGAGCAAGGAGTTAGGATACCCCAGAGTAGAACTGGATTTAAAAAAACTAAAACACAACATCGATGCTGCCGTTGAAATATGCAGAAAACAAGGCGTTGGAATCGCAGGTGTAGTAAAGGGCTTTAATGGTCTTAAAGAAGGCATGGCCCTCTATGAGCAATCGGATTGTGATTTTGTGGCATCCTCCAGGTTAGAGCAGTTGGAAGGGGCAAGGGAAATAGGAATTACAAAACCATTGATGCTGATTCGGGTTCCCATGCTCAGTGAAGTGGCTGAGGCGGTAAGGTTGGCAGATCTTAGCTTGAATTCTGAGATAGAGGTACTCAAAGCATTAAATGCAGAGGCTGGGAATCAGAAAAAGATTCACGGCGTTATTCTGATGGTAGACTTGGGAGATTTGAGGGAGGGTTTCTGGGATGGCAATGAACTTCTACAAGCGGCGCTATTGGTAGAACATGATTTAAAGAATCTAGAATTGCGAGGCATCGGCACCAACTTGGGATGTTATGGTTCTGTTGCGGCCACACCTGAAAAGATGGAAGAGTTGATCGCTCATGCAGAAATAATCGAAAAGGCCATTGGGCGGCAGCTGGAAATTATATCCGGTGGTGCTACCAGTTCTCTTCCCTTGGTGCTCAAAGAGCAGATGCCTGCGAGAATCAACAACTTGCGTTTGGGAGAGGGAATCATCCTAGGCAAAGATCTCATGGATCTCTATGGTTACGATATGAGCTTTTTAAATCAGGATGCCTTTATTCTAAAGGCAGAAATCATCGAATTAAAAGATAAGCCGACCTACCCGGTGGGAGAATTGGCTTTTGACGCCTTTGGTAATGTGGGAACCTATGAAGATCGGGGCATCCGTAAGAGGGCCTTGCTGGCATTAGGGAAGGTGGACTTTGCCTACCCGGAAAGCTTAATTCCTGTTCAGGATGATGTTCAGGTCTTAGGGGCCAGCAGTGACCATTTGATTATTGATGTGGAAGACAGTAAGAGGGATTGGAAGGTGGGAGATGTCATGGAATTTTATCTCTGCTATGCAACTATTGTTTTTGTAACAAATTCCCCGAATATACAGATTGTCTGTAAAAATTAAACATGATATAAATTTTAGAATTTTAATGGCTAAAGAAAAAGAGTTGCTCTCGTAAGAACAACTCTTTTTTTCTCTATTTCGCTGCAAAAGACTGACAGTCAGTACATTTGCTTTCTGTAGGGCTCTTTTCGTGAGTACCTACTTGAATAGAGGCTAATGTGCAGTAATCTGCTCCGGAACAGTGATATGCACATTCAGGCACCAGGCATTTGATGCTAGGGTTTCCATCTTTTTGATTCATATTTTCCCTCCTGAAATTTGTAGAGAATGACGAAATGTATCCTCAATTCTATTAAACAGTAGTAGTCTTTCCGAAATCAAAAAGTTTCATACATAATGTTTTAAATATAGTAAATACCCTCTAAAATTAGCTGTGCTCCTCCCGTTAGGTGCAAAATATCCCCGGCACCTATGGTCACTTGCAAGATCCCACCGGGAGCATTGACCTGAACTTGGCGGCCTACCCGACCCAAATGGTTAAGCAAGAATACGGTAGCGCAGGAACCGGTGCCACAAGCCAACGTATTACCAGCACCCCTTTCCCAAGTGTCGATGTCTATTTCGTTCTCACCCACAACTTTTACAAAGTTTACGTTGGTTTTGGCAGGAAAGTTGCTTGCGGTTTCCAAAAGAGGACCATATTTCAGAACATCTTCCTTATGTAATTCCTCTACTTCGATGACGCTGTGAGGAACTCCCATAAGAACACAACTCACCGTAAAGGTCTTATCTAAAACGGTGATGGATTCTTGAATAAATACTGGTTTTTCGCTGATTACAGGAATCTGGGAAGCATTCAGACAGGGTTTCCCGATATTCACCTGAACATGATTCTCACCTAAGTTGACGGTCATAATTCCCGCTGAGGTTTCGACGGTAAACTCATCCTTTTGGATCAAACCAATATCCCTGACAAACCTGCAGAAACAACGAAGACCGTTACCGCACATATCACCTCTGGTACCGTCTGAATTATAGTAGGTCATAAAAATATCGGCAACCATTGAATCGCCGGGAAACATTAGACCGTCAGCGCCGATGCCGTAACGCCTGTGGCAGACTTTCCGGGTAAAATCTTCTATATTTTCCACGCCGGACAAATCCTTTAATAAAATAAAGTCATTGCCCGCGCCATGGTATTTTCGCACTGCAATCATTCCTTACTCCCCCCAACGCCTGTCTTTGGGTAACGTAAACATATCTTTTTTGGGGAAGAGACCATAAAGACCTCCGGTATGAATAAAGAGAAGGTTTTTAATGCCTTTTAAGGTGCCTTTTCTCAATTCGGTATCCAGACCGTACATGCATTTACCCGTATAGACTGGATCTAAAATGAGTCCCTCCATTTTGGCTAGCTTATAGATGAATTCCAGTTCATACGGGCGGGAAAGGGCATAACCATCTCCTACGTAACCATCTATGATTTCCAAAGAATCTTTGGATAGTTGAAAATCACTTTTCAGGTAAGGTTTTGTCTCATCCAATATTTCCATAACCCAACCCTTAAAAAACTCTGCACTATCGCAGATGTTGATCCCGATAATCCGTTTTTTATAATTATTTAAAAGGTTAGAAAGCACCAGTCCTCCATAAGTGCCCCCGGAACCTACCGTGACTCCTATGGCATCAAAAGATAGACCCAGTTCTTTTTCTTGTGATACGATTTCCTCTAAGCAGTTATAGTATCCGAAGCATCCTATGCCGTTGGAGGCACCTTCAGGAATAATGTAACATTTATCTCCTTTTTCGGCGTATTCACGGCTTAAGGATTCCATAATTTCCATTCGGTTTCCGGAATATTGTTCAGGAGTAATGAGGACGATTTCCGCACCTAAAAGTTTACTCAAAAAATAGTTGCCCTCCAGAACGGGTTCCTTAGCATCCCGTAGGACGAGACAACATTGCAGGCCAAATCGTTTTGCCAAAGCTACTGTCGCTCTGCAATGGTTGGATTGAATTCCGCCACATGTAATGAGTCTTGTAGTCCCCATATCCAAGGCTTCCTTTATGGCGTATTCCAGCTTTCTGATCTTGTTTCCTGAAAACTCAATGCCTGTGAAGTCATCACGCTTGACATAGATGTTAACATCTTCAAATTCATTGCTATAGTTCGTTAATTTCATTATAGGCGTGGGTAAATTTGCTATTTCCATTTTGTTCGGTATCGTAAACATACATAACCTCCTTGTACCTTATGGTTATACTATATAGCACCCTTAAAAAATAATCAAGGAATCAGCGCAATATAAGATTCCTTGATTATATGTGACCCGATTCTCAAATATGTACTTCGCCGGAAGCAATTCTGTTTTTCAGCCAGTCTTTGCCTTCGATCAGTCTGGTAACCAACATGGAGGAAACCGCATCGCCCGTAGCGTTGACCATGGTTGCAGGTGGATCCACCAAGAAACCTATGGTTGCAATAATTGGGAAGGCTTCCATGGGGAATCCAAACAGCGTTACGATGAGCATTTCACCAATCAAGCCGCCACCCGGTACACCGGACATGACCACGCCCCCTAAGACAGAGATAATTACAGCTGTAGCGAAAAGACCTACCCCGTGAAAGTCCTGACCAAAGATACCGAATAAGAATGAAATCTTCAGGATAGAAGATAAGCAGGTTCCATCCATGTGCATCGTAGCACCAATAGGTAGAACGATTTCTCTGATGTCCTTTGGAACTCCCATTTTTTCTGTAGCAGCAAGGTTTACAGGAAGTGTTGCTATGGAACTTTGTGTCGCTAGAGAGGTAATGGCCGGGTTGATTATATTTTTAAAGAAAATTTTAACTCCTTGATTTCCTCCCGCAAATTTAGAATAAATTGCGAAGGCTATGAAGAAGTATAAGATACAGATTGGATAGTAAATTGCCATTGCTTTTGCGTAAGATCCCAGAAGCTGAGGACCAAATTCACCGGTGAGGGATGCAAAATAAGCACCTAGACCGATGGGAGCATATAAAAGAATGATGTTGATCATTTTGATAAATACTTTTGTCAAATTATCCATCAGTTTACCAACTGTTTCTTGGGTTTCTTTTCCGCAAGCGCTAACACAAAACCCGAAGAGAATCGCAAATAAAATAAGTGGCAACATAGCACTTCGGGATAATAACAATACAAAGTCAGGTACTGTAATGGCCTTCACTATTTGAGTTGCCAAGTCAGGTGCTTCCAGAGGTTCCTCTAAGGGCTGCATTTCTAAATTTACTCCTTCCGCAGGGGGGGCAATGGTTACCACTGTAAGCATTATGATAGAAGCAATGAGACCGGTAATTAAAAATACCAACAATAAATAACCTAAAATTTTTCCAAGTCTCTTCATGTTGACCATAGCACCTACTGCACCAGATACTGTTACGAATACCATTGGAACTACCGCGGTGAACATGAGGTTTAGGAATACATCACCAAAAGGTTTTAGTACAATTGCTTTTTCACCAAATATTAATCCGATGATACTACCGACGATAATACCGGTCATAAGTACTATGGGAAACCGATAGGTTTTCCAGATACTTCCGTTGGATGAAAGATTCTGTTCTGTAGACATGATTTTTTCCTCCTATAAATATAATATAAAAATAAAGCAATAAAATTTTTTATTCATTTACTTCAAGAGAAAGCAGATCATCGTAGGTTTGCCTTCGGATAGAAAGAGTAGCCTTCCCATTTTTTATAAAGACAACTGCTGCCTTTGGAATTCCGTTATAATTGCTGGACATAGAGTAATTGTAAGCACCGGTACCCAACACCGCAAGAATGTCACCTCTTTCCATCTTTGGCAAGTCAATATCCTTTATGAGAACATCGCCCGTTTCACAGCACTTTCCTGCGATGGTTACTTTGGTATCGCTAGGGGAGTTGGACTTATTGGCCACTATAGCGTTATACTTTGCATCATAGAGGGATGGTCGTGGGTTATCAGGCATTCCACCATCTACGGCAACATAGGTTCTAACTTCAGGAATCTCCTTCACCACACCAACTGTGTAGAGGGTAATTCCTGCTTCAGCTGCAATCCATCGACCTGGCTCTATGTGAATTTGTGGGCGATTCATTTCGATTTTTTCAAATTCAATGTTGATAACCTCCATGATAGAGGAAATAAAATCTTTAAAATCCACAGTATTGCTAAAGTCCATATAGTCTACGCCGAAGCCACCGCCGATATTGAGAACCTCTGTGGTTAAATCTAGCTGTTCCCTTATGCTTTTAATTAATATAATCGACTTTTTTAATGCCGTAATATGAAACTCATTTTTAAACAATTGAGAACCTATGTGATAATGAAGACCTTTATAAATTAAAAATCTAGAACCTTTGATCAATTCGGCAGCTTCAACAACTTGAACCAGAGGAACGCCAAACTTGCAATCTGTCTGTGCAGTGCTGATCTTCTCGTGAGTGTCTGAATCTGTGGAAGGATTTACACGAATTAAAACATCTATAGATTTATCTAATTCCTTTGCTAGCATTTCTACTTGATGTATTTCAGAAATACTGTCCACAATAATCTTCGCAATTCCCTTTTCTAAGGCCAATTTAATTTCATCGTCTGTTTTGTTGTTCCCGTGAAGGGAAATGTCTTCTGCTTTCATGCCGGCCTTTAGACCTGTATAAATCTCTCCCCCGGATACGGCATCCAGTCCGATTCCAAACTTCTTGATGATTTGACACATTTTTAAGGATATAAAAGCTTTGCTTGCATAATAAACCCTAGTATTTGGGTATGTATCCAAGAAGTTTTCCTTGATGGTCTTTAATTTTTCCTCGATAATATCCTCACTCATCACATAGAGTGGGGTACCATACTTTTGAGCCAATGCTACTGTGTCCACTTTTGAAAATAGGAAATTATCATTCATTACATTCTCCAATCTATTCTGCGCATATGAATATAAAATAAAATGAGTATTTACAATAAATGTTTAGCAATAATTATGCCATAAAACTAATGACAGAATTTAAAGACGAAACGGAGATAAAAATTCGATAAAATATTTTAATGGTTCTTATTTTAGGACTGTACGAAACGATAGTCCTAAAAAGCGGAAAAAACTCTACTAAAAATAGAACTTCAATCACATTAAAAATACCCTTGATATTTTACTATCAAAGGTATTCTATTAAAGGTATATTATCCGAAATATCTGTTTAAGAGTCCTTCGAATCCGCAACCGTGCCTTGCTTCATCTTTTGCCATTTCATGAACGGTATCGTGGATGGCGTCCAGATTTTGTTGTTTCGCCAAAGTAGCCAATGCTTTTTTGCCAGCAGTAGCGCCATTTTCAGCATCTACTCTCAATTGTAGATTTTTCTTTGTAGAGTCAGTTACTACCTCTCCTAAAAGCTCTGCAAATTTAGCGGCGTGCTCTGCTTCTTCCCAAGCAGCCAACTTATAGAAAGCTCCGATTTCAGGATATCCTTCTCTTTCAGCCACTCTTGCCATAGCTAAGTACATACCAACCTCTGTGCATTCGCCCATAAAGTTGTCTCTCAAGCCTTGTACGATTTCAGGATCAACGCCCTGAGCAACTCCAACTACATGCTGGTCAGCCCATTCCTTCTTACCTTCTGCGGCTTTAATAAATTTTTCACTTCCTACTTTACACTGAGGGCACTGTGCTGGTGGCTCTGCACCTTCGTGAGTATACCCGCATACTGAACAAGTCCATTTCATAATTGATTCCTCCTAAAATTTTAATTTTTATCATTCATAGTTATTAAAAGCAAATAAGCTGCTTTGTAATGTATTATGTGTGATATATACCACAGACATTTTATTTTTAAACACAAAAATTTCCAAAAACATGAAAACCAATAATACTATTATTAGGTTAGATGGATTTACCAAGTTACCTGAGATAAATAAGAATGAATTAGATAAAAACTTTACAAAAAATCAAAAAATGATATAATGAATAAACTAAACATTTAAATTTATAATGGAAACAAGTAATAAAATTCGTTTGGTAGAAGCAAGTTGACGTTTAAGTAATCAAAGGAGATACTGAATGACCACCATGGATTTTCCTGCATTTATAGAGCATATTCTCAATTGCCTTCCACAAGGTAGCATATATGCACTTATGGCTATTGGATTTACTTTGATTTATGGAATCCTAAGGTTCGTCAACATTCCTCAGGGAGATCTTTTCATGTTGGTAGTTTTCTTCGCTTTCTATGGGTTAGCTGCATTTTCACTACCTTGTTTCTTGACTCTTCCCCAATTCGATTTATTTAGTCATGTCTTTGTACTGAGAGGAATTTCTATACCTGTTATATCCATCGGCATTCCTTTGGTTACGGTCCTGTTGTTGATTATAGTATTTAACGTCATCTATAGAACAAAAGTTGGAATGGCCGTAAGAGCTGCATCTACAGATTGTGAGGCAGCAAGACTCATGGGGATTCGTATTCCTGTCCTAATTCTTGTTACCTTTGGAATAGGTGGTATCTTGGTGTCAGTGAGTGCAATTCTTTGGGGAGTGAAGCATCCTCAAACGATACCTTTAATGGGCCTTTTGCCGGGGTTAAAAGGCTTTGTTGCAGCCATGATCGGCGGAATGGGTAACCTGTTTGGTGCCGTAATTGGAGGATTTATCCTAGGGATTAGCGAAGTGATGCTGGTGGGATTTTATCCCACAACTGCACAATACAGCGACTTGCTTGCTTTTATTTTTCTAATATTGGTGCTACTTATAAGACCTCAAGGAATCCTTGGAAAAGTCTCTGTAGGGAAAGTGTAGGGGGCTATGACTATGAATTTAAAGGGATTCTTCTATCGTGATAGAGTGCTTACATTGGCTTTTATATTCATAATTCTTATAGGAATTACCATTGCTAATGCTGTGGCAGGCAGCAATGTGATAAGATTCCTAGATCTTTGTGGCATCTATGTGATTTTATCCTTATCTATGGTGATGTTTAACGGATTCACGGGACAATTTTCTTTGGGACATGCCGGATTCATAGGGATTGGAGCATATACCAGTACCCTTTTGACCTTATCTTCTTCGTGGGCGTTTTTACCATCTATGCTCATGGGTGGTGTGGTGGCAGCTATGGCAGGGCTTATTATAGGGGGTCTTGTGCTCAGGCTGAAAGGTAACTACACACCGATACTTACCTTATGTTTTGCAGAATTCATTAGAAATATAATGGATCATATGGCTGGGATTACCAATGGCGTGGCAGGAGTAAAAGCAATTTCAGCTTCAAGTTTAGATACTGGAGTACCTCCACTAAGAAACCCTTTTTTTACTTTAAGTCTAAGCGTTATTATTTGGATTACAGCCATAATTACCGTACTTTATATGGTTCGTTTGGTAAAGGGTAGGAAGGGAAAGATATTTTTGGCTATTCGGGAGGATGAAATGGTAGCGGAAACATTGGGTATTAAGGTGTTTCAGAATAAGCTTTTGGCTTTTATCATATCCTGTTTTTTTGCCGGTCTTGGAGGAGCTCTTTTGGGCGGTTTGATGCAAGGGATGGAACCCAAGATGTTTGGTATTTCATTGACCCTTAATATCGCGTTGATGGTGTTAATCGGAGGAAACCGAAGCATAACAGGGGGAATCCTAGGAGCGGTTATGGTGACTTCATTGATGAATGTGTTGTTGTTTTTAGAGCTTCCCTTTATTCTAGAAGCAAGGAAGGCTATAGGTTGGTCTGATCTATCCGTGATAATCCTTTCCCTCTTATTAGTGTTCCTCATTATTATTCGTCCACAAGGCATTATGGGAAAAAGAGAGTTTACATGGTTATGGTTTATCAATATAATCATAAGAGTAAAAAGCTATTATAAAAATATCTCAAAAAAGGTAGAGAAAGGGTGTGATGAATGATGCCTATTCTCAAAACTGAAAATATTACAATGAGGCTCGGCGGTGTGGTGGCCTTAGACAGACTGAATATACGTATAGACGAAAAGGAAATCGTCGGGTTGGTTGGACCAAATGGTGCAGGAAAGACCACGGTCTTGGATTTGATTTCGGGAATGTACAAGCCATCTTCAGGAAGAATCCTTGTAAAGCTGTCTCCACCGGGCAAAGAGGGAAAAGAACGAGATGTTACGGGCAAAAGCTTAGGGGTCATTTGTAGAATAGGCATAGCCAGAACCTTTCATAAACCAAGGTTATTTCAAAACCTTACCGTGTGGGAGAACCTGAATATAGCCGGTTATTCCAAATGGAAAATCGGTTGGGCTCTCTCCATGAATAGAGCGCTGAAAAGTGCGGGGAGTGAAGATTTTGCAAATGAAAAATCTCTAGAGTTACTAAAAAGATTTGAATTGTGTGATGTAAAGGCTGAGTTGGTTACATCCTTAAATAGTTTTTTGAAAAAAAAGTTGGAGCTTGCCAAAGTCCTAGCTACGGAGCCCAAGATATTACTGTTGGATGAACCTACAAATGGTCTGAACCATCAAGAAGCAGAAGAATTATGGAAACTTGTAAAAGAAATAAAAGAGGAATTTCACTTGTCGATCTTAATCAGTGAGCATCGACTCCAGCCAATTCAGGAGTTCTGCCAAAGGGCTTATCTGCTGCACCATGGACAAACCATAACCCAGGGAACACCTGCAGAGATCCAAGCGAATCCAAAATTTATGCAAGTATATGATGGGGGAGCGGAACCAACATGTTAAAAGTTCAGGATTTAAACGTACATTACTCTGGGATACAAGCTCTGAAGGGGATTGATTTATCGGTGGGTCAAGGCAAAACCATAGCTCTTGTGGGTGACAACGGAGCAGGCAAAAGTACAGTGCTAAAATCACTATTGAATCTGGTGCCAAAGACCTCAGGAGCGGTCACCTTTGATGGGATGGATATTACAGGGTTGGAAACGTCTGCCATTATCAAAGCAGGTCTCACATATGCGCCTGAAGGGGGAAAGGTATTCCCCACATTGTCTGTGGAAGAAAACATCCGGCTGGGTGCTTATGTGAGAAAGAACAAGGCAGAGGTGGAGGCGGACAGAAAGTGGATTTCTCGGATTTTCCCAAGGCTGGAGGAACGGAAATGGCAAGCGGCAGGCACACTTTCAGGAAGAGAGCGGCAGATGTTGTCCATAGCACGTTCGTTAATGAGCGGACCAAAGCTTCTGATGATGGATGAGCCCACCTTGGGATTAGATTCTATAGCAGCTAAAGTCATATTAGATGTGATTAAAGAAATCAAAGATAAGGGAGTGTCTATTCTTTTGGTAGGACAAGATAGCAAGGAGATCTGTGGCATTTGTGATGGTGTGTATACTCTGGATGCGGGTCAAGTTTGCTCTTCTAAATTAAAGAACGATTTTATGGAAAACGATTTCGTGGAAAACGAATAGATAATTAGGGGAATGAATGATTATGAAAATAAGTTTAATCAAAGCATTAGTTTTACTGATCAGTATAGTGCTAGTTGTATCATTATTGGCAGGATGTGAAACTTATAACAATTTTAGAACCGCATTTATTGAAAAGAAAAAAGTGGAAGACGTAATTAAAATAGGTGTTTTTGAGCCGTTAACTGGAGTGGATAAAAAGTATGGGGAGTTAGAAAAAAGAGGGATTGAATTAGCTCATCAGTTATATCCTCAGGTTTTGGGGAAAAAGGTGGAGCTGCTTTATGGAGATAATAAGTCGGATATCTTTGCGGCCGAAAGTGTAGCCAAAGAGCTAGCGGCAAAAGATCCCGCAGTAATTTTAGGAAGTTATGGTAATGCTTTAAGCCTTATGGGTACAGACATATTTCTAGAGAATTCCATTCCGGCCATCGCCATCACCTGTACCAATCCGTTGGTGACAAATAGCAGCAAATTTTACTTCCGTGTCAGTTATGTGGAGTCCTTTCAGGGTACAGCAGGTGCCAAATATGCTTTAGAAGTATTAAATGCTTCAAAAGCGGCAATCATGAAAGAGTCGGGCAATGATTTTAATACGGAGATAGCCAATGTTTTTAAAACAAAATTCAAATCTATGACCAATGAATTTGCCATAGTTAGTGAAACGGAATTTATTACAGGTGCAGATGATTTTACAACTCAATTAAATTCCATCCAGAGCTCAGGTGCAGAAGTAGTGTTTTTGCCCTGCAAGGCGAGTGATGCAGGAAAGATTTTAGCACAAGCCAAGCGCAAAAATATAAAGGCAGTATTTATCGGTACGGATTCATGGGAGTCGAAAGAAATTGTTAAATCCGGCGGAAGTGCGGTGGATGGCGCAGTATTTACTTCACTCTTAGATTTAAATGTACCAGTAAATGTCACTAGGGATGTTTTCCTAAAAGCATATAGTAAGGAGTACGGTAAAGATGCGGTACCTGATCCTGCAGAAGTGTTGGGATTTGATGCTTACCTAATAGCCTTACAAGCCATCAAGACGGCGGGGTCGGATGCTGATGGAGATGCCATCAGAGAGGCCATTAGAAAAACCAGAGACTTTCCGGGAGCTTCCGGTAACATATCATTTGATTCAAACGGAGATCCCGTAAAATCTGTATTTATTAAAGAGATTAAGGATGGTGAATTTCATTATATTTACACATCTGAACCAATTTGGACAAATTAAGGAGAAAAAAATGTCAGATCAACAAAAAGAATTTATCAAAAATCTTCAGGATGCTATTGAAAATATTCGTCCATTTCTGCAGAGGGATGGAGGGGATTTGGAATTTGTGGAGTACACGGATGAAAATATCGTGAAGGTAAGGCTTCAGGGTCGTTGCCAAGGATGTCCCGGAGCACAGATGACTGTAAAGGGTGTGATTGAAAGGTTATTAAAGGAGCAGTATCCTCAAATTGAGTCGGTAGAATCGGTTTAAATCTATTAGGTTTTGAAAGTATGAAGAATGGAAATGATGATTTCTATGAGTAAACAAATTAAAGCAAAGAATAAATTCTATTCTAAAATTACTCTTATCATCTGCTGCGCCATAGTAGTGGGTCTTATTTTTGCTGTCCCTATGCTTATGGAAAAATACGGAGGTCAGCTTTCGAGTGGTGGTGGAGGCTCGGCAGAAAGCATTCCGGAGGAACCAGAGAAACCTGTGAAATTGACCATTTCCTGCGCAGGGGACATCATGGTACATTCTCCACAGCTACCGGCTCAATACAATATGCAGACAGGGGAATATGACTTTCATAATAACTTTCAATATATTAAGAATTATATCGAAAAAGCGGATTTGGCCATGTGTAATCTGGAGACTACATTTGCAGGAGGTCCTGGTTACTCGGGATATCCTTTATTCAACACTCCCGATCAATTGGGCGACGCGGTAAAGGAAGCTGGATGGGACGTAGTGCTTTTGTCCAACAACCATATTCTCGACAAGGGATTGGATGGTATGAAAAGAACGGTGCAGATTTCCAGAGAAAAAGGACTCCTAACTGCAGGGGCGCAGCTAGAGGGTGAGAAGAACTATACCATCGTAAATGTAAAAGGTGTAAATGTGGGTATTGTGGCCTATACATACGAAACTGCTAGACAAAATGGAAGGCGTGGACTTAATGGAAACCCCATACCCATCGAGGCGGAACCATTGATCAACACCTTTGGATATGGATATTTGGACGAAGATTTAAATAAAATTTTTGGAAGCATCAGTCAAGCCAGAAGGGATGGTGCCGAGCTGATCGTATGTTATTTTCACTGGGGTCAGGAGTATCAAGGACAGCCCACCGAGTATGACAGAAGAATTGCACGCGAAGTGGCAGCGGCAGGGGCTGACATCATCTTTGCTTCACATCCCCACGTAATACAACCTATTGAATATATGGAGGTGGAAGCTACAGGGAAGCGTGTTCCTGTGTTTTATTCCTTGGGAAACTTCATATCGAACCAAAGATTGGAGACGGTAAAGGATCGGTTTACGGAGCAAGGAATTGTTGGGCAAGTGGAATTGGAGTACATGAAAAGCACGGGTGAAATCATAAGCTTGACATCAGGTGCCATTCCATTTTGGGTAGATAAATACTGGACCGACCGCAACGTTTATACAGTCATTCCTTTGGACAGCAAGCTTAACACAAATCCTGTTTTCCCTGTTTCTGGTCACCTGCAGAAGGCAGAGCAGGCCAAACAGGACATTACCAATAAGATTGGACAAGAATTTATTTTAGGAGATTAATATGGAATATTTGGGCAAGATCGATTCTTATCGACAAGAGATGATAGAGACTCTTCAGGAGCTCATCAAAATTCCCAGCGTAGATGGAAAGGCAGAAGAAGGGGCACCTTTTGGCAAAGAGGTGGGAAGGGCCTTGGACTTTATGCTGAATACAGGAAGAGCTTGGGGATTTGAAGTGGAAAACATCGATGGTTACGGAGGTCATATAGATTTTGGTGGCTACGTGTTGGATGAAGAAGGGGATATCGTAGGTACTTCCGATGAAATTTTAGGAATTTTAGTGCATTTAGACGTGGTGCCTGCCGGCAACAACTGGGATGCAGATCCCTTTGGCGGGGAACTAAAGGATGGTAAGGTTTTTGGAAGAGGTGCAATAGATGATAAAGGTCCTACTATCGCGGCCTTTTATGCCATGAAGGCATTAAAAGAAGCAGGAGTGGTTCCAGAGAAAAAGGTAAGGATGATTCTGGGTCTTGATGAGGAGACCAATTGGGTTGGAATAAAAAAATATTTTGCAAAGGCAAAAATGCCGGATTTTGCATTTACTCCGGATGCCGAGTTTCCCGTCATTCATGGAGAAAAGGGACTGTTGGTTTTCGAGATAGCAAAGAAATTTGGGAAGTCTCAAGACAAAGGAGGGCTACAGCTGCGAACCCTTACAGGGGGGAATGCACCCAACATGGTGGCGGATAACGCCAGAGCTGTACTGAAGGGTAATGACTATGATAAAATCAGGGAAAAGGCAATCACTTTTACAAAAGAAAACGGGTATGATCTTAAGGTAAAGGGCATAGGTAAAAATTTAGAGATTGTGGCTCAAGGGATTTCTGCCCACGGCGCTAGACCGGAAAAGGGGCTGAATGCCATTTCCATCATGATGAAGTTTTTGGAAGGACTGAACATAGAAAACGAAGATATAAGAGATTTTCTAGAGTTCTACAATCGCTTTATTGGATTTCAGTTAAACGGTGAGGGGTTAGGAGTGGGTTTTTCAGATGAACCATCCGGCGCTTTGATTTGTAACGTGGGTCTTGTACACATGGATCAGGAGGCTGTCAGGCTGACACTGAATATACGATATCCGGTTACCTTTAGTGAAGAGCAGGTGTACGAGTCCATGATGCCACTTTTAAACCAATATAATATGGGGTTGGTAAAGAAGGACTACAAAGGTCCTATCTTTATCCCTAAGGAAGATGAGCGGATTAAAACCTTGATGGAAATCTACCAGAAGCATACCGGAGATAGAGAGAGTCAGCCCATTGTAATCGGTGGAGGAACCTATGCTAGATCGGTAAAAAGCGGTGTTGCATTTGGAGCAAATTTCCCCGGAGAGAAGGAAGTAGCACATCAAAAAAACGAATTTATCTCGGTAGATAGTTTGGTGTTGGCCGCAAAGATTTATGCGGACGCGATCTTTCAGCTTTCAGGTGGGGTCTTTGGGAAAAGGGAATCGGAAGAGGGATTCATTGCAGATTTTGAGTCGGAATAAATGAGAAGTAAGGAGGATAGCCATGTATTTGGGAATTGATTTAGGTGGTACGTCCATTAAAGCCGGTATTGTCAATAAAGAGGGTGAGATTCTCATAAAGGATCAAGCACCCACGGAGGTTTCGGCCGGCTTAGATCAGATGATAGAAAATATAACCTCGATTAGCAAGCAACTTCTTTCGAAAGCTAATGAAGAGCATCTTCTCATAGAGGCAGTAGGTGTAGGCGTACCCGGTCCGGTAGATCGGCATGGAAGTGTGATCAAATGCGTGAATTTATCGTGGCCAATTGTTCCTATCGCACAAATTCTTACGGAAAAGTTGGGCATACCTGTATTTGCTGCAAACGATGGTAATGCGGCAGGTATGGGAGAAGCTGAGGCGGGGGTTTTGAAGGGCGCTGAGTCAGGTGTCATCTTGACCTTGGGGACGGGCATCGGTGGGGGAGTCATCCTAAACGGAACTTGTAGGGTTGGTTATAACGGAATAGGCGGAGAAATCGGTCATATGATCGTAGGGGAAAACTTTTATAATTGCAACTGTGGGAAAAATGGGTGTCTGGAGACCTTCTCTTCGGTGACGGGGATGATTCATTACACAAAAAAGCTGTTGCACGAAGGGGGAGAAAGTTCATTGATCCACAGGTGTATATCCAATGGAGAAACCTTGGAATTTGGTCTTTCCAGAATGAATGGACTCATGATTGTGGAGGAAGCACAAGGGGGAGATCTATTGGCACAGAAAGCTGTAGATAGAGTCGCTTACTATTTAAGTATAGGCATCGCAAACCTTGTTTCTGTTTTGGATCCGGAGATCATCGCCATAGGAGGGGGAATGTCCGGAGCAGGTGATTGGTTTTTAAACAAAGTGCGTTATTATACAGAGGAAAATCGATTTTTTAAAGACTTTCCAATACCGAAAATTGTAACTGCCAAATTTTCCAACGATGCGGGAGTGGTAGGTGCGGCCATGTTGGCCAAGGCGCTTCTGAAATAACGGCAATCTACGTCTAAGCAGTGAAACATAAATGACAAACTACATAACAGACTTGACCACTCTAAACAACCGAGTGGTCTATTTTATTGATTGTCCACATATAATCCATAAAGTAATGTTAAAAAGGATGTGATATTTTGGACATGAATATGGAAATTGGTATTTTACTGGCTTATGCATTTGTGATTTTTGCTATTTATCTTTTTGGATATTTGTTTTTAATACCTCTCAAAATAATCTGTAAGATTATTTTTAACAGCTTGGTGGGTGCTGTCTTTATTATTCTGGCAAATTTGATTGGTGCGGCCTTTGCTTTTCACATTCCCATTAATTTGCTCACTGCAATTATCGTGGGAATTTTGGGGGTACCGGGAGCATTGTTGCTTATTATTTTACAATGGTTATAAAACAAAGAATTACAACAATATTTTAGACAGCGCTTAATCTTCAATAATATAAATAATTCATAATGATATAAAATTATTGACATCCTATTTAAAAAGAGTAAAATGTTACTATTACATAAGAATTTCGACAAAACCATTGCTATTATTATTTATTTAATTGTACACTTTCACAAAGTGTATTGAAACCATTGCTGTTTTTAAAATGTGTAAAAATCAGAACCCAACGTGGAGTTTCGCAACTCCGTGTGAGGAGTCTTTACGGTGGAGCGATCCATCCTGCATTATTTAGGAAACTCTTATGTATCAAGGCACCATTGTAGTATAAGGAGAAACGCATTATGTCAGATGAAAAACAAAAAGTTGCTCATTCACATGAGGAAAGTGGTGTTACGCTCCAACGTGATATTAAAGGTTGGCAAGTAAGTTTAATCGCTTTGGGGGGCGTAATCGGGTCATGTTACTTCTTGGGAGTGGGTTGGACTATCAGCGTCATGGGACCTGCGGTTTTATTAGCTTTTGCACTAGTGGGATTTATCGTTTACGGTCTTATGATTTCCTATGCGGAGTTGCTTGTAAACCTTCCCAGAAAAGGATCCTTTGTAGCCTATACCAATGAATTTTTAGGGGAAACCATTTCCACCGGTTTCGGGTGGGCTTTCTGGTTTAACTGGGTGGCTTACGTTCCTTCAGAGGCCATCGCTGTATCCATCGTTTTAAATTCACTGATTCCTGGGAACATGTTCATGTACTCCATCGGTGCTTT
This sequence comes from uncultured Anaerovorax sp., assembly GCA_964582545.1. Taxonomy (GTDB): domain Bacteria; phylum Bacillota; class Clostridia; order Peptostreptococcales; family Anaerovoracaceae; genus JAVVUJ01. The sequence goes on from CAZOSB010000006.1 coordinate 80,627, forward strand.
GGCAGGAATTACTTTTTTAAATGCGCTTCCTGTGGGAATGTTCGCAAAGGTGGAATCCACGTTAGCAATGATTAAGGTGTTTTCCATATTGATCTTTATCTTCGCCGCCTTTGGAGTTTGGGTTGGATTATGGGGCGATGCGGGATTCTTGGGATCCCAAAATCTCATTACCGATCCTATGGCAGGGATTTTTGATAACCTATTCCCCTTTGGTACGGTTATTTTGATTACCCTTCTTGTTACAGTTTTGGTTTCTTTTCAAGGGACAGAAATTGTTGGTCTGGCGGCTTCCGAGGCACAGGATCCTGAGAAATCAGTGCCAAGAGCGTGTAAAAGTGTTACATATCGTATCGTGGTGCTTTATTTGATTCCTTTGGCATTAGTACTGTTGCTGGTACCTTATAATCAGGCGGACCTGGAAAATGGATCCATATTTGCATATGCACTAAGCTCCTATGGTCTGGATTGGGTTGCAGGAATTATTTCCGGAGTAGTAATGGTTGCTGCATTCAGTTGTGCAAATGCAGGATTATATGGAACTGTAAGGTGCATGTATGGATTATCCGTCGAAGGGTTAGCACCGAAGTTTTTATCAAAATTGAATAAAAAAGGTACCCCTCAAGCAGCTGTATTTTTTACCATTATTCCCATGTGGGCGGTGTTGATGCTGGGATATTTCTTGCCAGACTCAAGCTTTTATGCGTATCTTTTGACCATGTCAGGATTTACGGGAACCTTGGCTTGGGTAGGAATTATTGGATCCCAGATTGTATTTAGAAAGAGACTTGCCGCTAGAGGATATGATCCGAACCATCTAAAGGCAAGGGTAAAATACATGTGGGTACCTATATTTGCCATGGTAGCTCAGCTTATCGGTCTGTTCGCCTTGGCCTTTGATGCCGAGATGGCACCGGTTTTCCCATTGGCTATCAGTGCAGTGGTGGGACCCATGCTCATCAGGGTTATTGCAAAGAAAATGGGAAAAGTTAGAACCATCGTAGCACTAGACCCGGATGAAAAAACTTTTGACGAAGCATATCCACCTAAAAATTAGAAGGACTCATGAAAAAGACCGATTCTAATTCAACAATTTATATCGGTCTTTTTTTAATGAAATGAGAAAAATGGTTCCAATAAGTGGCAAGATAATATTAAAATATAGCAAAATTGTTCTTGTAACTTAGTAGAATGAGAGTAAAATTGAATTAGAATTATACTCAAATATTATTATCAAAGGAGGTTGTTAAATGAGCGATACCAATAATAACAGCAACGTAAAAATGAATGTGGAAGCACACGGTCTCAAGCAACATGATTTAAAGGTATCCACAGTGGTATTTATGATTTTTTGCCTAGTGGCGGCAGGTGCTTACGGCATCGAAGAAATGATTCCGGAAGCAGGACCGGGGCTGACCATCGTAATGTTGATTGTATTACCGTTTATTTGGAGCACGCCCTTCAGTTTGGTTGCAGCGGAACTGGGTTCAGCTAGACCTCAAGAAGGAGGCTATTACAAATGGGTACAAGAGGCTCTTGGCGAATTTTGGGGATTTCAAGCAGGTTGGTGGAGAACGATTTCCATCTATGCAGATCAAACGCTTTATGTAGTATTGGCAGGAGGATACTTTGCGGCCACCTGGAATTTATCGTGGGGTTGGGAATATGCGGCAAAAGTATTAATGATATTAATTTTTACCTATATCAATATTAGAGGTGTAAAGGATGTTGGGTTTGTGAGTACGGCTCTTTCCATTTTAGTAATCATTGCATTCACCATGGTAGCGATCATCGGATTTATGAACTGGAGTCAAAATCCAATGGTACCCTTTACTCCGGAACCTGTGGAAAGCGCAGTCGACTGGGTATATTACATAGGCGCAGGGATTGCCATCGGTATGTGGATGTATTCTGGGTATGAGTCCATGTCCACCATTGCAGGAGAGGTGAAAAATCCGCAGGTTATTCCAAAGGCTACATTGATTACCGTTCCCTTGATCATGGCGGTATATATTGTTCCTACTGTAGCAGGATTAGGTTCCATGGGAGATTGGTCAAACTGGGGGACGGATGTTGGGTCGGTAGGGTATGCCACGGTGGCAGAAATGTTTATGGGTCCTGCCGCCGGTATTTTCTTTGCTTTGGTTGCAATTTTAGCTCAGTGTTCCATTTACAACACGTATATCGCCTCAGGGTCCAGGGGATTTTTTGCCTTGGCGGATGATCATTTGGCACCTCCCATCATGGTAAAATGTGACAAGAAACACGGTGTTCCTTATGTGGCGGTCTTATCGGTAGCCGTTGTAAATTTGATTTTATGTAGCTTTGATTTTACTACAATCGTTGTAATAGATGTATTTCTTTTAGTTGCATCCTATGTTATGGTATTCATTTCAGCTCTCATATTGAGAAAGAAAATCCCGGATAACGAAAGACCCTTTAAAATACCGGGAGGTTACGGATTCTTGGTAGTTCTATGCGTAGTTCCCATATCCATAGCTTTTATTTCTTATTTTATCAATGGAACGGACTTCTTTATCGGCGGTATGATCGGGATTATTTCAGGTCCTATCATGTATGTCATTTGGAAAAAGATGTACGGTGGACTTGCGAAAAAGGATCCGATTTCATATCCTATAAACAAAAAAACAGGATTGGCTATTGGCGATATGAAGAAAATCGCAGCAACCTTTATAGGTTTAGGTGCAATCGGTATCTTGGGAAGGATATTCTTACCTTGGTACGAAGGGGATTGGGGAGTCGAATATTACTTGGAGGAGTACGGAAGTGGTTTGTTCAGCAATTTTGACGGTATGATCAATGCCATACAGATCGCTACGGTGATCAGTTTTATTATTGGTATTGTTTGTGCTATTGTAGCAGTAAAGGTAGAGCCTAAAAAGTAGCAAGTAATAAGCAAAAATGTCGGGATTTTTTATGAAGATAAAAGGTCCCAATTTTTTAGAAATTCTAAGTATTCTGACTATTTAAATGAGTGTTAAAATATAAACAAAACCCCTTGTCAATAAAATAAAACAAAGGTATAATGTATACATATAAGTTTAGTTCCGGATATCAAAATTTGTACTTTCCGGAAGAAAGAGGAGGATTAAATTGGGCATTATTTTTTTTCTGATCGTATTTCCATTGATCACAGCGGTAGCTCTTTTAGTTCTCAAGACCGATGCTGTCAGAAATGTTGTAGTAACTTTATCTGCAATAGTCATTGCAGGGGCTTCAATATTTTTGGCCTATCAATTCTTTAATACTGCAGGTGATTATTTTGCTTGGGCCAATGAAAACATCAATTATTTGATGATGGGCATTGAAGTCCTATTAGCCATTCTAATCATTTATCTGGGTATTAAACATAAGAAATACTTGGCATCGATTCTTGCGGCTATTCAAGCACCTCTCATGGTGTGGTTCGAGCTGACAGTGGGTCACAATATCCACGTGGAAGACAATCTCTATATCGATAAATTATCGATTATTATGGTCTTAATCATAGGGATCATAGGTAGCATCATCACAGTGTATGCATTAGGTTACATGAAGGATTTCCAACACCATCATCACGAAGATCCGGATAGGAGACCGTTTTTCTTTTTCCTAATGTTTTTATTTCTGTCCGCTATGTTTGGAATTGTATTATCCAACAATTTGGTTTGGTTGTATTTCTTCTGGGAAATTACAACTTTGTGTTCTTTCTTCTTAATTGGATATACGAGAACCAAAGAAGCCATACGCAATTCCTTCAGAGCATTAATTATGAACTTAACAGGTGGACTAGCTTTTGTCATAGCCATTATTGTATTGGGAATGTTCTATCATACATTGGAGTTAAACCAACTGTTGATGATGGGCATGTACGGGGTTGACGTAGTAATTCCTGTTACCCTTTTAGCCTTTGCAGGTCTTACCAAGGCTGCGCAGTTTCCTTTTTCCAGCTGGCTTCTCGGCGCAATGGTGGCACCAACGCCTACTTCTGCGTTGCTCCATTCATCTACAATGGTAAAGGCTGGCGTATTTTTAATCATTAAGCTTGCTCCTGTATTGGGTTGGGGTTCACTTGCTGGGATTATGGTCATGTTTGTAGGAGGAATTACCTTCTTGATGGCATCCTTTGCAGCAATCTCACAAAGCAATGCGAAGAAAGTTTTGGCTTATTCCACCATTGCCAACTTAGGTCTGATCGTAGCTTGTGGGGGGATTGGTACTTATGCGGCAGTTTGGGCAGGCATTTTGCTCATCATATTCCATGCTGTTACAAAATCACTGCTGTTCCTCTGCGTAGGTACTGCAGAGCATAATATTGGCAGTAGGGATATTGAAGATATGGATGGCCTCTTTGGCAGAATGCCAAAGTTAGCTACCTTTATGATCGTCGGGATTTCAGGAATGTTCTTGGCCCCATTAGGGATGTTGATTTCTAAATGGGCGGCCATGAAGGCATTCATTGACGGCGGCAGCATTCTTATGGTTATGCTGATCGTCTTTGGAAGTGCGGCAACTTTATTTTACTGGACAAAGTGGTTGGGTAAAATGGTTGCGATTATGGCAAACCGTGAAAATATCGAAGAAAAAGTTAACTCATTTGAGTCCTTTGTTTTGACCACATTGACCATAATGACGTTGTTAGTATGTGTAGTATTCCCACTGATTTCCACATCATTGATTATACCCTACCTATTAGCAGCTTATCCGGGGATTCAGGCAGGTGCTATCATACTTGCATTAACTTCAAAAAATATTATCATAATGTCAATAATGCTGTTTGTAGTAATCTTGCTTCCACTGTTGTTCTTTGGTAAGTCAAACAAGAAAATTGTTCCTATATATTTGGCAGGTGCCAATCTGGGTGACGACTTAACCTTCCGGGGTGCTATGGAAAAAGAAGTACCTGTTTCACTGAAGAACTGGTATATGGAAAGCTATTTTGGAGAGTTGAAGATGAACGTTATCGGCGTTCTCACTACAGTGTCTATCATTGTGGGTGTCTTCGGAGTTTTGTTAGGAAGTTTCTTTAGGGGGGTGCTGTAAATGAGTAATATGATGGTCATAATAATCAGTGTTGTAGCTTATATTCTCTTTGCCCCTATCATCGGATGCCTTTTGGCAGGTGTGGACAGAATTATTACAGCAAGAATGCAAGGCAGGGTAGGACCTCCCTTACTACAGCCCTACTATGATATGGCAAAGCTGATGGAGAAAGAACCCATTAGCGTCAATAAGGTACAAGACTTTTATGTGGGATGCTTTTTGTTCTTTATAATTGTTACTGGGGGATTCTTCTTTGCAGGACAGGATCTGTTGCTGATCATATTTACCTTGACGCTGGCTAGTGTATTTCTGGTGGTTGCAGCATTTTCATCAAACTCTCCATATGCTCAAATCGGCGCGGAGAGAGAACTTCTTCAAATCATGGCCTATGAGCCTATGGTACTGCTGATGGCAGTGGGCTTGTACATGGTTACAGGTAGTTTTGAAGTGGGTGCTATTATAAACCCTGAGCCTGGAATGGGCATGGCGATTAAGTATCTGCCAGGGGTATTCCTAGGGTTTATCTTTATCATTACCATCAAGTTTAGAAAGTCACCTTTTGACCTTTCCATGTCCCATCATGGACACCAGGAGTTGGTTAAGGGACTGACCACTGAGTTTTCAGGAAAGACTATGGCGCTCATTGAGATCGCTCACTGGTATGAAAATGTGTTCCTTCTGGGATTTGTATTCCTTTTCATAGCAAATGGCACAGCTATGGGAGCGGTCATCGGTGTGGTAGTTTGTTTGGCAACCTATTTCTTGGAAATCCTCATAGACAACAGTTACGCCAGAATGAAGTGGCAATTTGCCATCAACTCATCATGGATCGTAGCGTTGACTCTAGGATTTATCAACTTAATCGTTGCATTTATTATATTTTAAGGAGGTGTAATAATGTCATATGTAACAAAATCCCCATGGGTAATCCATTATGACGGTTCCAGTTGCAATGGATGTGACATTGAAGTACTGGCATGTCTTACACCCATGTATGATGTAGAACGGTTTGGAATTATCAATACAGGAAATCCAAAACACGCGGATATCTTTTTGGTGACCGGATCGGTGAACCAGCAAAATAAAGAAGTTGTTCAGCAAATCTATGAACAGATGCCGGAACCCAAGGTGGTGGTGGCCATTGGAATTTGCGCCACATCAGGAGGTGTGTTCAGAGAGTGTTATAACATTCTTGGGGGAACGGATTCCGTCATCCCAGTGGATGTATACGTACCCGGTTGCGCAGCCAGACCGGAAGCGATTATCGATGGAGTAGTCAAAGGTTTGGGAGTTTTAGCCGAAAAAAAGGCTAAGATGGTTAAAGGGACTGCTGCTTCAAAGGATAGCGCACAAGAGGTTATGGAAGCAAAAGAAGAAGAGACAACTGCAGAGACAGAAGTAAAGGAGGGAGCATAAATGAGAGAGAATTATAAAGAGCAAGTGATTATCCCCATTGATGCAACTGAACTGATCCCCAAGGTATCTGACTTAAAAAGTGAAGGATACAGAATTGGGCAAGCGTGCTGCACTAAGGTTTCTGAAGGCTTTGAAATACTTTATTCCTTTGATAAGGATCACGAGCTTGTTAATTTGAAGCTTGTTATTCCTGAGGAAGAGGAAATTATGAGCATCACAGGTGTGTTTTGGTGCGCATTTATATATGAAAATGAAATGCAGGATTTATTTGGAGTTAAATTTAAACATATGGCTCTGAATTATGGCGGTCATTTCTTCAAGGTGTCCGAGCCTACACCTTGGAACCCCAAAAATTAAGGAAGGAAGGCACAAAATATGGGTAAAAGAACAATTATTCCTTTTGGCCCTCAGCATCCCGTTCTGCCGGAGCCCGTTCATTTGGATCTGGTCATTGAAGATGAAACTGTTGTGGAAGCGATTCCTTCCATTGGGTTCATTCACAGAGGGCTGGAGAAGCTTGTGGAAAAAAAGGAATATACCGAAATGGTATATGTAATAGAAAGAATCTGCGGAATCTGTAGCTTTGGACACGGATGGGGCTTTTGTCTCGCGGTGGAGGGTGCTATGGATGTTAAAATCCCCGAGAGAGCTGAATTTTTAAGGACGATCTGGCATGAATTATCCAGAATCCACAGTCATCTTTTGTGGCTGGGTTTACTAGCGGACGGCTTTGGTTTTGAAAGCTTATTCATGCACTGTTGGAGGCTGCGTGAAAGCGTATTGGATATCTTTGAAAAAACCACCGGGGGTAGAGTTATCTTCTCCGTCTGTAAGGTGGGCGGTGTCAGAAGAGATATTGACGAAACAACTCTCAAGGAGATGGTATCCACACTGAGAAAGATGGAAGTGGAACTCAAAGAATTGGCGGCTGTATTTATTGAAGACTACTCTGTAAAAAACAGACTTTGTAAGGTCGGTTACCTCTCAAAGGAAGAAGCGGAAGAACTTTGTGCAGTGGGTCCTATGGCCAGAGCATCCGGAATCAGGCAGGATATTAGATTGTGTGAAGGTAGCCTTTACGAAAAATTGGGATTTGAACCTTGTGTGGAAACAGAAGGGGACAGTTATGCTCGATGTAAGGTGAGAATCAGAGAAGTTTATCAGGCTATTGATTTAATTGAAAAGGCCATTGAACTAATGCCAGAAGGTCCTATTGCAGTAGAGGTAAAGGGGAATATCCCAAAAGGCGAATATGTAGGTAGATTGGAGCAACCTCGAGGGGAAGCTTACTACTATGCAAAAGGTGCAGACTCCAAGTTCTTAGAAAGACTGAGAGTTCGTACACCTACCAATCAAAATATTCCTGCCATGGTAAAAACACTTCAGGGGTGTGATTTGGCAGACGTTCCTATGCTCATACTAACCATTGACCCCTGTATCAGTTGTACAGAAAGGTAGGTGAGGGAAAATGGCAGCATTCAAAATGGGAAAAGTGGTATTGAGAAGTTTGTTTAAAAAACCTGCAACCCTCATGTACCCAGTAGTACCGAGACAGTATTACGAAAACACCAGGGGACACATCGCCATAGATGTGGAGACCTGCATTCTATGTGGCATTTGCCAGCGAAGATGCCCTGCAAACGCTATTGAAGTCAATCGACAGAAGAAGACCTGGATGATTGAGAGAATGAAATGCGTTCAATGCAGCGGATGTGTGGTGGTATGCCCTAAGGATTCCTTAAGCAATATGAACACCTATACTCAGCCTGAGACACAAAAGGTGGTGGACACCTTCACCATTCCGGTGAAGGAAGCACCAAAACCAGCAGCTAAAGTAGAAAAACCCGTTGAAGCTAAGGTGGAAAAAGCAGCTGATGTGCCGGTAGAAGAAAAAGCAGAAGCTGGAACTGCTGAAAAGAGCGAGTAAGAATCATATGCATGAATATCCGATAACATTACAAATTATTAAAATTGCAGAGAAGCACGCGGCTGAGGTCGGTGCTTCTCATATTAAAACCATAAAGCTGGTGGTGGGAGACTACTCAGGTTTTGTAGGTGAGTCCATCAAGATGTACTTTGATGAGATCTCCAAAGGTACTACCTGTGAAAATGCAGAAATCCTTTTTGAAAGGATTAAACCCTTGGTGAAGTGCAACGTTTGTGGTCATACTTTTGAAAGGAAACCCATGAGCTTTGATTGTCCTGTAGAAAATTGCATGGGACAGGGAGAACCAACGGAGATAGGTAAAGAATTTTATATATCATCTATTGAAGTTGAGTCTAATTAATAGTTTAGGAAATTTAAAAAAATTCATTTACATATTTATTTTTACTATTGTTATACGGAAAGTATATATTAGGAATAAGAAAGAGGGTAAAGACATGCATGATGTGAGAAAAATTGATGTGATGGAAAGTATTCATCATGAGAATGACCATATCGCATACCATATGAACGAAGAACTGACAGCGAAGAATATTTGGACCATCAATGTAATGGGCGCACCGGGGGTTGGAAAAACCACCACATTAAAAAACATTATTTCGAAATTAAAGGGCTTAAAGCCTTATGTTATAGAAGGAGATATCGAATCAGATATCGATACCAGGGATTTAAGAAATTTAGGAATTACAACCTTTCAAATCAACACTTTTGGGGCGTGCCATCTAGATGCCCCCATGATTCACAACTCGGCTCAAAATATACCTTTTCATGAGGAAGGTGTTTTATTTATAGAGAATATAGGAAATTTGGTGTGCCCTGCGGAATTCACCATCGGTGAGCATGCGCTTATGCTGATTACATCTGTAACCGAAGGTAGCGATAAACCTTACAAGTACCCATTGGCATTTGAAAAAGCTAATATTATTATTATTAATAAGTGCGACTTAACCCCTTATGTGAATTTTGACGAAGATTTTTTTATGCGTGGTGTGAGAGCATTAAATAAAAATGCACCGGTATTTAAAGTAAATGGGATAACGGGAGAGGGATTTGCAGAGGTTGTCTCATGGATTGCAGAAAACCAAAGGGAAATGAATGTTTTGGTGCATAGGCATGGTCATGAATGATATCACTGTAAAAATTAAAATTTGGGGAATTGTGCAGGGTGTGGGGTTTAGACCTTTTATAGCGAAGCTGGCCGAGCAGATGCAAGTGAAGGGTGAAGTACGCAATGTAGGAGGGTTGGTAATCGTTGAGGTGACGGATAAGACTGATAAGATTCATGAGTTTATCCATCAGATCAAAGCTCAGAAACCCATACCATCTGAAATCGTCCATATTAAAATAGAAGAAATGGAGTATACTACATATAATGGCTTTATAATTTGTGAGAGCGACGATGAAACAGAGGACATTGCTATGATTCCTGCTGACTTAGCAGTATGTGAAGATTGCCTAGCTGAATTCTTTCAAGAGGGCAATGCTCGATTTCATCACCCTTTTATCAGTTGCATGGTCTGTGGACCTAGGTATTCCATCATACATAAGCTTCCCTATGATCGAGATACTACGACTATGGATGAGTTTCCCATGTGCTCCTTTTGTAATGAGGAATATACTAGCATTGAAAACAGGAGATATCATGCGCAAACCATCTCTTGCCATGATTGTGGTCCCGTCATTAAATACGAGCTTAACCCAAACGCTTTTAAAGATATTGCCATGAGCTTTGGCGTGATTGGTAGTAATGCACCTGAAAAGGTGCAAAATCAAGTACAGGTACCCCTTATAATAGCCATTTCCATGCTAAATGAAGGTAGGATTATTGCCTTAAAAGGGGTAGGTGGATATCATCTACTCTGTGATCCCTTTCAGGATGGGGCTGTCAGTATGCTGAGGTTTGTCAAAGGTCGTGAAGAAAAACCCTTTGCCATCATGTTTAAGGATGTAGAACAGATAAGGGAATACTGTTTGGTATCAGAGGCAGAAGAACGATTGCTTTTATCCTCTGCCCGTCCAATCGTTCTATTAGAGAGGAAAAAAGATCAAAGTCCAGAGGATGTCTTGAATTTTTCCAAAGAAACGTGTAGAGGGAGCCGATTCATAGGTGCTTTTTTGCCGAGCATGGGAGTGCATCATCTCTTAATGGAGTACAAGAGTCCTTTGATTGCCACCAGTGCCAATAAGTCAGAGTGTCCCATCATTACAGAGGACGAAAAAATGCGTCAGTTCATGGAAAATGATGAGTTTATTTCTGCTATATTTTATAACGACCGAAAAATTCTTGTTGGTTTAGACGACTCTGTGGTGCGGGTTATAGATGGACAACCCCAGATGATTCGACGAAGTAAGGGTTATGCGCCCACGCCTCTCCATATTTCTGTTGATTTTCAGGGTTTTGACGGAAGTCCCATTGAAGAAACAACAGAAGTTCAAATTTTGGCGACAGGTAGTCATTTAAAATCTGCTTTTTCGTTGAGTAAGGGGAACTTTGCTTATGTAAGCCAGCATATCGGAGATTTAGACAACGTTGAGTTTGTAAATATATATCAAAAAAACTATGAACGAATGTGTAAATTGTTTTCAATAAATCCAAAGTTGATTCTGTGTGACATGCACCCCCTGTATGCAACTACTGATGTGGCAGAAACTCTATCTGAAAAACTAGGCATAAAGTATCTTCGTGTGCAGCATCATCATGCACATGTAGCATCTGTGATGGCAGAGCACAATCTACGGGATTGGGTCATAGGAGTGGCCTTTGACGGTACAGGTTACGGAGATGATGGAAATATTTGGGGGGGAGAATTTCTTCTGTGTAAGGGCAAGGAGTATCGAAGGCTGGCTCACCTAGAGTATGTTAAAATGTTAGGGGGAGACTCGTCCATGAAGGAAGGGTGGAAATCAGCCATGTGCTACTATCATCATTATGGAAACCTTAACGATGCTAAGGTTTGTAGTGGGATAAAAACGGGGGAACCTAGATCCATTCGACTTAATCTTTCAGAACTTTTAGCATTTACTCAGATTCAAGAGGATTCCAATTGGGCTTTGGTAAATGCCGCCTTAAACCATGGGGTTAACATCATTAAGAGCTCCAGTATGGGAAGGCTCTTTGATGCGGTGGCTTCCCTCTTAGGAATTCATCACGTCAACAGATATGAGGGAGAGTGTGCTGCCATGTTGGAAAAAGCAGCAGATGAGGCGTTAAATCACAATGATACAACTCCTGAGAAACAATTAGCCTTGAAGTTCCATATTACAATAGCCGAAATGATATTGGATCAATGTATTCAAATACGGGAGGAATATGGCAAGGAGCTTTTGCTGACACAAGTAACTCTGTCAGGTGGAGTCTTTCAAAATAAAATATTGATGGAAAAAACTCTGGCCCTTCTTCGAAAGGCTGGATTTCAAGCCTACTATAACGTATCAGTGGGACCTAACGATGGTGGGATTGCATTAGGGCAAAATTACATAGGGATGCACGCATTTCATGATAAGGTCAAATAACCCGATTTTCTTGTATACTTTTCCAATATTTGACCAAACTAAGGGTAAATTACCTTTAGGAGGCAGGCACATGAATACCTATAAGAGAATTCCCAGACATATCGGTGTAATCCCTGATGGAAACCGCAGGTGGGCTGTAAATAAGGGTATGGAGAAAAAAGATGGCTATTTTTATGGCATCGATCCAGGTTTTTGCCTTTTTAAGTTATGTAAGGAATTAGGGGTAGAGGAGCTGACACTCTATGGATTTACCACAGATAATACCAAAAGACCTTCTTCCCAAAAGCAGGCTTTTCAGCAAGCATGTATCGATGCAGTAATGGATCTGACAAAGGAGGACGCTTCTCTTTTGGTGATCGGTAATACGGCTTCTCCATCATTTCCGAAAGCGCTACTGCCTTTCACTAAACGAGTTCCCTTTGGATCTGGAAAGATGAAGGTGAATTTTTTAGTTAATTATGGCTGGGACTGGGATCTTCGGCATAATAATGGGCTGGCATCTCAGGATATTTCTAGGATAGATTTGATTATTCGGTGGGGTGGACGGTGTAGGCTCAGTGGATTTCTACCCATTCAATCCGTCTATGCAGACATGTACGTATTGGAAGAGTTATGGCCGGATTTTACACCAGAGCATTTTTATCGAGCGTTGGATTGGTATCAGAGTCAAGATATCACTTTAGGGGGATAAAGATGAAAAAATTGGAAATGAAAGAATCAAAGATTCCTATTTCCTTATATTTGCCACAAGGTTGGAACTTCGTTAGGTGCATTCTATGATATTAGTCGATAACTGCCTTGACGATATTTCCTACATATTAAAGAAAAGTGAGCATAATTCAGCTCACTTAAAAGGATCTATTTTTTCTTTTTTTGACTTTGATGAGAAACAAATTTAACAGTATCCAAAATAAATTCTTTTTCACTGATATTCATTTTGCATAAATAGCTGTCTATTTTTTTAGTTAATGGATCTTCAAATGTCTCAATTTCAGTTTTCATATGAAATAAATCTTCAAATTCAATTTGCAGGGAATTCACAAGTTTCTCCAAAGTTCTTAAAGTAACATTTTTTTCCCCGCGCTCAATAGCGGATAAATGAACAGGGTTTAGTTCTGAGATAAACGCTAACTCTTCAATACTATATGAATTTGAGATTCTATACCTTCGAATATTAGCACCGATTTCTTCTTGTATATTAATAATAATCACCTCCAAAGCTACAATTAACAAGTAAGTCAGATTTTTCAATAAAAAATCGTTTTTATCTATCTTAATAAGGATATATATTTTGCGAAAATTTTCAAACACTTTTAAATTTTAAGAATACTTATATCTAAAAAAATAAAAATAAATAAACATTTTTAAAAATAATTCTCAAATATTGGTTTCTATAATTGAAAACCTTCAAAAGTAAATGAAAATATTTCGTAACATAAAATATATTGCATTTATTTTAGCTTAACACTTTATTAATATACTATTTTTTAAAACTTTTAATATTTCATTTTAAAGTTGGATTATTCCGTTTAACAAATATAGATTATACTGTACATAAAAGCATATTTTTGTTAAGATAAGATAGGATAAAATAAGATAGATAAGTTTACTTATATAGAGACTAAAAATGGACCATAGATAGAAAGGAAACAAGGAATCGCTTATGTGTATAGCAATGCCGGGGCAGATAGTATCCTTAGAGGGAAATAATGCTACCGCAGACTTTAATGGAAATAAAATAAACATCAATATTGGCATGGTGGATGCGTCTATTGGGGATTACGTTTTAGTACACGCTGGATGTGCTATTGAGGTGATGGAAAAGAGCAAAGCGGTTGAACTGATAGAGCTCTTTGATGAACTGGATCAGCTCTCATGAAGACAGAAGATGCAGTGAGGCTTCTAAAGGAGTACGACGGAAGAGCATTAAAGTTCATGGAGGTCTGTGGCTCTCATACAGCAGCTATTTTTAAAAGTGGTATTCGAGATCTTTTATCCCCTAAGATTCAACTGATTTCCGGACCGGGCTGCCCAGTATGTGTTACTCCTACAGCGTATATCGATCAATGTATCGAGTATGCAAAGAAAGAAAGGCATGTGCTGATGACCTTCGGGGACATGATGAAAGTACCGGGAAGTCAGGGGACTCTTACGGATGCCAAGGCACAGGGCGCTAAGGTAGAAATGATGTATGCTCCCGAAGAAGTTTTAAAGAAAGCCATTGAAAGCCCCCATAATACTTATGTTCTGGCGGCTGTAGGGTTTGAGACCACAGCGCCTGTTCACGCAATGGCTCTGGAGGCAGCGATCCACAACGGAATAAAGAATATCAGGCTGTTGACGGCGCTAAAAACTATTCTTCCTGCTTTGGAAATGATTTGTTGTGATGAGGCAAAAATAGATGGGTTTATTTGCCCGGGTCATGTAAGTGTCATAGTAGGTAGTGAAGTCTACGAGGAAATGGCGTTAAAATACCAGAAGCCGTTTGTTATAACAGGATTTGAGCCTGAGCATATTTTGGTCAGCGTATTTGCACTGACCAAGATGGCTCAACAGCCAGAAAGGAAGGAGCATGTAAGGAACCTATATCCCAATGCAGTTAAAATGGAAGGCAACAAAAAAGCCCTTTCCTTAATAGATAGATACTTTGAAATAGGGTCTGCTACTTGGCGGGGATTGGGTGCCTTGGAAGGTTCCGGGTATTATTTGCGAGCAGAGTTCAGCGAATATGATGCAGGTAGCCGTGGTTTGGATGGGGATGCTACATTACCTAAAAACTGCAAATGTAACGATGTAATCTTAGGAAGGCTTTCGCCAGCAGAGTGCCCTTTATTTGGGGTGAGCTGTAACCCCTCAAGCCCTTGGGGACCTTGTATGGTTTCTCCTGAGGGAGCCTGCGGAATTTGGTTTAGAAATGGAGGATACCGATGATTATTAACATGTCACATGGCAGCGGCGGAAAGGCTTCGGAAGAATTGATGAAATCTATTTTTGGTAAATATTTTTCTAATGAAATATTAAATAGAATGGAAGATGGTGCAGTATTAAACATCAGTGGAAAAATCGCATTTAGTACGGATTCCTTTGTGGTGAACCCCGTGGTGTTTCCTGGAGGTGATATAGGTAAACTATCCATATGTGGCACGGTAAACGATCTGCTCATGATGGGTGCTCGGCCTTCCTACATGACCTGTGGGTTTATTTTGGAGGAGGGTTTGGAGATTTCGCTATTGGAACAAATCGTTGCCTCCATGGCTCAAACTGCAAAGGATGCCGGTGTGCGAATTGTGGCGGGGGATACCAAGGTCATCGAAGGAAACGGTGGTCTTTATATCAACACCTCAGGCATCGGAGAGATTCCAGAAGGAAGGAATATCAGCTCTGCCAATTGTAAAATAGGGGATAGCGTGCTTTTGTCAGGAACTTTGGGGGATCATCATGCCTGTATTTTGAGTCGGCGAATGCAAATTAACAATAAAATTAAAAGTGATTGTGCTTGTCTAAAGGATCTGGTGGAAGTCCTTTTTAACAATGGAATTGAAGTGAGGGTTATGAGAGATGTTACCAGAGGAGGACTGGCTACCATTTTGAATGAAATTGCGGTGGCATCCAACTGCTCCATTCAACTTCAGGAACAACTCATTCCGGTAGACGAAGAGGTGAAAGGTTTCTGCGATATTTTAGGATTGGATCCTCTTTACATGGGAAACGAGGGTAAGATGATTGCAGTGGTGAGCAAAGCGGATGAGGAGAAAGCCTTAGAACTTATGAGAAAAACTGACTTTGGACAGAATGCCTCTAAGATAGGAGAAGTGGAATCTTCTGGCGACCCTGTAAGCATGAGAACCCGCTTAGGTGGAAGCAGAAAAATAGATGTATTATATGGGGAAGGTCTTCCCAGAATTTGCTAGGTTTCCATGAATCCAAAAAATTCCATGGGAAATTGTGCTTTCATAAAAATATTATTTGACTTTTTATAACGAATTCAATATAATAAGTAAGTCTGAAAATTGTCCTTTGGCAGCTTCACCAGGTTTGGTTTGGGTCCTGCGCAATGAGAATC
>CAZOSB010000007.1:0-92305 GCA_964582545.1 uncultured Anaerovorax sp.
TATTTATTAATGTAATAAAAGGAGGTAACTTATCAATATGAAATGTAATTTAATCAAAAAAGGGATTTTGTTGTGTATGATAGCGCTAATTTTCACGGCTTGTACGCTACGAGATCAGGTTGAAGTTAACAAGGAAAAAAAGGAAGCGTCAGAGTATACCTCTGAGTACAATGACCAAGTGAAAAACGCCTTAAACTGGGATAGCATAAATGTAGAAGCAAGCCTTGCAAAGAAGGGACTTATTGCGGAGAAGAAGGGGCTTTTGATAATGCATAACAATGGGAAAATGCCAGCTTGGGATATGACAAAGTACGACTTCTTAACTGGAGATTCCCCCAACAGCGTGAATCCAAAGCTATGGGAACACGCTAAACTAAATATGAATATTGGATTGTATAAAGTAACGGATAATATTTATCAAGTGCGAGGTTTTGATCTTGCGAACGTTACCTTTATCAATGGGAAAAATGGATATATTGTAATTGACCCTTTAACAAGTGAAGAAACCGCAAGGGAAGCCTATAACTTTATATGCGAGGAATTGGGGGAAAAGCCTGTAACGGCAGTAATTTTTACCCATAGCCATGTAGATCATTACGCAGGTGTTAACGGAATGTACAATAAATCCGGGGGCACAAAACCCATCATATATGCACCAAGCGGATTTATCAATGCAGTAGCAGAAGAAAATCTATATGCAGGTATAGCCATGACAAGACGGTCTTTTTACATGTATGGAACGATATTAGAACGTGGCATTTTCGGGCAAGTTGACGGTGGACTTGGCAAATATGCGGCCAATGGCACACAAGGTCTTTTATCCCCAGATGTTACAATTGAAGAGTCGATTGAAACAATTGTAATTGACGGCATGGAAATGGTATTTCAGCTTACAAACGGTACTGAGGCACCTAGCGAGATGAATGTGTACATAACTGGAGAAAAGTCCCTATGTATTGCAGAAAACTGCACAGCAACTTTGCATAATCTCTATACCCTTAGAGGTGCACAGGTTCGCGATCCGGAGAAATGGGCAGACTACTTAGACCAAACAATTGAATTGTTTGGAGGGAATTTGGAAAGTGTGTTTTCTACCCACAATTGGCCTAGATGGGGCAACGGTGAAAGTCTTGCTTATATACGATCTCAAAGGGATTGCTACCAATACATAAAAGACCAAACATTGCGCCTAATGAGCCTAGGTTACACCATAGATGAGGTTGGCAGGATGGTAGAGCTTCCAAAGTCTCTTTCCAATGATTTTTTTAACGGAGAATTTTACGGAACCGTTTCTCATAATGCAAAGGCAGTTTATCAAAAGTATTTAGGCTGGTATGACAGTAACCCCGTTAATTTGAACAAACTGATGCCCGAGGACTCTGCTAAAAAATATGTGGAGTATATGGGCGGTGCTGATAAGGCGCTTAAATTAGCCTCGGAAGACTATAAAAGGGGAGAATATCAATGGGTAGCAGAGATTACAAGACAGATTATATATGCGGATCCCAATAATGAAAAGGCAAAACTATTATGTGCTGATGCACTTGAACAATTGGGTTATATTGCAGAGTCCGGTCCTTGGAGAAATGAATATTTATTTGGGGCTGAAGAGTTGAGAAATGGTGTTAATTTGCCATTTAAATCTATAGTAATTAAGCCGGAAGTATATGATGCCATGGATATGAAGCAGCTTGCCGGTATGATCGCCATTAGGCTGAACGGTCCTAAAGCAGATGGAAAAGATGTTATTTTTAAGATAGAAACAACTGATGCAGGCAGGAAAGGAGCATTTCATCTTAGAAATGGAGTCTTGGTTTATTTAGGGGAAAACATAGCTACTACATTTACGGTTAAAATGCCTCTTCGCTCATTATACGTATTAGCGTCAGGCGCAAGCGAAGAGATACAGTACGAAACAGAGCCTGCAGATAAAAAAGCAACTTTTGATGAAATTGTTAAAATGTTAGATACTCCGGATATTGCGTTTCATGTTGTCACACCATAGGTAAGATTCGGGTAGGATGGCACCATCGGATTATGTACTATTTGGTAAATTGTATTTTTTAGGTTAAATGAAACACAAAAAAAGACAGGATTTAAACCCTGCCTTTTTATTATGTAGGAAATATCGTCTCTGACGATATTGACGGAATATCAAAGAACGTACCTTGCAAAGAGTCGCCCCTTGCGGGCGACATATGGAAATAGGAATCTTTGATTCCGTCATTTCCACGTTTTTTATTTTTAAGTTTTATCCCAAAATTTTCTTAAGATCAGCTTCCGGTGTGGAAATCGGGGTGAGATTAAACTTTTCCACAAGTACATTTAAGATGTTTGGCGAAACAAATGCCGGAAGTGATGGACCTATATAAATGTTTTTTATACCGAGTGCAAGGAGCGTAAGCAGAATACATACTGCCTTTTGTTCATACCATGAGAGTACCAACGTAAGCGGTAATTCATTTACAGAACACTCAAAGGCTTCTGATAAAGCAATCGCAACCTTAATCGCACTGTATGCATCATTGCATTGCCCCATATCCATAATTCTGGGTAAACCACCAATTTCACCGATGTTAAGGTCGTTAAAGCGATATTTGCCGCAGGCAAGTGTTAGGATAACGGTATCATTCGGTGTTTGTTTCACAAAATCCGTATAATAGTTTCTGCCTGGAGCGGCACCATCACAGCCCCCAACCAGAAAGAAATGCTTGATTACTCCTGCTTTTACCGCATCGATAACTTTATCGGCAACCGAAAGCACTGTACCGTGTCCAAAGCCTGTGGTAACAGTATTCCCGTCGTTAATGCCTGACATTTTGTTTTCAGCCATATAACCGCCAAGAGCCAAAGCCTTTTCGATCACAGGGGTAAAGTCCTTATCATTATCGATATGCACCATACCTGGATAGGACACCACAGAGGTCGTAAAGATTCTATCCGCATAGCTTGGTTTTACAGGCATAATGCAGTTTGTGGTGAACAGGACAGGTGCAGGGATGTTCTCGAACTCCTTTTGCTGGTTTTGCCATGCCGTACCAAAATTGCCTTTTAGGTGGGGATACTTTTTTAGTTCAGGATAACCGTGTGCAGGGAGCATTTCAACGTGGGTATAGATGTTGATGCCTTTGCCCTGAGTCTGATCTAAGAGCAATTTTAAGTCGTGTAAGTCGTGACCCGATACCACGATAAACGGCCCTTTTTCGATGTTACAGGTAACGGTGGACGGAACGGGTGTGCCGTATGCTCCCGTGTTGGCGCTGTCTAGTAACTCCATGCATTTGAGATTGACATTACCTGTTTCCATAACAAGAGACAGTAATTCGTCAGAAGATAGATTTTCTGCAATGGCTGAAAGCCCCTTATAGAAAAAGCTGTTTACCTCGTCATTTGTCTTTCCCAAAATATATGCGTGATGTGCATAAGCTGCCATACCACGAAGTCCAAACAGGACGAGAGATTTGAGTGAGCGTATGTCTTCATCATCTCCCCACAAGGTTTCCATATCCATTTCATCATCCATTTCATCGGCAGATGAAAATTTTGCTCGTGTTTTGTCAACCTCACTGCAAAGAGCATTGATGGTTTCATTATTGAAGTTTACATTGGTGACAGTGGTAAACAGACCGTCAATGATGAGCTTGTCGGTTTCTTCTATAGCCTTACCTTTGGCGGCTTTTGCAAGAGCAATCAGCTTACCTGTTAATTTATCTTGAATATTTGCTGTGTCAGATTTTTTACCGCAAACACCGTTCACCGTACAGGCCTTTCCCCCAAGGGTTTGCTCGCATTGAAAACAAAACATTTGATTTGACATTTTTAAATCTCCCTTCATATTGTTAATCTTCTAAAAATCTACCGTCAGTAGATATTGTAACCACTTTCCACTGGATTAATTTCCCACAGTTTTGCAAAGCCATTTTCACTGCGTTTTCAATACCACCACAGCAAGGCACTTCCATACGTGCAACCGTTACAGATTTGATATTGTTGTTTTTCAGTATGGCTGTCAGCTTTTCTGAATAGTCGCCTTCATCAAGTTTAGGACAACCGATGACCGTGACCTTGTTTTTCATAAACTCATTATGAAAGTTACCGTAAGCATAAGCAGCGCAATCAGCGGCAACAAGAAGATTTGAATTTTCAAAATAAGGTGCATTTACAGGCACCAGTTTGATTTGCACGGGCCATTGATTTAGCTGTGTGATAGGGGATGCTGTTGATGTTTCCAAATGACAACTTTCCTCATTGCGCACTAGGCTCTTTGAATGAGTACCGGGACAACCGCAAGCCAAGGGTTCCGTTTGCTTGCTGGCAACCCTTTTAGGTGCAACCTCTTTGTTATAAATGTCCGCTTCTCTTTCTTCAAAAGTGATAGCGTTTGTAGGGCAAACAGGCAAGCAGTTTCCAAGTCCGTCACAGTAATCGTCACGGAGAAGCTTTGCCTTGCCATTAACAAGCCCTATTGCTCCCTCGTGGCAGGCACCTACACAAAGACCACAGCCTATGCATTTATCATCATTAATTTTAATAATTTTTCTAATCATAATCTTTTCCTCCTCGAATTTTTCTTATGTTATTGTTATTATGTTCTTATAATAGTATAATATAGATAACAAGTCTGTTGTATTTACAACGAAAGGAAAATTTTCATGAAAAAAGTTTTTAATATCATTAAAGAAAATCCATTATTTGCGGGAATTCCTTTCAGTGATTTTGAGAACCTGTTTGGTTGCTTGTCGGCAAGAACCCAGAGCTATAAAAAGGATGAAGTGATTATGCTTTCCGGTGATGCCGTAAACGCTGTTGGGATAATTCTTTCAGGCAGTGTGAAAATCATAAAAGAGGACAGGGAGGGTAATCAGACAATTATCGCAGAGCTTTTTGCATCAGAGATCTTCGGTGAGGTTTTTGCTTGTGCAGGAATATCTCATAGTCCTGTCACGGTGGAATCAGCAGAAGTCAGCGAGGTATTGTTCATTGACTACAGACGTATTATTACGACTTGCTCTTCCGCTTGCCCATTTCATACAAGGCTTATTGAAAATATGTTGAAACTCATGGCAAGGAAAAATTTAAAACTGAATCAGAAAATTGAACTGTTATCTAAACGCACAACAAGAGAAAAACTGCTTTTTTTCTTTGACACGCAAAGGGGAATGGCCAAAAAATTTACCGTACCTTTTAGCCGTGAAGAAATGGCGCAGTATCTTTGTGTGGATAGGAGTGCTATGTCAAGCGAGCTTTGTAAAATGCGGGATGAAGGATTGATTCAATTTAATAGAAATAAATTTTTGATTAATTAACTCAACTTTTCCTATATGGGAAAGTTGAGTTAAATAGTTGTAAACAGAATTATTTTAGGATTGAAAGAAATTATAAATAGGCATAATCCCATGTTTGCTTTTTGATAAGAATTAGGACTGACCGATATGCGGCAGTCCTGATTCCTAATTAAAATACCTTCGACAGAAGTTTTCCCAATGCCCTTATCTGCAAATAAATTAATTTGTAACCAGTCTTGGATTAACAGCTTTCCGTCAAATTTTTAATTTTTAGATATAGAATTCCACTGGTGAGTATATACAAACCATGTACTACATGCTGATAATACTGTCAGTGAAATTAAAGCTGTAAGAATACTATACGTTTGCCAAATTAGTATCGTTGACCAATCAAATCCGGTAAGCATCGGGAAAACTAAGCAAAATATGCACAGAGCAATAGTAATTATCAGACAAACAACAGTTCTAATTATGCTCTTCTTTGTCATTGGCTGCCGCTCAAACAATTTCTTTCTGCGTAATCCTAGCAGAAGGAACAGAACAGCCAGCATACAACAAATAATTGTGGCAGATGACAATGTGATGTCAAGAAACTGTATGCCGCTTATCTCATACGACTGAGAAAGATTACCATCTAATATTGCCTTAATTTTTAACACTAAATTTCTATTGGTATTTGCACCGTTGGTCAACAAGCAGATAGCCATAGGTTCGTTTGGCAGTATGACCACTATGGATGCAAAATTGGGATTACCCCCTGGGTGTTCAATAATCGTTTGATCGGAATTTACTGACCATCCTGCGGCATAATACATTCCGTTGACAGCCGAAACAGACATGTTCCCGTGATGAGACTTTTTAATAATCTTATGAAATATTTCGGGTATATCCTGAATAGTACCCATCTGTACACCCATCCAACGCGCCATATCTTTGGTACAAGAAATGATGTAGCCTGCGGGTTTATTCCCAGCATAATCCGGTGCATTATATGGAGTTGTCCTAAAGAACGAAGAGCGGTAACCCTGTGCCAATTGTCCTGTGACCACAGCATCTTCTTTGTAAACATACGTCTGGTGTAGACCTAAGGGCTGAAATACTTGTTCTTTCATGAACTGTTCATAACTTTGTCCTGAAACAACTTCCATCACCAGACCTAATATGTCATAATTAACAGTTCCGTAATGATAATTCTCGCCGGGGTAGAACGACAACTCAGAATCTAGCAGCATTTCTATGGTTTTTCGTAGCATATCCGGCGAGTTGCCTTGTGGGATATTCTGAAGGTGACGCTCATTTGTTAATCCACTGGTATGATGCAGAAAGTTATTTAGTGTAAGATTTTCCATATCAAAGGGTTTCCCCTGATATGTTAAAGTAAACCAAGGTAAATACTTTTGGATGGGGTCAGTCATTGACAGTACTCCTTGCTCTTCCATCAGCAGAATACCCATGCCAGTAAAAGCTTTGCTCACCGAAGCCAGCTCATATAGAGCATGTTCGCTTGCCGACAGTCCTTTTTCACGATCTGCGTATCCAGAAGAAAAGTAGAGCACTTCATCTTTCGCAACTATTGAGACAGACATTCCCGGCACACCTGATTTACGGCAGGCGCCATCCAACAATGTTTGTATTGCATCAGATTGCGAATCTGACAATGCATAACTCGGTG
This sequence comes from uncultured Anaerovorax sp., assembly GCA_964582545.1. Taxonomy (GTDB): domain Bacteria; phylum Bacillota; class Clostridia; order Peptostreptococcales; family Anaerovoracaceae; genus JAVVUJ01. The sequence goes on from CAZOSB010000007.1 coordinate 6,958, forward strand.
CTTCGGATCCCGAGATTAGCATAAGCGCCACTATAACATAGACTATGAATTTTTTCATAAGCTCTCCGTTTTTAAAAATGATATTAATATATTTATACGTACATTTTGTCAAAATGTTGTTAAGCTTATTCCGCATCATCCGTGAGTTTGATTTAAATTGCCTGGTCATTTGCAATCTTCATAAATAGCTGGGAGACATAAGTACTGTCCTTTTTAGATTCTGAGATTCTATTAAAAATATCTATAAAATTCATATTAAAAGTGTTTGTAATCCTAAAGTCATCGACATATGAAAACTTTATTTTCCCCGAAATATCGTCAGTGCCCAAAGCAATCGCCCAGCAGTCATTTTTATACCAGAGTGATTGTTGTGAGGTGGAAGGGATGATGGAGTGTGGAGGTGCATCGTACAAAAACACACGATATCGGCTATCCTTTAACAGAAGCTGGGCCGTATCCTTAAAATGCTGTAAATATTGCTCCCTGCTCATCTGAACAAGCTTCCCTGTTATCCCTGAAATTGTGTGGTTTGTAATTACAGGGAAAGATAACGGTGCAGTTATTTCATCTAAGGTATGGTAAAATCCAGTCATAACATGCAACTGATTATTTTCAATATTTTGACGAAGTAAATCATAAAGCTCGTAACAGAGTCTTTTTTGTACTTTTGTAATGCGATTTTCACATAGTATTTCATCAAATAGCTCTTTGCTCATTGTGGCAATATTAAGTGCTTTTCCCAAATAGCAGGCTGACCCTGCTTTTAAACGAAATGAATTTACATGTGTAAGAATTTTTTCAAATTCCGATGATTTTGTGGATATTAATAGCGGCGAGGATTCTAATTTGCACTTTTCCCAAATCCTCTCATGCACTTGTGTATATTGCACATCACTATATAAACAACTGAGCATATTATCAAAATCTGAGTCAAAGCAATATCCCGTTACAGCCAATCGTTGTGATAGTAGATAGATGCTGTTGATATTACTTTTTCCAACTGCCGATAAATAAATATAGATAAACATATTTTGATGAAATGCCAATTCCATAAAAATATGATGCAGATTCCAATTTACGGTAGAACTTTCCTTTGATTGAAATATGATTTCAACACTGTGTCCCATACGCAAAACAGAATTCAATTTTTTATAAAGAGTAGTTGCATGGTGTATATTACAGGAAATCCACCCAAACTGATCGGTTTCAAATATTTTGACTACAGAGGGCGCAGTGAGTTTTTCAGCAACTTCCAGTAAATTGATAACCATATTAAATCTTCCCTCAGCTCCGGTATTTTTGGCAACGGACATCAAAGAAATCGATAAATTTCTTAAATCTATGGCATCGATATTAAAATTATTTTTATCTGAAATGTTTAATATGTAATCACGAATACATTTTTTTAGTTCATCTTTTCCGAAGTATTTTTTATTTTCATAGATGTTTCGAAAGAAATCTTCAAGTAAATTGCCTCCGATTTTGTTATTTTTTTCTATAAGATAATCGATAATTTGATTAAAGTAGGGTGCATCTACCGGGATATTTCTTTTACCAGTTCGCCATTTGCTGATATAGGATTGTTCCACATTTATCTCTTTTGCCATTTTTACAGCAGATATATTCAATATTTTAATTATATTACCAAAATTAGAAACTTGATTTTTTGGCATTTTATTGAACCTCCATGTTATTTATGAACTCAATTGCTTTATGTAAGACTGCAAATAAACTTTTATTTTAATAATCGACAATTAATAACATTAATTTTAATTTCAGAAAGTATTATAACACATTTTTAAAAATATTCAAATGTCTTAAATATTAATAATTAAAAATAGTCTTGTTTGTCAAGAAATAGAAATTTCACACCCTTGAATTATTGTCAAGATATATTGAAACTTGTCAAGTTGTGTGCAATAATTTAATATACTTAAATATAAATTTCAACATTAGGAATACATGCACCTTTACAATGACTTAAAAGCTTTACCTCAACCAGTCGATATTTTTAATAGAACATTTAATAAGCGCATTATTGAAAATAATTAAATAAAAAGGAGAAGTTAGTAATGAAAAATCTTAAAATTACAGCAAAATTACTTACAGGATTTGGACTTGTTCTTGTAATGGTCATTGTTCTTGGAGCCGTTTCATTTACAGGACTTCGGTCGTTAAATAACACGGCACAAGGATTTGCTGAGATATCAGTACCGGCAGTATCCGATATTTGGACCGCCAGACGAGACTTGATATCGATGCAGCGTTATTTGTTGAGAATGATATCCTCCAATGACAGAACCGCATTGGATTCGTACTCGAAATCAGCACTTACCGACAGAGAGAACCTGATGAGTGTTCTGGAAAATTTACAATCACTTGTGCCTGACTTCAAAGACACCATTGATGAGATAAAAAAGGCAGTGGATGATAACTCTCAGAACCGCAAGGATATTGAAGCCTTATGTTACCAACTTACTCCCGAAGCAAAAGCACAAGCGAGCAAATTATTTGATGAAAAATATGCACCACTTTTTGATGATGCAGCAAAGAAGCTAATATCCTTAACCGATGATATTAACAGTAGAATTGATAAGAGACAAGAAGCTGCAAATGCCACCGCTACAAGCGCTTATGTTACGACCTTATCTATTTTGGGGTTGGTTATTATAATTACAGTTTTTGCCACGTTGCTAATTACTAAGTCCATAGCCACACCGGTGAAAGAGCTTGAAATGGCTGCCGATAAAATGTCTAATGGTGACTTAAATATTGATATCAAATATCAGAGCAAGGATGAACTTGGCAATCTTTCAGAAAGCATGAGAAAGTCCACAAGGACCATTAAGGGTTATATTGATGCCATTGGAATGGCTATGGGATTGATGGCAGATGGAAATTTTGATGTTCCCGAACCGCCTGTCCCATTTATCGGTGACTTTAAAGATATTGAAAACTCTGTTAGAAGGCTTTCCCTTGAAATGTCAGATACCTTATCGCAAATAATGCTTGCTGCCGACCAAGTGTCAGCCGGATCCGACCAAGTGTCATCAGGTGCGCAAGCGTTGGCGCAGGGAGCAACAGAACAAGCAAGCTCTGTTGAAGAACTTGCGGCATCCATTACAGAAATTTCTGGTCAAGTTAAACAAAATGCCGACAATTCCTCTAAAGCTGATGCGATGGCGACCGATGCAACCCTTGCCATTACCACTAGCAACGAGCAAATGCAAAAGTTAATGAGTGCTATGAATGATATTAATGCTAAATCTGTTGAAATTAGCAAGATTATAAAAACTATAGAAGACATTGCGTTTCAGACCAATATCCTTGCACTTAACGCCGCAGTTGAAGCGGCAAGAGCAGGAGCAGCAGGAAAGGGTTTTGCTGTGGTTGCCGATGAAGTTAGAAATCTTGCAGGCAAATCAGCCGAGGCGGCTAAAAATACCACTGCGCTTATTGAAGGCTCTGTAACCTCCATTGTGCAGGGAGTTAAGCTTGCTGAAAGCACTGCAAAGGATTTGCTTGGAGCGGTTGAAAACGTAAAACAAACCACCACAATTATTGACGACATTACAAAAGCAAGCAACGAACAAGCAACTTCCATCGAGCAGGTTACCATTGGTGTTGACCAAATTTCGGCCGTAGTGCAAACCAACTCAGCAACCAGTGAGCAAAGTGCTGCTGCTTCTGAAGAACTGTCATCTCAAGCAAATATGCTTAAAGATCTTGTATCCAAATTCAAGATAAAACAAATGGGAGCTTTTGTCCCATCAAACAATGACTTTTACATAGAAGAACCAAAGCAAAAGAAGCCCATTTCAGGGACCTATTTAAACACAATGAATTCCTCTGATTTTAACAAATATTAAGAGGAGCAATGTTCATAAGTAGCTATAAAGAAAAGGCGGGTCCACTGTTTGAAGATAGTGACGACCTTAGCGGTTATCGTACCTTTTATTGCGACTATCGGCTTTATGCTATTCCAATCAATATGCGGGGTGTCGCCATTTTGACACCCCGTTCTCTGATTTTTATACGTCTGCAGAGAGAGCAAAGATAAAAAAATCTGTTGAAAACTTCAATGATTTGTAATATGATAGTCTAGAAAATTAAAACTTAATAATAATTTTTATTTTTGGTGCTATCGCTTAAAAACTATTATTATTTAAGAGGAGAATAGATATGAAGCACATTCTATTGGTGGACGATAATGCAGCAAGTTTAAATCATGCAGAGAATATTGTGAAAAGTACATATAAGGTTACTTGCCTAACGTCAGGGGCAACAGCATTAAAGTTCTTGCAGAAGCAATGCCCGGATTTGATTTTACTTGACATTAATATGCCGGGAATGAGCGGATTTGATGTGGTTAAAGAGATAAAGTTGATGCCCCACATCAAAAAAATACCCATTATCTTTATTACTTCACAGTCTGATCCGGAGACTGAAGGGCTTGCACTTTCTTTGGGAGTACAGGATTTTATATCAAAACCTATGGTGCCGCAAACAGCCATGTCCAGAATCAAAATGCACCTTGAGCTGTTTGAATACAGAGAGCAGCTAGAAGATATTATATTGCAAAAGACAGAGATGCTCACAGAGATGCAGGGGCTTTTATCGGAAAGCATTTCAGAGTTGGTAGAGCAAAGAGATGGGAGTACAGGGTCCCATATAAAACGTATTCGCTTTTATGTTGATTTGATTACAACAAAACTTATGGAAAAACAAACTCCCGGCTATCAGATAAATGGGGATTTTAAAGTTAATATTTTGCGAGCTGCACCATTACACGATATTGGCAAAATTAAGGTGCTTGATCAAGTATTGATGAAACCGGATAAGCTTACCTTTGAAGAGATGGAACACGTTAAGAACCATACCATCTGGGGGGCAGAAGCCGTACATAGCGTAGCTGCTAAAATGTATGATGATGAATTCTTGGTAATGGTGGAACAGGTAATCCGCCATCATCATGAAAAGTGGAATGGTACCGGTTACCCCGATCAATTGAAAGGAGAAGGCATTCCTTTGTGCGCGCGGATCATGTCCATAGCAGATGTGTATGACGCATTAGTAAGCGCTCGCCCTTATAAAAAACCGTTCCCTCACGAAGCTGCCATCGATATAATGAAAAAAGATAAAGAAACCGCTTTTGATCCTATCCTTACAGATGTTTTTTTAGATGCTATAGAGCAATACCGCTTGGAGAATCCCAACAGCGATGAAGAACAGGACATCGAAAATACCATCAAATAAAATTTTATAATGAGGTGATTTATGGGTAAATACAAAGAATGGTTATTAAAAACAACCGGCACGAAGAAATATTCACCAGCTGTGATTGTGGTTATGATGGTACTGATTGGTGCTATATCTTTTGGTATCGGTGCTTTGTTCTATACGGGAGCAAAGGCGGAAAGCATTGCTACGGAGAACACCAACAACCTAGTAGAAGTGACAGATATTGTAGAGATGTTATGGCGATGCCGTGTACTGGGTCGAGACATTCTATTGCAAGAGGACTCGAACATAAGAGAGCAATGGTATAACGAATATTTGGATTATTACAAAGAACTTGATAAAATGATGGATAACTATCATTCAAAACTATCAGGCAAGAGTGCGGATGATTTTGCTGAATTAATTCAACAAGAAAATATCTACCGTGATGGTATGCTGGATTCTGCCAACTTAAAACATTTAGAAGGAAAAGATCAGGAAGCTTTAGCTGCTTTGCGTGATGTAACACCCATTGCCATTGTTTTTTTTGAACATATGTCCGAGTATGTTCAGGAGCAAAAGACTAATATTTTAAATATCACTCACCAAAATCGTGTAACAGCACAAGTAATAGGTGTTATTTTTGCTGCTATCTGTGCTTTTGGAGCTTTAATGATTTTTATAACTATGCAGATGATGCGCGAACAAATGGAACTTGCTAAAAAAGCTGATGCTGCGAAAAGTAACTTTTTAGCAAATATGTCACATGAGATTCGTACTCCCATGAATTCTATTTTGGGTATGGCGGAGATTATTTTACGTGAAGATACCAGTGACACCGTAACAGAGAATACATATACGATCAAAAGATCTGCCGATGTGTTACTTTCTATTATCAATGATATATTGGATTTTTCAAAGATTGAATCGGGTAAAATGGATTTGGTGGAGATGCCATACTGGATGCCAACGATTATTAATGATGTATCTAATATCACTCTATTAAAGATTGGTCATAAGCCTGTGGAATTTATTTTGGAGGCAGATGCGAATATTCCAAATCAGCTGACTGGCGATGAAGTTAGAATCAGACAGGTTTTAGTGAACTTATTAAGCAATGCCGCAAAGTTTACACATGATGGATTTGTAAAGCTAAAACTTTGGTGCGAGCCGACAGATACAAATGGGGTTGTTATTCTGAATGCATCCATATCGGACAGTGGTATCGGCATGAAACCGGAAGATTTAAGCAGTCTGTATTCTGATTTTGTGCGACTTGACACTACAAAAAATCGAGAGATAGAAGGTACCGGTTTGGGGTTACCCATAACAAAACGGCTCATTACGCTTATGGGTGGTGAAATTGAGGTGGAAAGCGTATATGGTCAAGGAACTACGTTTACGGTTCGACTATCGCAAAAGGTAGCTGACGAAAACCCTATAGCCAAAATAAATCATGATGGTCTTATGAGCGTTGTATTACATGATTCTGAGTATCAATCTGCTGCATTAGAATATGCGTTTGAGAACTTAGGAACCCAGTACCAACTGTTTAATACAGAAAAAGATTTTGTAAATGACCTTTCTGAAAAGAACTACACTCATATTTTTATTGAGTTAGCTGTATATAGAAGTATCGGTGAGACCATTAAAGAAAATGCACCAGATAGTAAAATTGTAATTATTTTGGATAAAAATGAAAATATAAAACTTAAGAAAAGTGAACTTGCATTATATAAACCTATTTATAGCCTGGCTATAGCTTCCGTTTTAAATAACGAGAAACACTCACAGCATTACCTCCAAAAGAAAGTGGGCACGACCCATGATTTTATTGCTCCGGAGGCACATGTGTTGGTAGTTGACGACAACAGTGTCAATTTAAAAGTTGCAGAAGGATTGCTCAATCCATATAAACTGAAAGTATCAACTGCCATAAGCGGCATAGACTGTTTGGCTCTCATTCAAAAAACACAATATGATATAATTTTTATGGATCATATGATGCCTGTGATGGACGGTGTGGAAACGGTTCGCCATATTCGTGCGGAAGGTGGGGAGTATGGTAAAAATGTGACCATTGTAGCACTGACGGCCAATGCCATAAGCGGTATGCGAGAGATGTTCTTAGCGGAAAGTTTTAACGGGTTTTTAGCAAAACCTATAGAGCTTCAAAAATTAGATGAGGTATTGCGTGAGTTTTTACCCCAAAATTTGATTATTCCTTTGGACGTACCAGCCGATGACGAAGAAGAAACAGAACGAAATAAACGCCAGGAGGTCGAAAAAATAGAAAAGGAAAGTAGGATAAACATACCGGGTCTCGATATGCATTTGGCAATTGGAAATAACATTAATGTAGATAACTTACTGTCGGTGCTTGAGGTCGTTTATGCTGACGGAGATAAAAAGATTGAGAAGATGGAACAAAATATCAACGATAGGGACTTAGGGGCATATATGATGGAAGTGCATGCGCTAAAATCCGTTGCCGCCGGAATTGGTGCCACTGCTCTGTCAAAGCTGGCATTGGAACACGAGACGGCTGCAAGAGAAAATAACTTCTCTCTGATTGAAGAGGGGTTTGAGGGATTGGTTGACAATTATAGGATTCTATTAAAAAACATTAAGCCATATGTTGCTTGTGCGGAAAGGCAGGTGGAGGAAGAGTCTTTAATTCATATGAATGAACGATCAATATTCGAAAAATTGTCAGAGATTAGTGCTCTTGCAGAGGAATATGATAAGGATAATGCTATTTTTATCATCGACGAATTATTAGGAGCAAGGATAGAACCATCTTTACGAGATAAACTTTTGCAGGCAAAAGCAGACTTGCAGGTATACGAATATGATCGTGCCATAGCCCTAGCCCAAGCAGCCCCCAATTAAAATCTTTATACATACTGGATATTGCTATTAACCCTTTTATTGCAAAATATTTGTTACAATTAGGGCAACGTTTTTAAAACATGGGAGGAAAAATGAATCGATATTTAAGCTGGTTAGACAACGCAAAAACAAGAAACAAACTCTTACCCGTTCAATTTGTGGCATTGCTTCTAATATTTTTTATGATGGCAATTTCTATAATTTCAATCTTTTATTTAAATAAGATTGCTGAACGTGTTTTTTCAGTAAATGTAGGTAATTCGGAAGAAATTCATGATATCGTAGAAACTATGTATATGTGCCGTGTAAGGGGACGAGATATTCTACTGCAAGATGATCCTGCGGCACGTGCAACTCTTTATACTGAATACATCAACTATTTTAATCAGCTCGACACTTTAATGGAGGCCTATTCTAAAAAACTTTCCGGAGAAAAGCTAGAAGTTTTTAAGGGGATAATTGAGAGTAAGAACGAGTATCGAGATGGTATGATACTCTCCGCCGACTTAAAAAATGAGGGCGGTAAGGATGAACAAGCCTTATTTGAACTGCGTAATGTAACGCCCATTGCGACTGCATTTTTTGGCTCAATGAAGGACTTTTTGGAGCAAGAAACCGCCTCTATAGATGTTGCGGTACAAGCAAATAAGGTTACCGCTATCTATGTTGCGGTCTTAAGTGGAGTAGTTTCCTTGTTAGGTGCAGTCTTGCTTATTTTTATCAGTAAAACTGTTGTAAAAAACATCTCATCTAAGCTGGTAAGGTTACAATCCCTCGTAATTGAGATTGTTGAAACCGGTAATGTAAACGTAAAAGTTCCCGATGAATTATGCACGCAAGATGAACCGGGACATATTGCTGATGCCATGAAAGAATTGCAGGCATTGTTATCAGACTATTCAAGGATTGCTTCGGAAATTGCGGCAGGCAATTATGCTCAAAAAATTATACATAAATCCCAGAACGATACATTGTCCCATAGCCTAGAGTCTATGATCTCCGCAAGCAATCATATCTTGACACAGATTAGACATGCTTCAGAAAGTGTTTTGTTCGGTGCTGAGCAAGTTTCCAACGGAGCAAACTCTTTATCACATGGTACTACTCAGCAATCGGCGTCTGTTGAAGAGTTATCTTCTGAAATAGCTGACATGCAATCACAATTTAAGTTGATCAGTGAAAACGTTGAAAAGGCAAGACAGGATACCAGCGTGGCTGAATCTGATTTAACAGAAACTAATCTGAGAATGAAGAACTTAATGCAAGACATTATCAATGTTAATCGTAAATCCGCAGAGGTAAGCAAAATAATTAAAACCATTGAAGATATTGCATTTCAAACGAATATACTTGCACTCAATGCAGCCGTAGAAGCAGCCCGAGCAGGTGTTGCAGGAAAAGGATTTGCAGTAGTTGCCGATGAAGTTAGAAACTTGGCAGCAAAATCCTCTGAAGCTGCTAAAAGCACTACAACATTAATTGAAGATACTGTTTCATCCATTACTACCGTTGTAAAAAATGCAGAGCAGACTACCGAAACTATGGATAACATTACAAATACAACTCGTCATGTTGCAGAGAATGTTCGCATCATCTCTGAGGCTACAAGTAATGAGTATGAAAGCGTCAATAAGATTTCCCAAGGAATTGATAGGATTTCTTCAGTTGTGAAAGCAAATGCTGCTACCAGCGAAGAAAGTGCAACTGCAAGCGAGGAACTTTCCAGTCAAGCGAATCTGTTAAAATCGCTGGTTGCAAAATTTAAACTTAATGAATAAGTTAATTCATTTTATTCACCATAAAGATAAAATTTCCATAAAATATTTATAAGGTGTAAGTTTTTTACATCAAATAAATATAAAAATAGGTGAATATCATGTTTAATAATTCGTGTTATAATCTGCAATGTAATTTACCAAAAGAGGTAGATGTACCGATTGAGCTTTACAAATCCTTAAGAGGTGAATACTTTATCGGCTATGCAGATAATATGACACTTGGAAATAATACAAGTTGTTGGGCAATGTTATACAATCCCCCATGTTCAGAAGTAAATTTGCACGTAAATGTTTGGACGGTAACAGATATTTCTACAGCACCTTTTCGTGCACAATTTTGGTTTAATGCAGACCCTCCAGGGACATCGACAGTTTCAACCCTTGTAACGCCATCCAACACGGCAATTTGCCCGTTGCCAAAGCCTAAAATTTTACTTGAGCAAGCATCCAATGTAACGGGAGAACCAGAAGGAGGCGTAAAAGCCTTTGTTCGCAGAGGTGAGCCTGGAACCACATTGGTTGAGACAGAAAATGGGAAACTTATATTTCCTCCAGGTGGTTCATTTTTGGTTTTTCTTTCCCTACAGGATGCACCAACTACCACAGCATCGGGTAGAATCGCGTTCGGATGGTGGGAGGAAGATATTACCGCAAAATGTATCTACTAATAGAAGGATAGGATAAAATACAGGATTTATTGACATATTATATCATAAAGTTTGATAAAATTGGATAAGAGAAATTAATAATTTCTTAAGTGAATCAATATTTTATCCAGTAGGGGAGTATAAGAAAAAACAAATGAAAAAACACAAAATACTAATCTGCACTGTAGGTTTGTTTTTGTTCTTGTTATCGGGATGCTCTTATAGTAACAATGATAATTACAATAGTTTTAAAGAGCAGATCGAAAGGGAAGCTGTTTCAGCAAACATTTTATTAATTGAGCTAAAATATGAAAACTCAGTAAACAGCAATTCCGTATCTGAGTTAGCTGGTGCAAGTGGAGTAATATACAAAAAAGAAGGGGAAAAGTACTTTGCACTTACCGCGTTTCATGTGGTAAGCGAATATTTGAAATCGGATACTTCCAAGTTGTTTATACTTGCTCATGATGAAAAGCGTCGTTCATTTGATACGATTAAAGAAAATTATATTGGCATGGAGGAATACTATGCTTTATTTCCTATGGCAAACATTGAGTATTATGATGAAAAATATGATTTAGCGGTAATCAGTTTTACTTCCAGTAAAGAATATACCGCTTTGCCATTATCCAGCAGAGAACCACAATACAACGATGTGATAGCAACCATTAGCAATCCTCACGATTACGAAAGAAATAAAATTACTATTGGAAAAATTACCAGTAAAAAACCGCTTCCTTTCGGAGACCAAGCTGGTAAATTACAATATAATATCATAGAACACTCAGCCAAAATTTCTCTCGGTAGCAGCGGAAGCGTTTTATTGAATAAGAGCTTAGAAATTGTAGGAATCAATTTGGGTGGGAGTGAAAATATTTTACGACAAAATATACGTGGAAAAGCTATGCCAAGTGATAAAATTCTTGAATTTTTAAGAGATTTTGAGAATTCGAGATCATAATAAACGTTGAAGTGGCAGAATATTAATGAACGAGAAAATAGGAATGAAAGAGTGACCACTTCCGGATCTCGTCTGTAAGGATGACTCTTTGCAAGAAAAGTACGTCAAATTTCGTCGACGTACTTTTCTTTTATCTGTATTAATGTGAGTTTCAAATAAATCAACCTGATAATTTCTTTATTCAGCGATTAAATCACCTTTTTTGAAAGACTTTTCCCTTAGGTTCATTATAGAATCCTTCAAAATGCACAGGAAAAGGAAGGATTGGATATAGGTACGCGGGGGGGGTAGCCGTAGGAAGAACCTGCAGGTGGTTGCTGGATAGCTTGGGGTTGATATGAGTAGGGATAGGATGGATAAGGATAGTCATTATATGGGTTATGGGTGGGGTCTTCATGATACTTATTGTAAATGGCAGTAAGAAGTAAGACTTTCACAATATCGTTTATACGAGTCTTACTATAACCATGTGGAAGTTGATTCATAATATTGCTACTGCTGATTATCTCATAGATAAGCTCGTTGAGCCTTGTGTTGTCCAGATTATGTTGTTGCCCATATGTATCAACTGTGTAATCTACATACGGCATTAAAGCATTATAAATATTTGGATACATTTTAGAAATTCTTATTGCATAATCTGGAGAATCATTTATTGATTGTTGCAAAAAATTAGTTGCCACAAGTAATACCTCCAAGTATTTTTTATTTTATACTATGATAAAATAACTTATATGTGACTAATAATTGATAGTGGTAAACAATGTTAACTATAAATAATACATATATCCACCGTAATCTCGATGTGCCTCTGCATTGCTTACAATATCCGCAAGGGGAATCTTCATTAGAATCTCTTTAATGGAACTGTCTAATACGTGAAAAACTGTTTCTTGCATGGCATTTTCAATGCTCTCATCGCTTTTGGTCACGGTATCTTCCACCTTTTGAAAAAGGGTGGTTTCAATGGCCGAGAATATGTCATAAACGGAAATGTCCTTTGGTGCTCTTGCCAAATGATATCCGCCTTGGGCGCCTTTCATGGATATTACGATCCCACCGTGCTTTAAAAGAGAGAATACTTGTTCTAAATATATTTTTGAAATCTGAAGTTTTTGGGATAAACTGATGATGGTAACGCATTCATTTGGACTATTGCTGCTGGCCATGCTGACCAAGGCAGCCAACCCATAACGTGCTTTTGCAGAAATTTTCAATATAGCTCCTCCTATAACATAGTAGTAATGTATGTATTCTATCAAAACGTTTTTATTTTGTCAATCCATACAAAAATTATATGAAATATATTTTTTAAAAATAATTTTGAAAAAAGTATTGACAAGGATAAGTAAAAGGTGTAACCTATAAAACATATTAATCATATATAAAATATATGAAAAGAGTTAGCTGTATAGATGCATGTATATGATAGCTCATATACATGCAAAACTAAGACCAGAATATTTATAAATAAATCAATTTAATTAGAAATGGAGTAAAGATTATGACTAAAATTTATGAAAGCTTAACAGATTTAATCGGAGGAACTCCGCTGCTTCGCCTGAACAAGTATGAACGTAAAAATGGAGCAAAAGCAGGGATTGTTGCCAAACTTGAGTATTATAATCCGGCTGGCAGTGTTAAAGACAGAATTGCGAAAGCAATGATTGATGATGCGGAGGCAAAGGGGCTTATAGACAAAGATAGCGTTATCATTGAGCCTACAAGCGGTAACACCGGAATTGGGCTTGCTTCGGTGGCGGCGGCAAGGGGATATAGAATGATTTTAACGATGCCTGAGACTATGAGTATAGAGCGTAGAAGCTTGCTAAAAGCCTATGGAGCGGAATTAGTTTTAACAGAGGGAGCAAAAGGTATGAAAGGAGCCATTGCAAAAGCGGAGGAGCTTGCAATGGAAACTCCAAATTCGTTTATTCCTGGACAGTTTGTAAATCCGGCAAATCCTGAAATACACAAATCCACAACGGGTCCTGAGATTTGGGATGACACCGATGGAAAGGTGGATATCTTTGTTGCAGGTATTGGAACAGGTGGAACAATCAGCGGTGTAGGCGGATATTTAAAATCAAAAAATCCAAATATACAAGTAGTTGCGGTTGAACCCACTGACAGCCCTGTTTTGTCAAAGGGAACGCCAGGACCTCATAAAATTCAGGGAATTGGCGCAGGCTTTGTGCCAGAAACACTGGATACCGAGGTTTATGATGAGATTATTACCGTCACAAATGAAGACGCATTTCAAACAGGGCGTGCAATTGCTAAAGCCGAGGGACTGTTGGTAGGAATTTCATCAGGTGCCGCACTTTATGCCGCAACCGAACTTGCAAAACGCCCTGAGAACGAAGGTAAGACCATCGTTGTAATTCTCCCAGATAACGGCGAAAGGTATTTATCAACCGCTTTATTTAGCCAAGAGTAGGATCTGAAAAATGGTAAGGTGCTAAAATAATATGTGAACAAAGTTTGATGAAATAGAGAAGGATGAATTTTTAGTTCATCTTTCTCTATTTTAATAATTTGTTAATTTTTATTACCAATTTTTATGCTATAATGTAAAAGCTATAAAGGTTTAGTTAAGATAGCTCTTATATTATAGGATTATTATTTTACAGCGAAAATTGCTAGAAGAGGTAGGGTTTATGAAAAAAAAGATTGTAATTGTAGTCATCATTGCAGTGATTGCCGCCGGTGCATTCGTTGCATATCAGAAACTGGGAAAACCCAAGGAGAGTGTTTTACCCGTGACCACTGGTATGGCGGAGATGATGCCTGTTGAGCAAGTGGTTTCCATCAAGGGTTTGATTGAAGGCGCGGACTTGGCCGAGATTTCATCCACGACCAACTTAGAGGTACAGTCCATCTTGGTAAAGGAAGGGGACAGGGTCAAGAAAGGACAGACACTTGCCACTTTGGATAGGGAAAGCATCCAAGCAGACTACAATAAAGCAGTCAATTTAATGGAACAATCAAAATTCCAGTATGAAGCAGCACAAACCTTATACGCAGAGGGGGCTATTTCCTACGAAGAGCTCCAGAAATGTAAAGTGACTTACGAAAATGATAAAATCAATGTAAATACATATAGTAAAATGGATCAAACTATGATCAAAAGCCCCATCACAGGAACGGTAACGAGAATCAATACCTCTTTGGGGAGAGCGGCAAACGACACAAAGGACAAAGCGCCTATGTTTGTCATTGAAGATTTGGATAATCTGAAAATGCAAGTGAAGGTGAGCGAGTATGACATCAATCAAATCAAAGTAGGTCAATCGGTAGAAATTACTGCGGAGGTTTTAGGTGGTGAATCTGTTCAAGGAATCGTTTCAAAGATAGCACCAACGGGAGAATTAAAGGAAATGAACTCCAAAGAAATGGTCATTCCCGTAACGATAGATGTAGATAAGGATAAAAAGAATTTAATCGCTGGTGTTTCTGCAAAGGCAAAGATATTGATTCAACGAAATGAAACCGCCTTAGCCGTGCCTGTCGACGCGCTTTTAGATGATCCAGAAACGGGTGAATATTTTATATTTAAAGTAGTTGATAACAAATTGAAAAAAGTATCCGTGAAGTTGGGGGTTGAAGGTAATTTAAGCATTGAGATCCTGACAGATGAAATACAACCGAAGGATATGGTGGTTTTGGGTCCTACCTTTGACCTTGTGGACGATCTGGTAGTCGCTCCTATGGAACAATAGAAAGAAGGGCACAATGCAAGACATACAAGCACTCATTCGCCTTGAAGCTCTAAGCAAAACTTATAAAAACGGTGAAATTATGGTCAAGGCGTTAAATAACATCAATTTAACCATTGATAAGGGGGAATTCGTAGCAATTATGGGTGCCTCCGGTTCAGGGAAGTCTACCTTGATGAATATCCTCGGTTTTTTGGATCGACCAACTGAGGGTAACTATTATTTAGAGGGTATAGACGTCAAAGCCAAAACAGACAATGAACTTTCGTTCATACGCAATCAAAAAATAGGATTTGTCTTTCAATCCTTTAATTTAATTTCTAGGACTAGCGCTTTAAGGAACATTGAATTACCCATGATTTATGGAAAAATCAATACAGAAGAGCGCCGAAAAAGAGCGGCTTTTCTTTTGGAAAGCGTAGGGCTGGAGAATCGGGGAGAACATATGCCAAACGAGCTTTCCGGGGGTCAAAAGCAAAGGGTGGCCATCGCAAGGGCCTTGGCAAATCAACCGCCCATTATTTTAGCGGATGAACCTACGGGAAATCTGGATTCCCACTCTTCTGTAGAAATTATGGAGATTTTTAAGAAATTAAATCGCCAAGATGGAAATACGGTCATTATCGTCACCCATGAATTAGATATTGCCCAATACACGGATCGCATTCTTACTTTTAAAGATGGAGAAATTAAAAGTGATGAGCGTAAGAAGGAAGGAGGTGGCACTAATGTTACTGTTTGAAAACATTAAGCTTGCACTTGCTTCTATTCGATCCAACAAAATGAGATCCTTTTTAACGATGTTGGGGATTATCATCGGAATCAGCTCTGTTATCGCCATTACTTGCATCGGAGACAGTGCAAAGGCGACCGTCGGAAAGGAATTCGAAAATTTTGGTAAGAACGCAGTTTACATCTATATTAACTGGCAGATGACGGGAGACTACATAGAAGATAATGATTTAATCAGCGAGGAGGATCTTGAGGCCCTCAAGGAAAGATTTCCGCAAGATATTGCATATATAGCACCTTGGAGCAGTACAAGTTCTGAGGTGGTAATGGGGAATAGAAAAGGGAAATTTGAAGCGGGGGGGGTCGATGCAAATTATCTTAAATATAAAAAAATGAAGATGCTCCATGGTCGAATGATCATCCAGTCAGATGTAGATGGTGCTAGAGATCGTATCGTCATAGAGAAAAGTGCTGCCGAGTATTTTTTTAATAAAACGGATGTCATCGGTAAAACGTTACCTTTCACCATAATGGGGGAGCCTAAGGACTTAACCATCGTGGGTGTCTATGAAGTGGAGGAATCTATTTTTTCGAAGTTAGGAGGAAATAGCGGAGCCTATGCAGCTTTTGTGCCATATACCTTAATTCCAGGAAGCGACTTGACCTACTCTGTGGATGCCTATATTGCAGAAGGAAAAGACGTAGAGGCCTCGGTCACCAAACTGGTTCGTTATCTGGAAAAAATAAAGGATAAGCCTTTTGATTATTATAAGTTTGAAACAGCAGTGGGTCAGCAAGGCATGGTAGATCAAATTTTGGGAACCCTATCTTTAGCAATAGGTGCCATAGCGGCAATTTCTCTTGCGGTAGGGGGGATCGGTATTATGAACATCATGTTGGTATCGGTCACAGAGAGAACGAGAGAAATCGGGATACGAAAATCTCTGGGGGCTAGGACACAGGACGTTTTGCAACAATTTCTAATCGAAGCCATGATTCTCTCCGCCATTGGAGGTCTGGTGGGAACCCTTCTTGGACTGGGAATTGCGGCCATCGGCATGAAGGTGGCGGGAGTGGCGCTAATCATCAATCCTTTTGTGGTTGTGGTAGCCGTTGTATTTTCGGCATTGGTGGGTATGTTCTTTGGGTTATATCCAGCAAAGAAAGCCGCAAAATTAGATCCAATCGAAGCCTTAAGATACGAATAGGGTGAAATTACATAGACTATAAACATTATTTTAATCAGCTAAGTGAAAGGTGAATCCATTGTTAAAGATATTTAAGGGAACCATTATTAATCCAAAATCATTTTGGGAGACAGAAGTACTTGAAAGAGGTTACATCGTAACGGAAAATGGAAGAATTACCGAGGTTCTTTCCGTTCTTCCGGAAAAATATAAAAACCAAAAGGTAACAGATTTCGGGGACAGTTTGATTCTCCCCGGATTTTGTGATCTGCATCTTCATGCATCTCAGTTTTATCAACGTGGTATTGGAATGGACGTAATGCTTTTGGATTGGTTGGAAACCTACACCTTTCCTCAGGAAAGCAATTTCCAATCTATGGAATATGCAACCAAAGCATATGATGCTTTTACAGAGGAGCTGATCCGCCACGGTACGCTTCATGCATCTATCTTTGCTACAGTACATGAACAGGCCACAAGCTACCTGTTAAAACTTTTAAATGATAAAAAAATATCTGCATTGGTAGGTAAGGTGAACATGGACAGAAATTGTCCGGACTTTATTCGTGAGGACACCCAAAAATCCAAGGAGGAAACGGAGCGTTTTATCCTTCAAAATAAGGACTTTACCTATGCAAAACCAATCATTACACCACGATTTGTTCCCTCCTGTACGGATGAACTCATGGAACAGTTAGGTAAAATTGCAGAAAAATATGCCGTGCCAGTACAGTCTCACCTATGTGAGTCCCATGCTGAAATTGCATTTATAAAAAATCTTTATCCTAAAAGTTCGAATTATACAGAAATTTATAAAAATCACGGTCTTATGCCTCATGGCAGGACAATCATGGCACATTGTATTTACCTTTCTGAGGACGAGATCAATTTGATGATAGAAACCGAAACAATCGCTGTTCATTGTCCGGATTCCAACATTAACGTTTCCTCGGGGATAATGCCGGTATTAGAGCTTGAAGCTAGAGGTGTAAACCTTGCTTTGGGATCAGACATCGGGGGCGGACATAATTTGCCCATGTATAAATGTATGGCAAAGGCCATTCAGTCCTCTAAAATATACGCCATGCACCAAGGGGAGCAGGGTTGCTTAACCATTGAAAATGCGTTGTATATGGCCACTAGGGCTGGGGAAAAAATCTTTCAAAATACGGGGGCGATGGAAAAGGGCTACCGCTTTAATGCCATTGTTTTAGACGATAGCCAAATTCCGTCTTTGGAGATTTCCCCGTTGCAGCGATTGGAACGATTCTGCTATATCGGAGATGATCGGCAGATTGCTGCAAGATTTGTAGACGCTGAAATTCTAAAGTGAAAATAAGCCATTTTGTATGATAGGGATAAATTTTAAAAAAATCTATCCCTATCGTTATCATTTATTATAAACCATGATTCAAAATACAGAAAAAAATTATAAAATTAGATAGGTTTTATGATATTTTAAGTTTCTCCAACAGATACGGTATGGCTTTTTCAAAGCACACCCCATATCGTCTTTCTAAGCTTAATTCATCAGCCAAGACAATACATTTGTGCGTATAATCAACGGCGATTTGGGTAGCATCTTTCAGTCTAAAATCATTTAATAACGCTGCCAATAAGGTGCTGCCGAAGATGTCGCCTGTACCGTGGAAGTAACCGTTTACCTTTCCGCAATAAGTAAAATCCACTTCACCCGTAGTGCGATCGAAGAGAGCCGCTCCAATCTGATCCTTGTCAAAGGAAACTCCCGTCAAGACAACTTGGCTGGGGCCCAAATCCGAAAGTCTTTTTAAAATGTCTTTGATGTATTTTTCATCGTAACCGCCATCCACGTAATTTTCGCCCAAAAGAAAAGCCGCTTCTGTTAAGTTCGGAACGATAATATCCGCCTTGGAACATAAGGTTTTCATGCCACCCACCATTTTTGGTGAGTAAACAGGATACAGTGTTCCGTTATCTGCCATGACGGGATCCACCATCACTATGGAAGAATCTTTTTTAAAGGTTTTAAATAGATCTGCCACTAAATCAATCTGCTCCAAAGAACCTAAAAATCCGCTGTAAAGCGCATCAAACTTTAAATTTAAAGATTGCCAATGATTTGAAATTGGTGTGATATCTTCTGTTAAATCTCGAAATGTAAATCCTTCGAATCCTCCTGTATGGGTTGACAATACCGCAGTGGGAAGCACGCTGGTATCAAACCCTGCTACGGAAAGGATGGGAAGTGCTACGGTTAGAGAGCATCTGCCAACACAAGAAATGTCGTGAATTGCAGCCACTCTTTTCTGTCTGTGATTCGTTTCCAAAATAGTTCCTCCTCTTGACTTTTGTTTGACTTTATTATACATTACAACTGATACCATCTTAAGTATCAGTTAGTTATAATTTAAAGGTATCAGTTGGAGGGACGGAAATGTTATCCATCATATTAAATGAATCGGGCAAACCCCTATATGTTCAGATTTATGAATTTTTTAAAGGTGAAATTGCTAAAGGGAACCTTAAGACATACCAAAAGCTTCCATCCAAGCGAAAACTGGCAATGGATCTATCCATCAGTGTCAATACGGTGGATGCTGCCTATTCCCAACTGGCGGCAGAAGGTTACGTGGAAGCGATTCCACAAAAGGGATTTTTCGTTTGTAAAATCGATGAATTTTTAGAGGTGCACGATCCAATAAAAAAATCCATACCATTTGATAAAAATTTAAATAAAAACATAAAAATAGATTTTTCACCTACGGATATTGAAAGTCGTTTTTATCCATTTAATACTTTTCGAAAAATATTTAAAGCAGTGTATAACGAATATGACTTAAGCTTGTTAACAAAACCGGCTCCCCAGGGAGATCTGAATCTCAGGAGATCTTTGGCGGATTATCTGTATCGTTCTCGAGGTGTCAAATGTAGTGAAGAACAGGTGATTATTGGGTCGGGAACGGAAAATTTGTTGCACATACTAGGGATGTTGTTTGGTAAAGACAAAGTGATTGCTCTTGAAAATCCAGTTTACTTGAAAGTTTATCAAATATTTAAGTCCATGGGAAATTCGCTGCTTTCTATAGACATAGACGATAAGGGAATTCTTACAGATCCATTAAAGGGTTTTTCAAACATTGGAATTTATACTACACCTTCTCATCATTTTCCACTGGGAGTTAGTATGCCTATAGATAGGCGAATCAAATTGCTCAACTTTGCCAATCAATCTGAGGATACGTACATCATTGAGGACGATTATGACAGTGAGTTTCGTTACAACCAAAAACCCCTTCCGTCACTGCAAAGTATTGATAAAAACGGAAAAGTTATCTATTTAGGCACCTTTTCAAAATCGATTTCACCCAGCATAAGAATCAGCTATATGGTTTTACCGGAGCCGTTATTAAAGGTTTATATGAACCGAATCACCTATATGAGTTCTTCCGTATCGGTATTGGAGCAAAAAATGTTGGCTGAATTTATTCATAAAGGAAGTTTGGAGATTCACATCAACAGAATGCGTAAGATCTACAAGGAGAAACGATCCTATCTGCTGGAGGAATTGAAGCTGTTCGGAGACAGCATTAAAGTGATTGGCGAAAATGCAGGTCACCATGTTCTTGTGAAGCTAAAAACAGGCAGGAGTGAAGAGTGGATGTGTCATGTTGCATTGCAGTTGGGTGTCAAGGTATATCCTATATCCCCCTATTTTATCAATGGTATTTTGCCCAAGTACCAAAGCAAAGTCTTGCTTGGATATGGAGCATTAAGTCCAGAGCAAATTTCGGAAGGGGTAAAAAGATTACTGGAAGCGTGGGAAGTTTAACATACCATAAAGAGATGTGATAGATGTTTCGTTTTGTCAACTCAATAAAATAAAGTCATTCACCTAAAAAAGTTTGTAGCATAAACTATTTTAGGTGTTTTTTAATTATATAAAAAATATCGTCAAAGATTAAAGGAGAATTTAGATATATGGCAACTTTGAGCTTATGTATGATCGTGAAAAATGAAGAAGATGTGATTGGACGTGCGCTTGATTGCGTAAAAGATTTTGTAGATGAAATTATTATCGTCGATACAGGATCTATAGATAAAACAAAAGAAATTGTTAAAAATTATACAGATAAGATTTATGAGTTTGTCTGGATTGATGATTTTGCAGCAGCCAGAAACTTTTCATTTTCTAAAGCTACAAAAGAGTATGTTATGTGGCTTGATGCCGATGATGTAATCAGTATTGAGAATCAAAATGCGCTAAAAAAGTTAAAAGATTCTTTAGATGGTAGCGTGGATATGGTTAAAATGAAATACAATGTAGCTTTTGATGAAAACGGTAATCCAACCTTTAGTTACTATAGAGAAAGAATATTAAAAAGAAGCATGAATTATCGTTGGGTAGGTGAAATTCATGAGGTGATAACACCAAGAGGGAACGTGATTAGTTGTGAAATTGCAATCTTTCATAAAAAAATGCGTCCCAATGAACCACAACGAAATCTCAAAATTTTCGAAAAAATGTTATCAGAGGGTAAAAGGTTAGAGCCAAGGGATCAATATTATTATGCTAGAGAATTATTTTATAATAACCGCACACCTGAGGCAATAGAGCAATTCAATTCATATTTATCAGAGGGCAAAGGCTGGATCGAAAATAACATCGATGCATGTAAGGATTTGGCAAACTGTTATTATAGGATACAAGATAACGAAAAAGCAATTACCTCTTTGTTCAGGAGTTTCCTCTACGATTCACCCCGTGCAGAAATTTGCTGCGATATTGGCAAACACTTTGTCAACATCAATCAATTTCAAACTGCAATTTTTTGGTATGAAATTGCATGCAATTCAGAGATGAATGAAGAAAAAGGTGGATTTCTCAGTATAGATTGTTACGGGTACATTCCTTATTTACAGCTTTGCGTTTGTTATGACCGTCTAGGGAATCGTGAAAAAGCAATGGAGTATAATGAAAAAGCCGGAAAACTGAAACCTAATAGCAGCAGTTATATCTACAATAAGAATTATTTTGATAAAGCATTAGCTGAAGAAGTATAATCAATATCATTAATGTTTTCTGATGTTTTTAATCACAAATTATGAAGAAATAACATAGTAATGTTATGAACGCAAAAACTCAATTCATAAAGGAGATATTTTAATGATAAATAATCGAAAAAATAAAAATTTTGAAACATCCTTAAGAAATACACTAAGGCAGCTTTGGGAGCAACATGTAATGTGGACTCGATCCTTTATTATTAGCACGGCGGAAGGGTTAGGCGACTTAGATCTCGTAACGACCAGGTTATTGAAAAATCCTCAGGATATGGCAGATGCCTTGAGACCTTTTTACGGGGATCAGGTCGCTAAAAAATTTCAGATGTTGCTAACAGAGCATTTGTCTATAGCCGGTGAACTTGTAAATGCAGCAAAGGCCGGAGAGCAAGGAAAAGCGGATGCATTGAGGAAAAAGTGGTATCAGAATGCAGACGATATTTCCGCTTTTATGTCCTCGCTAAATCCTTATTGGAGCAAGG
The DNA here is from genome assembly GCA_964582545.1 of uncultured Anaerovorax sp. Lineage (GTDB taxonomy): Bacteria > Bacillota > Clostridia > Peptostreptococcales > Anaerovoracaceae > JAVVUJ01. Next base: position 29,619 of record CAZOSB010000007.1, read on the forward strand.
AAAATTGGCAAAAGATGCTCTACGAGCATCTACAGATGACCGAGGCAGAAGCAACAAATCGAATTGGAAAGAACTATGAAAAAGATATTGCCTTGTATGATCAAATTGAAGATGGTGCTTTGAAAATGGCAGATTATATGGCTGTTGGTTTGATTAAGCAATTTGGATTATAAAAATAAATTTATGGAAAGAGGAGTTCTATCATGGCTGAATGTAACTCTTTACCTATTGTCCTAAGCTCATTTGCATCAATTTTAGCTTCCAGTTTAAACGACGAAGAATTAGAATTAGTAGCAGCTTCTTTAACACAATTGGGTGATTCTTTAACATTAATTTCTATACAACGTTCCATTTCCTCTGAGAAGAATAATGTCTAGGTCATATCATTGATCGTACTTAATAAAATAAAGAAAATGTCGTTAGCAGGCGACATTTTTTTGATTTAAACATATTTTTGTTTAGAAGACATAATATAGGAAAAAGACAATAATTAAATATATTTTTGAGAGATATTAAAGAAAGGATAGTCCGATGAAAAAATTGAACTGGGAATCGCTGATCATCAGTATCTCTATTCCCCTAATCATAGGGGGATTAGCGGGATTTTTAACAATGAATGACATGAGCCAATTCTATAAGATTGAAAAACCGGAATTAACACCACCTGCCATTGTTTTTCCAATCGTATGGACCATCTTGTATATTCTCATGGGGATTTCTGCTTATCTGGTGAAGAATTCGAAAGGAAGTGATAGTGAGAAAAAAACCGCCATGACACTGTATATAATCCAGCTTGGATTTAACTTTTTCTGGTCTATTTTGTTTTTCCGCTTTGACGCTTATTTGCTCTCTTTCATCTGGTTAGTAATCCTGTGGCTTCTCATCATTTTAATGATAAAGTCATTTGGAAAAGTCAATAAATTAGCTGCTTTATTACAAATTCCATACTTACTTTGGGTGACCTTAGCGGGATATTTAAACTTGGCTATATATCTTTTAAATTCATAAATTACTTGATCCGATAGGTTAAATAGGAAACCTCAAATAGAATGTTTGTTCTTTTTGAGGTTTTTTTTAATTCTTATTGATAAAAGATTAAAAATTATTTAACCATTTCAGTTGAAATGGTTAAATTTTATCCTTATAATAAATCAAAAGCGAATTATGGTAAATCAACCACAAGAGAAAAACGATGAATGCATCATAGATAAATAAGAAAGCAGGACGGAAATGATAAAAAACCTAACTTTTTTTACAGGTAGTGAATTTTCAAAAAAATTTTTTCTAAAACAACTTCGAGAATATATTCCCGACGAAATAGAGATTATTATCTATGCGGTTAATGTGGATACTATTGAAAATATAACTAGTGATCTTCTTATTTTTTCTAGTCAAATTGTCCTAGAAGAGATGAAAGCCTCGGGTTTGTTTCATCAGGAACTTTATGAAACGAATCCTCTAAAAGATTATATTGTTTGTAATAGAACTATTAATATAGACTATATCGATGAAGTTTTGCAAATCCCATTAGGGTCGGAAGTATTTTTTGTCAACGATGTCCTTGAAACCGCCAGTATCTGCATCTCCCATTTATTAGAGCTGGGAATAGACCACATAACCTATGTTCCATATTACCCGGGAGCATCGGAAAATCCGGAAATTGAAGTGGCTATCACGGCCGGAGAATCCCAATTTGTACCGTCCTATTGTAAAAAGGTAATCGACTTAGGTCCCAGAGTCATAGATGCAATCTCCATGTACCGCATTGTGGAGAAAGTAGGTATGATTCATTTTGATGCCACCAATATAATGAAAAAATATTTGCAAAAAATAATAAATATTTCTAAAAAACTTGCAGATACAAACGATCAGGTGGAAATATTAAAAAACTCCGTCAGGCATAGATTAAAAGAAAAAGGACATTTCGCCAAACATTCCTTTGACCATATCGTGGGAAAAAGCAAAGCCCTTACAGAATCCATAGAAAGAGCAAAAAAACTGGCGGAAACGGAGTTAACCATACTCATAGAGGGAGAAAGCGGAACGGGGAAAGAGCTGTTTGCCAGCGCTATACATAATCATTCCCATCGAAAAGACGGTCCATTCTTAGCTGCAAACTTTAGCGCACTTCCGGAAGAGTTGGTGGAGAGTGAGTTGTTTGGATATGAGGAAGGTGCCTTTACGGGAGCAAAAAAAGGCGGAAAAATTGGACTTTTTGAGTTAGCTGAAGGGGGTACTATCTTTTTGGACGAGGTAGGGGATATCTCGCCAAAAGTGCAAACAAGACTTTTGCGAGTTTTGCAGGAGAAGGAAATCATGCCTATCGGTGGCGGAAAAATTAAAAAGGTAGATATCCGAATTATTGCAGCAACCAATAAGAATTTAAAAGAAATGGCTAAAAATAACCAGTTTCGTTCAGATTTATATTATCGATTAAAGATTGGATGTATTTATATACCTCCTTTGCGAGATCGAAAAGAAGATATTCGAGACTTAGTATATTATTTTATTAAGGCGGAAACTAAGAAAAAAATCCCGGTAAATGAAAGCGTGTTTAAAGAATTTGAAAAATATGCTTGGCATGGAAACGTTAGAGAAATTTCCAGCACCATACAGTATATGCTGGCTATCTCAAAAAAAGAGGAATTAGAGTTTGACGATCTTCCTGACGAAAATTTCTTTGAAATGACAGAAGATGATTCTATAGAAAATAAAAAATATATAAATATTGAATTTGATAATTTTACAAAATTAGAAGAGAAAAAAAGAGAGCTGGATGCAGAAACGGAAACGGTGCTGTGGGTTATCTATAAACTTCAAGAAGAAGCCATCACCTGTAGCAGAGAGAGAATTGTTATAGAAATGCAAAAGACCAAGTTTAACCTTACGGAAAACCAAGTAAGGAATAGGCTAAAAATTTTGGAAGAAAATGAATATATCTATAAAAACAAAGGGAAGCGTGGCACCATACTTAGAAAAATTGGCAAGAACTACATTGAGCAAAGGGAGCAAGGCAAGTTCCAGTAACCGTAACCACCAAAGAAAACCATTAAACACTTTTTTCGAAAACGTAAGGAGAATTCTTGGAAAAGTTTATTGAAAAGTGTTAAATTTGAGTAAAAAATTACTTGGCATAAGAATTGCTGTGAAAAAAGTTGTTCGTTATAAATATGTTATTGCTAAAAAGAAAGGATGACAATCATGAAGAGAACAACGAGAAAAATCATGGCACTGATGCTTATGGTGACCATGGTCTTTGGATCCTTTGGTTTTGCATTTGCTGAGGAAGGAGGTGCGGTGACCAATGGGGCTAAATTTGTAGACATGCCTCAGGATTGGTCCACCGCAGCTCTAAATCATGCGGTGGCAAATGGGCTGATTTCCGGAAGTGACAGTGCCAGCGGAAAAGTCATCAGACCAAATGCAAATCTGACGAGAGGAGAAATGGCCACCATTGTAAACAGGGCCTTCGGCGCTACCGAACAAGGAAGTTTAGCCAGCTTTTCAGATGTGCCTGCGAATGCGTGGTATGCACCTGAAATGGCAAAAGCACTTGTGATGGGGACCTTCGCCGGAAGCGATGGTAAGATGAGACCCACAGATGCTATCACCAGACAAGAAGCCTTCGTAGTATTGGCGAGAGCTTTTCAGGCAGAAGGAACCGGAAGTGGGTTATCTAAGTTTTCCGATGCCAGTAGCATTGCAAGTTGGGCCAAAGGCGCAATCGGAGGATTGGTAGAAAAGGGATCTGTAGCTGGATCCAATGGAAAACTCAACCCTACGACCAACATTACAAGGGCGGAGTTTGCTCAAGTAATGGATAATATGGTACAACAATATTTTACTGTAGCAGGTAAATATACAAGTGTATCAACAGGCACAATCCTGATTAACACGCCGGGTGTAACCCTTAGCAATGTAACCGTTACAGGCGATTTGATCATCGGCGATGGCGTAGGCGAAGGGGATGTGACCTTAGATAATGTTTTAGTGAAAGGAACCACGGTCATCAGAGGCGGTGGAGCAAATTCTATCTATATTACAGGAAGCACTAATCTAGGAAAAGTGATCGTATGCAAGACTGCATCAGGAAAAATAAGTATCAAAGTCAGCGGTAATGCAACGGTCAATATCACGGGTAAGGTAGATACCATCCTAGTGGCAGGAAATGCGAAAGTATATCTTTTAACAGGTTCCAGCGTATCTAATGTGGAAAACAACGGCACCAATCCCATAACTTTAGATCCCGGTGTAAAAACACCACTTATCACTGGCAGCAATACCACAGTAGTAATTCTGAAAGAATCCACACCTCCTGCTACTAGCGGAAGTGGCGTTACCGGTGGAGGTGGCGGTGGCGGAAATGGTGGAAATGGCGGTGGAGAAACACCCGCAGTGAAAGAAGACACCAACCCGCTGAAGGTTACGAGAACGGGGTATGAGTTACAAGATTATACCATTACCTTTAAATCGGCAAATACGTCCAACATTAAAAACAATGTTCTGTTTTACTCAACTGTTGGAGCTGTTGATATCGATAGCGAGTATAACACCCTAGATGATCAAGAGGTGGCAACTTTAGTTGAACAAGGAAAAGCCTTATCTCTAGGTACGGGGGCTACCATTACAGCGAAGTTGCCCGCCACATTAAAGGCTATCAATGGACATAGGTTCGATCAAAGTGAAAAATATAACATCTATTATATTTTCGTTGCTTCCATTTCAAACAGCGGCGACATAGACATAACAAAAGCTGATTTGATGATTCATCCGGAAAGAGGACCTGAAGTCCTGACTTCCATCGGAGCAGGACCAGGTAAAGGTGCGGTAGTTCCAGCGGGAGGCTCTACTTCCATGTCTAAGACATCCGGTACTTTTGTACAAGCTTATATCGACAATATGAAAAAAAATACATCTAATGTAAGTCTGGAAACACCAAGAATCGCTGTATTTTCCGCTTCTTGGCAAGAAACTGAAGACTTGCAGTACGATGATTTTTACAACGAAGGAGACAAGGAAAACTTTGAAAGTCATGGCATGGAACCTGTCTATATTCCATTAGCACTTGATAATTACAAAAGCATCACAAACGAACAATATTTTGCTGATCTCGTAGAGAGCTGTCACATCGCCTTCTTCTTTGGAGGAGCGCAGTTGAGACATACCAGAACATTGCTCAATGATGATGGAACTCTTTCAAAGGTGGGCGATGCCATTCAAAATGTGCTTGCAAAGGGTGGAACGGTAGCAGGTTCCAGTGCGGGATCTGCTGTGATGTCAGGATTCTCCTATACTGACGGTGCAAATTATTCCTATCAGCCAATGTATTGGAATGATACGCAGCTAGTGGATTTTGCAAAATACGATGGGGAAACGGATAAAGAACCGGTAGCCGTCAAAAAAGGCAACAGCCTTTATTACAAGAGCATCGATGTTATCGAGCCTGCGGCAGGAAAGGATGCGTTGATGGATTCTCATTTTGATATGAGAGGACGCCTTGGCAGATTGCTGATCGCAATGAGGGATACGGATCCGACAGGTCTTGCCATAGGACCAGATGAAGGTACGGGCATTCGTATTACTGAAGGCGTAGGAACTGTATTTGGTTTGGGTGGTGTCTATATTGTGGACGCAGCAAACGCCTCTTGGAGTTCGGGGAAAGGGACTTCAAACCCATTTTCTGTTACAGGAATCAAGTTACACTATTTAACAGAAGGGGATACCTACGATTTTGGGACAGGGGTGGTTACTCCTAAAAGTGGAAAGACGGAAATCATAGAATCAGCAACAACTCCTTATAAGACAAATGATGCTTTTGGTGCCTATGAAACCTCAAAGACCATTTTATCATTGGCTAACAGTACCGCTAGTTCGGTGACGGTAAAGGCAAAAAAAGCTCCGGATATCACATTTGTGGAGGGACCAACCTTTGATATTACCTATACAAAGGGAAATGGTACAGCTGCATATGTGGATAGTTCATCAACTTATAATAAGGGAGCCATCAAGGATTATTTAACAAGTTATCAGAAGACTACAATTACCAATTTGGTCATGGACGTTGAATTGGGTCGCCATTTGCCACTGGTTACACATATTTCCAATACGGTTACCTCTGCAAGCATTGAGTTTAACAATCCGCTGATGATAAATGGAGTCACCGATGGCTCCATCTATACCGTAGGCCTTGATACTACTGCTTATATACAAATCAAAGGTAACGATGATACCCCTAAGGCCATTTCAGAAGATTCTTCTTTCGAAATTGTCCATGGTAATGTACTTAAAGTAGAGTTAGCCAATGATAGCTTTGAACGAGGTGATACCATCCAAATTATGGACACTGTAAAAGATATTTATGGAGAGTCGGTCAATGAAGACATCATATTCTGGTACAGTGGAACGAAATGGTTATCACCCCTTAAAGTGACAGATGTATATAAATCAGGTAGCAAAGCATACAGAGTATTCTTGGAGTTTAGCAATGAAATTGCCATCGGATATACGGACGCGGCAGACGATAATTATTTCATCGACCCGAAATCATCCGCAACAGAAAAGGCGAAATATATTGTTGTAAAGGATAGCCTGGGCAATGTAAAAGCGCTGGATAATAGCAACTCCTTTTGGCTTGATCCAGAATACCCCAAAGAGATTATGATTGATTTGGATACGGAAGTTTTTGTAAGTGGTGATACCATCACCATTAAAACAACCATCGTAGATATCTTTGGAGAAGGTATTGTAGAAGATCTCACTTATAGCTTTAACGGAAGTAAATGGACATTGAACTAATCAAAAATAAAAGGTGAGGGGGACTATGGTTTTGAAGTGGTTCCTAGCATAAATTACGAGCGATTGAGAGGGTGAACATCTCGGTCGCTCGTTTTCTCTATTTCAATAGAGAGCTGAACAACTAAACCAGGTCTGAACCATGCAAATTTCTAATATAGATAATGTTTACTTTTGTAGAATTTCCGCGAACACCAATTATCACCATTATGAACCAGAAAAAAATAAATGAGTAAAAATAAGATATAAGAAACCAAGCGGTATTGGAAAATATGGGTTTATGACTTGGCATAAGAATTGCTATAACATATCCATGTAATAATTATTTTTATGAATGGAGGAAAAAAGATGTCAGACAAGAAAAATAAAATCGAAAGCCTGAATAAAGGCTTTAAAGTTCCTGATTCTTACGTTATTATCTTCTTTGTTGTTGCACTGGCCGCGTTGCTTACCTATATAGTGCCGCAGGGTTACTTTAGCACCATAGAAGATGCAAACACAGGGAAAACGGTTATTGAGCAAGGAAGCTTCCAATATGTTACCGATGAGAGCGGTGCGCCTCTGAAAGAAGGAATTCCACTCTTTAAACCTTTTGGTGAAGTTGGATTTTTTAACTATGCCTTTGAGGGAATGGTTAAAGGAAGCAAGTGGGGCACTGCGGTAGGTATCATTGCATTTATTCTGGTAATCGGTGGTGCGTTCGGAATTATTCTAAAAACCGGTGCTGTAGAAGCCGGTATCTTAAAGATGATTAAGACTACAAAGGGAAAAGAGGTAGCCATTATACCGATTATCTTTATTTTATTTTCACTGGGAGGCGCAGTCTTTGGAATGGGAGAAGAAGCTATTCCATTTGCGATGATCTTAGTACCTCTGGTCATCGCCATGGGTTATGATGCCGTTGTGGGTATTTTGATGACCTATGTGGCGACTCAGATTGGATTTGCCGCATCCTGGATGAATCCGTTCTCAGTAGCCATAGCACAGGGGATTGCGGATGTTCCGGTATTGTCCGGGGCAGGATTCAGGGTTGCATTGTGGGTGTTCTTTACAGCATTTGGTGTAGTGTTTACAATGCTATATGCACTTAAGATCAAGAAGAATCCAATGGCTTCCGTATCTTATGAATCAGATGCATACTATAGGAATGATATGTCAGCAAAGAAGGATATCGATGTGCAATTTGGAATTGGACATATATTAGTTCTATTGACAATTGTTGCTGGAATGGTCTGGGTAATCTGGGGTGTTGTTACATATGAATATTATATTCCCGAAATTGCTACACAATTTTTCATCATGGGACTTGTATCAGGTGTGATCGGTGTAGTATTTAAGCTTAATGATATGAATGTAAATGATATTGCATCCTCCTTTAGGCAGGGAGCATCGGATCTAGTAGGAGCTGCAATGATCGTAGGTATGGCACAAGGTATCATATTGGTGCTGGGTGGAACAGAAGCTACAGACGGCAGTGTATTAAATACAATCCTAAACAGTGCAAGTTCATTGTTCGTAGGTGTTCCGGCCGCTTTGGCAGGTGTCATCATGTATCTGTTCCAAGCAATATTTAACTTCTTTGTAGTATCCGGTTCAGGTCAAGCAGCGCTCACAATGCCTTTGATGGCGCCACTTGCAGACTTAGTCGGTGTATCAAGACAGACAGCGGTTCTTGCTTTCCAGCTTGGAGATGGATTCACAAATATTCTTGTACCGACCTCCGGTTGTCTGATGGGAATTCTTGCCGTGGCAAAACTGGATTGGTCAAACTGGATTAAATTTGCTTGGAAACTGGGTGCTCTTTTAATTGTTTTTAGTATGATTACAATGTTGATTGCCAGTGCGATAGGATTTAACTAGAGCCTGCAGAAGAAGAAAGGCAGATGTTCATCGCATTTGCCTTTCTTCTTCTAGAAGATATACATATTACAAGGAGGGATCATGCTAAAATTAATCCAGAACGCTCATGTATTTGCACCGGAGAACCTTGGAAAAAAGGATCTTTTGATTGAGGGTGAGCAGATCTGTCATGTGGCAGATAAAATTGAAATTCAAGGTAATATTCCCATAGAAAAGATTGATGGAGAGGGAAAGTATCTATTCCCGGGATTCATTGACAACCACGTCCATATCACCGGAGGTGGTGGAGAAGGAGGCTTTCGTACTCGTACGCCGGAGATTCTACTAAGCGATATCATTAAAGGCGGAATTACCACCATCATCGGGGTTTTGGGTACGGATGGATGCGGAAGAAGTATGCAAAACTTAATGGCCAAAGCCAAGGCCCTTGAGGAAGAAGGCGTTTCTACATTTGTTTTGACCGGATCTTATCAAATACCCGTAAAAACCTTATCGGAATCCATCTCTTCCGATATCCTGTTTCATGATCGAATCATAGGAGTTGGAGAATTGGCCATCTCCGATCACAGGTCCTCTTGCCCAACCTTTGAAGAACTTTCAAAGATTGCAGCGGAGACAAGAGTGGCGGGAATGCTTGCCGGCAAGATAGGGGTTGTGAATATCCATATGGGGGATGGGAAGGATGCTTTAGATTTGGTGGAAGAAATTATTGATAACACTGAAATTCCGATCAAGCACTTTGTACCCACTCACATCAATCGCAGTGAATACGTATTTGAAAGAGGTCTACAGTATCTTAAAAGGGGTGGAAATATAGATTTTACAACCAGCACAGTGCCCATATTTATAGAAGAGGGCGAAGTGCTGACTTCCAAAGGCATTAAAAGAATCCTAGAGGAAAATCTGGATTTGTCCAAGGTAACCTTATCTTCAGACGGACAAGGATCTCTCCCCACTTTTGATGAAACGGGTAAGCTTGTAGGGATTGAGGTGGGGCGTGTTACCTCCCTATATCAAGCGGTGATAGAGTGTATCAAAGAGGAAAAAATTCCTATTGAAAGTGCCATATGCCTGATTACTTCCAATCCTGCTCAAATATATGGATTGACGAAAAAAGGATGTCTGAAAGAAGGTTACGATGCGGACATGGTGCTGGTAGATCAAAATTCTTTAGAGATTCAGACTGTAATTGCAAAGGGTCAGATTTTGATGCAGGATACCGCTTTACTCGTAAAAGGAACCTTTGAGAAGTGATGATTGAATCCAAGTAATCTAAGAATAACGTAAAAAGTAATATAAAAGGGGGTCTAAGATTTAAGACTCCCTTTTGATATTAAATTTAATAGTTTTCAGGATAAATTTGAAAAAATCCCTGAGGATATTTACATACAGGGCACACCTCCGGCGCTTCGGTACCAATATGTATATGACCGCAATTTAAGCATTGCCACATAACGTTTTCCGGCTTTTTAAAGACCGTATCTGTTTGTAAGTTATTTAACAATTTTAAGTATCTTTCGTCGTGAGTTTCTTCAATGGCAGCCACTGCATTAAACAGGTAAGCGATCTTATTAAAACCTTCTTCTATGGCCTCTTTAGCCATTTGGGGATACATTTCGGTCCACTCGTAATGCTCTCCCATAGCCGCATCCTTTAGATTTTCCTCTGTGCTGTGAATTCCATCGTGGAGTTGTTTAAACCATATCTCTGCATGTTCCTTTTCATTGTTTGCGGTTTCGTCAAAGATATTGCCTATCTGCTCATAACCCTCCTCTCTGGCTTTATTTGCATAAAAAGTATACTTGTTGCGGGCTTCGCTTTCACCGGCAAAGGCCTTCATTAGATTTTGTTCTGTTTTCGTCCCTTTTAAATTTGGCATTCAATCAACCTCCATCATTCTGAATGAAATCAACGTTTTGCAAAACAAATTTATGCAATTACATCTTGCTTTTACAGGCATTTGTGATATAATAAAAAAACAAAATATATTTTATTAAATTCATAAAAAAACAGATTTTTTTATTATAAAATTGAAATGCCGTGCGAGAATTTCGATTACATCGAAAACGCACATAGCGAATTATAACATTAAAGCTTTGCATTTATGTTATAATGTCTTTACTTATTTATATATAAAATTCGGCTAGATTATGTTAAATTGTAAAGAATTTTTACAATTTAAATCGCATAAAAAAAGTAGTTACAGGTGGTGTTACATCTGTATATTTTAAGTGGTATAGTTTAATAGGAGGAACAAATGATGAACGAACATAGCGCTTATGGAGTATTTAGTTTTGATGACTTAGGGGATATTACCAAAGGAAGGGAACGTCTGGGAGAAGAAATGCCTGTTTCGGTATATAGGCTTTTTCAGTTCACCATGAGAGATGTAATGGTTGAAAAATATGGAGAAGAAACCATGATAGAAGTTTTTAGAGAAAGTGGAGTGAAAGCAGGGAAAATATTTGCTAAGCAGCTGCTAAATTTAGAAAACCCATTTAATAAGTTCGTCGCTGAATTAGCCGAATTGTTAAAAATAATGAAAATTGGAATTTTAAGGGTTGAAAAATTTGATGAAGAAACTGGAAATGCCGTGCTAACGGTGGGTGATGACTTGGATTGCTCGGGGCTCTCTCTTTCTGGTAAGACGGTATGCAACTACGACGAAGGCTTTATCGCCGGAATCTTAAATGAATATACAAAAAAGAATTATTCTGTTATTGAAGTGGATTGTTGGGGTACGGGTTCAAGAGTATGTCGTTTTGATGCAAAACCGATTGAATAATCATATATATTTCTATAAAAGGAGTTTTCAATGAATCGCAGCACGGAGATTTTAACATCTCAGGTAATGGATATTCTTAACAATACATCGAAAGATACATACGAACCTGTTTCGCAAGAATTTCTAAGTGTTCAGGAGCTTCTTTTAACTTTAGCTCAAAATATGAAAGAATTTAATAGTTTTCTTCAAAATATCTCAGTGGGGAACTTGGATGTAGAAACCCCCAAGAGAGGCAATGTTATTGCTGACAAACTAAAGGAGCTACACGCAAATCTCATGTACCTCACCTGGCAGACTCAGCAGATTGCAGCGGGGGATTATGACCAACAGGTAGATTTTTTAGGAGATTTTTCAGAGTCTTTCAACCTTATGGCAAAAAAATTAAAGGATCGGGAAGCAGAGTTGTTAAAAGAGCAGCAATTTAATGAAATTGTAATGGGTCTTTCCAACGATGCTTTCTTTGATTATGACATATTGGTCAATCAAATCAGATTGTCTGAAGACTTTGCCAATCAATTTGGTCTACCAACAATATTGGATAATTTCCCACAATCATTGTTGGATGCAGATGTTCTTGTGGGGGAGTCCAAGGATAAGATGGTCAATTTTAGCGTGGATCGCTTAGTTTCAACCTCTAAATCAGAGCTGTGCTTTCAATCTAAGGATGGTAAAGCGGTCTGGTATTCTGTCCATTGTGATGCCACCACGGACAGCTTGGGGATTCCAATTAGGCTTATCGGCAAGATGACCGATATTACGGAGCAAAAGGAGCAGATTAAAAAACTGACTCAAAAAGCAGAACGGGATCCGTTGACAAAGCTGTTTAATAAGGAAGAATCCAGAACGCGCATCGAAAGGTATTTGGAGAAAAGCCATGAATTCGAAGATTCTGCCGTTATGCTTATCGATATCGACAATTTCAAGGGAGTCAATGATACCTTAGGTCATCAGTTTGGCGACAGCGTATTGGTGGATGTATCCATGAAGCTAAAGGGGATTTTTCGAGATAGCGATATCGTAGGCAGATTGGGCGGAGATGAGTTTGTGGTTCTAATGAAAAATATTAAATCTGATAACATTGTCGCAGAAAAGGCAAATGCCATCACCAATGCTTTTCGTCATACTTTTTCGGGGGTACAGAATGATTATAAAATTTCCGGCAGTGTAGGTATCGCTTTGTGCCCTACAAATGCAACCACCTTTGAAGAGCTTTATAATATGGCAGATAGTGCCCTATATGGCTCCAAGAAGAAGGGAAAGGATTGTTACACATTTTATCACGAGGAACTGATGGGCCAAGTAAACCACGGGGATAATCCCATGGATGCTGTAGAACGTTTTGTTGCAAGTTATTTTGCCAATGATTCTATTTATAATATTTTTGAAATGCTTTATGAGACAAACGATTTATATACCACGGTAAACAGAGTGCTCAGTGTAATCGGAAATAAATACGAAGTGGATCGCTGCTATATCTTTGAATACTCCAGCGATAATAATTTTATCAATAATACCTACGAATGGTGTGCCAACAATATTTCTTCAGAAAAAGATTTGTTGCAAAACATTCCGATTTCAAATTTAGATAATATGTTTAAGCTATATAACGAAGACGGAATTTTCTTTTGCAATGATATGTCTTCCTTGGATTCCTACACTTCAGATTTATTACGTCAACAGGGGATTCAATCCTTGATTCACTGTGCATTGTACGATCAAGGTGAGATTCGAGGGTTTATAGGATTTGACGCATGTAATAAGCCCCGCATATGGACTGGGGAGGAAATTGCCATGCTAAGTTATGTATCGAAAATTCTCTCGGTATTTCTTGGCAGTAAACGGATAAAATACAGATAGTAGCAAAAAGCAGAAGCATAGGAATAAAAGGAGGCACACATGAACACATTTCCAGCAGAACAAGAAGGACAAAGGTGTATTGAATGGATCAGAGATTGGTTTAAAAATAAAAGTGGAAATGCCAAAGGAATTATTTTAGGAATATCCGGTGGTAAAGATTCCACAGTGGTGGCAGCTTTGACTGCCCAAGCCATAGGTCCAGATAAAGTATTAGGGGTTTTAATGCCAAATGGAATGCAGAAGGACTTGGAGGACGGAAAAAGTATTTGCAGACATCTAGGCATAAAATCTGTTATTGTCAACATACAGGATTCTTATGAGGCAATCATAAAAGGCATTGAGTTTAATGAAAGTCAGGAATCATTTGCGTTGACACAACAACCCAGAATTAATATTGCCCCTAGATTGCGGATGACCACCTTATATGCCATGGGACAGCAGTTAAATTATCGTGTGGCAGGTACAGGCAATTTATCGGAGCGTACGGTGGGATACGCCACAAAGTGGGGGGATATGGCTTGTGACTTTAACCCCATTGGTTCCTTTACTTCACATGAAGTGGTAGCCATAGGGGAGAGCCTTGATTTACCAAAAGACTTAATCTTTAAGGCCCCTGCGGATGGGTTATCCGGTAAAACCGATGAGGAAAATTTGGGATTCACCTATGAGGCCTTAAATCAATATATTCGCACCGGAATCTGTGAGGACATGGCGGTTAAAGAAAAGATTGATAGACTCATAGCCTATAATGAGCATAAAGTAAGCCCTGTAGAAATTTATTCCTACATTCCTTCCTAAATATAATCACAACTCTATCTATAATCATATTATAGTAGAATAACATAAGAGGGAATAGTCGGTAATCATAAGTTATCATATTAGAAGAGGCGATAATGAAACATATAAACAATTACAGAAGAAATTTCACTGTTCTATTGGTTTTAATAATCACAATATTTCAATTCGGGTGCAAAGAAAGCAACCCAGGTCAATCCTATTTGGAGGAACGGGGTATGTCGCCTATAGACATCGTAGGTGAAGCAAAATACCTTTACGATATGGTGACCTATACGGGAGCTTATATTGACCCTGAGGTTACCATTGAGAATGAGGGTGGTCAGATATTTTACAAGACTATTTCCGGGGAAATATCTACCTTTGTTAATTATGATGAGATTTCTCAATACTTGTTGGCCTATTTTACCCCTGAAGGTGTTGAGGAATTATTGTCGGGATCCATATATAAAGATGAAACTGGGGAGGTTTACGTATCGGGACATGATGAGGAAATCCTCATCGATTACATAGACTACCAGACTGAATCTATAGAAAAATCCAAAATTACCTACAAAGTTATCGTATATTACATTCCGCAGTATGAAGGAAAAAATCCTGCTACATTTTATGTCCATCAGGAGCTTGTGGATGGAAACTGGATTTTTACCGAGACAAAGGAATTTGACTGGGGTAAGTCACCTCAATAGAAAACAAAAGAGCTACGGTACTTGATTTTTCAATCATTTACTGTAGCTCTTTTTATTTGGTGCCGGCGATCGGGGTCGAACCGATACGGTGTTGCCACCACTGGATTTTGAGTCCAGCACGTCTGCCAATTCCATCACGCCGGCGTAACAAAAGTAATATTATCATACTTCAAAACAAAAATCAAGAAAAAAAATATTTACTTTTGAAATTTTATATTATATAATTCATTCAACAAGTTAATTGAAAGAGGAGGAGAGTAAATGGACCAATTTATGACATTAATGCCTTTGTTATTATTAATCTTTATCATGTACTTCTTGTTGATTAGACCTCAGAAAAAGAGAGAAAAAGAAGTAAACTCTATGAGAAGCGCTCTGAAGGTGGGAGATGACATCATCACCATAGGCGGAATCTGTGGTAAGATAGTAAAGACTAAGGATGAATCACTGATTATTCAAGTAGGCGCAGACAAGACGAAGATGGAAGTTATGAGATGGTCTATCTCAAAGGTTGTAAGCAGCAATGCCAATGCTCCCTCTAAGAAATCCGCTCCCATGGAAGACAAAGAGGAGCCTGTTGAGGAACCAAAGAAAACCATGCCCAAAAAATTAACAAAGGCAACAACAAATTCAGATAAGGTTAATGAATCTGAAGATAAAAATTTAGCTTCTAACGCAGTAAGCGAAAATGAAGGTGAAGTCAAGAACTTAGATCTTGACGTAGATGTAGAAGGTTTGGATCTTGAAAAAGAAACTGACAAGGAATAGTCGTAACAAAACGAACATATTAATTACATCAATCAAAAGAATTAAACAAAAAATGTATTAACTAAAAATCCTTATTTACATAACGGTAATAAGGATTTTTAGTTTTATTAAAATTTATTTGGCATATACTCTAATAATATTATTTTTTGACAATTATGTTTTTATAATATTATAGGAGGAATATATTATGGAAAAGACAATCAAAACAATGAAAGGATTTGGAATTTCCTTAGTGATTTTTGTCGTCATGGTAACACTGTTTGCCTTTCTGTTAAAATCTACGGGACTGCCCGAAAAATGGTCATTCCTTTACGTACTTATTTCCATGTCATTGGCCACCATGTTTTTAGGTGTGTTCTTAGGAAACCTGACAGGCGGAAAAGGGCTTATTTATGGCTGTTTGGGGGCCATACTCTTTACGGTTATCATATTTTACACTTTTAACGTGTTTTTTAACCATTCTTTTCAATTCCAATTAGCCCATCTTAGATACCTCGTACCTATCATCTTTGGTGGAATCGGGGGAGTAATTGGAGTCAATCTGAGAAATTAAGAACTTTTACTTGTAAAACCTTCTAATGCGTAGTAAAATATTGAGTAGCTTTGAATTGGAATAGGCAAAAAATGGAAATCGTAATAATAGCAGAAGAGAAGGTGAAGTAGAAAAATGAAGAAAGCACTGGCAGTCGCCTTGGCAGTAATCATTGTTTTCGGTTGGTACGTAAGTATTTTTGGTATGGGATTCATCAAACCGCTGAAGGATCAGATCAAACTGGGACTTGATTTAAAGGGTGGCGTTTACGTAGTTATGGAAGCAGATACGCAAGCTACGGGTGAAGAATTGAGAGAATTGATGAACCAGACACAACTGGTCATGGAAAAAAGAGTGAACGGTATGGGGCTGTCGGAGCCCGTGGTTACCATAGAAGGGAACAATAAAATCAGGGTTGAGTTGCCGGGTGCTGAGGATGCGGAAGCCGCTATAGACCTGATCGGAAGAACGGCACAGCTTCAGTTTGTTCTGGCAGATAATACAGTGGTATTAGATGGAAGCATGGTGAAAAATGCCACCACAGGAATTGATAACAAGTCTCCACAATATTATGCCATCGACTTGGAATTGACCTCAGAAGGAGCGAAGCGCTTTGAAGATGCAACTAGAAAAATAGTAAAGAATGAGGTGGTTTCGGCAAATCCATCCCTTCCACCAAGCGCTATTACCATTATTTTAGATGATAAGGTCATTTCTTCCCCTTTGGTTGACACTGTAATTTCGGGAGGAAAAGCACAGATTACGGGAAGATACACCCAAGAGCAGGCTAGCGGAGATGCTATGCTCATCAGAGGAGGGGCGCTTCCTGTGGCTCTCAAAGAAGTCAATTCTTCAGATGTAGCGGCAACCTTAGGGTTGGATGCGTTGAAAATGAGCGTATATGCGGGATTTATAGGTATAACATTGATCTTTATCGTCATGCTAGTCATGTATAGAGTGATGGGAGTTGCGGCCAACATCGCACTTCTTTTATATATGCTGATTCTTCTTTGGATTATGGTAGCTATGGGCAGTGTGTTGACTTTACCGGGCATTGCAGGAATTATTCTGTCTATCGGTATGGCGGTGGATGCCAACGTTATCATCTTTGCCAGAATTAAGGAGGAAATAAACAACGGGAAGAGTATTCGAGTGGCAATAGATGCAGGATTTAAGAGAGCTATGGCTACGGTGGTGGATTCGCAGATCACCACGATGATTGCAGGAGTCGTGCTGTAT
This sequence comes from uncultured Anaerovorax sp., assembly GCA_964582545.1. GTDB lineage: Bacteria > Bacillota > Clostridia > Peptostreptococcales > Anaerovoracaceae > JAVVUJ01. Next base: position 46,936 of record CAZOSB010000007.1, read on the forward strand.
CAGTTTGGGACAGGCCCCGTTAAAGGTTTTGCCATGACCTTGATGATCGGTATTTTGGCCAGCGTATTTACTGCGGTAGTGGTGACGAATCTTTATTTAAAGGTAATGGGCGAATCCAAGTCCTTTAATAAGAAACAATACTTTGGTATAAAGGAGGTAAAAAAATATGCTTAATGGGATAAAAGAGATCTCCTTTATCAAACACAGGAAGATATATTATCTGGTTACCATTGCCATTATCATCATCGGTTTTGGCGTAGGTTTTATCAGAGGGTTTAATTTCGGTATCGATTTCACGGGAGGTACCATGCTCCATATGGATATGGGCAGGGAAGTTTCTACAGAAGATGTACAAAAGGTCTTGAAGGAAAACGATATTAAAGGGGAAGTGGTTCACGCTGGGAAAACCAACAATGAAATCATTATTAGAACCACACAGGCTCTGGAAAGCAACGATAGAATTAAGCTTCAAGAAGATATGTTTACCGCATTTCAGGTAAATTCGGATGCAATTTTAACCTTTGAGCTATTCGGTCCTTCCGTAGGAGAACTATTGAAAAAAAATGCTGTAAAAGCTGTTCTTATCGCTGCTGTCTGTATGCTTATCTATATTATTTTCCGATTTGAGTGGAAGTTTGGTTTAGCTGCTATCGCAGGTGTGGTACACGACGTATTGATATTAATCGCCTTTTACGGTTTATTTCATATTCCTATCAATAACCCTTTTATTGCCGCAGTTTTGACTGTGGTGGGTTACTCAATAAACGATACCATCGTTGTTTTTGACAGGGTAAGGGAAAACTTAGGGTTGATGAAAAAGTCCAAGATGGAAGAGTTGATCGATACCAGCATCAACCAGACTTTGGTGCGTTCCATCATGACTTCCGTCACAACCATTTTAGTCATTATTCCACTTTATATCTTAGGCGGCTCTACCATTCGGCAGTTTACGTTACCTTTGATGATTGGAATCATTGCAGGTTGTGTTTCCTCGGTGTTTATTTGCAGCCCTATCTACTACGAACTTTGCCGCGTTACGGGCGGATCTAAATATAAAGGGAAGCAATCTAAGGTTTCGAAGGTGGAGGGGTAACCCTCTAACCTTTTGGAAATGGAGAGATCATGGAGAAATTTGCGATAGAATTGTTGGATATTAACCCCAATCTTAAATTGGAAAATATTAAGAAGGCTTACGATCTGGCAAATACGATGCATAAGGATCAGTTGAGAAAGTCCGGAGAACCGTATTTTGTGCATCCCCTTGCAGTGGCTAAAATTTTGGCTGAGCTGGGTATGGACGAAAATACTATTGTGGCAGGGCTTCTTCATGATGTAGTGGAGGATACGCAGTATACCAAAGCGGAGTTGGAGGTGGACTTTGGCTCTGAGGTAGCATTATTGGTGGATGGTGTCACGAAGCTTGGTTCCTTGGTCTTTGAAAGTAAAGAAGAGCGTCAGGCAGAAAATCTAAGAAAGATGTTTCTGGCCATGTCTAAGGATATTCGTGTATTGATCATCAAGTTGGCTGACAGGCTGCATAATCTTCGAACCATCAACTATATGAACGAAAAGCAAATTGAAGAAAAATGTCGAGAGACTTTGGAAATTTATGCTCCATTGGCCAGTCGCTTGGGTATGTATAGTTTGAAGTTTGAGCTAGAGGACATCTCTCTGAAGTATTTAGATCCGGATGCCTATTATCTGTTGGTTGAAAAGGTAAAGGAAAAGAAACAACAAAGAGAAGAAAATATCAATCTAGTGATCGGTGAGATCAAAGAAAGCCTAGAGGACTTAAATCTTCATAAATATGAAATAAAAGGCAGAAGCAAGCATTTTTACAGCATCTATACCAAGATGAAATATCACCATAAACAATTAGATGAAATTTTTGATCTGACTGCAGTTCGTATTATTGTGGAAACGGTAAAGGACTGTTATGCCGTCTTAGGGGTGGTTCACACCTTATGGAAGCCTATTCCCGGAAGATTTAAGGACTATGTGGCCATGCCGAAGACCAACCATTATCAGTCCATACACACAACGGTCATAGCGGATAACGGTGAACCTTTTGAAATCCAAATCAGAACCTATGAAATGCATCGGATCGCAGAACTGGGAATTGCCGCCCACTGGAAGTATAAGCAAGGAATTTCCAATGACCAAGAGGAAGGCAAGCTGGCTTGGCTCAGGCAGACTTTAGAGTGGCAAAAGGATATGAATGATCCCGCAGAGTTTATGGAAACTTTAAAGGTGGACCTTTTTTCCAATCAAGTGTTTGTTTTTACTCCCAAAGGAGATGTCATTGAACTTCCGGCAGGATCCACACCTTTGGATTTTGCGTTTAAAATACACTCTGCCATCGGTGCAAAATGTATCGGTGCTAAGGTAAATGGAAAGATGGTACCCATCGATCATACCTTGATGAATGGTAATATTGTGGATATCGTCACATCCTCCAATAGTAAGGGACCTAGCATAGATTGGTTGCGGATTGCCCAGAGTAGCAATGCTCGCAGTAAAATTCGTCAGTGGCTAAAGAAGGAAAACAAGACGGAAACCATCGACAAGGGCAAGGAAATGCTGGAAAAATACGTTCGGCGCAAGGGTTATGATCCTCATCAATTGGTGAGAATTCCTTGGGTGAACAAAGCAGCCAAAAGCCTGAATATGTCCTCGGCAGATGATTTATACACTTCCATTAGCTCCGGCGGTATCATGTTGGGAAAAATATTCTCTTTTTTACTGAACATTTATAATGAAGAAAAACAATTAGAAATTAAGAAAAAAGAAAAAGACGAATCTGCGTTAACAGCTGCTGCAGATTTGAAGAAAAAAGAACGTCCAAAGGATCCATCCGGGGTCAGCGTAAAAGGTGTAGACAATCTTTTGATTCGATTTTCCAGATGCTGTAATCCGGTACCGGGGGACGAAATCATTGGATTTATAACAAAAGGTAGAGGTATTTCCGTCCATAGAATGGATTGTGTTAATGTAATTTCTGCATCGGATTTTGATAAGGCCAGATTTATCGATGTATATTGGGATAGCTTGGAGGATAACCGCTCCTATAATGCGGATATCAACATCGTATCTGAAGATCGAAAAGGCTTGTTTTCCGATTTATCAAGGGTTTGTGAAGACATGGATGTGCATATTACCGGTGTAAATGCCAAAAGTGCAAAGGACAAGGTGGTAAATATTACCATGACACTCTCCATATCCAATACAGGGCAGATTGAAAAGGTTCTGCGTGCACTAAAGAATGTGGATGGCGTCTCTGAAGTATATAGAGGAAGCATTTAAAAAATAAGGAAACTAAAAATAATATCAAGAATAAATTTGAAATCAATTATAGTTAATGAGCGAAATAATAATTATAAATAAAGTGAAAAGTAAAATAGCCAAAGAATAGGAATGATTAATTATTAACAAATATTTTTAATTTTACATAGAATGACAAATTGTTTAGAATGAGAGGAAGAGATGCGGGCAGTAGTTCAGAGAGTCAGTAAGGCCAGCGTGACAGTGGAAGGGGAGATCACCGGAGCCATAGAGAATGGGTTCTTGGTTTTGCTGGGAGTGGAAGATGAAGATGAAAGGACAGATGTGGTTTACTTGGTGGATAAAATCACCGGTTTGCGAGTCTTTGAGGATAAGGAAGGAAAGATGAATCTATCCTTGATGGATGTAAAAGGGGAAATGCTTGTAGTTTCTCAATTTACGCTGTTGGGAGATTGTAGAAAAGGGAAAAGACCTAGTTTCATCAAAGCTGCTAGGCCAGAAAAAGCAAAAGAGCTCTATCAACTCTTTGTGCAGGGATGTATAACTCAGGGTATAAAGGTAGAAGAGGGTATCTTTCAGGCAGAAATGTCCGTAAATCTCTGCAATGAAGGGCCTGTAACTATTTTGCTTGACAGTAAAAAATTATTTTAAGGAGTTTCGGAGGGAAAGAATGGAGTTAAGATCGTTTATCAGTGGTCCTTTAGGGGTAAATTGCTATATAGCATATGATGAAAGTACAAAAAAGGGGTTTATGGTGGATCCCGGTGGATATAATGAACAAATTGATCGCTATATTCAGGACAGCGGGATGGATTTGCAATACATCCTATTGACTCATGGTCATGGTGACCATATAGGAGGGGTGAGTACTTTTTTGGAGAAGTTTACCCACTGTAAGTTGGTATCTTCCGACGTAGAAGCGGAAATGTTGAAAAATTCCTATGAAAATTTTTCAGTAGAAACCTATGGCAAGCCCATTGTTTTAATTCCTGATAAACTCGTAAAGGACGGAGATGTACTGGAAGTAGGAGCAATGTCCTTGAAAATTATCACTACCCCGGGGCATACTCCTGGAGGAATGTGCATTTACGTAGAGAATTGTCTGTTCAGTGGAGATACCTTATTTGCACAGTCTATCGGAAGAACTGATTTTCCTGGGGGATCCTTTGAACAGATCATGGATTCCATTAAGAATAAATTGTTCTTGTTGCCTGATGAGACGAAAGTCTTTCCGGGGCATATGGGAACCACAACAATCGGCTTTGAAAAGAAGAATAATCCCTTTGTATAAAGGGGGAGCTAGGGAGGAAATTCATGTTAACAAGCGCCGCAAAAGGCACGAAAGATATTTTACCGGATCAGATCTATAAATGGCACTATATTGAAAATTTATTTCAGGAACACTGTGCAAAATATGGTTTTAAAGAAATCAGAACCCCTATGTTTGAACACACGGAATTATTTTCCAGAGGCGTGGGGGATACTACGGATATCGTGGAAAAGCAGATGTACACTTTTGATGATTACGCCCACAGAAGCTTGACATTAAAGCCGGAAGGAACCTCTCCCGTGGGTAGGGCTTTTGTGGAACACAAGCTCTATGCGGAGGTACAGCCATCCAAGTATTATTATATCATACCTTGTTTTCGTTACGAAAAACCACAGTCCGGTAGGTTGAGACAGTTTCACCAACTGGGACTGGAGATCTTTGGCTCTGAAAATACTATGGCAGATGCAGAAGTAATCTGTGCCGCCTCCGATTTTTTGGAATCCTTAGGGATTGAGGATTTAGAGCTAAGAATCAACAGTATCGGCTGTCCCGAATGTAGGGGAGAATACAGGGTGGCTTTAAAAGAGTTTTTAAAGGATAAATACGATGAATTATGTATCACCTGCAAAGGAAGATATGAACGAAATCCTATGAGGATTTTAGATTGTAAATCCCATATATGTCACAGCCTTACAGAGGGAGCACCTTTGATGATAGATTACCTCTGTGACCACTGTAAAACCTCTTTTGATAACTTGAAAAACAATTTGGATGATTTTCAAATAACCTACATAGTGGATCCGTCCATCGTGCGTGGGTTGGACTACTATACTAAGACGGCATTTGAGTTTGTATCTAACAAAATCGGTGCACAAGGAACCGTCTGTGGCGGTGGCAGGTATGATCATCTCATTGAGGAAATCGGCGGACCACCTATCCCCGGTGTAGGTTTTGGTCTGGGTATTGAGAGACTCTTATTGGTATTGGAAGCTTCCGGCATAGAAATACCCAAGCCCACAGGTCCTGATGCCTTTATCGTTTTCATGAATGAAGAAGGGAAGTCCAGAGGACTGGCGCTGATGCGTGAATTGCGGGCCAAAGGCTTCAAGGCGGAAATGGATATTATGGGAAGAAATGTCAAGGGGCAGTTTAAGTATGCGGATAGGCAGGATGCCACCTATACCCTCATCATTGGAGAAGATGAGCTTCGAGATGAAACCATCTCTGTAAAAACAATGGCTACATCGGACCAGCGAAAGGTGCCCATTGCCGACATTTCAAAGGTTTTAAAAGGAGAGATATAAATGAGTGAAATTTTCAAACGAACCCATATGTGTGGTATACTGACTGCTAAAAATATTGAGGAACAGGTCGTACTGAATGGATGGATTCAAAAGAGAAGAAATCTTGGCAGTTTGATTTTCTGTGATTTACGTGATAAAACGGGCATCGTACAGATCGTGTTTCACGACCATATTCCCAAGGAACTCTTTGATAAAGCGGACAAGCTGAGAGGGGAATACGTCGTTGGAATCAAAGGAATCGTTAAGGAAAGGGAATCAAAGAATTCGGAACTAGCCACAGGTGAGATTGAAATTTACGCAGAAGCCTTGGAAATCTACTCTGAAGCAGAAACACCTCCCATCTATATAAAGGATGACGACAAGGTGGATGACAACTTAAGGTTAAAATATCGATACTTGGATCTAAGGAAGCTTAAGATGCAGCAGAATCTTACCTTTCGTCACAACATAAGTAAGGTTACACGAGAATACTTTGATCGTATGGGATTTACAGAGGTAGAAACCCCTATGCTCATCAAACCAACTCCGGAAGGAGCTAGAGACTATCTGGTTCCCAGCAGAGTCAACCAAGGTCAATTTTATGCATTGCCGCAATCTCCTCAAATGTTCAAACAACTTTTGATGGTGGGTGGTACAGATCGATACTTTCAAATCGTAAAATGCTTTCGAGATGAGGACCTCCGTGCAGATAGGCAGCCGGAATTTACTCAAATTGACATAGAAACCTCCTTTGTGGATGTGGACGATGTATTGGAGATCCAAGAGGGTTTTATGAAAACACTCTTTCAGGAAATTTTAGGGGTAGAGGTGAAAACACCTTTCCCACGATATTCCTACGATGAGGCTATGGAGAGATATGGCAGCGACAAGCCGGATACTCGTTTTGGTTTTGAGTTAAACTGTCTGAATGATTTAGTAGAAGGCTGTGACTTCCAAGTATTCACCAATGCCCTTAAGGCCGGGGGTGATGTAAGAGCCATCAATATCCAAGGTGGTGCGGAAAAGTTCAGCAGAAAAGACATCGACAAGCTACAGGATTCCATCAAGGCTTATGGTGCAAAGGGTCTTGCCTGGATTAAAATTGAGGAAAATACGATTACGACACCAATCAGTAAGTTCTTCTCAGAGGAAAAATTGACGGAAGTTGTCCATAAATGTTATGGTAAACCTGGAGATTTGATTCTGATAGTGGCAGATAAACCAAAGGTGGTATTTGATAGCCTTGGATTTTTGCGAAGAGATATTGCAGGAAAGATGGGGCTTTTAGACGATAAGGTATTTAATCTTTTATGGGTGGTAGACTTCCCACTCTATGAATACGACGAGGAATCTGGAAGATATTTTGCAATGCACCATCCGTTTACTTCTCCTAAGATGGAGGATGTGGCATTGATGGACAGCGACCCAGGTAAGGTAAGAGCCAAGGCTTATGACTTGGTGCTCAACGGCGTAGAGCTGGGGGGTGGAAGCATTAGAATTCACAATAGAGAGTTGCAACAGAAGATGTTTCAGGTTTTGGGACTTTCAGAGGAGGAAGCCAACAGCAAATTTGGCTTTTTACTGGAAGCCTTCCGTTATGGAACACCACCACATGGAGGCATAGCCTACGGTTTGGATCGTATTGTCATGCTTTTATCCGGTCAACACAGCATCAGAGAGGTCATCGCATTTCCAAAGAACCAAGCGGCCGTTTGTATGGTCAGCGAAGCTCCTTCCGTGGCATCTCAGGAACAGTTGGACGAGCTAGGCATAGGTATTGTATCTCCATATAGGGTTGAGTTAGAATAAAATTTGGTTTAGCAAATGTAGAATTTAATGAGTGAATGTAGAATTTGCTATGGTAAAGAAAATTAGGAATATAATAGGAATATAAAATGAAGATAGGAATTTTTGGCGGTAGTTTTGATCCCATACACATAGGGCATTTGATCTTGGCAGAAGAAGCCTTCCTACAAGCGGGTTTGGATCAAATTTTATTTATGCCTGCCAAGGTTTCTCCCTTTAAACAAAATCAGGAGATGGCTTCAGAGTTTCATCGGCTGGAAATGATTAAATTGGCAATAAAGGGCAATGACAAATTTCAATTTTCTGATTATGAGTTTCGGGGTCAGGACGTATCTTATACCATTCATACCTTAAGGGGTTTAAAAAAACTCTTGGGTGAAGAACATAACTTATATTTCATTATGGGAACAGATGCATTTTTAGATATTGAAAAATGGTATTGTTCTAAGGAATTATTGATGGAATTTTCTTTTATCATCGGTTCAAGACCGGGATATAAGGAAGATTTGTTAATGAATATCATCTATTCATTAAAGAATAAATATCCCTGTGACCTGATAAAAATAAGGAATCGGCATATAGAGATATCCTCTTCAGGGTTAAAACAAAGTTGGAAAGAGTGTAGGAGCATCCAATATCTGGTGCCGAAAGAAGTGGAGGAGTATATCATTGCCCAGAAGCTCTATAGATGAGTATTTAGAGAAGCACTTATCGGAGAAACGAAGAAAACATACGTACGGGGTGCGGGATGAGATTCTCAAGTTGGCACAACGTTGGAGCATTTCGGCGGAAAAGGCAGAGCTTGCCGCCTTATGCCATGATTTTTTTCGAACGGAGGAAAGAGAAAATAATCTGACACACGGACCTAAGGCAGCTGACTATTTAGAACATAATTACGAAAAACTTGGGCTTTCAAGGGATCAAATCCAAAGGGATTTGTTAAATGCTATTTGCTATCACACTACGGGACGGGCTCATATGTCTGAACTAGAGAAAATCTTGTTCTTGGCAGATGCCATAGAGCCCAATCGCACTTATGGTAAGGTGGAGATGCTGAGAAAATTGGCCTATGAGGATTTGGATAAGGCATGCCTGGAAACTTTAAGAGCCACCGTGGATTATTTGAAGATTCAAGGGATTGAGCCTGATGAAGATACATGCCAAGCCATAAACTGGATGATTAATGAAGTTTCAGCTAATAAATAATTATGAAAGAACAACTATATGAAAGAGCAGCTAATTGTTATGAAATAAATAAATAAACGAGATCAATTGATAATTAAATATTTTAGTCAAAATAAATGAAGAAATAAGCTTAAACATAAGAAAATGAGAAAATTGGAGGGAAATATGACGAGTAAAGAAATTGCGATCCAAGCGGCAAGGCTGTTGGATGGGAAAAAAGCGCAGGACATCATGATCTTGGATATTGGATCTAGATCTTCCTTTGCAGATTTTATGGTCATTTCTTCCGGGGGCTCAGAACGTCAAGTGGGTACCCTGTCTGAAGAAGTGGATGACCAGTTTGCCAAAGAAGGAGTGATTTTGAAGAACATCGAGGGGAAGAAAAATTCTGGATGGATTTTGATGGATTATGGTGATGTAATCATCAACGTGTTCTCTCAAGAGCAAAGACAACGCTACAATATTGAGAAAATATGGAGTGACTGCGATTTAGTAGAATTTATGGAAGAATAAATATATTTATCTAGTTTAAGGTCAATGCTGAGATTAGATAGATGTATAGTTTATAAAACGATGTACGATTATCATCAAATATAAGGAGGAACTAATGATCGAACGCTATAACTATTCAGAAATTGAACCGAAATGGCAGAAGTATTGGGAAGATAACAAACTTTTTCAATCCGATGAAGATTTATCTAAAAAGAAATATTATCTGTTGGAGATGTTCCCTTACCCCTCAGGTAAATTGCATATGGGACATGTCAGAAACTATTCTATAGGAGATGTGGCCACCAGATACTTAAAAATGAACGGATACAACGTACTTCATCCCATGGGTTGGGATTCCTTCGGTTTACCTGCGGAAAATGCCGCTATTAAAAACGGCATTCATCCAAACCTTTGGACATGGGACAATATCGGCGAAATGCGTGATCAGTTGAAGCAGCTTGGGCTTTCCTATGATTGGGAAAGAGAAGTAGCCACCTGTCATCCCGATTACTATAAATGGATGCAATGGATCTTTATTCAATTTTTTAATAAAGGTCTTGCGTACAAGAAGAAAAACCCTGTGAATTGGTGTCCTTCTTGCCAGACGGTGTTAGCCAACGAGCAGGTGGTGGAAGGTGCTTGTGAAAGATGTAGCACTGCCGTTGGAAAGAAGGATTTGGATCAGTGGTATTTAAAGATTACAGACTATGCAGATAGGCTGCTAGAAGATTTGGATAAGCTGGAAGGCTGGCCCAATAAAGTCAAGGTCATGCAGAAAAACTGGATTGGTAAAAGCATCGGGGGAGAGGTAGATTTTCCCATAGAAGGTTTTGACAAGGAGCTTAGCATCTTTACCACTCGTCCGGATACTTTGTATGGAGTAACCTATATGGTTTTAGCTCCGGAACACCCTTACGTCAAGGAATTGGTAGCAGGAACAGAGCATGAAAAGCCTGTAGATGAATTTATGAACAAACTGCAGTATTTGAGTGATATCGACCGATCCGCCACTACGTTGGAAAAGGATGGAGTCTTTATCGGTCGCTATGCCATCAATCCGATGAATGATAAGAAGGTACCTATCTATATCGCCAACTATGTTCTTATGGATTACGGTACAGGCGCTATTATGGCAGTGCCGGCCCACGACCAGAGAGACTTTGACTTTGCTATTAAATATGGCTTAGACATCATTCCTGTAGTAGATACGAAAGATCCTGCAATCGATGTAAACGATTTGAAAGAGGCCTTTGTAGCAGAGGGAACCATGATCAATTCCGGTCCCTTTGACGGTATGAACAATAAAGAAGCCATCGTAAAAATTGTTGAGTTTTTGGAAGATAAAAAAATTGGCAAAAAGTCCATCAATTTTAGGCTGAGGGATTGGCTCATTTCCAGACAGAGATACTGGGGTACTCCCATTCCTATGATTTATTGTGAGGACTGCGGTTGGGTGGCAGAAAAAGAAGAAAACCTTCCAGTCTTGTTGCCTACCGACGTGGTTTTCAGCGGTAAGGGAGAATCACCTTTAACCACAAGTCCAACCTTCCGGGAGACTTCCTGTCCAAAATGTGGTAAAAAAGCACAGCGGGAAACGGATACTATGGATACCTTCCTAGATTCCTCCTGGTATTTCCTGCGTTATACAGATGCCAACAATAGCCAGCAGGTATTCGACAAAGAAAAGGCGAAGTACTGGATGGCTGTGGATCAATACATCGGTGGAGTGGAGCACGCTATCTTACATCTGCTGTATGCCAGATTTTTTAATAAATTTTTGTATGACATCGGTTGGGCGCCCACATCAGAACCCTTTACGAACCTTTTGACCCAAGGGATGGTTCTAAAGGATGGAAAAAAGATGTCAAAATCTTTGGGTAACGTGGTAAGCCCAGAAGAAATCATTAAGAAATATGGAGCAGATACAGCTAGGCTCTTTATTCTCTTTGCTTCTCCGCCGGAAAAGGAACTGGAATGGTCCGATGCCGGGGTAGAAGGCAGTTATAAATTTTTGAACAGAGTACATCGTTTGGTCTTTGAGCTGTCAAGCAAGGTACAGTCCCAGGAGGAAGCCTTTACGGTAGAAACCGAGTGGGATAAATCTTTAGCCTACGTGATGAATACTACGATTAAGAAGGTTTCTGAGGATGTGGGAGGCAGATTCAACTTTAACACTGCCATAAGTTCTATCATGGAATTTGTAAATGAGCTGTACAGATATAAGGAATTAGAAGAAAAAAATCTGAGTTTATTAAAGGTTGCTTTGAAAAATTTAGTTTTAATCCTGTCGCCGTTTACTCCGCATATTTGTGAAGAAATGTGGGAACATATGGGTAATACAGGCTCTGTCTACGCTGCAACGTGGCCTTCTTATGATGAGAAAGCCATGGTGAAGGATACGGTGGAAGTGGTCATTCAAATCAATGGAAAAGTAAAGGAAAAAATCGTTGTTCCCAACGGTCTAGGTAAGGACGAATTTATTGCCTTGGCCATGGAAAATGAAAAGGTAAAAGGGGTTCTGGATGGTAAGGAGATCGTAAAGACCATTGCAGTTCTCAATAAATTGCTAAATATAGTTACTAAACTTACAAACTGAAAGGATATATAAATTGAAAATATTAGAAAATGCAAAGGGAGGCGGCGGCTCAGTCAAAGTGATTCCTATCGGGGGTTTGAACGAAATTGGAAAAAATATGACCCTGTTGGAATACAAAAATGAGATCATCATTATTGACTGTGGACTGTCCTTTCCTGATGATGAAATGTTCGGAATCGACATCGTTATCCCAGACTTCAGCTATTTGATTAAGAATAGCGCTAAAATTAAAGGCATGGTAATTACCCATGGTCACGAGGATCATATCGGTGCTATACCTTATTTGTTAAAGCAAGTCAACGTGCCTCTATATGGAACGAGGCTTACCTTGGGTTTGGTGGAAAACAAGCTGAAGGAGCACGGGATTAAGGCAAAGCTCAATACTGTTACTGCAGGAGATACCATCAAATTAGGGGATTTTCAAATCCAAACCATCAGAATGACGCATTCGATTGCAGATGCCGTTTGTCTGGCCATAACCACGCCTGTGGGGGTGATTTTCCATACAGGTGATTTTAAAATTGACTACACTCCTGTGGACGGAGAACCTATAGATTTTCAGAAGTTAGCGGAAATCGGTAAAAAAGGTGTTACCTTAATGTTGGCGGATAGTACCAATGCTGAAAGAAAAGGGTATACCTCTTCTGAAAAAACTGTGGGAACAGTCTTAGAGAATATCTTCAGAGGCTCAGAATCCAGAATTATCATCGCTACCTTTTCTTCCAACGTGCACAGAGTTCAGAAGATTATCAATACAGCTGTGATGTTTGGAAGAAAGGTATCCGTATCGGGTCGAAGTATGCTCAACGTGGTATCTTTGGGCATAGAGCTGGGATATTTAAAAATTCCGGCAAACGTTATGGTGGATATCAATAAGACAAAAAATATTCCGGATAAGGAACTGTTGATTATCACTACGGGAAGCCAAGGAGAACCCATGTCCGCTCTTTCCAGAATGGCTTCAGCAGAGCATAAAGCTATTCAAATTAAGAAAGGAGACATGGTCATCCTTTCCTCCAGTCCCGTTCCCGGAAATGAAAAGACCGTTTCCAATGTCGTCAACAAGCTATTTGAAAAAGGAGCAGAGGTTATCTATTCGGACATCGCTGACATTCATGTATCCGGTCACGCCTGTGCAGAAGAGTTGAAGCTAATCCACTCACTGATAAAACCGAAGTACTTTATGCCGGTACACGGAGAATATCGTCATCTGAGACAACATGCAATGTTGGCGGAGAATTTGGGTATGCCTTCCAATAATATCTTTATCTTACAGAACGGTCAAGTGCTTTCCATGTCCAAGGGTAAGGTCAGCAAAACCAAGGAGGAAATTCCTGCATCTGCGGTGATGGTAGACGGTCTCGGCGTAGGAGATGTGGGAAATATCGTGCTGAGGGACAGAAGGCTTCTATCGGAGTCAGGTTTGATCATCGTGGTGGCTGCTATTGAAAAAGGAACGGGACAAATCGTATCCGGTCCTGACATCATCTCCAGAGGATTCGTTTATGTGAGAGAAAACGAGGACTTAATCGAATCGGCCAGATCTGCGGTAGATGCTAGATTGGAACAGTGTGCCCAGGATGGCATTCGAGATTGGGCAGGAATGAAAAACGCTATACGTGATGAACTTAAAACCTTTATCTATCAAAAGACAAAGAGAAGTCCAGTGATACTTCCCATATTTTTGGAGGTATAGAGTTAGAAATGGGGAAAGTTTGAAATAATTTGTGATAATACATTTTAATATTTCATTCCCTATATAAGAGGAGGATTCCATTAATGAACGTTCATGACCACGCAAGGGAATTGGCAAATGCCATTAGAAATTCAGAGGAATATATTCTTTACATGGGATTAAAGGATAAAGCTTCTGAAAATGCGGAACTAACAGAGATTTTAAATGATTTCCAACAAAAACAATTCGAATTGCAGGCAAAGATGATGATGGGAGAGGAAGCTGGAGCGGACATGATGGAGCAGGTTCAGTCTCTCAACGCCATCATTATGCGAGATCCTTTGGCTGCTCAGTACATGCAGGCGCAAATTCGCTTCTCTCTGTTGGTAAACGATGTATATAAAATCCTGGGAGATGTATTGCAGTTTGGGAATATGATGAAGGAAGAAGAGTAAGATGGTAAGGACTGAAAAGGAACTATCCGCCATAGGTGCGGCAGCCGCTTTAGGGGATCTATGCTTTACTCATATTTTAAATTTTATTCAAATTGGTATGACTGAAAAGACCATTGCCGATGAAATTAATCGATTTTTACTGACCAATGGTGGGGAAAAGTTAGCCTTTCCTACCATTTGCGTTTCAGGCGCTCGCACGGCTCTTCCCCACGGTGAACCTACGGATAAGGTGACCGAAAAAGGTGAGTTTCTCACTTTGGATTTCGGGGCAGTGGTGGACGGTTGCTGTGGTGATATGACGAGGACCATTGCGTTGGGTTCTGTGAGTCCGGAGCAAAAAAAAGTCTATGACATTGTTTTGAAAGCTCAGGTTGTTGGTTGCGAGGCTGCAAAAGCCGGGTTGGAATGTTACGTACTGGATATGATGGCTAGGGACATCATCAATTTAGAGGGTTATGGTGACTATTTTGTTCACGGGTTGGGACACGGCGTAGGTGCGGAGGTTCATCAAGATCCTCGAATCAATGCAAACAGCAGCCACGTGTTGGCAGAGAACATGGCTATTACAATAGAGCCGGGCATCTACATACCGGATAAATTCGGTGTACGCATTGAGGACTTGGCAATTGTAAAATCTTTTGGTATAATAAACCTGGTACATTCTACCAAGGAGTTAATCATATTATAATGGCAACCGCAATCTTCTTTTTCTAATAAAAAAGCTTCGGTTGGGAAATAATTTTGTTTGAAAAAATAAGAAATGGAGATGAAAAATGGTATACGCAAGCGATTTCAGAAAAGGAATAACCTTTGACATCAATGGAGAACCTCATGTTGTTGTAGATTTTCAGCATGTAAAGCCTGGAAAAGGAGCCGCCTTTGTCAGAACAAAATACAAGAATGTTTTGACAGGTGCTACTCGTGAGGAAGCTTTTAACCCCAATGATAAATTTCCTAAGGCGCATATAGAAACAAAGATGATGCAATACTTATACAACGATGGAGAGCTTTATTATTTCATGGATCAGGAGACTTATGATCAGGTTCCTTTAATGCAGGATCAGGTGGAGGATGCCATGAAGTTCCTGAGGGAAAACGATATGGCTACCATTAAATTTTACAAAGGCAACGCTTTTTTAGTGGAAGCTCCTAATTTTGTCAATCTTAAAATTGTGGAAACTGAGCCAGGTGTAAAAGGCGATACCGCTACCAATGTGACAAAGGCAGCCACTGTGGAAACCGGTGCAGTTATTCAGGTTCCCATCTTTATCAACGAAGGTGATGTGATTCAAATCGATACACGTACAGGAGAATATTTGTCCAGAGCCAAGTAAGGCAATGGGGATCTAAGGCCCAAATATATTAAGGCAAGTGATAAATTCTTTATGATTTAGAGGATATTGAATTGCATCAAAGTATTAAATAAAATAATATATATAGTAAAAGAGGTGTAATATGGGCTTAACGCAAAGTAGAGCAGATCGTAAGAAGGAGAAAAAGAGTCCTGCAGTAAAGCTTTTGGTTTTTTTGATGGCCATTGCTCTGATCTGCGTAGCAGGTTTTAACTTTTATCTAGTAAGTGGTGGAAAGGCTTTAAATGCCAATGATACCACCACCGTGATTGTCACCATACCGGAGGGTAGTGGCACAGGAAAAATCGCAGGTATTTTGGTTGAAAACAATCTGATCGCTGATGCAACTGCGTTTAAGCTACAATCTCGCTTTAAAGGAAACGACGGTAAATACAAGGTGGGTTCCTATGTTCTTTCCCCCAGCATGACCATGGAGGAAATGATGAACATCATTATTGAGGGGAAACAACAGACAAAAAGATTTACCATTCCCGAGGGTTATGATATCAAAAGAACTGCTCAAAAGCTTTCTTCTGAGGGATTTATAGATATAGATGCATTTTTAGAGCAAATACAATCCGGAACCTTTGAGTATCCATTTTTAAAAGATGCTCCTTTAGGGCCGGATCGACTGGAGGGTTATCTCTATCCGGAGACCTATGATGTTTATGAATCTGCAACAGAAGCGGATATCATCAATCGCATGCTGCAACAATTTGATAAATTGTTTACTCAGGAGTATTACGATCGTGCCAATGAATTAGGGATGAACATAAATCAAGTTCTGACAATGGCTTCCCTTATTGAGAGGGAGACCAGGGTTAAGGATGAAAAGGCAATCGTAGCCAGCGTAATCAAAAATAGAATTGATCAGGGCATGAAATTGCAAATTGATGCCACCGTTCAATATGCTTTAGGGGAGCAAAAGGAACGGCTGCTCTATGAGGATTTGGAGATCGATTCTCCTTACAATACTTATAAAATCATAGGTTTGCCCCCGGGACCCATCTGTTCTCCCAGCATAGACTCCATATATGCCGCATTATATCCTGCTGATACTGATTACTTGTATTATGTGTTAAATCCCTCATTAAACGGGACACATTCTTTTACCAGCGATTATAACCAATTTCTCAGAGATAAACAAAACTATATCAACAATGCCTTTGGAAACTGATCCAAAGGCAACCAATGAGAGGATTCATTAACGGAGTAAACATGCACATAACCATTCCAGAAGTCACAGACTATTTATCAGGACTATACCGACCTCTGAATCCAAAATTAGAGGAATTAAGAAGGGACTGTGAAGAGAAGCACGTCCCTATTATTTTAAGGGATGCTGAGGAACTCATATTAAATATCATTCGACTGAAAAGACCAAAGGAAATTTTAGAGATTGGAACTGCTGTAGGGTATTCTTCTATCTGCTTTGCAACTGTAGCTCCTGAATCCAAGATTACCACCTTGGAGTTGCGGGAAGCCACCGTAGAAAAGGCAAACACAAATATTGAATCATTTAGTTTTAGCCATAGAATCCAAGTCATTCAAGGAGATGGGCGAGAAACCCTGTTATCTTTGAAGGAAGAACTTACTTTAGGTAAGAGGGCTGCTTTTGATCTGGTTTTTATCGATGGGGCAAAGGGTCACTATATGGAATTTTGGAATAAAATCCAAGATCTATTGGCACCAGAAGCCGTGGTGATTTCCGACAATGTGCTCTATAAGGCTATCACCGCATCGGATCAGTTTTTGACCCTCAGAAGAAACGGCACAATTATGAGAAGAATGAGAGAGTATCTGACTCATATCACTTCTCTGGAGCATGTAACCACCTGCGTTTTGCCCGTGGGGGATGGATTGGCAATCAGTCGGTTTGCAGGATAATAAAGATTGGAACGAGATGGGATCGATTGATAGTGAATAGTCAGAGAAAATAGTCAAAGTAAATAGAAAGAAGAATATGAAAAAAATCGAATTATTAGCTCCCGCGGGAGATTTAGAAAAATTAAAAATTGCTATTCTTTATGGAGCCGATGCCGTTTATTTTGCTGGTGAAAATTTTGGATTGCGTGCCGCCGCCAGGAATTTTACCTTAGAGGATATAAGGGAAGGGGTAACTTTCGCTCATAACCATCATAAAAAGGTCTATATGACTGCTAACATCTTTGCTCACAACCAAGATATTGAACAGCTGACGGAGTATTTAGAAAGCATAAAAGATATTCCCATAGATGCTTTTATCGTTTCGGATGCCGGTATTTTGACGGTCATTAAGAGTGTGATTCCGGAAGCCACCATTCATTTGAGTACCCAAGCAAACACCACCAACTATAAGACCGCAGAATTTTGGTTCCGACAGGGGGTCAAGAGAATCGTTTTGGCTAGGGAACTTTCGTTAGACGAGATTAAAGAACTGAGGGGAAAAATTCCACAAGAAGAGGAATTGGAGGCCTTTGTTCACGGTGCTATGTGCATTTCGTATTCCGGCAGGTGCCTATTGAGCAACTTTATGTCTCAAAGAGATGCCAACAGAGGGGCCTGCACTCATCCCTGCAGATGGGAGTACGTTTTAGTGGAAAAGCAACGACCAGGAGAACTTTTTACCGTAGAAGAGGATCAAAGGGGTACCTACATCATGAACTCCAAGGATCTATGCATGATCGGGTTTATTCCTGAGCTGATACAATCCGGCTTAAATTCCTTAAAAATTGAAGGCCGTATGAAAAGTATCTACTATGTGGCAACTATCGTTGGAACTTATCGGAAGGCTATCGATGCTTATTATGACGATCCGAATACCTTTGTTTTTGATGAAAGCTGGTTAGAAGAATTGACAAAGGTGAGCCATCGTGAATTTACCACTGGATTTTACTTGAATAAACCCGATGAAATGGCTCAAAATTATAGCAACAATGCTTATAAACAGGAGTATGATTTTCTCGGTTTGGTGAAACAATATAATTCAGAAAGTGGATTTGCCACAGTGGAGCAGAGAAATAAAATCTGCATTGGAGATAAGATTGAAGTCTTTGGTCCAAATGTATCTTTTTATGATCAAAAAATAGAAGTAATGATAGATGAAGACGGGAATCCAATAGAAAGTGCACCACATGCCCAACAGATTATTCATATTAAGATGGATAGAGTCGTAGGTGAAAACTTTATGTTAAGAAGAAAATCAAAAACAAAAGCTTAAAACTATGATTTCTATGAAAATTCATTTGAACTTTATATTTTAATCTGTTACAATAAACGTATTAAAATATCGTAGAGTTAAACTTTATTTGCTAGGAGGAAAAGAGTAGATGCCTGCAGCCCCTGACCCGAGTAGTACGGGTATATCCATAGAAATTGTTTTGTTACTTATACTAATCTTTACCAACGCATTTTTTGCATCTGCGGAGATGGCATTTGTTTCAGCTAATAAAAATAAAATTAAGTTATTGACTCAAAGCGGAGATAAACGTGCAATAAAACTTTTGCAGATCCTTGAAAAACCTACCAAGTTCCTTTCAACAGTACAAGTTATTATTACCTTGTCTGGATTTTTGGCCAGCGCTTCGGTGGCGATTAATTTATCGGGAGTATTAGAGAATTTTTTGGAAAAATTTGAAATCCCTTATGCTGGGCCAATCGCTATTGCCGTTTCAACCTTAGGTTTGGTTTATGTCAATTTGGTGTTTGGAGAATTGTTCCCTAAAAGGTTAGCTTTGCTTCATTCTGAAAAAATGGCATTAGCTTTGGTGGGACCCATCCTATTTTTTTCAAAGGTTACCGCTCCTTTCGTATGGTTACTCACCCTTTCTGTAAATTTACTTATGAAGATTACAGGTCAGAAAGAGGTGGAAAATGCGGAGGAGTACTCAGAAGATGAAATTAAATCTCTCTTGGAGGTAGGTCAAGAAACGGGCTTTATCAAGGAGACTGGGAAAGAAATGATTACCAGTATCTTTGAATTTGACGACAAGTTGGCATATGAAGTCATGACACCAAGAACGGATGTGTATATGATCAACATCAATGAGCCACTTGAAGAATATGTCGATGAAATGTTGGAAGAGAGATTTTCTAGGATTCCCGTATATGAAAAGGATACGGACAATATTCTGGGAGTTTTATACATGAAGGATTTCATATTGGCAGCCAGAGAAAAAGGCTTTCAAAATGTGATTATTCGTGACCTAATTAAGAAACCGTTTTTAGTTCCTGAGAGCAAAAAGATCGACATTCTCTTCCGTGAAATGCAGGCGGCTAAAATCCACATTGCCATATTAATCGATGAATATGGCGGTGTTGCCGGTATCGTAACCATAGAAGATTTGGTAGAGGAGGTCATGGGCAATATTGACGATGAAGATGATGACTATGAACCTAGGATCGAAAAAATAGATGACAATACCTATATGGTGGATGGCCAAGTTTATATCGATGATATTAACGACGAGCTGGGTCTTGAGTTGGAATCTGAGGAACACGAGACCATTGGTGGACTCATCATCGACTATTTGGGAGAAATTCCAGATGATGGAATCAGCCAAGGGGATGAAAATGATAAGATTGTAGAAATTGACAACTGTGTATTTAAAGTAGAATCAGTGAAAGACCAGAGAATAGAAAAAATCAAATTATACATTGCGCCGGAAAGTGACGGCAATTCCGATAAGGCAATAGAGGATTAAACCTTGGTGGAGTGTATATCATAAATGGAACAGCATAATTAAAATTAAAAAGAATATGTTTATAGAAAAAATATGACTTATGGAATATAGGTCATATTTTTTTTGTACAAGCATAATTATGTATGTAATCATTTTACTTGCTCACTGATTTAGCAATATTAATAGACCTAATTTAAATATGAAATAGTTAAATTAAAACAAAAGAAATACTTAAAAAAGAGTTTAATTAAATCTAAAAGATTTTATTTTATTCTGATAAAGTGTTTTTAAATCACAAAGTGCAGAAAGGATTTTCTTTATGAACAATCTGAAGAATATTTTGGCCAAGCTTCCCGGCGAAATCGGCAATCAAATGAGGGCTTTGCCAGACAATGTTACGACTTATATGGAGGAAATCAGGATCAAGGTGGGAAAACCCATTTATATTTACTCAGGAGGAAGAGAGTATGTTTTATCTCTGGGGGAGGCGAAAACGTGTGATTCTCAGAAAAATGTTATCAGTAAGGAGCTGTTAAACAATATTTTTAACAATATCTTAAAATATTCTGCCTACGCATTTCAGGAGGATATTGCAAAGGGATATGTGACCATAGACGGAGGTCATCGGGTAGGTATCTGCGGAAAAGCGGTAATGGAGAACGGAAAAGTTAGGATCTTAAAAGACATTTCCTCCATCAATATCCGAAGAAGCAGGGAGATTATTGGCGTCTCTGATATTTATATCAAACGTCTTTTAAAGAGCAGTAATCAAGCATACAATATTTTAATCGTTTCGCCTCCAAAATGTGGGAAAACTACCTTGTTGCGAGATCTAATCAGAAATTTTAGCGGGATAGGATTTAAGGTTGGTCTCTGCGATGAACGATCTGAGATTTCCGGAATCTATAATGGTCTATCTAGCTATGATTTGGGAAATCGAACAGACGTGTTGGACGGATGCCCCAAGGAGGAGGGAATGATGATGCTCATACGATCCATGTCTCCTGACATCATTGCTACCGATGAAATCGGTAAGCGAGAGGATGTCTATGCCTTAGAAGCTGCACTGTGCGCCGGTATCAGCGTGTTGACCACCATTCATGGAAATTCATACGAGGATCTACTGAGATCGGGTATCGGCGACCTGATAAAAAAAGGTTTTTTTGAAAGACTCATCTACTTATCGAATACACCATCTACCGGTACTGTCACTTGTATTAGAAATGGGGAGGGGGCATTGATATGATCATTAAGCTTGTTTTTTCTATCATTATTATTTTTTCGGGAGTTATGGCAGGAAAGTTGCTCAGCAAACCTTATGAAAACAGAATTGACCATTTGCAGTCCATGCATATAGCTCTAAGCTTACTGGAATCCGAGATGAAATATCGGTTAGACCCTTTGGGAGAGGTCTTTGCAAAGATCGGAAAAGAAAGCGAAGGATATGTTTCGACCTTATTCAAAAAAGCTTCTGTCATGTTGGAAAGCTATGATTTGGAAAATTTTAATGAGGCATGGAACCGTCTGGTAACTGAGGTTTTTTCAAATAGCTCTTTGACTAAAAAAGATTTAACCATCATTGGAGAAATCGGTTTGGAATTGGGGAGGACGGACATCTCCGGTCAAGGCAGTATCTTTCAGCGTATCTACATAAAGTTGGACGACCAGATTCGGGAGGCCTCGGATATCAATTCAGGAAAAGGGAAAATGTTCACCAGTTTAGGTACCGCCGCAGGAATCTTAATTGTAATTATATTGATATGAGGATTAAAACGTATTACCTAACACACTGCAAGGTAATTGCCAAAAACAAAATGTTACATCAATTTGTTTTTGGCAAATCCTTAACTAACCCTATGGGTTTATAAAAATTTTTGCTGTTTTCAATCATCATAAAACCCATCACACTGAATAATATGACAAACATAAATATTTATTGCGGTGGACAAATTCATACTAAACATCACGAAAAGGTTTGGGCGAATACGTCGGTGATGTTTCGCTTTTTACAAGAGGGGCATAGGGGAGGTCCATCCATATCACCAAGTGCCATGGTCATGGTGTAAAGCTCTTTTGTGGTGATGATTTTACCACAGCTTTCGCAGGTTTGCCATTGAAATTTCTTATTCCAAATAGTACGATTTTCAAGGGTATCCAGCACCTCTATGCAATTTGTAGGGCAGACTTCTGCACAGGAAGCACAGCCTGTGCAATATTGAGACGGCTGTCCGTAAGGGGTATCCACCTTCTTTGTTGTACCACGACCGACGGTACTGATGGCACTGATACCAGTTTTTTTACATGCCGCTGTACAGAGACCGCACAGGATACATTGATTCTCCTTAGATAAAAGCTTAGGCTCAGGATCCACACCGTATTTTTTCATCAAATCCATAATAACAGGATTTTCCGGGGCTTCACTATAGAGAAGCTTCAATACTGTAGCTCTTATCTTTGCAATTCTAGGAGAATTTGTCACCACGGAAAGACCATCCTTAGCGGGAAAACCACAGGCGGCCACCACTTTTTCATTGGCTTCTACCATGCATAGTCGACAGGAGTGATTGCCTTCTGCAAACTGTGAATTACAAAGTCCCGGTATGAAAATATTCTCTCGTAAGGCGGTGCTTTTGATGGTATCTTCGGGAAAGACCTCAATTTCTCTCCCATCTATGTATATGTTCATGGGTTTTCCTCCATTTCCTTAAAGAACTTTGATGGCACCGAAGGGACATTTTACTTTGCAGGCACCACACCTTATACATTGAGCTTCAGTTATGAAAAATGGATTTTTCATTTCTCCTGAGATGGAGGCTGTTGGGCAGACTTTCTTACAGAGCCCACATCCCTTGCAAATATCCGGAGTGATAGAAAAGGTGATCAATTTTGTACATACGCCTGCAGGACAGCGATTATCTTTAATATGTGCTTCATATTCTTCTTTGAAATATTTCAAGGTGGACATGACGGGGTTTGCCGCAGTTCTCCCCAATTCACATAGGGAAGCTTGTGACGCGGTGAAAGCCAATTCCTCTAAAAACTCTAAGTCATTCATTTCACCTTGACCTTCGCAGATCCTAGTTAAGATTTCCAACATGGCCCGCAGGCCTTCTCGACATGGAGTACATTTTCCACAGGACTCTCCGGCGAGAAAGTTTACATAATACCTCGCCAATTCCACCATACAGGTGGTTTCATCCATGACGATGATGCCACCGCTGCCCATCATAGACCCATTATCTTTTAACGTATCAAAATCAATTTGAAGATCCAATAAAGATTCCGGAATGCAACCACCGGAAGGTCCTCCCGTTTGGACTGCTTTCAGTCTGTGAATTTCTTTTCCTTTAGGATCCTCCAAAATACCTCCGCCGATTTGAAAGATTAAATCTCTAAGAGTAATTCCCATGGGAACCTCTACCAGACCGGTGCGCTTCACTTTTCCCACGAGAGAAAAAACTTTGGTGCCTTTGCTGTGGTCTGTACCCACTTCGGCAAATTTTGCACCGCCATTGGTGAGAATAAAGGGTATGTTGGCTAAGGTCTCCACATTGTTGAGAACCGTTGGTTTTTCAAATAAACCTTTTTCCACCGATCGGATATATTTAACTCTGGGCTCACCCACCTTACCTTCGATGGAAGCCATGAGAGCTGAGGATTCTCCACAGACAAAAGCACCGCCGCCTCTGACGATTTCACAATCAAAATCAAAACCGCTGTTTAAAATATTTTTACCTAAATAATTGTGAGAACGAGCTTCATCCAAGGCGTTTTGCATATGGGTAAGGGCTAAGCCGTATTCATCACGTATGTAGAAATATCCCATATGGGCACCTATGGCATAAGCACCGATCAAAAGTCCTTCTAATACACTGTGGGGGTCACCCTCTAAAATGCTCCTGTCCATAAAGGCACCGGGGTCACCTTCATCACCATTGCAGAGCATGTATTTTTCGTCACCGATCACTTCAAAGCAGGAACGCCATTTTTTCCCCGTAGGAAATCCGGCTCCACCTCGACCTCGAAGTCCGCTTATTTCTACTTCCTTAATCACGTCCTCAGGAGTCATGGAGAGTGCTTTTTTTAGACCTTCATAGCCGCCATTTTCCAGATACTCTTCAATCTTACCGGGATCTATGTAACCTGTGTTGCGAAGGGCGATTTTACATTGTGGTGCGTAAAAGGGGTTTTCTTCTCTGGAAAGTACGACCTTGCCTTCATCGTTTTTATATAAAAGTCTTTCTACGTAGGATGGTTTCATATTTGAGCAGTTTTCCGTAGCTTCCAAACTTTTTAAAATATCCTCTGCATCCTCCGGTTTTACCTTGTAATAGGTGATATGCTCCGGCAAAATGGTGACCATGGGGCCGTTTTCGCAAAAGCCGTTGCAGCCTACTTTTTTTACATATGGGAGTACTGATTTTGATAAATCCGACGGATCTAATGCAGCTAAAAAAGCATCCACTACTTTTTGAGAACCGTTGGCCAAACAACCGGTTCCACAGCAGACCAAGATTTCTGTCTTATTTGGCATTTTGTGATACCTCCTTGATCATCTCAGCGGATTGTCCTTGTTTGACGTTTCCAAAATACTCATCACCGCAAATTACTACAGGTGCCATGGCACAAGAACCTACACAATTGACCACTTCCAAGGAAAAAAGGCCATCAGCGGTGGTTTCGCCCTCTTCTATCTGCAAGGTTCGTTTGATTTCCTCCAAAACCGTGATGCTACCTCTTATATGGCAAGCGGTTCCGTCGCATACCTTAATGATAAATTTTCCTTTTTTCGTTAAGCTTAGAGATTTATAAAAGGTGGCCAAGGAAAAGAGCTCAGAAAGAGGTACGTTTACATGTCCGGAAAGAGCTGTTAAACTGTCTACAGAAATGTATCCATAGGTTTTCTGCATCTCTTGGAGAATGGCCAAGGAATATCTTTGCTCTTTTGGATACCTATTTAAAATGTCTTGAATTTCTATAGTTTTCTCTGAATTCAATCGTATCACTTCTTTCTCAACCGCCTGCAATTCTGGGAAAAATCGAAACAATGGCGGTTTCCTTAATTATTGAATTTATACCATCTATGAAGTCGATGTTTCGTCCGTCGATCATCAAGATTACATCAGGATGAATATCGCTCCCATCATGAGTGAGAAAGGGGAAGCGAACTTTTTTATCGTATTTTTCTGTGAGGATCTTCAAAAGGTCAAGGACAGAAAGGGGAGCAAGGGGAAAAACTTCCTCCTTGCACCCGACATCCTTTCTATAATAAGCAAAATATCTTACAATCATATTGTTTCTCTACTTCACAAAAACTTTTTCTATAACCCTAAGGCCGACAGCTTTTGTTGGGTGGGAACACCTTCCACATCCCATCCTCGCACTTCATAATACTCAGGAAGCATCACATCAAGCTCACAGACCTTGCCTTTTGCGGCACCCTCAGGAAGGGGTTCCTTTAGAAGCCGAGGAGGAAGGGTATCATCTGCCTTGGTGAATCCAACTCGTAAGTTGAATTGTTTTTCCATGTTCCATATGCGATCTCCTGCAAGCATAAAGTCTTCATCCGTTAAATCCCAACCGGTACAGGTTCGCATCATAGGTGCAAGCTCGGCAAGACCGATACCAAAGGTAGTAAAGAGGCAAAAACCTGCGGAGTCTACCACGGCTGTGAGATCTTGGAATATTTTTAACATTGCAGCTTTTCCGTCTGTTACCAATGGATCCATCTTAACAGGAATTCCCAAAAGTTCGGGGGCTGTCAGGTATCCTCTTACGTGGCAACCGCCTCGGTTGGAGGTGGCATACTCTAGCCCCATTCCTTGAAGAGCTCTTCCGTCGTAAGCGGGCACCTCTTGTTTTTTGGAAGACATGGATAACTCAGGGACCCCATAACTCTCAGCCAGCCTGTAGGAGCCTAGGGCTAATTTATCTCCAAAACCTTCTCGAAGTGCCGTCTTTGTAGCAAACTCTACAATGCTGGCAGCATCTCCAAAGACCAGATTGCCACCCAATTCTTCTTTTGGAATGAGACCTTTATCGAAGAGTTCCATAGAGCAAGCATAGGTAGCACCTAAGGTGATTGGATCCATGCCGTAGTCGTTGCAAATATAGTTGGTTTTGCAGATAGCGGCTAAATCGTTGATACCGCAGAAGGAGCCCAAAGCCCAAGCAGCCTCATATTCGGGACCTTCGCCATAACCTTTAAAGGGACCATCTTTAACCTTAGTCACTCTACCGCATGCCATGGAGCAGGCGAAGCAACCCTTATTCCTCAAGAGATAAGTATCTGCTAAAGCTTCACCGGAAATGTCGTCGGCATCTTTATATACAGCACCATCCCGACCGTTGTTGACAGACAATCCGCCTGCAGCGTTGACGATGTTGACCAATACTTCTGTTCCATATGCAGCAAGACCGGCACCTGTAACCGGATGTGCGGCAAGCTTTGCTCTGGCATCTGCACATGAGGAGATAAACCCTTCAGGATCTGCGACTTTAATGCCGCCGGTGCCTCGAGCAACCACTGCTTTGAGATTTTTGCTGCCCATGACAGCTCCTAAACCACCACGACCTGCAGCACGTCCTTTTTCATTCATAATTGTGGCATACAGTACGCCTCTTTCACCGGCAGGACCGATACAGCATACCTTTGCATCAGGGTCTATGGCCTCTATCAAAGCATCTGTGGTTTCATTTACGGTTTTGCCCCAGAGCTCAGAGGCATCGCGAAGTTCATATTTTCCATCATTGACAAATAGATAAACAGGTTTTTCTGATTTTCCTTCAAAGATGATTCCATCAAAGCCTGCATACTTCAACTCAGGGCCAAAGTGCCCACCGGAGTTTGCACAACCAATTGTGCCCGTAAGGGGCGCTTTTGTAATCCACATGAGCCTACCGGCACTGGTGCCAAAGGTACCTGTCATGGGTCCTGTCATCAAGATGAGTTTGTTTTCGGGAGATAGAGGGTCGATCTTAGCATCCACTTCATCGCAGTAGATTTTGGTACCTAAGCCTCTGCCCCCTATGTATTTTTTAACCAGATCTCCGCTGAGGGGCTCTTCTTTTATTATTCCCGTGCTGAGATTCACACGTAAAAGCTTTCCTATTGTTCCGTACATAATTATTCCTCCTCCCCGAATACATCTTTAAATTTATCGGCTACTGCTTTTCTTTTTAGTAGGGAGGAGGGATTGGTCTCCTTGTAATCGATGGCCTTAGAAGGGCAATATTTCGCACAAAGAGGATCACCTTTACATAAGTCGCATTTAAAGACCTTTCTGCTGTTGCCATCAAAAGCCATGTTTCCCAATGGGCAAGCAGACACACACATTTTACAGACGATACACTTCTTTTCATCCACCATCATGGCGCCGTCTTCATTTCTGGATATGGCATTGACGGGACATACTTTTGCACAAGAAGCTTCTTCGCATTGTGTGCACATGATAGGCACTGAAATTTGTGCCTTATCATAGGTGATGACGGATACGGATGCTTTCTGTGGGTTGAATTCCTCCGCCCGATTGAAGGAACAGATCAATTCACAGGTTCGGCACCCTAAGCACTTTTCGGGCGTTAATACCATTGTTTTACTCACTCGCAGGTTGGCTCATTGGTTTTGAACCAACATTCACCTCCTTTTTCTTTAAAACTTAAAAATAATTGGCTGGTGTTTTTATGAACAAGTAATAAAAAAGCAAACAAAAACACCAAAATAGATTGGTGTTCTCCTTTGCAAGTTGGCAGGTGCGCAAATTACTTTACGCGCCCTATCGTTTTCGTTGGCGAACCTTTCGTCAGTTCGAAAATCGGAGAGCAAAAAGTCAGAATATTTTGACCCTTATCCATACTATACGCTTTCAGATTTTTTATGTCAACGATTTTTGTCGAATCTTGAAATGTAGTTTAATTAAAAATATTAAAATCAATCATTTTAAAGAAAATACAAAGAAAAAGTTCTTTTTTAAGTTTGTGGTCACACCTTGTCAAAGAGTTTTAATTTACATTTAGTATAAAAATTAATGACATGAATTTCTTGATTTTTTAAATTTATAATAGTAAAATAAAATTAAAACTTTATAGATTTATAATAAAGTAATGAAATGAAAGTTTGGAGGCGAGATTTTGAAAATTTTAATGGTAGGTACTGGTGGAGTAGGAGAGGCGGCGGCAGTAATTGCAAACCAAAGAGACCCCAAAGGTCAATGGCTAGAGCTTATGGTTTTAGCTGACTACAACTTAGAAAGGGCAGAGCAGGTATCCGCTAAGATCGGTGACGGGCGATTTCCAGCAGAGCAGGTAAACGCAAGAAACAAGGAGGAGGTAAAATCTCTGATAGAAAAATACCAGGTGGATTTACTCTTTAATGCTTGCGATCCCAGCTTTAACGAAACTCTCTTTGATGTGGCTTACGAGTGTGGTGTGAACTATTCGGACATGGCCTTGACGTTATCCATCCCTCATCCTGAAGATCCCTATCATAAAACCCATATCAAAATGGGCGATTATCAGTTTGCCAAACATGAAGCCTGGGAAGAAAAAGGCTTGTTGGCTTTGGTTGGAATCGGTATGGATCCCGGAGCGGTAAACGTATTTGCCAGATTTGCGGAAAAGCATTATTTTGATGAAATTGATGAAATCAGTATAAAAGATGGAGGAAATCTTTATGCGGAAGGACACGACATCGCCTTTGGGTTTTCCATATGGACCACCATCGACGAATGCTTAAATCCTCCTTTTAAATGGGAAAAGGAAAAGGGAATTTATACGGTGGAGCCTTTTTCTGAACCGGAGCTGTTTACGTTTCCTGATGGCATAGGGGAGCAGGAGCTGGTCAACGTAGAGCATGAGGAAATGGTGATGCTCCCAAGGTTTATGGGAAATTCGGCAAAGAAGATGAGCTTTAAATACGGTTTAGGCAGTGAGTTCATCACCATGTTAAAAAATCTCAGAGCCCTCAGGTTGGACGATAAACATGGGAAAGTCAAAGGTACGAATCTTTCTCCCAGAGATGTGGTGGGTTTGATTGCTCCCAGCCCAGTGGAAGTGGCGGATAAAATGAGAGGGAAATGCTGCGTGGGAACCTGTATCACGGGGAAAAAGGACGGTAAAGAAAGAAAGGTATTTATCTATCAGACTACGGACAGTGAAGAGATGATGCAGAAAATAGGAAGCGGAGCTGTTGTTGCACAGACTGCATATAATCCCATCATCGCCTTTGAGCTGCTGGCAAAAGGGTTATGGCAAGGGGAAGGTGTCTTGGGACCGGAGTGCTTTGATCCCGATCCCTATATCGAGTTGGCTAATGAATACGATTTTTACCTTGGTATGATGGAAATGGAATCTCCCTTTAAAAAGGATTTGGATAAGAAGGCTTTATTGGACTCTATACAATTGTAATTCCCAATAAAACGATTGTGATTCCTATTAAAAACGAATTATATTGATGTGGCTTTTTCGGTATGATATGATTAAATAATAAATATTTGTATAATAATCAATTAAATTATTTAATTTTATTTAGGAGGAAGAACCTATGTTAAAGGCATATTGGCTTCAGCCCAGAAATTTTAAAACTAATCTTTTTCAATGTTTTTTAGCTTTTGTTACGGTAGTTTCATTATGGTTTTCTCTATTCACCGAGGAAAGTTTTGGGGCGTCCAATGTTCAAGTTACTTTGCCCGATTTTAAAGTCACATTAAACGGTCAGGTGGTGGAAAATGGCTACAGAAAATACCCTCTCATCGTGTACAAAAACATCACGTATTTTCCCATGACCTATGATGACAGCAGGTTTTTAGGCTTACAGTCCAACTGGACACAAGCGGAAGGGTTGACCATTCAGCTTTTTGCGGGAAATGCACCTTATAAAGAAGAGAAGGTGGGTACGAAAAATAACAACGTTTATCAGGCTGAATTGGTAACCGATAAAATTTCGGTAAACGGAAAATCCATAAACAACCAAAAGGAGGAGTATCCGCTTTTGGTATTTCGCAACGTCACTTATTTCCCTTTGACTTGGAGATTCGCCGCTGTAGAATTTAAATGGAGCTATAATTATAGCAATCAAGGCGGACTTGTCATAGATAAAGCCAAGAATTCAGAAACCAAACCTACGCAACCCAATGTACCCGTGTCAACGGGCGGCGCAGTCCCTACCGTATCTTATAATCAGACTTTGGAAGGAAAGGTACTTACCATATTGACGGTGCCTAAAGTGTATGGTCCGGAAAAAAACCTGAGGGGTGCGATGGTCATTGTGGGAAACAATCTGTTCTTTGAAGGGGTTGGGGGAGCCATTTATCAGGCACCTGTTGCAAATCCATCTCAGGTGAAACTCGTATATCAATTACCTACCAATAGCTTCAATTCAAAAGATTTTGAATTAGCAGGTCTGAGAAATACAAACGGCATGGCAGTACTGAATTACAGATCAGGCGGAGCCACTATGGGTACAGACCATCAAATTCATTTGAAGGAGGATGGCACTTGGGAAAATCTTTCCATGTTTAATCAGAGCTATTGTGAGAGCTTTAATGGAACAAAGATAGGATTTGCCCTTACATCACCACCTTCTCCTGGCAATCTGAACATTCAATATTCAGGATTAACAAAAGCCGAGAGTATCGGTGATTCTTCTTATTATTATGGCTGGTATTTTGGAGAAAAAAATAACCTTATAGGTAACAGCAACAGCCTTGAACTTTTAGGGGATTCTGTATATGTTCTAGCTAGAAAAGGCGGGGAGCGCAGCCAACTTTACAAGGTGGAAATAAAGACAGGTGAGGTTCAAAATGTTTCTGATGCAGATGTAAAGGAGTTCAAAATAGATGGTCAATGGATTTACTTTACAAGCGGAGATCAGAAGCTTTATCGGATGGATCTGAAAGGAGAGAATGTTCAGATGCTCAATATTACCGGTGGTTTGATTGGTAATTTTGATGTGCAACAGGGTTATGTGGCTTATTGGCTCAACGATACAAATGGAAAGAGCATTGCGTTCAGAGTATTAAACCCTGCAGGTAAGACGGTATTTGAAACCGGTGACCATGTCTACAACGTTCAGATTAAAGACGGAAATATTCAATATGTCAGAAGTTAGAAAAGTATAATTTGATTAGTTTTATTGAAAAGAAAAGGGATTGATATCTTAATATTGATTCCTTTTTTATTATATGAAAATATGGTCTAAGACGATATGAGGTCATTTCAAAGAACGGATCTTGCAAAAAATTGAACTTGCGAGAGACCTATGGAAATAGAAAGCTTTAATTCTATCATTTTTATGCAGGTGTATTTTTTTGTGTCTATTTTGTGTCTATTTTAAAATTTATTTTAAGTATTTCTTAAGAATCTGATATACTATTTGTTAAGAATTAGCATTTATACTTTCCTCATAGACAATTTTGAGGAAGGAGTGAACATATGGGAAGGACAAAGCAGAGATGAACATTTTAGTTTGTGATGATGACAGGGAGATTGTGGGGGCCATAGAGGTTTATTTAAGAAATGAAGGATACACTGTATGGAAGGTTTATGATGGTTTTGAGGCATTGGAGTTAGTCAGAAAAGAAGACATTCATTTGATTTTAATGGATATTATGATGCCGAAAATGGACGGAATGACGGCTACCATGAAAATCAGGGAAGAAAAGAACATTCCCATCATCATGCTTTCTGCTAAATCTGAGGACTACGATAAAATTACAGGATTGAACGTAGGTGCGGATGATTACATCACCAAACCTTTTAATCCATTGGAGTTGATTGCCAGGGTGAAGTCTCAATTAAGGCGTTTTGTAAACCTGGGTAGTCTTGAGAAAAAGTCAGGAATCTTTAAAACAGGGGGATTGGTAATCGATGATCAGGCTAAATCCGTAACATTGGATGATGGGCAGATCGTAGTTACCCCTATTGAATACGGAATTTTAAAACTATTGACGGAAAACGCAGGGAAGGTTTTTTCCATGGATCAAATCTACGAGGCGGTATGGAACGAACCCTCGTATAACCCTGAAAATACAGTTGCAGTTCATGTGAGAAGGATACGGGAGAAGATTGAAATCAATCCGAAAAATCCTCAATATTTGAAAGTGGTGTGGGGCATTGGATACAAAATTGAAAAAATTTAATAATAGCAAAACAACTTTTTTAGTAGCATTTATACTTTGCATATCGTTATTTACAACATCCTTAATAGGACTTTTTCTGTTGGTCTATAATACAGGAAACTTTAATAATACTATTAGTCTAGTGGATGCAGCTACAAGTGATTCTTATGAATCCAGTATAAATCTGCAGATGGATTTTAGCAACAAACTCGATAGAGTATCCTATCTTTATTCTCTTTATACCAGTGAAGTCGATATCAAAGATAATGAGTTGGTAGAACACTCGCAATTGTATAATGAAATGCAAGATTATTTTTATCAAAATAATTTCCATGAAATTTATGGTGGAGATTTTAACAATCTTATGGTTAGAGAACAATTCTTTAAAGACCAAGAAGAGAAATTAAAAATTATAATGGATAATATAGAGAAAAGTAATTTAATAAACTTTGAGCAGAATAAAAAGGATTTAGATTCCATAAAAGGGTTTTCTTATTATATGTCGGATGGGAAAACTCAAATATCCAATGTAAAGGGCTTAATGGCTACCAATTCTGCCATAAATGCTAAAGAGTTTTACAATCAGCCTGTGTATTTAATTTATGAGAATGGAAAACTTACAAAAGAACCAGGGGATTTTAAAGTAAGAGACAATAAATTAAAGAATTTTGACAGAAGTATAGAAGAAGGTTTGATCGCTAGATTAAGTGATAATCAAAGGATTTATATGTCCTTTAGTAAGGATTATGTAGAAGAAAGAGAAGCCGATTTTCAAGAGCTGAAAACATACTTAAACAGATGGATTCCTTTGCTCATCGGCAGTGTCATACTTACCTTGGTCTTGTTTATCTATCTTCTGGTGATAGTAGGTAGACGGGATGAAGAGGAAAACATAGATATCAATAAATTCGACCAATGGTTTACAGAAGTGAAGCTGTTGGCCATTGCAGGGTTATTGGGCTTAGGTGCATCTGTCACTTTTCATATAGGTAACTCCAGTTACTACGGCGGATACTATTACGGTTACCAGAATTATAATCCTTTAGAAGTCTTGATGATGGGTGCTTTTATATGGGTTATCTCAGCTTTTGGATTGGCGTTCATCCTTTCTGTAGTCAAGACCCTTAAAGTTGGGATATTTTTAGAAAATTCCTTGTTGTTCAAAGGAATTAGGGCTTTGGGTAGGAGTCTATCGGCCATCTACCACGGAGGTAGCATCATGAGAAAAATCGTTCTCATAGCCTTAGTGGTGTGTTTACTGTCCGCAACTATATTTTTAGCACCTGTGGTCTTTATCGCTTTGCTTATCTTTGCACCGAAGTGGGTGAAAAAATATGAAGAAGTGAGAAAAGGCATCGTAGAGGTAAAAAACGGTAACCTTTCTTACACGATCCCAATAACAGGTAGCGGCGAATTAGACAGTTTGGCAGAGGATATCAATGAAATTTCTCAGGCATCCAGTAGAGCAGTACAAAACGAGTTAAAAAATCAAAGGTTGAAGACTGATCTTATATCAAATGTTTCGCACGATTTAAAGACTCCTTTGACGTCCATCATCACCTACATCGACCTACTGAAAAATGAAGGTCTTCACAGTGAGGAAGCACCAAAGTATTTAGAGATTCTGGATCAAAAGGCAGATCGATTGAAAAAGTTGACAGACGATCTCTTTGATGCAGCCAAGGCCTCCAGCGGTGCCATCCCAGTAAACTTTGAAAAGGTGGAGCTGTTATCCTTGATTAACCAGGGCTTAGGGGAATTATCACCAAGGATCGCAGAGGCTAGGTTAGAGTTTAAAATTGTTTGTAAACAAGAAAAATATTATGTAAACGCTGATGGTCAACTCCTTTGGAGAGTCATTGAAAATCTACTGAACAATGTGATAAAATATGCCCAAGAGGGATCCAGAGTTTATATCGATGTAAAAAATTTGGGAGAAAAATCTTTGGATGGTAGTTCTTTTGGCAAAAATGGAAACACCTTGACCACCATCATGGAGATGAAAAATATTTCAAAGATGGAACTCAACATTCATGCTGATGAGCTGATGGAACGCTTTAAGCGGGGGGATGAGTCCAGAACCACAGAGGGAAGTGGACTTGGTCTGGCTATTGCAAAGGATTTGGTGAAGCTCCAAAACGGTTGGTTTGAAGTAAAGATTGATGGTGATTTATTTAAGGCCGTTGTAATGTTGGAAACAGCAAAATAGCAGAAATATAAGAATAAGGAAATACTGATTATTCACGGTCGAATATCAATAGGAAATGACGGAATATTAAAAAAAGTAAAAAAACACTTGCATAAAACTAATAGTTTTATTAATATATAGTAGGTATGTCAAAGACGATATTGACGAAATATCAAAGAACGTATCTGATGAAGAGTTGTCCCTTACAGGTTACATACAGCAATAAGAATCTTTGATTCCGTCATTTCCTCGTTATTTATGATAATTCGCGGTGATAAAACGATTAGTTTTTATTGTAAAGTAAAATAAACAATTAAATAACGCACAAGATTGGAACTTGAAATTTTGAAAAATTTTAGAAACCAAGCATTATTAATATTAAGAATCACGATCGGTTGCATACTGGTAAGCTTAGCGATTAATTTGCTCTATATTCCTAACAAGATGTTGGGTGGAGGCATCAGTGGAGTCTCAATGATTATTAAGATTCTCTTTGGGTTTGATACTGGATTGGTCTATCTTGTAATCAACATACCGATCATTATATTTGGATTCATTGCATTACCAAAAAAGTTTATGTTTTTTACACTCTATGGAATGATGGCCTTTTCCGCTTCCTTATCCTTAACCTCTGTATTTCATATCACGACGGATAATATATTATCTGCCATATTGTTAGGGGGAGCTATCAGCGGTATGGGTAACGGCCTTGTTTATGGTGCAGGAGGCTGTATCGGAGGTACCGATATCATTGGTAAGATCATTCAACGGAAATATTCTATCAGCATTTCTACGGTGGTCTTTGCATTTAATGTAATTGTCATCGGCATATCCATGTATTTCTTTGGTATAGACATTTCTGTTTGCACCCTTGCAGCCATGTTCATTTCCTCCAGAGTCAGCAATTTTGTCATAGATGGGATGAACCATAAGAGAATGGTATTTATTATCTCGGATAGCAAGCAGCAGGAATTAGCGGATGGTATACTGGAACAGTTAGGTAGAGGTGTTACGATCTTAAATGGTGAGGGTGGTTATACGGGGATGCCGAAAAAAATCATTTACTGCATCATTGGAATCACTCAGGTTGCTCAGCTGAGAGAAGTGGTGAAGAGCATCGATGATAAAGCATTTGTTACAATTACCGAAACTGCTCAGGTTTATGGAAACGGCAAAGGATTTTATAACGTTAAGGATGAAATTTAATTTTATAATAATCAGAAAATTTCAAAATTTAAAGTGCTTGCGTTTCATTTTTATTTGTGATATCATTAACTAAATAAATTAATCGGTTGCTTTATTTGTGATAAATGGTTTATGCTAATTTATATGAACAGATAAAATCCAACATTTTGAAAGTATTTTCTACTGATTTTGTTGGATTTTTTTAGTTTTAGGAATACTTTTGTTTGTCAATTAATATTATCTCAGAAAAGGAAAGGTGAAAGTAGGAAAGTGACATGAAAGAATATAGCTGTGATAGTGTCTATTTTAGCGCCACTGCAAAATTACCTTCTGACATGCCATCCGGTGAAATGTATAAGGCCGTTGACATCGGTTTGGTGATCAATCCAAAGAGCGGACTCATAGAGGATACCTCTATTACCTTGTTGACGGATGAAGCTAGGACGTTTATAAAACAACTCATAGTTGGGTTTAATATCAATGATTCTCCAATAGAGGATTTGATTGAGGTCATTAGAGCAAGATACTTTGGAGCCTCACAAAAAGCAATTTGTGTAGCACTGAAGCTCATTCACGAAAAATATATTAGCTGGCAGAAGCAATAGAAATAGTGAATCAATTACATTCATAATCCAGCATCACTTAAAATAACCTTACCCAAACCGACATGACATGAGAACATAATTTAGCCTAAAATAACATGACATGCTTTATATATGGGGAAAAATAAATTTTCCGAAAATGTATAAAATCCAAGTAATCATACAAATTGATTTAATGTGTGATTATTTGGATTTTTTAATATAGATTATTCTTTACATCATTAGTGATTTTTAATTGAAAGGAGAAACGACCATGACAAAAACAACACCGACATTAGAGAACCAAAAAAGAAAAAAGCTTTCATTAGTAAAAAAGATTTTTATCGGCTTAATATTAGGAATTATCGTGGGTTATATTTTGAATTTTTTAGGCGGATCAGAAAACCCAACAATTAACAATTACATTTTCCCATTTTTATCTTTCTTAGGGAATTTATTTATCAGACTGATTAGAATGGTTGTAGTGCCACTGGTACTATTCTGCATTATCGATGCGGCAATATCACTGGGTGATATTAAAAAACTACGATCCATCGGTTTAAAAACCATCGGCTTTTTCTTAGCAAGCGGCATGATCGCTGCAAGCATCGGACTTATTTTGGTAAACATCGTTCAACCGGGAAAGGGACTGCTGCTGGGAGAGATTGCCAACTCTATAGAGGTGAAAGAATTACCGGGACCATATGACACCATCTTAAACATGATTCCATTAAACCCATTTTCCTCATTGACGGCAGGAGAAATGTTACCTATCATCGTTTTCGCATTATTCTTAGGATTATCCTTAATCGCATTGGGTGACAAAGCGGCTTCTGTTTCCAGAGGTATTAAAGTCATGGCAGATGCTATGTTTCAAATGATCACTTTTATCTTAGGAATTATACCATTTGGTGTGTTTGGATTGATGGCTGTTGCATTAGGTACCTATGGTGTTCAAATCTTTGGACCTGTTTTAAAGTTTATTGCTGTAGATTACGGTGCAAATCTCATCATGGTTGCCGTTGTTTATACTTTATTCTTAACCTTCATAGCAAAAGTCAACGTAAAGACCTTTTGGAAGCATGCTTTTGAACCATGGCTTTTGGCGTTCAGTGCTTGCACCACCAATGCGGCCTTGCCAAGATCCATGAAAGCAGCCCCAAGATTAGGTGTACCTAAGGAAATCTCAAATTTTGTTTTACCATTAGGGGCTACAGCAAACATGAACGGTACTTGCATCTACTTTGCTATCATCGTTTTGTTTGCGGCACAATTATACGGCATTGAAATGTCCATTGGTCAGCAAATCCTAGCAGCCGGTACTGCAACATTGTTAAGCGTAGGATGTGCGGCAACTCCGCAAATCGGTTTAGTAATCAGCACAACTCTGCTTACTTCCTTAGGATTCCCATTGGATGCCATTGCCTTAGTAGCTGGAATTTATAGAATCGTGGATCAAGCACATACTTCCACCAACGCAACGGGAGATATTGTGACCTGCGTATGTATTGCCGCAATGCAAGGTGAACTGGATAGAGAACAATATAGAATTGCAGGCACCATGACTCAAGAGGATATGATTGCTTTTGATGAGAAAGCGGCACTTCAGGAACGCAATGCAATATAAATCAAAGCATAGGGATGAAGAAAGGATAAGATAATGAGCACAAATCAAGCACCTCAAAACAATGTCTTCTATAGAAACCAAAATTGGGAATATCCCAGAATTATAAAAGGGGAAGGCGTTTACCTGTATGGAGAAGACGGAAAGAGATATTTAGATGCCTGCTCCGGTTCTGCAGTAGCAAATATTGGGCATGGAAATAAAGAAATCGCCGAATATACAAAAGAGCTGATGGAAAGGATTGCCTTCACTCACTTATCGCGATGGACTGTGGACACCATAGAAGACTGCGCAAAGAAAATTGCAGAATGGACGCCAGGGGATTTAAACCACTCCTATTTTGTGTCCGGAGGATCGGAGGCAACAGAATCAGCCATCAAATTAGCGAGACAGTATTTTGTGGAAAGAGATGGAGGAAAAACCTCAAAATGGAAGGTAATCTCTAAGTGGACTTCGTTTCACGGCAATACTTTAGGTTCCTTAGCTATTACGGGCATCACAGGAAGAAAGAAAATGTTTGATCCTATGTTGGTTCAATTCCCTAAGATTCCTCAATTTTACCACTACAGAAACCAATGGGGATGTGAAACATTAGAGGAATCAAGCATCAAAAGTGCAGAAGCTTTGGAGATAGAAATTTTAAGGCAAGGACCAGAGAACATTATGGCATTTATCAGCGAACCCGTTGTAGGTTCTGCAGCTCCTGGGGTTCACCCTGCACCCATCTACTTTAAAATGATTCGAGAAATCTGCACAAAATATGATATTCTTTGGATAGACGATGAAGTGATGGCAGGTTTTGGAAGAACCGGAAAGAAAATGGCCGTGGAGCATTACGGGGATCTGGTTCCCGACATCATGTGTACCGCAAAGGGAATGAGCTGTGGATATACGCCAATCGGTGCAGCCGTTGCCAACGATGAAATATTTAACACCATCATGGTAAAGGGTTCCGGCAGCTTCCACCACGGGCATACATATGCGGGCAATCCACTTTCCGCAGGCATTGCACATAAGGTCATTTCTATCATGGAACGGGAAAACTACGTAGAAAATGCTGCAAAGCAGGGGGATTACTTGCTGGGCAAGTTGGAAAGTCTATACAAGTACCCCATCGTAGGAGAAGTAAGAGGAAAAGGTCTGATGATCGGTATTGAATTCGTTAAGGATCAGAAGACGAAACTACCCTTTGAAACGAGTGAAAAAATCAACGGTATCATAACAAACCATTGCATGGTCGAAGGAATTGTTCCTTACCCAGGTGGAGGTTCTGCAGATGCGGTGAGAGGTGATCATATTCAAATCACACCTCCTATCAATATTTCCACGGAAGAAGTGGATGAATTGTTTGAAGGCATAGAAAAGGCGATTCAAAAGACTTGTGAACAAGTGTTATAATCGGAAGGAAAAGGGAAAAAGATGGAAAAACTAATTATTACATTGGCACATACCGGGAATGTACCCACCAAAGCCATGAACCCTTTTACACCGGTTTCAACGGAGGAAATTGTATCTTCCATTAAAGCCTGTGCGGATATTGGCGCTTCCGTGGCACATATTCATGTGAGGGATGAAAACGAAAAACCCACCAGTGACAGAGCGCTTTTTGAAAAGGTACTAAATAGGTTGGACGAAGAAAAAGTGGATATTGTCAAACAGGTTTCCACCGGTGCAAGGGGAGGGGAAAACACCATAGACTGGAGAGGTCAGATGTTGGACTTAAATGCTTCAATGGCCAGCCTTGCTACAGGCTCCTCCAACTTCCCAACGGCAGTAAATGCAAATTCTCCGGAATTAGTAGAAGCCTTAGCAAATAAGATGTATGCCAACGGCATAAAGCCTGAAATCGAGGTTTTTGATTTAGCCATGATTTCCAACGCTGTATTCCTGAAAAAAAAGGGTATATTAAAGGGCAATCTGCACTTTAATTTTGTGATGAATGTGCCGGGATCCATCCCAGGAACGCCGAAGAACCTAATGTTTATGCTTGACAGCATTCCGGAAGGATCTACCTGGAATATTACGGCTGTAGGAAGAACCCAAGTGCAGCTGACCACCATGGCCATCGCTTTGGGTGGGCACGTAAGAACCGGTCTTGAGGATGTGGTGGAATTTGAAAAGGGCATACCTGCCAGCAATGAAATGTTGGTGCAAAGGGTGGTCAACATTGCCAAAGCGGTAGGACGCCAAATCGCCACTACGGAGGATGTAAGGCGCATCTTAGATTTAGAGAAATAGAAACTAAAAGTAAGAATATTAAAAAGCAATAAGCAAAAAAACATTTACAAAACCGTAGTCTAACTCTTATAATGAAATAAATATGAAAACAAAGGTCATAGGACTACCCATGAAGAAGATCTACGTCAGTGAAAATATTCATTTTATAACAAAGGAATACCTAGAACAGTTAGGCTACAATCTAGATATTGTAAACAGCACCAATCACGTCTACGGTGCTGTTTCTTCACATGCAGACATCTATATGTGCAAGCTGGGAACGAACCCTGAAAGTCCCATTTACGTAGGCGACAAACGGGAACTAGGCTTTGCTTATCCTGAGAACATCAGGCTTAACGGAGCGTGTTTACATAATATTTTTATGCATAACCTTGCGCATACCTCAAAAGATCTTTTAACACGTTTAGAGGCGGAAGGATTCACCCTGATTCATGTAAAACAAGGCTATACGAAGTGTAACGTGGTGGTGGTGGACCATAATTCTTTGATTACCTCAGACCAAGGCATTATAAAAGCTATAAAACAGTGGAACTGTAACTATGACGAAAAAGAACGATTGGATGCTTTAGAAGTTTCTCCTGGACACGTAAAGTTGGAGGGATTTCCCTATGGTTTTTTAGGCGGTGCTTCTGGTAGAGTAGGAGAAGAAATCATCTTCCACGGCGATCTCTCCGCTCATCCCGACTTTGAAAAAATAGTGGAGTTCATAGAGCGTAAAGAACTAAAAGTCAAATATTTCCCAGAATTCCCCCTAGAAGATATCGGCTCCATTATGGAACATGTCTTGAAGTAATATTCTTTTTTTTAAACTAAAAAAATTTTATGTTTGCGAAAGAGCCCCCACAAGCGAATTTCCCAAATTACTCTGAAATTTGGGAAATTCGCTGAGGACTGCTCCGAGCAAACATAAAATTTTTCCTTAAAGATAGCCCCCTCCTTTTAACACCACAATCCAAAAGAATACGGACAATACGGACAGAATGGAGGTCAACACTACAACTTGACCAGCGAACTCACTGTCAGCATCCATTTGCTGTGCCATGGAAAAAGAGGAGATCGCAGTAGGACTACAGAATAAGGCTAACAAAGAACCCAATTCTACCCCCCTGATGCCGAGAAAAATGCTGATGGGCAAGAAGATGACTGGAACTACCAGCAGTTTGCAGATGACGGTCACCATGAGAGGGCGTATGTTGGGCATTAGGCGCGTAAACTGGAAGGAACCTCCCAACACGATGATGGCCAGAGGAGTAGCAACGCCGGCCACATCTGAAATGGTTTTTTCCACCACCGAGGGAAGCTTGATACCGGTCAATACGAAGAAAAAACCAACGATAGCGGACAAAATAAGCTGATTTTTCATAGTGCCTTTTACAATTCTCCCAATATCGGTATCGCCTTCTTGAAAGGTTTCCAAGGCGATGACGGAGAGAATGTTGAAGGCCGGCACCAGAAAAGCGATGATGACTGCTGTAACACCGGAATTTTGAGGTCCGAAGAGAGAAACGGTAATGGGTATGCCGAATAAAATAAAGTTACTTCTGAAAATGCCCTGAACTAATACACCACGCCTATTTTTCTTTTTTTCAAATATCGGTACGAGAATCATCAAGAAAACGTAACAAGTAAGAATACTGATGATTGCAATTAAAATCAATTTAGGATTTATTATAGATTTTACATCAGTCTGATAAATGTTATAAAACAATATGGTCGGCAAAAATATTTTAAAGCAAATAGCATTTAATTGAATCAATATTTCTTCTTTAAATACTTTAATAATCTTTAAAAAATATCCTAAAAGCATCATTAAAAAAAGCGGACAAACCACGGAAAAAGCCAAATAAAAATTACTGTACAAATGATATCCTTTCAATTAATTATTTAAAATTACGAGTCTATATGAGCTAATATCTCCTAACATTATTACACATCTTTGAATTTTTTTAAAGTCCAAACAAAAAAAAAGAATAAAATCTTGTCCACAGAATATGATGTAGTAAATATACCTTCGAGGGAAGCACTCCTTCGAAAGTAGTAACCCTTACAAAAGGAGAAACCAGATGAATATTAACGTGGATATAATCTTTAAAATTGCTGCCATCGGCATAATCGTAGCGGTACTCAACCAAGTTTTAATCAGGGCTGGAAGAGAGGATCAAGCTATGATGACTACATTAGCAGGAACTATCGTAGTTCTCATGCTGATCGTTCAAATGGTCAGTGACTTTTTTGTTACGGTTAAGACCTTATTTCAACTGTAGCTTGAAACGTAAAAAACTTAATAGACAAAAATTGCGAGGTACAATATGGAAATGGACATTTTCAAAGTAGCAGCCATCGGACTAAGCGGTGTAATGATTTCTTCCATTGTAAAAGGCTACAAGCCTGAATTTAGCACTTACATAGTCATTGCTACCGTAATGATGCTTTTTATGTTGATTTTATCAAGGCTTACATCTGTATTTAACTTTTTAGAATCGGTATACAATCAAATTAGCTATGGAAAAAACTTTTTTCCCATACTTTTAAAAATTTTGGCTGTAGCATATATCGCTGACTTTACGGCGCAAATATGCAAGGATTCTGGGGAAACGGCCATTGCGGGAAAAGTGGAATTGGCAGGAAAAGTAATCATCTTTTATTTGGCGGTTCCTGTAATGGTAACGGTATTGGAACTGATCAATGCTTTAATTCCGACATAATACTACAATTCTATGGACAAGTCGACAATAGATATTACGGTAAACTAAGGAGAAAATCATGGAGCTGCAAGATATAATAAATGAACAGCTATCCTCAGTGGATTTATCAGCGCTTAACCAAATGGCTGTGCTTGCCGAAAAGGAAGGGACTATATTCAGTAAGTTTACCGCATCTGAAATTATTGGCAGCATTCTTACCGGAAAGCCGATCTTTTCCATGGATGAGGTAATTCAGTCTCTTAAGACCATCTTTATGTCAGAAATATTTGGCAGTGTGGCATTAGGGGTTCAGCTGGTGATGATTTGTATTATCATAGGGCTTTTAAAAAACTTATCCAACTCCTTTGGGGAAGACACCGTCTCTGCCTTAGGCACTATGATTAGCGGATGTATCGTAATCGCCCTTTGCCTTAATAGCGTCTTTGACGTATATACCCTCTGTGCCAACACAGTTGCAACCATGACCATCACCATGCAAATTCTTTTGCCCATTCTGGTGCCTCTTCTTATTGCCATGGGGGGAATATCCTCGGGCGGTGTGCTCAATCCAGTTATTGTTATAGCAATCACCATTTTTAACACCATTATTCAAAAGGTGATATTACCAGCGGTGCTATTATCCTGTACTTTTTTCCTTGTAAATAGCCTGACTGAACGGGACTATGTGAAAAAATTGGCTAATTTTATGAGGACCTTTGCTATTTTTATGGTAGGGCTCTGCATCACGATCTTTACAGGATTGACCACAATCCAAGGGTTGCTCACCAAGACAGCAGACGGGGTATTGGCCAAAACCGCCAGATATTCCATCGATAACTTTGTGCCTATCGTGGGGGGATTTGCAGCAGATTCAATGGATATGATTCTCACTTGCAGCACCATAATCAAAAATGGTATCGGAATCTTTGGTCTTTTAATTTTAATTACCATTGTGGCATTTCCATTGATTAAGATTTTGGTGGTTGCCTTAATCTACAAGGTGACTGCAATTA
Source organism: uncultured Anaerovorax sp. (assembly GCA_964582545.1). Classification (GTDB taxonomy): domain Bacteria; phylum Bacillota; class Clostridia; order Peptostreptococcales; family Anaerovoracaceae; genus JAVVUJ01. The sequence continues at coordinate 90,622 of CAZOSB010000007.1, forward strand.
TTATTGAACCCATAGGGGATAAAGCCATTTCGGATTGTATCAATGATATGGGAAACTCCGTTATCACCATGGCGGTGGTGCTTTTCCTGACTACCGTCATGTTTCTTATATTTTTGTCCATTATCATTGGAATCGGAGGAGGCAGACTATGGGGATAAAGGGAGGATAACTATGGGTGAGATCGTAAAAGAGTGGGTCAAAAATGTGTTTATTATCGTCATAGCCATTTCCTTTGTAGAAATACTCTTACCATCGGGGACTATGAAAAAATACATACATTTTATTTTCTCATTAATCATCATGGCTATAATTTTGTCACCCATTGCAATTTTACTGGCATAATAAACAATCAACTAAATATATATAGAAAGGGGAATGGAATGCATTTTTAAAATTGCATTCAGTGAATAAAATGTGGAACAAGTTTAAAGACGATGCTTATACGAAAGAGATCTTAAAAAAAGTTATCATCGTAATACTGATTACCTCCATAGGGTTGCTGACCGTAGATGTGATGACCACCAGCAAGGATGGAAGGCGTCAAATCGTGGATCCCGACGGAGCTAGCGAGTATACGGAAAGCAAGGAATCTTCTATTGTGACTGAAGAAGAAGCCAGACTCACTGCCATATTAAGCAATATTGATGGAGTGGGGGATGTCAAGGTGATGATTACCTCCCAAGAAAATCGTTTAAATGAGGGAGATGTTTCTGTAAATATATTGGATAAACCAATAGAAAAAACCAAGATTAAAGTGGAGGGAGTGATCGTAACCGCAGAAGGAGCAGGTAGCGTGACGGTAAAAAATGACATTATCAGTGGCGTAACAGCACTATACGGCATACCGTCGACCAGAGTAATGGTATATGAAAAAAAAGGGGGAACAGATAAATGAATATGAAACTGACGAAACGAAAAAAAGCTATGATTTTAGGGGCATTAGCATTGATTCTATGTTTGACTGTGGTCAACAATCAACTGCAAACAAAGAACAGCATGACCGCATCCACTGAGTATGTAAATTATGAAAAAGAACAAATCGATGAGCATAACGGAGATGTTTTGGTAGACAGCTTGAACATTTCTTCCTTGCCGGGTGAAAGTGTAGAAACCATCAGTTCGGAAAGCACTGACGGTGACACGGATACTGCAGGTATGACGCAGATAGATGAAGAAAGTCAAATCGTCACCTCTGATGATTATGCGGAACTTTCCAATGCGGATGTTTATTACGACGAGGCAAGAGCCACTTTAAACATGGATAGAAATAATATCGTAGGTATGCTGACTGAAGTGATCGCACAGGCACCTGAGGGTCAGGAAAAAAATAATGCTACCAATCAAAAATTGAAAATTATAGATTATATGAACAAAGAAAAAAATATTGAGACCTTGATTAAAGCAAAAGGTTATGAGGATGCTTTAGTAGTAATTACCGATAGTTCTGTAACCATAACTGTAAAGAAAAATGATTTATCTCAGTCTGATGTAGCAAAGATTTGTGACATTGTGATTAGGGAAACAGGCAGAAATGCAAACCAAATTGTCATCCAGAGCAAGGCTTAGATACATATGTAAATCAATCATAAAAAAATTGCAAATAGAATTGTTTATTTGCAATTTTTCTGTTATACTCCTGTCTTTGACAGTTGAAAGAGATAAAAAGCTTGAAAGTCTTTGAAAA
>CAZOSB010000008.1:0-11040 GCA_964582545.1 uncultured Anaerovorax sp.
CTCGACTAATGTTTAATTTTGAACCTTGTCGAGGTTTTTTACTGTCAAACGTGGGTTTATAATACTGAGAGCTTAGTCAATAAATTCTGAAGAATTGACTATTTAGATTCAGATAAACTTATGCTACAATAATAACTGATAGACTAATTAAACTTAAGGAAGGAAGTAATTTAATAAGAAAATGAGTAAAAATTAAATAAATAAATTAGATAAAAAGCTTTTTTGATTAGAAATGAAATTTTATACAAGACTTCGACCGGATTTAAAACCAACATAGCCGAAGATAAATAAGGAGAGGAGAATCTTATGACTATGCAAATTACCCCTATAAAATTTGAAGAGGATAAATTATATATTTTAGACCAAACATTATTGCCCAATGTAGTAGAATATTCGGAGATTCAAAGCAAGGAAGACGTATGGGAAGCGATTTTTCATTTAAAGGTCAGAGGTGCTCCCGCTATTGGGGTGGCCGCCGCCTATGGATTGTTTGTATCTGCGTCTAATATAAAATGTGATGATGTTCAATCTTATATTGATGAAGTTAAGAACATCAAGAATTATCTTGCTTCTGCAAGACCTACAGCAGTGAACCTATTTTGGGCATTAGATCGGATGGAGCAGGCTATGGAGGATTATGTTATGAGGAACAATTCCTCGGTATCCATCCAAGGAATTCAGGACACACTAAAAAAAGAAGCTGTCCTTATCAGAGAGGAGGATGAGCAAGCTTGTTTCTCCATGGGGAAATTCGGATTATCATTGCTAAAACCGGGGATGGGAATTTTAACCCATTGCAATGCGGGGTCTATTGCCACAGCAAAGTACGGGACTTGTCTGGCGCCTCTTTACTTAGGACATGAACAAGGGTATGAATTTAAAGTGTTTGCAGATGAAACCAGACCCTTACTACAAGGTGCGAGGCTTACTGCTTGGGAGTTACATCGGGCAGGAATCGATGTAACCCTCATTTGTGATAACATGGCCTCTCAGGTGATGAAGAACGGCTGGGTACAGGCAGTGGTGGTCGGGTGTGATAGGATGGCAGCTAATGGAGACGGCGCAAATAAAATAGGAACCTCGGGGCTCGCTATTTTAGCTAGAGCGTATAGTATACCTTTCTATATGTTTGCCCCTACGTCCACCATTGATCTCCATACCGCCACGGGCGAAGAGATACCCATTGAGCTAAGGCAGGGTGATGAAATTTATAAGATGTGGTATGAAAAGCCGACTGCGCCTGAGGGAATTCAAACCTATAATCCTGCTTTTGACGTGACTCCGGCCAAATATATTACTGCTGTGATTACAGAGAAAGGGGTTGTATATCCGCCCTATGAGGAAAATTTGATTAACATAATGAAGTAAGATGTTATGAGGTGTAAAATGAAAGTCTATGAAATCGGCGATCACTCTTTCGAGAGCCAAATGGCTACATGGAGGATTTTAAAATACAAGCCCTCCGTTCCGGTGAATCAGGTAATCGAAGTGGAATTTGAGTATAGGGATACCTTACGCCTAAATGAGAATACAAGATTTAAAAGAAAATTTCATTATGCTACCAATGAAGATGTTGCCGAGAAAATTATGAAGGGGCAATCTATTGATCTTTCTTTTACCTACATTAATAATTTTAATATGGGAGTTATTGAAGCTCTTTGCAATGGACCTATAGTTTTCCCTTCATTTTTGGCAGAATACGCTTGCTTCGACGGTCAGACTAATTTTGACCATGCAGTAATCGGTGACGGAGAAATTTCTTTTGCCCATTCTGTATTCGGTAACGGTGATACTTCTTTTTTTCAAACCAAGTTTGGACACAGTAATATTTCTTTTTACAATGTGGATTTTCAGCGTGGAGCAGTGTCCTTTGCAGAGGCAGTCTTTGGAGATGGAGACTTGACCTTTGAGTACGCCATATTTGGCTGGGGCAATGCAGCTTTTACAGGGGCGGATTTCGGGAAAGGAAATGTATATTTCGGAGGAACTACGTTTGAGCGGGGTGAGGTGATATTCACAGGAGCAAAGTTTGGGAAGGGAAATGTGTATTTTGATTATACGAAGTTTGGTGACGGAAATGCTCACTTTGATCATGCTGTTTTTGAGGAGGGCGATGTTTTTTTTGACCATGCTGATTTCCAAAAGGGAGAGGTTTTATTTGCAAAGACAGACTTTGGAGTAGGTCGAGTAACTTTTGATGAAGTGAGGTTTGGCTCAGGTAATTTAGAATTTACTGGCGCGTTGGCGGATAAAGTTATCTTCCATAATTGTAAGCTGGAAAATCATGATAGGCTCAAGTTTATCAATGTAAATGATTTAAAGCTAAACGGATGTATCATCAACAGAACCTTAAAGATAACCGGCGCTGCTGTACTCTCTTTGAAAGACACCATCAATTTGGGGTACATTTACTGCGATTGGGGAAAAAACAAAGTTGCCAAAGCCATAAATGACAATGAAGATACCATTCGTGAAAAGGAAAGACAATTCTCTCTATTAAAACAAAATTATAATAAAATCGGTTCCTATGAGTTTGAGGACAGCGCTTTTGTGGAGTACATGCGGTGTAGGCGGGGTAGCATGAAATCCCCGGGGCTTAAGTCTTTGGATCGGTTAGTGGATTTAATTGGAGTCTATGGAACAAAACCTAGTAGGGTAGCCTTGACCATGCTAATCGTTTGGACCATCTTTGGATGCCTTTTCGCGGTACTGGATTCCAATGGAGCATTGGCTTATGATCAGGTGCAAAACTGGATTAACGGATTTTATTTCAGCGCCGTTACCTTTTTAACCATAGGGTATGGAGATATCGTTCCATCCGTCCCCCTTACCAAAGTTTTGGCCCCAGTGGAAGGAATGATCGGTCTATTTCTCATGTCGTACTTTACCGTATCTGTAGTACGAAAAACTTTGAGGTAAATTCAAAAAAGAATTGACAATGGAATTAAGATAATATTATAATTAAAACAGTTATTAATATAACATACAATTTCATATGAAAAACCGATGATTAAGAATAGTAGGTACGGATTCCAATCGTACAGAGAGTTGCAGATGGTGAAATTGCAGCCGGGGGGACTGAACTGAATGGACTTAGGAGGGCAGGTCGAAAGATTTATTACAAAGATAGGATTTAGTAGTGCCTGACGGGATCTCCGCCCGTTATCAAGGGAGCATGTATGGAGACTTCTTGGAGTAATTTTAAGAGGCGTGTACAGGTGAGAGGATACGTAACCGTATCAAACAGGGTGGCACCGCGGTAAATATATCGTCCCTGAAGTTATAATAGCTTCAGGGATTTTTTGATTGCTGAAAAAACTTAATTGTCATAAAGGAGGAACAAACAATGGGTACAGAAAAGAGAAACATCCCACATAGACTTTATTTAACAGAAGATCAACTGCCCAAAGAGTGGTATAACTTGCGGGCGGACATGAAAGAGAAGCCGGAGCCCCTGATCATACCCAATACCGGTCAGCCAGCTAAAACAGAAGACTTATATCCGGTATTTTGTGAAGAGCTTGCTAAACAGGAAATGGATGAGACAAACCCATATATTTCCATTCCTGAAGAGATACAGGAAATGTATAAGATCTATAGACCATCGCCCCTATGTAGAGCCTACAGCCTGGAAAAAGCGTTAGGAACTCCTGCTAAGATTTACTATAAATTTGAAGGAAACAACACTTCAGGAAGCCACAAACTCAACTCGGCCATTGCACAGGCATATTATGCCAAGCAACAGGGACTTAAGAAACTGACTACAGAAACGGGGGCAGGACAATGGGGAACTGCTTTATCGGAAGCTTGCTCTTACTTTGGAATAGATTTGACCGTGTACATGGTCAAGGTTTCTTTTCAACAAAAACCTTTCAGAAAGGCAATCATGGAAACCTTTGGTGGGCATGTTCTCGCTAGCCCCAGCGATACCACAAATGCAGGGAGGGCCATATTAGAACAGGATCCAAACAATACAGGAAGCTTGGGATGTGCCATTTCTGAGGCAGTGGAAAAGGCAGTTACCACCGATGGCTGCAAATACGTGTTGGGCTCTGTACTCAATCAGGTTCTACTGCACCAATCTGTCATAGGTTTAGAGGCAGAGAAGGCCATGGAAATTCTAGGAGAGTATCCCGACATTGTCATTGGATGTGCTGGCGGCGGATCTAATTTAGGAGGTCTGATTGCACCCTTTATGAGAGATAAGATAGTCGGGAAGCACGACCCTGAAATTATAGCGGTAGAGCCTGCTTCCTGCCCATCGTTGACTCGTGGTGTCTTTGCCTATGATTTCTGTGATACCGGAAAGATTACCCCTATGGCAAAGATGTATACCCTTGGATGCACCTTTAAGCCCTCCTCCAATCACGCAGGCGGGCTGCGATACCATGGAATGTCACCCATCGTTTCAAAACTATACCACGATGGATACATGAAAGCCATTTCCGTCGGGCAAACAAAAGTTTTTGAAGCAGCGGTGCTCTTTGCAAAGAATGAAACCATTCTTCCTGCTCCCGAATCTGCCCATGCTATTTACGGAGCCATTCAGGAAGCCCTGAAATGCAAGGAAACAGGGGAGAAAAAGACCATTCTCTTCGGACTGACTGGCACGGGATTCTTCGATATGACTGCCTATGATTCCTTTAACAACGGCACCATGGAGGATTACATTCCAACAGATGAAGATTTGAAAAAAAGCATTGAAGCTTTACCAAAACTATAGTAAACTAAAGTAGCTGACGAGAGTCAGCTACTTTTGCAAATAGAGGGTACGTCTACCGATGCAAAAGGAAAATTTAAAGGACCTTAAATTAATATAAATTGAAATCAGGTGATATACAGTGAAGAACTTAAAAAACTTTGCGGCAGCTTTATGGATGTACTTACAGCTGCTTACAATTTCTAAGTTATACTTTTCCGTCAAGAAATATAGGGCAAGCGGGGAGGTTGAAAAGGAACGAGAAGCCATCTGTGACCTACAGCACAAATGGGGAAGCAAGATGGTAAAAAAATGCGGCATTGAGCTCCATGTGGAAGGGGTAGAGAATATTCCGCAAGAGCCATGTCTATTTGTAGCAAACCATCAAAGTTATGTGGACTTAGCAGTGTTTACAGCTGCTTTAAATAGACAGGTAGGCTTTATAGCAAAGAAAAGTTTGACTAGGCTACCTCTTTATGGAAAATTTATTTATGCGGTAAGAAGTGTTTTTATCGATCATAATGATGCCAGAGGAGCTGTAAAGGTTATCGATACAGGTATTGAATATTTGCAATTAGGTTTTTCTATGGGAATTTTTCCGGAAGGACGACGAAGCAAAAGCGGGGAAATGGATCACTTCAAGAAAGGAAGCCTACGGTTAGCTACAAAACCCGGAGTGCCAGTTGTCCCCGTAACCATCAGTGGAACCTACAAGGCTTTTGAACAAAACGGTTATTTTTGCCCTTGCAAGGTACATGTCTACGTTCACGAACCCATCGAGACAAAGGGCATGGAAAAACAAAAGGCTAATGGTTTGGCAGAGGAAGTGGAGCATATCATTAGAATAAAGTTAGAGGAATTGCAAAGGATGGAACATGAAATCGTCTGAAATAAAAAACATTGATAAAATTAGTTCAAAACAAATCTACGTATTGATGTTATTTGCTGCATTGTTTTGGTCGGGGGCCTTTGTTGCAGGCAAGTACTCTGTTCCGTTTATACCTCCATTTACTCTGACATTTTTAAGATTTATCTTTGCTACACTTATCTTATATGGTGTGATTCAATACAGTAAATCCAAAGGTCGGTACGAGTATAAGGTTGTAAAGAAAGATATCCCACTTTTTTTATTTACTGGAGTCATAGGAATGATGGGTTATCATATGTTATTTTTTTCGGCACTGCAATTTACCACAGCCATTAATTCCTCTATTATAGCTGCTACCAATCCTATGATTACCGTGATTCTATCTTTCTTTTTGCTAAAACAGAGAGCGAAAGCAATTCAAATATTTGGAATCCTGATTTCCTTTGTAGGGGTTATTTTAACCATTACAGGTGCGGACCTAGGGATAGTGAAGGAGTTATCCTTTAACAGAGGGGACTTACTCATGCTGCTAGCAGTCACCTCTTGGGCCATATATTCTGTGGTCAGCAAAAGCAAGGGAGGACACCTTCCACCTATGGCGCTCACCTTTTACAGTTTCTTGGTATGCACTATTCTAATCATTCCCTTTGCTTTATGGGAAAAACCTTGGGAGTTTTTGCCTCAGGTTCCTGTAGAAGCACTTGCGGCAGTACTATACATGAGTATCTTTGCATCCGTTATCGGATATTTGGTGCAACAGATTTCTATTAGAGAAATTGGACCTGGAAAAACCAACATTTTTATTAACCTAGTACCCTTTTTTTCCATGGTACTCTCTACTGCAATCTTAGGAGAGGAACTGCAGCTCATCAAGGTATTTACAGCCATTTTAATCGTAGCAGGAGTGTATATATGCCAAAAGAATTAAACATTTTTGAGAGAAACGCAAAAAAAATTGTTTTTTTTACAATTGTAACGGGCTCCATGTCTCCTATTTTTGCAAAGCTAATTGAAGCACCTTCTATGGCTATTGGATTTTACCGTCTAACTTTTGCCATGCCGTTTTTTATTGTTCTCACCCTAGGGTGGCATCGAGAGGCTTTGGCCTGTATCAGTAAAAAAGATTTGCTAACCTGTTTCTGTGCAGGTGCTTTTTTGGCAGGTCATTTTTTTTCTTGGTTTTCTGCGCTGAAGCTGACGTCCGTGGCCAGTGCTGCGGTTTTGGGTCTCACCCATCCCATGGTTATATTGCTGATTGCCACCCTGATATTTAAGGAAAGGACCAATAAAAAGGCGGTTATAGGTGTCTTTGTAGCATTTGCAGGAGCTGTGATTATCTCAGGAGGCGACTACAGTTTTTCGAAAGAAGCAATTTTAGGGGATTTAATGGCAATCTGTGCGGCAATTTTTATGGCGTTATATCTTCTGGCAGGGCAGAGAGCAAGAAAAAATGTCAATACCTCCGTATATGTATTTCTTGTTTTTTTCGTTTCCTGGATACTTTTTGGACTAGGTATGATTGCAACAAAAACTCCATTCATAGGGTATTCCTACTCCGATTATGGATGGATTTTTACCATGTCCATGGTTTGTCAGATCGGGACCCATGCCATATTTAATTGGCTGCTGGCCCATGTTGAGCCGTTATATATTGCTACTTGGGAGAATGGGGAAGCCGTAATCGCAACGTTTTTAGCAATTTTAATCTTTGGGGAAATTCCAACAGTGTGGCAGATTGTGGGAGGAACTATTGTAATTTGCGGACTGGTATATTATACTAAACACGAAAGTAAACACGAAAGCAACCTTGATTATCGTGGTGAAATTGAACTTGAAAGTACGATTAAAAAAAGGGGAGACAATGACCTATAAAGTAAAGTTGGATATCTTTGAGGGTCCCTTTGACCTGTTGGTATACTTAATTGAAAATGCACGGATGAACATCTACGATATACAGGTATCTGAGATCACCCGGCAGTACTTAGAATATCTGAAGCAAATGGAGCAAATGGACGTTACTATAGGTGGTGAGTTCATGGTTTTGGCAGCGGCTCTCATTGAAATAAAATCTAAAATGTTGTTGCCTAGAATGAAAACGGATGGTGAGCTTTCAACAGAGGAGGATCCGCGATCAGAATTGGTCGAACGGCTATTAGAATACAAGAAATATAAAAATATCTCACAGATGCTGGAGCATCGAGAAGCTCTTAATTTTAGAATTTTTGAAAAACCTAAGGAAGATATTTCGCAATACATGGAAGAAAAGGATCCTTACTTGAGTTTAGATTTAGACCAATTTGTAAAGGTTTTTTTGCTCTTTGTAAATAAAAAGAAAAAGGTGGAGCAGATACAGAAAACTTTTGCTAGAGTGGAACGACAGAAACAATCCATCGAATCTAAAATCGCTCAGATTTTGAATTCTTTTGCTTTAAATTTTAAGAAAAAACTGACTTTCAAAGATCTTTTGAATTCTGAGAGTAAAAGATATGATGTAGTTCTTACCTTTGTATCTTTGCTGGAGATGATCAGGCAAAAAAGTATTTTGGTGAAACAAGTGAACAACTTTGGGGAAATTACCGTTAGTCTAATGGAAGAGGAGGATCAAAATGCCAAGTAAGAAAACCATTAAATCAGCTTTTGAGTCCATGCTTTTTGTTTGGGGGGAACCTTTAGATGTAAAGGTAGCGGCAGAAATTTTTAATATGAACTGGAAGGATGCTTACGATTACTTTAAAGAACTGCAACATGAATATGCTGAGGAAGGTCGTGGGATTGTTATAAGGGAGATCGATAAAAAGTTTCAATTTATAACGAATATAGAGAATAGTGAATACGTGGAACGCCTATGCAACCCAGTAAAGGAGAAAAAACTATCACAATCTGCCTTAGAGGTCCTTGCCATCATCGCTTATAAGCAGCCCGTTACCAAGGGGGAGATAGAAAGCATCCGAGGGATCAAATGTGATAGGGTCATTGAGGGCTTAACAAAGAAAAATCTCATAGAAGAGAAGGGACGTTCTTCAGGAATCGGCAGACCTATTCTTTATGGTACTACAGAATTTTTCTTAAAAAACTTTGGATTTAAAGACTTAAAGGACTTACCGGATATAGAGGATATCGATAATGCCATTCACTTAGAGGAAGATCCGGATCAATTAGACATCGAGCAAATTTCTATAGATTTTATCAAATCCTAATTACAATAAATAATCATTGCTGAAAAAAAATAGAATAACTCCCTTTGTAAATAATATTATGTTTCATAAGGAGTTATTTTATGATGAAAAGAATTATCATTGTATTACTGCTAGCCATATTCGTATGCTTTGGTCTTTACAACATTGTAGATGCATACACTTCCAAATCCAAATCTTGGCCACAGGTTTCGGCCCAATCGGCAATCGTGATCGATGCAGTTTCCGGAGAAGTTCTATACGGAAAAAATCAAGATAAAAAATCTTATCCGGCGAGTATCACTAAAATATTAACGGCACTGGTAGCGATTGAGCTATGCAGTGATGGCGAGGGCATTGATAAAATCATAGAGGTTACCCCTTCAGCCGTGGGCGTAGAGGGATCCTCCATATATTTAGCTGCAAATGAAAAAATATCTGTGAGAGATCTGCTATACGGTCTTATGTTACGTTCGGGCAACGATGCCGCGGTGGCTTTGGCAGAGGGTTTGGGAGGAAGCACAGAACAATTTGTAGAGGTGATGAATGCAAAGGCAAAGGAGATAGGCGCCTCCTCTAGCAACTTTATGAACCCTAGTGGTCTCCACGATGAAAATCACTTTGTTACCGCATCTGATATGGCAATGATTGCAAAGGAGGCCATGAAGCACGAGGAGTTTCGCAAAATTGCAAAGGAAAAAACTTGGAAGGCTCAAAGAGGGGAAGGACTTAACAACATTTTTATCAATAAAAATAAAGTTGTGTATCAATATGAGGGCGCTACAGGAATAAAGATTGGTTTTACAAAAAGTGCAGGCAGAACGTTAGTGGCGTCTGCCAAAAGGGGAAATGTGGAAGTAATTTGCGTGGTGTTACAGGCGCCAAATTGGTTTAGGGACACCTATGCCTTGATGGATTACGCTTTCGCCAATTATGAATCCGTGAAAATTGCACCGGGAGAAAAGCCGCTGAACAACGTTTCCATTGCAGGGGGCATAAAAGATCCTGTGAAGGTGGGCACAAAAAATACAGTTCAAATTCTTAAGGAAAAGGGAAAAGATAGTAACATTAGCATCGTTTACAGCATACCTAGAATAGTAGAAGCTCCTGTAAAGAGATGGGATTTGGCAGGTTATTTGAAGGTATACAGAGATAAAGAATACATTTACAGCGAGCCGCTTTATTATTTAGAGGATATGGAAAGGATTGGCCCGTAAAAAATGAGTGAAAAAAATGAATTTCAATGCATAGACGCAGGTACACTCCATTGTCCTTGCTATTTGGCCATGACAGGAGATTGTCTGACATGTAGCCGATTGCAGGGTAAGGATTGCTCCCAGTGTAACTGGAAGGGTGTTTGCATATATAATGAATTTATACAAGGTAATAAAAAAATAAATAATGCTAGAAAAAACTTTGAAGCAAAAATACTAGAAATCAATGAATACAAAGAAAATTTAATTGTATTCAAATTAGATGTAGGAAGGGGATTTGCATTAAAATGCAGCAAACCGGGTACTTATGTCTTTGTGGGGAATCCAACTCTTGAGCATGAATACATGGCGCCCATTTCCATCACAAAATCGGATACAGATACGGGAATCATACACTTAGCTATTAAGATTATATCTACAAAAACAAAGGGTTTGGTTATGGCGGAGGAAGCCTTACTGTTGAGAGGACCTTATGGAAATGGAATTCAAGGAACCATCGGTGGCACGGGGGGGCTTGGTGGTGAAAAAGAAAAAACCTTAGTCATAACCAAAGGCATCGGTATCGCCCCTGGCATCCATACAGCTCATTATGGAAAGAATCGAAGTAACATAGATTTCATCGTGGATACGGATAAAATTGATAAAAAATTTGTGGAAGATTACTTAGAATACGACGAGTCTTTGCAGAATACCATCGGCACTTTCAGGTACATGAATCTCTCCCAGGCAAATTCCTATGAAGCTATAAAAAATCTGATAGGCACAACAGACTACGAGACCATTATGATCTTGGCATCGGATTATTATGTAGAGACTCTTAGCGCTTTGGTTAAGGCGGTGAAGCCTGAGGCTAATATCGGTGTAAGCAACAATGTGCATATCTGCTGTGGTGAGGGGTTATGCGGTGCCTGTGCCGTTACCTCGGAAACTGGAGAAGTTTTGAAAATGTGCAAATGCCACATGGATAAAATTTTCTAAGATGTCGCATATAATATAATGCTCCTTCTATAGCTATTGAATCGACATCAATCGATTTTGATTAACATAGTAACTCGATTTTAGAATACCCAGATTTAGAATACCCAG
>CAZOSB010000008.1:11140-85875 GCA_964582545.1 uncultured Anaerovorax sp.
GATTTTGATTAACATAGTAACTCGATTTTAGAATACCCAGATTTAGAATACCCAGGTATAGTAATATTTGGGTGTTTTGTTTTTGAATAAAATGAATCAAAATAAATTAGATGAAATTAAATTCTAAAATCAAATGAAATTTATTTGATGCATTCAAAGACTAAGATTAAAATACAAATAGAAAATAGTCTTGAAAAATCCTGAGTCTTACTATATACTAAAATCAAATTTTATTTCATTTCAGGAGGGTAAACATTCTATGGAGGGTTCCGGATCGACGTTGATTACTGCATTGGCTCTATTAATTCTGGCTTCTGCATATTTTTCTTCGTCAGAAACTGCATTTTCCGCATTAAACAAAATAAGGTTAAAAAATTTAGCTCTAAAGGGGGATAAAAAAGCAATGCTGGCTTTTTCGCTCTCTGAAGATTATGATAAACTTCTTTCTACTATTCTCATTGGCAATAATATTGTCAACATCGTAGCTGCATCTCTGGCAACCGTACTGTTCGTAGAATATTTTGGTGATTCTGGCGTGGCTTTGTCCACTTTGGCTATGACGGTATTGGTTCTGATATTTGGGGAAATTACACCTAAAAGCTTAGCAAAGGAATTTCCTGAAAAGTATGCCATGTTTTCTGCCCCCTTTTTAAAGATCCTCATTATTATTTTATCTCCGATTAATTTCTTGCTGATGAAATGGAGGGACTTTATCCGCAGTTTGCTGAAAATAAAAAATGAGGATACCATTACAGAGGAAGAGCTTCTTACCATTGTGGATGAAGCCCAAGAAGGTGGCACTCTGGAAGTTCACGAACAAGAACTGATCAAAAGCGCCATTGCCTTTGATAATTTGGATGCAAGTTATGTAATGACTCCCAGAGTGGACTTGGTATCAGTAGAGGTGAACCAACCCAAAGCCGAGATCGTTAAATTGTTTATAGATAGTGGCTTTTCTCGTTTACCAATCTATGAAGAAACCATCGATAATATTTTAGGGATTATGCATGAAAAAGATTTTTATGCTTTGGTTATGCATGGGGAACAAACTGTGAGGGACGTCATTAGACCAGCCATTCGTATTGCCATAACCATGAAGTTATCTAAACTTTTAAAGCGGCTCCAACAGAGCAAATCCCATATTGCAATTGTGACGGACGAATATGGTGGTACAGAGGGGATTGTAACTTTGGAGGATATCTTTGAGGAATTGGTAGGAGAGATATGGGATGAGCATGACGAGGACACTAACATACAGGAATTTTTAAAGCTGAGCGACCATCGGTATGAGGTTATGGGAAGTTTAAATTTGGATAAGTTCTTTGAGGTATTTAAGATAGAGGAAGATAACTTTGAGTCCAGCACCGTAGGAGGATGGGTCTTGGAACAATTGGGCAACATCCCACAAAACGGAGATCACTTTACTTTTGGAAATCTCTTTGTAACTGTTGAGGCTTTAGAGGGTAACCGGGTGGCCAAGGTGCTCGTCACATTACCCGAGAAAAGTCAATAGAATATATAGAGCGCGAAGCATAAATATAGTGTAGTTTGGATGGTTGTCCACTATATACGGTATATTTTGTCGATGCGTGTCTAAATAAAATAGAAAATAGGGTTGACATCCTATGTAGCAAATGTTACAATTGTGTTACTACAAAAGTTTGAACAAGTTATTTTTTGTTCAAAAGTAAGAAAAGAGGACATTGTTATGAAGTATTTCTTAAGAAGTAAAATTCTTATATCGTTCGTTATTTGTTTTGTTCTAACCAGCCAATTAGCATTTGCAGAACCTGCAGAAAGTGATGCTGATGACGTGATGGGTGTTCCGGTTGAAAGGGTCATTGAGACAAAGGCTGTAGTAAACCCTGCAGAAGAGGGAAAAGTTACAGTTGGAGTCGTTTCCACCGATATTCTAAACGTGAGAGCAAATCCTGGAACGGAACAGCAGCTAGTAGGAAAACTGAAGGTAAATACTAAGGTTAAGATTTTAAAGAGCGACAACGAATGGCACAATATTACGGCAGAAGGTGTTACTGGTTGGGTTCATTCCAGTTATATTTCGGGAGTTTCCACCATTACGGAGGATCAGTATAAAGAACAGGTTTCAAGAGGTTTTGTAGATAGAAGCAACCCCCCTGCCGCTTCTTCAAAGGCCGACAGCGTTGTGGCTTTGGCAAAGCAGCAATTGGGGAAAAGATATGTTTACGGAACAGCCGGTCCCAATACCTTTGATTGTTCGGGATTTATCAATTATATTTATAAACAGAATGGAATCAATACACCACGATCTACAAGTGGTTACAATTCAGTCGGTGTGCCTGTGGCAAAAGCCAATTTACAGCCGGGTGATGTAATCTTATTTGACACTTCCGGCCCTATTAACGGGGTGGTATCCCATGTGGGTCTTTATGTAGGTAATCGCCAGATTATTCACGCTTCCACGGGAGGAAGAGGAGTCGTGTATGACAGCATTGATGCACCGTACTACGCTGCCAGATATATTAAGGCGGTAAGGATTTTATAATCTTAAAAAACAAATTTATAAAATTAAAATAAAAAAGACAAGAATTTCTTGTCTTTTTTATTTGTTAAGCTTAAGAATTAACTGTACTAGGTATGGAGTAAACCTAATGGAACTAAAGTTTATTTTTGAGCCCTTCTTTTTTTGATAGTTTTCTTTTTCATTATAGAGTAGCCGAAAGTGCCTAATTCTTTTCCTAAACCATAGTAGGCACCATGGCTGTATGCCAGCAAGCCGGATCTTTCTAAACAGAACTTTCCCTTTTCATCAATCAAGCCTTTATCTCCGTGAACGGCAACGATGTCCGCCATAAACATATCGTGGGTTCCCAGTTCCATGATTTGGCGAACCCTACATTCTATATTGACAGGACTTTCCATTATCATAGGACATTTGACAAAACTTCCGGAAACAGGGGTGAGGTTCAAATGTTCAAACTTATTGACTTCTGTTCCCGACTTTACACCGCAGAAATCTGTGGCAAAAGCTAAATCCCTAGTAGTTAAATTTATTACAAACTCCTTTTCCTCACTGATGATTCGGTGAGAATGCCTGGACTTCCGAATGGAAACGTAAGTCATGGGGGGCTCCGAATTGAGGATCCCGGTCCATGCTATGGTGATGATGTTTTGGGTTTCAGCCGTGCCTCCACAGCTTACCATGATGGCAGGTAAAGGGAATTCCATGGTCCCCGGCTTTTCAAACATAAACTTTTCCATAAAACCTCCTTAAATTGTAGATTATTTTTACATTCCGTCATTTCCGCGTTCTTTATTATATAGGAAGTGAGCGCCTTTGTATATGCGTTATGTGAGAAAATAATGATCAAGATAGGATAAAACCACACAAAAACCGTACAAAATAGTTGAATGTCATCCAAGTTAATGCTAAGATTAGATAAATTCGATACAAAAAATAAGGTAGTGAAAAATTAAAAAAACAAGTATAGAATAAAGGATATAGGATTAAAGAAGAGATGAAAGAAAATAATATTGAGCTGATAGCCCTAGATATGGATGGGACTCTTTTAAATAAAGAAGGAAGAATATCGCCTTATACTCAAGAGGTGCTGAAAAGAGCCATGAGGAAGGGGATTCATATCGTTATAGCGACAGGCAGAGTATTTAGTGCCTTTCCCGAGGATGCCCTTAATTTTACCGGCATTGAGTATGTTGTCAGTTCCAATGGAGCTAGGGTTATCCGTATGAAGGACAAGGCTACGATTTATACCAATTTAATCGATGGGGAGAGTGCCAGACAGTTGATTCCCCACATTTTTCAAGAAGACCTTTTTCTTGAAGTATTCTATGATGGAGATGTGTATGTGGATAAGAACTGCGTGACAAAACTGGATCAATATGGGTTGCCTAAGCGATATACGGAGTATATGCTGAAAACACGTACGCAGATTGAAAACATAAGGCAGACTTTGGAGGAGAATATACATAGTTTAGAAAATATCAATATCAATTTTGGATCCATGGAGAGGAAACAGCAACTTTGGGAAGTTTTAAGTGGGTTGTCAAACATCACAGCTACCAGTTCTTTTGCCCATAACATTGAAATTGGTGGTGCCACCACTAGCAAAGCCGATGGTCTGACACATCTATGTCAGCTGTTGAATGTCAAGGCGGAATCTGTCATGGCTTGCGGGGATAATTACAATGACTTAGCCATGTTGCAATTTGCAGGGCTTTCTGTGGCCATGGGAAACGCGGAGGATGGAATCAAGTCGCAGGTGGACTTTGTGACACTCACCAATGAAGAGGATGGAGTGGCACATGCCATTGAGAAGTTTGTTTTATAAAGGAAAAGAGTGGATTCAAAAAATAAGAGAAGTTTAGAGAAGACGGAAAGAAAAATTCAAACAAGCAAACAGTAGCAGATAGTGTCCCCAGGGAATATTCTAACAGATAGAAAAATAACAGGGGGCATTAATTTATGTATAGAGTGGTAATCATTGGAGGCGGATGGTCCGGTTGCGCAGCAGCTTTAGCTGCAAGAAAGGCCGGGGCAGAAGTAACCCTATTAGAGAAAACAGACCTTCTTCTGGGATTGGGTAATGTAGGCGGAATTATGAGAAATAACGGCAGATTCACAGCTGCTGAAGAAAATATCGCCTTAGGTGCTCATGAACTTTTTGATATTACAGATAGTTGTTCAACTCACCGAAATATTGAGTTTCCGGGACATCGCCACGCTAGTCTTTACAACGTTATGTTGGTGGAGCCCAAAGTTAGACGCCTTTTAGAAGAAAAGGGCGTAGTGGTAAAGACCATTGCACGTGCCATAGACGTGGTTTTATCTGACAACGTTCACAAGGACCTATTCAACCAGAAAGAAACGAGTAATCGATACCTGAAAAGTATCATACTGTCGGATGGTGATATTGTCGAGGGAGATGTCTTTATAGAAACTACAGGCTCCACAGGGCCTATGGGAAATTGTCTTACTTATGGAAAGGGATGTTGCATGTGCATCCTGCGTTGTCCGGCATTTGGACCCCGCGTCAGCATTACGCAAAAGGCGGGACTCAACGATATAATGGGTCAGCGAGCAGATGGATCATTTGGGGCTTTCAGCGGATCCGGGAAATTAGAGAAGGGTTCATTATCTACGGAGATACAGCAAGAATTGAATGAGCGGGGGGTTTGTATCATTCCTTTAAAAAGCGAGTACGTTAACAAGGGAAAGCTACAATCTAAAGTATGCCAGCAGTATGCCTTGGATGTATTTGCCGAAAACATCATCCTGTTGGATACGGGATATGCGAAAATCATGTCGTCCTACTTTCCATTGGATCAATTGCGAACAGTGCCAGGTTTGGAAAATGCCAGATATGCAGATCCTTATGCCGGTGGAAAGGGGAATTCCATTCGATACTTATCCGTGGCAGAACGGGAGAACAGCATGCACGTCATGGGCATAGAGAATCTTCTTTGCGCAGGAGAAAAATCAGGACTCTTTGTAGGGCACACGGAAGCCATCACAACAGGGACCTTGTCGGGATACAATAGCGCTAGGTACTTAAAAGGCATGAGGCCTTTGGAGTTGCCTGACTCATTGGCTATAGGAGACATTATTTCCTTTACCAATGCACAAATCAAAACGGAGGAAGGTCTTTTAACCCGCTATACCTTTGCTGGAGCAGAATATTTCCAAAGGATGCAGGATAGAGATACCTACACTACAGATATTTCGCAAATTGAGAAACGTGTAAAGAAGGCAGACTTAACCAACATTTATAATGAGAAAATCATTTCATAATGAGGAATGCAAAGCGGTAATTCGGCTTTGCACTTTTGCTGATTAAGATTTTGTCAGCATGGCAACCTATGGTACTAAATTATCGTGTTTAAAATTGCCATGTTGACAGAATGCTGATTTTCGGATAAAGTGGAGACGTGCAAAATTAAAAGAAAGGCAGAGGCTTCACTTTTTTCATAGGTAGCCAATTATAAAATGAGATTAAATAAATATATAGCCCATGCAGGAATTGCCAGCAGGAGAAAAGCGGATGAACTCACAGTGAACGGCAATGTAAAGGTCAATGGTTTAGTGATGAGAGAGCTGGGATATGAGGTGCTCCCTGATGACTCCGTTGAAGTAAACGGGAGGCAGATTAAGATTTCGACCAAGATGGTGTACATTATGTTAAATAAACCGAAAGGTTATATAACCACCACAGAGGATGAGCAAAATAGACCCACCGTATTGGATTTGGTTAAGGACATCGATCAGCGGTTATATCCCATTGGACGACTAGATTTTAATACCTCCGGGCTACTTTTGATGACCAATGACGGAGACTTAGCCTATAAGCTCACTCATCCAAAGCATAAAATTTATAAGACCTACAGAGCTAGGGTAAACGGCGTTCTATCTCAGGAAAAGGCAGCTATGCTTAGAAATGGTGTGGATATCGGTGGTTATGTAACCGCTAAAGCTAACGTGAAGATTTTAAAGCAGGCGGAACGTTCCACCATAGTAGAAATCCAAATCTTTGAAGGAAAGAACCGGCAAATCAGGAAAATGTGCACTGCCGTCGGAAATAAGGTAATTGACTTGGAAAGGGTGGCTGTGGGCGATTTAGAACTGAGGCATCTCAAAGAAGGTCACTACAGGAAGCTTACCAGAGAAGAGATTGAGTATTTAAAGAATAGCTGAGAATAAACCTTTTCTTTTGCATTTAAGGTAATCATTTTTAAATGATTACCTTAGTGTTCTTTTAAGCCATTGAAAGTTATTTAAATGGAGCCTTGTTCTTTACATTTTCATAAGGATCGATATCCATGACTTCACGCTACTTCAATGGCTTAACCGTAAACATTTTAGGCATGCAATTTAATTTAGTACGTTTTGGAAATCCGATTATTTGTATATATTTCGCTACTTTCTTTTGCTTTCTTTTGGAGTGACACAGATTCCTTCTGCTTTGCATACAACGATAGGTTCGTCCAGAAAATCTGCAGCAGAGGGGCTGATATCCGGTCTGGCAGTCACGACTTTTTTTGCTTCAAACCTCATCTTTCTGGAAGTATTACCTACCTCGTAAATTTCTCCGTATGCTTCGATGTAATCGCCGGCATAGGTTGGAGCTAAGAATTGGATATCCGTATACTTCAGAAATAATCCTTCGTCTCCGTCCATCTTGATTAAAAGCTCTGTAGCCACGTCTCCAAACAAATGTACCATATGAGCTCCGTCAACCAGACTACCTCCGTAGTGGGCGTCCTTGTGAGACATTCTCAATCTGATGGTGGATGTTATCTTTTCCATAAAATCTCCTTTCGCGCTTTGTCTTTTAAGCGTCGTTCTTTTTAAAAATATAAAACAGTTTATCATAAAGTGCGTTTAAAATCTTTATACAATTAAAATTTTTATCTTTATGAAAACTGTTATTTTAATTTGCAATTTATGTGCCAATCAGTTATGATACAAATAGATAAAAAACGAACCGATTTCGGTGCGCTTCAAAAACGAGAAACGATACTATTTCATTTCTAGCGAACTTGAACTTGAATTTATGGGAGGGATTATGCTAAAAAATTATGGTACCAACAGAGTAATAGAGCCTGAGCATGTGTTGACTACCTCTGCTTGGAGGGTGGATAACAGCAGAGAAATCAATTCGGATGAGCTTCGAGTCTCCATCCGTACCCTTCACATTGAAAGTACAAGCTTTAAGCAGATCTGTATCGAGTCGGGAAACTCCATTGAAAAGATAAAGGAACGAATCCTTGACATCATCATCAAAAGAGGCAAGCTACACAATCCCGTGACAAATACAGGAGGGGTAGTATACGGTGTGGTGGAGCAGATCGGTGAAGGTTACGACAATAAAAAAAATCTTCAGGTTGGTGATGAAGTGATCTGTAATGCTTCCTTGGCTGCCATTCCCATCTATATCAGCAGAATCTTGAAGATCGATATGGTTTACAAACAGATAGAGGTGGAGGGATACGCTATTCTGTTTAACGAATTTCCCGTAGTAAAAAAACCGGATCAAGTGCCTACAAACCTTCTGCTGTTTGCCTTTGACGAATCAGGTACTCTCTATGCCGGGAATAGTCTAGCAAGAGGAAAACAAAAAATTTTGATTATTGGAAATAATTTAATCACCAATGCGCTGTTTGGCTATGCGGTAAGAAAGGCAGTGGGGGACGAAGGACATATCGTCTGCTTGTTTGACCATAAATCCGACCTAAAGGCCAGTGGTAAATCCGTGGAAAATCTTTTTTCAAAGATTTTTGATGAAATTCATCACGAAAATATCCTAAAGCCTATGGACTGCTTGGAAAGGCTGGGGGTGGAGGGGCTCTTTGACCTAACCATCAACTGTGCCGATATCCCCGGTGCTGAGACCGTGAATATCTTGGCTACCAGATCAGGCGGAACTGTTCTCTTTGCAAATTTAATCAATAATTATAATATTGCTCTTTACATAACGGAATCCATATCCAGACAGCTGGAAATTCGTTGTGCCGATGGTTATTTGGAGGAATACGATGCCTTTGATATAGAGCTTGTAAAGGAACTGGCCCCTTACTTTGCGGATACGGAAATCGTTTCCATCACCCATGCACAGCAGGGAAGTGAGCATTTGAAGCACATGGAGAGCCCTTCGGGGGGGTCGGCATATAGAAAGTGCCTGATTGAGGATTTTATCTGTGAAAGTCGACCTATGGCGGTGGTGGTGGATGAGGTTCTCAGCGTGGCAAAGTATGACTGCAACGTGCTGATTACAGGAGACACGGGAGTGGGCAAAGAAAAAATTGCCTCTTTAATTCAAAAAAACAGTGTGAGAAATATGCAACCTTACATCAAGGTGAACTGTGCGGCCATTTCAGACAATCTCATTGAATCGGAATTCTTCGGTTATGAAAAAGGTGCATTTACAGGTGCAGGGGCTTCAGGGAAAAAGGGGTATTTTGAGTTGGCGGATAACGGAACCCTATTTTTAGATGAAATAGGAGAGTTGCCCCTGGAAATGCAAGCAAAGCTCCTTAGAGTACTGCAAGACGGGGAATTTTACAAGGTGGGTGGGACGAACCCCATCAAGGCAAACCTGAGGATTATTTCTGCCACCAATAAGAACTTGGAAGAGATGATGCAGGAGAAAATCTTTCGGAGGGATTTATATTATCGATTAAATGTATTTCCAATTAGGATTCCGAACTTAAGGGAAAGGAAGGAGGAAATAGAGCCTTTGGCTAAGCATTTTGTTGAGAAATACAACGAAAAATTCGGCATGAAAAAAACTTTAGCCCAGGAGGTTTTGACCTTTCTCAAACAATGTGAATGGCCCGGAAACATCAGGGAATTAGAAAATGTCATTCAGAGGTTGATGATTACTGCTCCCCAAGGAGAGATTACAGGGATTGACTTTATGAGGGAAATTCATACGGACTTGTTTGACTCAAAAAAAGAAACCTGGGCCATAACGGATATGGAGGAAACCTCCTCGCTTAACCTCACCCATCTCGTGGATCTCTTTGAAAAAAACATCATTAAGTCCGCAATGGAAAAGTATGGTACCAGTCGAAAAACGGCATCAGCCATTGGTATCAGCCAAACGCAATTCATTAGAAAAAAGAAAAAATATCAATTATAAAGTGAAATCTTATAATAAAATTATAGAGGTAGGTGCACATAAGTTTGCAGTGGCAGATTTATATAAGTTTATAGTGGCAGATTCAAATAATCAAAAACCAAGTGAATTGAATAAAAAATAAGAAAAATGATAGCTGAACCGAAATTAAATCATTTTTTTATAAATATTCACTTTTACGGTTCAATAATGGTTATAAATAAATGATTTTGTTTTAAATAAATAAAAATCTTAAATGAAGAAATTTAATCTTAATGTATAATTAGGATTAGACCACTACGACTATTCCCATGGTATCGGGCATTGTGCGGAGGTGTATGAATAAAATAATTATTTTCGTCCATAAGTTACCAAGAAATTGGCATACTAATTGCTATAATAAAAATACAAGAAATTATCTGACATCTAATTTAAGAATACAATTGTCAGAGTTAAGATAAGTAGCTATCTATAGAGGAGGAAATTATTATGAAACAAGGATGCCCATTTGGAACCCACAGGGTTATTTCACCGAAAGGTGTACTGCCACAGCCAGCTGACGTCATCGATAACACCATGGAAATCTATGACAACGAAGTTCTGATTGATGTTCAAACCTTAAATGTGGACTCGGCAAGCTTTACACAAATTGAAAAGCAAGCAAATGGTGATATAGAAGAAATCAAAAAAATTATGAAAGGCATCGTAGCTAAAGCCGGAAAGCACAAGAACCCTGTTACAGGCTCCGGCGGTATGCTCATCGGTACGATTAAGGAAATTGGCCCGAACTTTAAGGGCGAGTTAAAGGTAGGCGATAAAATCGCTACTTTAGTTTCTTTGTCTCTGACTCCTTTGGTAATTGACGAAATTCATGCTGTGAGACCTGACATCGATCAGGTGGACATTACAGGTCAAGCAATTTTATTCCAAAGCGGAATTTATGCAGTACTTCCTAAAGATATGCCTGAAACACTTGCGCTATCGGTTTTAGATGTTGCTGGGGCTCCGGCACAGGCTGCAAAGCTGGTAAAACCGGGGGATACGGTGGTAGTTATCGGTGGTGGTGGTAAATCCGGTCTTCTTTGTCTCTATGAAGCAAAGAAGAGAGCGGGAGTTACAGGAAAAGTCATCTGCATCGGCGGAAGTGAAAAATCTACAGACAGAGCCAGAAAATTGAACTTAGCGGATGAATATTTTGCAGCAGATGCTACCGATGCAGTAGGGATTTACAATAAGATTATGGATTTAACCAACGGAGAATTGGCTGATTTGGTAATCAACTGCGTAAATATCGAAAATACCGAAATGGCAAGCATTCTTTCTTGCAAGGATAATGGAACTGTTTACTTCTTCAGTATGGCTACCAGCTTTACAAAGGCTGCATTGGGAGCAGAAGGAGTTGGTAAAGACGTGAATATGATCGTAGGAAACGGCTATTGCAAGGATCATGCTGCAATCTCTTTACAGGTTTTGAGAGAGTGTCCTCCATTGAGAGATCTCTTTGCAGAAATGTATGCATAAATACAAAATAAAGATATAGAAAGGAAACGGATATGTCACAAATCAGAAATTGGAAAGACATAGAAGCATATAAAGATGTGACCGAGGAACAGTGGAACGACTGGACCTGGCAGGTTGCCAATCGAATTGACAGAGTAGAGGACTTAAAAAAGGTCATAAACCTCACTCCTGCACAGGAAGAAGGAGTTGCCGAAACCTTAAAGACTTTTCGATTAGGAATTACTCCTTATTATGCTTCTCTCATGGATCCTGACGATGAAAGTTGTCCAGTACGCATGCAGGCTGTACCTGTTATTGCCGAAACAAAAAAAAGTGCAGAGGATATGGCTGATCCACTTCATGAGGATGCGGATTCTCCTGCACCGGGTCTGACCCACAGATACCCTGACAGAGTATTATTCTTAATTACCGACCAATGTTCCATGTATTGCAGACACTGCACCAGAAGAAGATTAGCCGGGGAAAAGGATGGTGCACGAACCAGAGAAGACATCGATGCATGTATCGCATACATTAGGAAGACCCCACAGGTAAGAGACGTGGTACTTTCCGGTGGCGATTGTCTATTGGTGAATGATCAGGTATTGGAATACATTATCAGCGAACTGAGAAAGATTAATCACATAGATGTAATTAGAATCGGTAGCAGAACTCCTGTAGTAATGCCACAGAGAATTACAGACAATTTGGTTAATATGCTGAAGAAGTATCACCCCATTTGGTTGAACACCCATTTTAACCATCCCAAAGAAATGACTCCGGAAGCCATAGAGGCTTGCAGAAAATTGGCGGATGCAGGGATTCCTTTGGGAAATCAGTCCGTTTTATTAAAAGGGGTTAACGATTGTCCTCACGTCATGAGAGATTTGGTTCACCTTTTAGTAAGAAACAGAGTTAGACCTTACTATATTTACCAGTGCGATTTATCTCTGGGCATTCAGCATTTCAGAACATCCGTATCTGCAGGAATTGCCATCATAGAAAGCCTGAGAGGGCATACTTCAGGGTATGCAGTACCAACCTTTGTGGTGGATGCACCCGGCGGCGGTGGAAAGATTCCCGTAATGCCACAATACCTGATCTCACAATCCCCCGGCAAGGTGGTTCTGAGAAATTATGAAGGCGTGATTACCACTTATACGGAACCTGAAAATATTCAGAAATCAGAGTGTAAGTGTGACTACTGTACCGGAAAAAAATCTTATCACTATGAAGGTGTGGCTGGATTATTGGCAGGGGAAAGAATGACTCTTGAACCTCAGGACTTGTTGCGTCACAAGAGAAATGAAAAATAACATCTTTTTAAAATTAAATTGTTAAAATATTTGATGAGAAATATGATTCTTGATTTTTTTAAAATCAAGAATCATTGCATAGAATAGCGGGGATTAACGATGGGCTTGCTCTGGGACTTAAAAGATAAATATAAGACTGTTTCCATCGTGGGCATGGCGAAGAATGCAGGTAAAACTACAGCGTTAAATTACCTCATAGAAGAAGCTATGGATGAGGGGCTAATTATCGGTATCACATCCACGGGCAGGGACGGGGAGTCCATGGACCTTGTAACAGGTACTCAAAAACCCAAGGTGTTTTTAGATGAAGGAAGCTTGGTTTCTGTACCTAAGAACCTCTATAATTTATGCGATGCAGGCTTGGAGATTTTGAAGCTGACGGATTATCACACCACCCTAGGTCCTATTTTGCTCTGTAGGGTAGTAAAGAGCGGATATGTGCAGATTGCAGGGCCTGTTTCTGCTTGGGAAAATAAGAAGATGTGCCGTGAGTTGGAAAGTCTCGGGGCGGAGTTGGTCATCATAGACGGGGCTATCGACAGAAAATCTATCGCCTCTCCGGATTACTCCGATGCGGTTATTTTGTCTACGGGGGCAGTTCTCTCCAGGAGTCTAAAAAAGGTGGTGGAAGAGACGGCTCACGTGGTAGGATTGTATGGAATAGAGACTTTGCAGGAAGAAAGTATCCGACGACTGATCTGCACCACAGGTAATGAGGAGCATATGATGATATTTTCCGGTGTGTCTATTCAAAGTGAAGAACCGAAGCTTAAGCGCATTCCAATAAAAACCAGCTTCACTGCGGGGAAGTTTTTGGATGATGCTATAGATGACACAACGAGTTATGTATTCTTGCCGGGAGCGTTGACCACCAACATTACAGATGCAATTCAACCAAAAAAATTCAAGAAATGCACATTTATCCTCAAAGATCCAACGAAAATTTTTATGGACTCCATTTCTTGGCAGCAGCTTAGAAAAAAAGGGTTTCGTTTAAATGTTTTACAAAACATTCAGGTGGCGGCCATCACCTTGAACCCCTATGCCCCTTCGGGGTATGCCTTTGAACATAAAGAAATGTTGGATGCCATGAAGAAAACCATTCAGGGAATTCCAGTAGTGGACGTGCGAATATAGAATAGATTTTGTTAGATTAAAACTAGATAGTGAAATTGAGATAGAACAATCCGCCGGAGGATACCATGCGCCTTTCTAATGTAAAAACCAGAAATGAAGTAGGTTATGACTACGTAGTCAATAGCCTCAATTTGCTGACTCCTTTTGGTAAAAAAATATTAAAGGAGCTGGAGCCCTTTACCCAGGGTGAGGAAACGTTGCTTGAAGAGGAGTTGCGTAGGGTGGAACGGTTGATGGATGCAACAAAAGAGAGACCCCTGGAGGTAGAACGGCTTTTAGAGATTTTTATGCAGATAAAGGATTGCACCTATACGCTGGATCGGGCAAGTAAAAACCCCTTATCGGTGGTGGAGCTGTTTGAAGTGAAAGGCTTACTGTTGCTCATGAGCCAAATGGGAGAACTTCAAAAACAGCTCTCTGCGTATTTATGCAACAGCTTTCTGCTAGAGGATATTACGGGAGAACTAAATGCCTTGGATCCCAACATGGATCGCCTAAATACGTTTTACATTTACGATGAATTTTCTCTGAATTTGAAGAGTTTGAGAGCGGAAAAAAGAGAATTAGAGCTTCAAATTAGAAAGATCCGCAAAGGCATGAAACAAGCTATCGGCAATAAATACGGTATCGTTCTTTCGCCTAAATATGATTATACGGTTTCTCGTTCCAACGTTATCTTAGTCGAGACCTTAAAGGCGTTACCCGAAATGATGTTGACCGATCAGGATTACGTATCCGTAACCTTTGAATTAAAGCCTACGGATGAAATTTATGCACTTCTCGGTAGCATGGAGGGCAAGGAGGCCCTCATTGAAGAAGAGGAGCTTAAAATCAGGGAGTTGCTTTCTCAGAAAATATCTCAAGCCGGGGAAAGGATTAAGGTCAACTGCATGAGGATTGGGTTGTTAGATTTTAGTCTGAGCAAAGGTCTTTATGCAAAGGAACACAACTGTGTAAAACCACAAATTTTACGGGAGCATGCTATCCGGTTTACAGATGGTAGGCACCTGAGAGTAGAGGATGTTCTGAAAGAAAAGGGAGAATCTTATTGCCCCGTCAGTATCCGACTGGAAGATGGTGTCACTTGCATTACGGGTGCCAATATGGGAGGGAAAACGGTCTGCTTGAAGCTCACGGGACTGGTGGCAATTTTGGCTCAGTACGGTTTTTTTGTCCCCTGCAAGGAGGCATTTGTAGGTCTTTCCTCCTACGTGCATCTGCTTATTGGGGATAATCAATCCATTGAAAGAGGGTTGTCCAGTTTTGGTAGTGAGATGGAGGAGCTGAAGGAGGCTTTGGACCACAGCAAGGATAGGGCCCTTTTGCTGATAGATGAAATTGCCAGCGGCACAAACCCTGTGGAAGGGTTGGCTTTGACCAAGGGGTTGATTCTTTACTTGTTGAAGAGGAATTACCTATGCCTGATTACAACTCACTTTGACAGCATCGGAACGGATGACAAGGTGAAGAATCTTCAGGTCATCGGGTTGGCTTATGCGGATTTTGGCAGGTTAGAAAAAGAAATCAAATATGCCAATAGAAAAGAACGAATTGCAATTATAGGGAAATATATGGATTATAGGCTTGAAGAGGTTCATAACAAACAGGAGATTCCTAAGGATGCAGTAAATATAGCCAGAATTTTAGGGGTATATGATGAAATTATAGACTATGCAAAAAAAATGCTTTGAATTTTGTAAAATTAAATTATTAAAAATCTAATCATAATTCAAATAATTATTCGAAAAGACTATTAAAAAGGAGGATAAGATGACCAATAGCAAATTAAATCTGGATCCAAAAGTTATCCAAAATGCTAGATCTTGTGCGGGTAGAATTGCTCAGAGTATGCAAGAATTTATAGATAGGCACACAACGGTCAGCACGGAAAGAACTATATTGAGGCTTTTGGGCGTAGACGGTGTGGACGATATGGAATCCCCGTTGCCTAACGTTCTTTGCGATGCCATCAAGGAGGGAGGCGGTCTCTCCAGAGGAGTAGCCTACTGGGTAGGAAACGCAATGATTCAAACTGGATTAAGCCCTCAGGAGATAGCCGAAAAGGTTTCCATAGGAGACCTGGATATTACGAAGCTAGAAATTAGCTCCCCAGAGCAGGCTGAAGCAAAGCTGATACCAGTGGTACAACAAGCAATGGAAAAAATTCAGGCTCAAACAACAAAGAGAAATGAATACTTATCCACCATCGGTGAAGGCAAGAAACCTTACTTATATGTAATCGTTGCTACCGGAAATATCTATGAGGATGTCATTCAGGCGAAAGCAGCTGCCAAGCAGGGAGCAGACATCATTGCAGTTATACGAACTACAGCGCAAAGCCTTTTAGATTATGTGCCCTACGGCCCTACAACAGAGGGATTCGGAGGTACCTATGCAACTCAGGAAAACTTTAGAATTATGAGAAAAGCTTTGGATGAGGTAGGTGAAGAGGTAGGACGATATATTCGTCTGTGCAATTACAGCTCGGGAATGTGTATGCCTGAAATTGCCGCCATGGGCGCAATGGAGCGACTGGACGTCATGTTAAACGATGCCTTATACGGTATACTTTTCAGAGATATCAACATGCAGAGAACCATCGTGGATCAGTATTTCTCCAGAATCATCATCGGATACTGCGGAATCATTTTTAATTCCGGGGAAGACAACTATCTCACCACGGATGATGCCTTTGAAGCTGCCCATACGGTATTGGCTTCCCAATTTATCAATGAGCAGTTTGCAGTGTTGGCCAACATTCCGGAAGAGCAGATGGGCTTGGGACACGCCTTTGAAATGGAACCATCCATTGAGAATGGATTCCTTTACGAGCTTTCTCAAGCGATTATGGCCAGAGAGATCTTTCCTAAGGCCCCACTGAAATACATGCCACCTACAAAGTTTATGACAGGGGATATTTTCAAAGGCCATATACAGGATGCTCTGTTCAACATGGTTGCCATTTGGTCCGGTCAATCCTTGCAGCTTTTGGGGATGCCAACGGAAGCCATTCATACTCCCCATTTGCAGGATCGAATGCTTTCCATCGAAAACGCTTCTTACATCTTTAACAATGCACGCAGCATAGGAGATGAAGTGGAGTTTAAAAAGGACGGCATCATCCAGAAAAGGGCGCAGTACGTGTTGGAAGAAGCGGATAAGCTGTTGGCGGAAATAGAAAAAGAAGGACTTTTCTCCACCATTGAAAAAGGTAAGTTTGGCGGAGTAAAGAGACCCAGAGATGGAGGAAAGGGACTGGAAGGCGTTTGTGTTAAGGATCAAGGTTACTTTAATCCCTTTATCAAGCTGATGTTGGGAGGTGCAAAATAATGAGCAATAATAGTACTGTTGCGGACAGCGTTATAGATTTGAAGAATATTAAGCCTTATGGAGACACCTTAAACGATGGAATGATGCAGCTCAGCTTTACGCTTCCTGTACCCAAGGGCGAGGAGGCCAGCGAAGCGGCAAAGCAGTTGGCAAGGAAAATGGGTTTGGAAGAACCTGCTGTAGTCTTTTCCAAGGATTTAGGCATAGGATATACCTATTTTGTGCTGTATGGCAAATGCCAGCATACGGTGGACTATACCACCATCAAGGTAACCAAGGTGGAAGTGGATGTGATGGAAAGAACCCAATGTGAAAGGTACATCGCAGATCAGATCAAGAGAGAAGTGGTCATGATCGGTGCCTCCACGGGAACGGATGCTCACACAGTAGGAATCGATGCCATCATGAACATGAAGGGATTTCATGGACATTTTGGGCTGGAACGATATAGCGGAATCAAGGCCATCAACCTGGGAAGCCAAGTTCCCAACGAGGTACTCATTGCTCGAGCGGTGGAAGAGAAAGCAGATGCGATTTTAGTATCCCAGACCGTTACCCAGAAGGATGTCCACATCGGAAACTTAACGAATCTCATCGAACTTTTGGAGGCGGAAAATCTGCGAGACAAAATGATTGTGGTTTGCGGAGGCCCTAGAATATCCCACGAGCTGGCTCAGGAGTTGGGTTATGATGCTGGTTTTGGAGCGCATGACCATGCGGAGGAAGTGGCTTCCTTTGTACTGACAGAGATTGTAAAGCGCGGAATGGCATAAAGGGACTATAGAATAAAACTTATTCCAATAAATAGGTGGCACTTATGCCGCCTATTTATTCTCCAGTTTCACTAATCTTGTGACGCAAGATCAAAGTCTCAATATTTTCTTATGAAGAGCTGGGTTCCTGATTTCCCCCTTTGCCGCACCCTACAAGGGATAGCATTAATAGGGCAACCAAAAGGCAACAAACAGTTTTTTGGAAGGTACAATCAATACTTTACCAGACCTTATTGTCATAATCTTTCCTCGCTTTTTACATTTATATTTCGGATAATTTCAATTTCTTAATATAGTTACAATGTATTTACGATTTCTATGGGTAATCCGGTATATTGTGTTATGCTTTCTGAATCCATTCCTTGGAGTTTCATGTTCCTTGCCACTTCCAATTTGCCTTGCTCAATACCTTGCTCTATGCCGATAGTCAAGCCTTGCTCTATGCCTTGCTCCAAGCCTTTTTTTAGCCCATCCGATAAAGCGGTGCTAATCACATTTACATTATCCCTAAAGGCCTTTAAAGAATATTCATAAGCCCAACGCTCTTCGTCGGAATAATTGGCTAACCGAGCTACGTCAACGGCTTGCTTAAACACAGGTTCATTGAATATGGCGGGTATTTCTTCGAAGTTTGCTAAGTTTTTTAAAAAGTAAATCCATTTATCAAATCTACTGTTTAGCGCGTTTTCCTCTTTAGTAAATTTTTTTAATTCAATGAAAACGTAGGTTAGCTTATCGTAAAAAACACGGTTGTTATCATCCTTTAAGCTTACCTTATGCACACATTGATGGTAAATCTCTTCATGTGGATCTGGGTCGCCAAAGAGATTAAATCCTAGGAGACCAACACAGTATACTGGCTTAAGCTCAAAGTTCCAAGCACCTTTCACTCCTTGCTGCTGTAGGGGAAAAGTGGAGTAAAACACAGCTCTATCCTTGTAGAACACTTGATAACCGTTTTGCATCTCAACGATGAATTCCCTACCTTTTTGATCCTTGCAGAAGATATCAAAAATAGCATTTCTATCTCTTTGGAACATTCCTAATTGCTCGTTGTTCTGAAAGGTAAGGTCTTGAATTTTTTCTTCAATGGGCAGAAGTTCGTTTAAAAAATCCATAAGCAATTCTTTATTTGCTTCTTCACCAAATAATTTTTTAAATCCGAAGTCTGTAAAGGGACTCATGTATCTTGAAATCACTTTTTCTCCACCTCCTTCCATAGTTTTTTTTCTTTTAGGTTTTATTGTTGACAATATTATACCTCCTTATATTATATATAGCAATATCAATAATGGTCATGGAATTAACTTATTTTAATATAAATGGTATAAAATGTCAATCATTTGTTTTTATTCATTTATTACGAATTTCAGGGTCTCATAAAGTTGGAATAATCACGATCAGTCCGGGGGTTTGTAATTTGATTCTTCAAAAAGTCATCAGTTTGAATATTACAAAAGAATAATAATGCTTTAAAAGGTAAAATGGTGTATAGTAAATGTAAGGATCATAAAGTTCATGTGAATATTTAATAGATAGATCAATAAATCTTTTGTCTATTTCAAACAAATCAGAAAGAAGGTGAAAATATGAAATTCTATATCGTAGATGCCTTTGCGAATCAACCTTTCGGGGGGAATACCGCTGGGGTGGTACTGCTGGAAAGTGAAGAGGATTTTCCGGCAGATGAGGTGATGACAAAGGCGGCATCGGAATTACGGTACTCAGAAACCGCTTTCGTGAAGCCAAAAGAAATTGGGGAGTTTCACATCCGTTATTTCACGCCTGTTGCAGAGGTGAATCTGTGCGGTCACGCAACCATCGGGAGCTTCGGAGCCCTGCTAGAAGAAAAAATCATAGAAAAAAGTGGCACCTATAAATTGCATACCTTAGCGGGGGAGTTAGAGGTATCCCTTAAAGATGGGTTTATTCTCATGGATATGAGTCCACCTGAGGAGCTGGCTGAAATAAGGGATTTATCTATGATTGATGAATTGGCTCGGGTCATGGGAATCCAGGTACAGGACATAGGACTGACACCTCAAATCATCTCCACGGGGTTGCCAGATTTGATTTTGCATGTTAAAAATAAACAGATTTTGATGGATATAAAGCCTGATTTTCCCAAGTTAGCTGAACTTTCCAAGATGCATAAGGCAGTAGGAGTCCATGCGTTCTGTATGGCCGAGGATACTCCGGAAGTCACGGCATATTGTAGAAATTTTGCACCGCTGTACGATATTGATGAAGAAGCGGCCACCGGTACGTCCAACGGAGCGCTTACCTATTATCTTTACAAGAACGGACTTATTGAGCAAGACAAAAACAATACATTTATACAGGGCGAAAGCATGAATCGACCTTCAACTATCATGAGCTTGCTAAAAAAAGAGGAAGGCAAAGTGAAAATCAAGGTAGGTGGAACCTATATTACCATAGCCAGAGGTGAAATCTTCCTATAGATTAAGCGGATAGATTGAACTAAATTCATGAAAAAATATATGAAACCGAATGAAAAATTTTGATTTTTTTTTAACAATATTGCTTGCATGAATAATACAGCTATGCTATTATAGAGAAAATGAATATGACAAAGTTTGGATGAAGATTGCGGGAGAGTTTGCCTCAAGGCAACACCGAAGGTTTAAGCGTGAAACTATAGCGATGGTTTCCGTAAATATCTCAGGTACAGGGGACCGTGATCAGACAAATCTCTGGAAAGCGTAGTCACCCAAGGGGCAAGTTCTTTTGAACGGATCAAAGGATGAATCTCTCAGGTCAATAACAGAGCAGAAAGCATAGCTTTCTGTTCTTTTGTTTTACATAAATTTAATATATACGATTTTCTAACAAATATAGGCGCTTTGCCAATAGTTGGGGTAATATGTAAAATTAATTCTTTGCCAAAATAGATTAAATGCAGAAATATTAAAATAATTTAAAAGTTAATCATGATTAGGAATAACGATATTTATTGGTAAATTTGGGCATATTATAAAATTGAAAATGGTGGAAAGTTAAATTAATTTTAAACATTATATAAATATTTAAAGGAGGGAAACAGTATGAAATTAGAGTTGGGCTATATCCAGATCAAGGACATTCAATTCGGCGATTCCTCAAAGGTGGAAAAGGGAACCTTGTTTGTAAACAAAGAAGAACTAAAAGCCATGCTTATGGAGGATGAGAACATCCAGTCTATCGACTTTGATCTTGCCAGACCGGGCGAGAGCGTAAGGGTCACCCCTGTAAAGGACGTGGTAGAACCCAGAGTTAAGGTTGAAGGCAACGGAGGTATTTTCCCTGGAGTTGTGGCAAAGGTGGCAACCGTTGGAAGCGGACGCACTCATGTACTTAGAGGTGCTGCTGTGGTCACCACAGGCTCTGTGGTTGGATTTCAGGAGGGTATTATCGACATGTCAGGGGTAGGTGCCGAATACACACCTTTCTCCAAACTGAACAATTTGGTAATCATCTGTGAGCCTGTAGAGGGCGTTACGGCGCAGGTACATGAACAATCTGTGAGAATGGTTGGACTGAAGGCAGCGGATTACCTTGGTAAATTGGCTAAAGATTTAACTCCTGATGAAGTGAAAACATTTGAAACTTACAACGTTAAAGAGGGAATAGAAAAGTTTCCGGAGTTACCAAGGATTGCATATGTACTGATGCTTCAAAGCCAGGGATTGCTCCATGACACTTACGTATATGGCGTGGACATGAAAAAGTCCATTACCACCATCATCAATCCTACAGAACTGATGGACGGAGCGATTCTCAGTGGAAACTGCGTATCGGCTTGCGATAAAAATACAACGTATCACCATTTAAACAATCCAGTGGTTGCGGATCTTTTCGAAAAGCACGGTAAAGAATTAAACTTTGTAGGCGTTATCATCACCAATGAAAACGTATACTTAGCAGATAAGGAGCGTTCTTCCGATTGGACTGCAAAACTGGTAGAACTTTTGGGAGTGGACGGCGTAATCGTTTCTCAGGAGGGCTTTGGAAATCCTGATACAGATTTGATTATGAACTGCAAGAAGATAGAGGCGAAAGGTGTAAAAACTGTAATTATTACAGATGAATATGCCGGAAGGGATGGTGCATCACAATCTTTGGCGGATGCGGACCCCAGTGCAGATGCGGTAGTTACAGGTGGAAATGCCAATGAGGTGATAGAGCTGGGTCCAATGGACAGGGTGATCGGTCTCACCAAGCCTATTGATATCATTGCAGGAGGCTTTGACGGAAGTTTAAAGAGCGATGGATCCATTACAGTAGAATTGCAGGCTATAACCGGCGCAACCAATGAATTGGGCTTCAATAAGCTCAGTGCTAGATAAGGAGGGTGGAAAAATGTCTAAATTAAGAATTGTTCATTATATAAACCAATTTTTTGCCAACATTGGTGGTGAGGAAAAGGCAGACTACCAACCGGAGTTGAGAGAAGGTATTGTTGGTCCGGGAATGGCATTTAACGGAGCTTTTGGGGACCAGGCAGAAATTGTGGCTACGGTAATCTGCGGAGACTCCTATTTTAACGAAAATTTAGAGACAGCAAAAAAAACTGTTTTGGATATGATCAAGGGGCAAAATCCTGATTTGGTCATCTGTGGTCCTGCCTTTAATGCGGGAAGATACGGCGTAGCTTGCGGAACGGTGGCTGCTGCTGTAAAGGAAGAACTAAACGTACCGGTTATTACGGGAATGTATAAGGAAAACCCTGGTGCGGATATGTTTAAAAACCAAGTATATGTAGTCTCTACCAAGGATAGTGCTGCAGGTATGAGAGATGCGGTAGCCATCATGGTACCGTTGGGATTAAAGCTTGCCAAAGGTGAAAAGATAGGAGCTTCCGCACAGGAAGGTTACTTGCCAAACGGCAGAAGAGTCAACTTCTTTGAAGAGAAGAGAGGCTCAGAGCGAGCTGTGGAAATGCTGCTAAACAAGTTGGCAGGAAAGCCTTATACCACTGAATTTCCTATGCCTGACTTTGACAGAGTGGAGCCAGGTGCCGCCATCAAGGATATGAGCAATGCAAAGATTGCCCTAGTCACTTCGGGAGGAATCGTACCCAAGGGAAATCCAGATAAAATTGAATCCTCCAGTGCCTCTAAATATGGCAAATACGATATTGGGGGAGTCATGGATCTCACACAGGAAACTTATGAAACCGCCCATGGTGGATATGATCCTACCTATGCAAATCAAGATTCGGATAGGGTTTTACCCGTAGATATTTTACGAGAATTTGAAAAAGAAGGAAAAATTGGTAGTTTATATCAATATTTTTATACTACTACCGGAAATGGTACTTCTGTAAACAATTCTAAAGCATTTGCTACCGAAATTGGAAAGGAATTGATTGCGGATGGTGTGCAAGCGGTCATTTTAACCTCCACCTGAGGAACCTGTACACGTTGCGGTGCAACGATGGTTAAAGAAATTGAAAGAACGGGAATTCCTGTAGTTCATATCTGCACGGTAGTGCCTATCTCCCTCACGGTAGGAGCCAACAGAATCGTACCTGCCATAGCCATTCCTCATCCACTGGGAAATCCTGCACTTACGTTGGAGGAAGAGCAGGAGATCAGAAGAAAGATTCTCACCAAAGCATTGGATGCTTTGTGCACGGAAGTAACAGATCAGACAGTATTTGAATAAATTGGCGATTGAATCTTTGAGCGAATGATTGGGTGAAAAACATGAAGAATTATTTATTGATAACAAATAATGATCAAGTAGAGCAGTTTTATAAGGAGCAGCTGGATGTGGTCTTTCTGAAGGATGGGACTTATGAAGATGTTTTGTTAAAGGTAAGGCAATATATCCATCAGGGGCATAAATTGATCAGCCATCCCATGTCGGGAAGTATAAAACCTAATGAAACCCCTTATAAGTCGGTGGTTATGGAAAAGGAAAAGAGTGAGATGAAGGAGTGCTTTGATAGCACTATCATCATTGAAAATTGCTTGGAATCTTTTCAAAAATTTCAGACTATACGGCATACACCCAATTGGCCGGATGACATTCGAGAGGATTTTAAGCTCATCGATTTGTCTTTTATGAAAAATGCCATTAAGTCGGCTTAATTGATTAAAATGTAAAACACCCATATTCAGTGAATGGGGATTCACGGATAGGGGTGTTTTTTTAAGCAAAAAGTGTAGAATTTAAGATTGAGAATCACTTCTTTTTAAACTAATAGAGGATTTATAATACTCTAATGATTGTCAATATACTTTCTTAAGTTGTATTTTCGAAGCTTTCTATTCAACGTTGAGCGGGAAGTGACTAATTTGTTTTCTAAGTCCTTGATATCAGGATATTTTCTGATATAGTTGATTAAGAGCAATTTTTCATAATTATCAATCATCTCTTCTAAGCTGATAGATTCCGTTTCTATTTCTTGTGAGATCCCTTCGTCGATTAACAATGCAATAACATCTATGCTATCAATTTCATCAGAAGAGGTTGTAAATAAAATTCGTTTTACCATGTTTTCGAGCTCTCTCACGTTACCTACCCACTCGTGCTTTTCTAATAAAAGCAAAGCATCATCGGTAAAGCTTTTATTTAATTCATATTTTTTGTTGTTTTGATCGGTAAAGAATAAGACTAACGGAATGATATCTTCCTTTCGATCCCTCAAAGGTGGAATAAATACAGGGAAGCTGTTTAGTCGGTAATAAAGATCGGATCGGAAGCTGCCCTCCTTCACGGATTCATACAAATTCTTATTTGTTGCCGCAATAATCTGAACATCC
Source organism: uncultured Anaerovorax sp. (assembly GCA_964582545.1). GTDB lineage: Bacteria > Bacillota > Clostridia > Peptostreptococcales > Anaerovoracaceae > JAVVUJ01. The sequence goes on from CAZOSB010000008.1 coordinate 35,578, forward strand.
AAGGATATGGTTCTGTCTCCACCGATCTTAACGATTTGTTTCGTTTCGATGGCTCTTAATAATTTGGCTTGCATGGATAAGGGCATGTCCCCGATTTCATCTAAAAGCAAGATACCGTTATGGGCCATTTCAAAATATCCTCTGTGCCCCATAACGTTTGCACCTGAAAAGGCTCCTTTTTCATATCCAAAAAATTCGGATTCAAATAAAGTGCTGGGTATAGCGGTACAATTAATTTTTACAAAGGGCCCTCGGTTTCGAGCGCTATGCGCATAGAAATAATCTGCGATGACCTCCTTACCTACCCCGGACTCCCCTTGAATGAGTAAGGGGGAATCATATTTTGCAATAGTCTGAATCAGGTTGAATATTTTCTTTAGAGAAGGAGATTCCACCACTATTTCGCTATCCTTGGCCTTCAAGTTTCGCAAATAATTGATTTCATTTTTATATTGGGAATTGATTTCTTCTGCCTCTTTTAATTGTTTTTTGATTAACTCCAGTTCATTCACCTTGCGTTGGCAGCAGACCACCATACTCAGTTCTCCATTTTTAAAGTATGGTCTTGCAGTGGACAATATCTCATGAGATTCATGTCTATATTGAAATTTTGAAACGGTTTTTCTAAGTCGAATGGCTTCTAAGGATACGGATTCAGGACAAATCCCCATCTCCACCAACTCGCTCATATGATGTCCAATGAGACTTTTCGGTTCTCTACCCATCAAAGCGCTTTTATTCACGGAAATTACAGTACCCTTCCCATCGGTGACAAAGATTCCATCATCGATAGTATCTAACACTGCGTTGTGATATTCCCATATTTTATTCACATATTTTGTATGGGCGATAGCTTCCTCGCAGGAATCTAAGTTCATAAAAAAACATTTAAAATAACCATCCTCTAAGTTGATGGTATATTCCTTTGATAATGAATACAATAATTCAACATCGTTAATCTTCACGAAGTTCCACTGAAAAGATCCATTTGTTTGTTCCAGCAAGGAGTAAAGGATTTCATCAATTTTACTGGATTCTGAAAAGCGGGTTTTGCCTTGGAAAAAAGAATAAAGATTTTCACTTGGGATAATTGTTTTTTTCTTTTTGTTTATTATTGCCCATAAAAAATCTTTATCTAATTCTAAAAAATCACTAAATTGCACTTTTTTGTTTCGATTGTTATTACTCATTTTTGCCTCCGCCGAAGGATTCAACCGATAAAAAATTTATGAATATAATTATACGTTAGCCAATAAAGTCAGTCAAGTTATAGATGGAATAAGGTATAATATACCAAATGTAGATGTTGACATATACGATCAAGTTTCTTGTAAAAAAATATAAATGTATACGGTTAAGCTTCGATAGCTTCTTTTTCTGGTTCGGATTCTTTCCGGTTTACGATTAAAATTCCCGAAATTACGCAGATGATACCTAAGGATGTGATAAAATTTAACTTTTCGCCAAATAAGAAAACCCCGATGATGGTAGCCACAACAGGTTCAATGGTAGCCATCATGGAAGCTTTTCCATTTTCTACATTTTCTAAACCTCTCGTGTACAAGAAATAGGGTAGCAAGCAGCAGAGTATGGACATGAATATGAATAAAAGAAAAGATTTCATGTTACATAATGAACTGATTGCTATTACATTTGAAAATGGAATCCCTCCCATAGATGCAAAGGTAAAGGTGTACAGAGAGATCGTAAGAGAGTCGTACCCTTTGTTCAAAGCATATCTACTGAAGATGCTGTACAATGCATATCCAATTCCCGAGCAAAGACCAAAAGCAAAACCGATCAGACTGATATGTAAGGAAGAACTGCTAAGGACTCCTGTAACCATGACACATCCCATAAAAATAAACAGCAGCGCAATCAATTTTGATTTAGTTAATTTTTCTTTAAATAAAATAGCTGAAAATATTAATACAAAACCGGGTGCTGTGTAGATCAAGACTGCAGCAATAGACAGAGAAGTTAATTCCATAGCAGTGAAATAGCAGAAGCTAAAAAATAAAAGGCTTATAACTCCGGTTCCTAAAAAACACCAAATATCTCTTATCTTAAAATATAAGAGTTGTTTGTTCTTAAAATATATAAAGGGAAACAACATCAATGCTGAAAGTAAAACTCTTATGGTAACAATCTGCATTTGATTGAACCCTAAAGATAAGAGCTGCATGACAAAGAATCCCGATGTTCCCCATAGGGCGGCAGAAAACATAATCAAAAAATAAGAGAACTTTTTCATGGATACCTGCTTCTTTTAAAGATAAGTTTTTTACAATGTAACTGTAACACAAAGGATATGGATCGGTCAACTGAATTAAAAGCAACTTACCTATCGATAAAATCTATAAATCATTTTTGATTTGATTCTAATGACCAAAATCAAAAATGAATAACTAATCTCATAATTTCAACGGAAAATAAAGGGTTTTATTGGCATAATAATTGCTCTAATGGATAATAGAAAAAATTATTTAAAAGGAGGATTAAAATGAAAGTTAAAAAATTAATCTCTGCAACTCTAGCCGTAGCTTTAGTTGTAAGCTCTTTTGCAGCATGTGGCGGTGGCGATAAAACCCCGGCAAATTCAGACAGTGGAGAGCAAGTTGTACTTAGAATGGCATCCGATGCACCGTTGGAACACATTTCTTCGGTACTAAATCAAGAAGCTATTGCAGAAGTTTTGGAAAAGACAGAAGGAAGAGTAAAAATCGACTATTATCCAGCTAGCCAGCTGGGTGGATATGACACCGTTTATGAAGAACTTGTCAGAGGAACCATTGATTTAGCACAAATCACAATTCCGGATGCGTTGGATCCTCGATTAGGAGTACCTTATATGCCTTATGTTTGCAAGGGATATGAAGATGCGAAGAAGGTTTATGCGGCAGACTCCTACTTAAGTCAAAAGATGATTGAATATACTGCAGAACAAAATGTCAAATTCTTAGGATTTTGTCTGGAAGGATTTATTGGAATTGCAGCCATGAAAGAACCTACTGACAAATTGACACCAGGAGCACCAAAGGGTGTAAAAGCGAGAGTTTGGGCGGCACCATCTGCCAGATACCCCATGGAAGATCTTGGATACACATGCATTACTATCCCTTACCCTGAAATCGTAACTTCTGCACAAACGGGCGTAATCGATGCATGGATTGGTCATATTCCTAATGCGGCCTATACCTATGCCGGTGAAATCATCAAATACTACTATGTAAACTATATGCTGCCTGAAGCCACATCCTTTGTTATGAGCCAGAAAATACTAGATAAACTAAGTCCTGAAGATCAGGAAATCGTTGTCAGCGTTTTCCAAAACAAAAGTATGGAAAGCATAGATAGAGCAGAAGACAATGAAAGAATCTACATAGAAAAACTAAAAGCTGATTATGGCGTAGATGTCTACGAGTATTCTGCCGAAGAGGTAGAACAATTTGCAACGTTTATCAGAGAAAAAACTTGGCCAAGACTGGAGCCGATCTATGGCAAAGATTTCATTGAAGGTATGCAGGAAAGCTTGAAATAATTTAAAAAGAAAATATAGTATCATCGAGAAATTTCTTGATGGTACTATATTGTGATTATTCAGCGAGGAGGTGCAACTTGTCAAGAGAAAGTAATATTCCTATTCAATTGATAATAAAAGTGGAAAAAATTATTATTGTTATCACCGGTATTGCAGTCACCACCATTGTAAGCATGGCATGCCTAATGCGTGCCTTATTTAAAATAGATCTGGTGGGTTATGAAGAAATCCTTGTGATGTTTGCATTTTGGTTATATATGATAGGCAGTGCCTATGGTACTTATGAAAAAAGCCAAATTACTGCAGATATCCTCAACATTTACCTAAAAGAAGGGATTTTGAAGTCCACGATCAATCTGATAAGATCTTTTTTAACCTTGGTGTTGGCTGCTTGGTTTGGTCTTTGGGCTTTTGGATTCACCATGTGGGGCATAGAGATGCATACGAAAACACCTGTCTGGAGGTTGCCTATGGTGTGGGGGCAAAGCTCAATTTTTATCGGATTATTTCTGATTACAATTTTTAATGTGTTGTATTTTTGGGATGAATGCGTTCTTTTCTATGAATCTCTATCTCAAAAGAAAAGTCAAGATAACTTTATGAAAGGAGGCAAGAAATTATGACCACAGTAATAGTAGCCTTTATCGTTTTGATTGTGGTATTACTTCTTGGAGTTCCCATTCCTTTCGCGTTTTTCGCGTCCACATTGGCGGTTGTCTTTGTAGGAGATTACGATCCTTCTTTTCTTCTGCCCTATGGATACAGCAAAGCAAGCTCCATCATCTTGGTGGCCATACCACTGTTTATTTTAGCTGGGGGATTCATGGAGCGAGGAGGGATTGGAGAAAAGCTAATAGATGTCATTGAGGTTCTGATCGGGAGAGTTCGAGGTGGATTAGGAGCGGTCATGGTCATCTCCTGTGCCATTTTTGGTTCTATCTCCGGAAGCGGATCGGCAACTCTTTCTTGTATAGGATCCATCATGCTCCCCAGAATGTATAAAGCTGGATATCCTCCGGGACATTGTTCCGCTTTGATTTCCAATGCATGCGTGCTGGGGCTGTTGATCCCGCCGAGCTTAAGCATGATTCTTTACGCCTGGGTGGGAGGCCAATCCATCTTAGCTAGCTTCCTAGCTACCGTAGTGCCAGGTATCACGCTTACCATACTCCTTTGCATTGTAAACTTAGTATTGCTGAGGAACAATAAGGACATAAAGCTATCTGAAAAATATGATTTTACCACAACAACTAAAATTTTTGCAAAAAAATCGGTCATCGCTTTTCCGGCCATGTTAACTCCGTTGATTATTTTAGGTGGAATCTATGGAGGTGTCATGACACCTACCGAAGCTGCTGCTGTTTCCGTTTTATACTCCCTACCCGTGGGATATTTTATCTATAAAGGGTTGGACAAAAATGGAATTTATGAAACCTTGATTAAAGCAGGAACTACTGCCGGTGTAATTATGATTATGCTTTTTTCAGTAATGATTTTGAGTAGACTTTATATTATGGAAAATGTTCCACAAAAAATAATGGCTATGTTAACATCTGTTTCGGATAATACAATCGTGTTATTGCTGATGATCAATATATTTATGGTTATTATCGGTATGCTGATGGACGACACCAGCGCAATTCTTTTGGCAACCCCGCTGCTTCTGCCCGTGGTTGTTGAGCTTGGAGTAAGCCCGGTTCAGTTTGCGGCAATTCTGGGAGTCAACTTGGGAATGGGCTGTATTACACCGCCATGTGCCCCTTTCTTATACCTGGGGTCTAGAATCGGTAATGCCCCGGTCAATGAAATGTTGAAACCCACATTTTGTTTCATCCTATTTGCGTGGATCCCTGTGTTGTTACTCTGTACCTTTGTTCCTCAATTTTCTATGTGGTTACCGGGGATATTGCTGGGTATCGTTTAACTCTCGTTTAAAAATGATTTGCGAATCTATACATAAATCATTTTTGATTAGCAATCAGCTTGATTGTTATTGGAAAATATGTATTTTAATGAAAATAAGTAAAAATAAGTTTGGCATGGTAATTGCTACTAAATCAAGTAATTAGCTTTTATTGAGGAAAGGGAGGAAGTTTTGACTAATATGAAACTGGATTTGGAAATTATAACAATTGAAGATGTTCAATTTGGAGACCTCACTTTGATAAAGGGTCATACCTTGTACGTTAATAAGCAAGAGATGATTGAATATTTATCAGATTCCCAATTGGAAAAGGTGGATATTGATATTGCAAGGCCCAACGAGTCTGTTCGTATCGTACCGGTCAAGGATGTAATTGAACCTAGGATTAAGGTGTCTTCAGGAGAAGGCTCATTCCCCGGTTACTTTGGTAAGTTTGAAGGTACAGGAGAGGGGAGCACTAAAGCACTCAGGGGATGTGTGGTCACTACAGCTGGAAGGATCGTAGCTTTTCAAGAGGGCTTAATCGATATGACAGGAACATGTGTGGACTATTGCTACTACTCCAGTCTTATTAATGTAGTAGTGGTAGCAGATGCTATTGAAGGTTTGCCGCAGACAAAACATGAAGAACTCATGAGAAAGACTGGTTTGAAGGCAGCTCACTACTTGGCTCTTGCTGCAAAGGAAGTCAAAGCTGAGAAAGTAGAAACCTACGAATTGGCAGAGGCACAAGGCTTGCCTAAGGTTGCATACATTTACTGCGTTATGGCTCAGGGTTTGTTGCATGACAGCTATCTATATGGAATGGATTGCAAAAAGATGCATCCCACTCTTGTGCATCCCAATGAAATTCTGGATGGAGCGCTTGTTTCGGGAAATTGTGTAACCGCCGGAGACAAGAACACTACCTATGATCATCAGACTAACCCCGTCATTGCAGAACTTTTTAGAAGGCACGGCAAGGACTTGGATTTTGTAGGCGTCATTATTTCTCCAGTATGTGGAGGTCTGGCGGATAAAGAAAGATGTGATATAGCATCGGTCAATATTGCCAGAAAGTTAGGTGCGGACGCCGTAGTAATTTCTGAAGATGGGGGAGGCAACCCTGATGCTGATCTGATGATGCTCTGTAGGAATGCTGAAAAAAATAATATCAGGACTGTTTTGATTCAAAAGGAAAATGCTGGTTGGGATGGTACCTCAGAACCGATTACAGACTCCACACCTGAAGCTGATGCCGTGGTGAGCGTGGGGAATATGAATCAGCTAGTTACCTTACCTAAGATGGAAAGAACCATAGGTTATCCTGAATGTATATCACAACTTTCAGGGAGCTGTGACAATTTATACAACCCAGATGGAAGTATCAACGTTTCTTTAGCGGTAATCGTATCTTCTATAAACGACATAGGAAAAACAAAATTGAGCTCAATTGTATATTAATAGGGGAGGTAAAAAGTGCGAATCATACATTATGTAAATCAATTTTTTGGACAGATAGGCGGAGAAGAAAAGGCAGACTACCCACTGGAAGTCGTAAAGGGACCTGTTGGCGCAGGACTGCAATTGAATAAACTGTTGGAAGGTGACGGTGAGGTGGTAGCCACCATAATCTGCGGAGACAATTACTTTGCAGAAAATACGGATACTTTAACAACTAGAATTATAGAGATTTTAAAAGAAGAAAAGGCAGAACTTTTAGTTGCCGGACCGGCATTTACCGCAGGACGATATGGTTTGGCATGCGGGAGCGTGTGCAAAATAGCCCATCAGAGCTTAGGCATCTTCACCGTATCAGGAATGAATGAAGAAAACCCCGGATTGGATATGTTCCGAAAATATGCGTACATCTTACCAACGGCAAATAATGCCAGAGGAATGAATGAAGCGATCGCTAAGATTGGAGATTTCGTTAGAAAAATAGCCCGGGGGGAAACCATCGGGAGCCCAGAACAAGAAGGTTATTTTAAAAGGGGCATACGGGTACCTGTGTTTAGAGAAGAAATAGGTGCTAAGCGAGCCGTTGAAATGCTTTTGAAAAAACTCAAGGGAGAAGAATTCGAAACAGAGCTGGAAATGCCTATATTTAGTAAGTGCAAGCCCAGTGCTCCTGTAAAGGATATGAAAAACGCCACCATTGCACTTATGACCAGCGGCGGAATCGTTCCCAAAGGGAATCCGGATCATTTAGAAGCATGTTTCTGTTCAAAATATAAGTATTATTCCATAGAGGACTTTGGAGGTGAAGGCATACCCAATGCAGAGGTTTGTCACGGCGGGTTTGACCCTACTTATGCCAACGAAAATGCAAATCGGGTGTTACCGGTAGATGCTATGATTGAGTTGGAGAGAAGCGGAGAAATCGGAAATTTTTACGAAAGAATTTATGTTACATCCGGAAATGCTATGGCAGCGGACCAAGCGGAAACCTTTGGGGATAACATAGCTCAGGAACTGCTCAGCCATGGAGAAGTGGATGCGGTGATCCTGACATCCACCTGAGGAACCGACACTCGTTGCGGTGCAACGTTAGCTAAGCAAATTGATGCTGCTGGAATTCCTACCGTACATATCAGCACCATAACCCCTATCTCCTATTCCGTAGGGGCAAACCGATTAGTTCCGGGAGTTGCAATCCCTTATCCTACAGGTAATCCGACGGTTTCTGCTCAAGAGGAAAAGGAAATTATCATGAAGATCATGAGGACTTCCATTCAAGCACTGACAGAAGATATCAACCAACAGACTATATTTAAAGTGGAGTAAAGAGATGTCGCTTTTGATAATTACCAACAATCCAAAAGTCAATGACTATGCACTGGAAAAAAGTTTAGCGGTCTTATTTGTAGATGGAGATGCCAAAGAAACCTTGTTTCGGGTGCGGAGAGAGTTATTGAATGGGTGGAGGTTGGGAATTGATCCTCTGGCAGGTTATCTGTCAAGACCAAATCCATTTCACACCGTCCTAGTTCAGAAAAACTTGACTGACGAGGTGATTGGCAATGATATCATCAGAATTGAATATGCCGTCTCACAGTGGAACAGATATGAACATATTCTTCCCATGACGCCAAAACTTGAAGCGGATTATAGTGAATTGGACTTTTCTTTGGCGGTAAGCTCCATCGAAGGATCCTTGAGAACACCTGCCTATTATAATTGTCTTTAAATATTAGAAAAGGAGAAAACAATGAGAACATTTCCCGATGCTAAAATAATAGATGTAAACCTAACGACTAAAAAAATAGAAATCATTACCATGTCCGGTCTGGAGCATCAGCTTTATCCTGGCGGCTCTGCTCTTGGAATGTATTATCTGCTGAAAGAAGTAAAACCCAATATCGATCCCTTGTCGCCGGAGAACGTTATGATCTTTACCGTGTCACCCTTGGCGGGTTTGGCTGTAAGCGGTTTTAGCCGAATGACTGCTACCACAAAGAGTCCACTTACCAACTGTGCCGGGGATTCTCAAGTGGGTGGCTCTATTGCTGCCCATTTCAAAGCAAACGGATATGATGCAATCATCGTAAGAGGAAAATCAGAGAAACCCGTTTACCTTTATGTCAATAAAGATGAAATTAAGCTTTGTGATGCGGAAAATGTATGGGGCAAGGTAACCGGCGATGCGGAAGAACTCATTCGCAAGGAATTGAATAACAACAAAGTGGAGATTGCAGTCATAGGTCCGGCAGGTGAAAAGATGGTAAGGTATGCAGCCATTATGCATCAGCTTAACCGTGCATTTGGACGAAACGGTATGGGTGCTGTCATGGGATCTAAGAATTTAAAAGCTCTGGTAATTAACCAGAACAAAATGCCCACTCCATACGACAAAGAAAAGTTCAAAGAGTTTATCATCCGTGCAAAAGAGGATATCGCAGCCAATGATTCCTGCATGGATATGCTTGTCAACGGAACAAACGGAGGATTGGGAAGCAAGGCCAGAGTAGGATTTTTGGCCACGAGAAATTGGCAATCCGGTTGGTTTGAGGAATGGGAAGAAATTAGCGGTCCCACCATGGAGCAAAAGATTAAAATAGGCAGTGAGACCTGCTTTGGTTGTGGGGTAAAGTGTAAGCAAGTAGTGGAAGTGGAAGGAAAAGCGGATCCAAAGTATGGAGGTCCTGAATATGAAACCGTTGCAACTTTAGGCGCCGATTGTGGTGTATCAGATATCGAAGCCATCGCCCATGCAAATATGCTGTGTAACATGTATGGATTGGATACTATTTCCTGTGGTGCTACTATAGCCTTTGCAATGGAATGCTATGAAAAAGGAATCATCTCAAAAGATATGACAAAAGGTTTGGAATTAAAATTTGGCAACCATGAAACCTTTGGTCAAATTATTACAGATATCGCCCATCGAAATGGTGAACTTGGAGATTTATTGGCGGAAGGCAGCTACCGTGCGGCAGAAAAACTAGGAGATCAAGCAAAGGAAATGGCAATCACCTGCAGGATGCAGGAACTGCCCGCGCATATGCCTCAGCACAAAGCCAGCTTAGGAGTCATCTATGCGGTCAATTCATTCGGTGCCGACCATCAGTCCAGCGAACATGATACTTGCATGGCTTATGCGTTGGATAGCAAAGAACGCAGATGGATGTCTCAAGTGGGAGGAAACTTTACTTTGGAGGAAGGAAATTCAAGCACTTTGAATGACAGCAACGTAATCTTTGCATACAACACCCAAAAATTCTACTCTGCCCTCGATACCCTCAGCGTATGTCAGTTTGTATGGGGACCTACGTGGCAGTTATATGGACCGGAACAGTTGGTAGAGATTTGCAAAGCTGCTATAGGATGGGATGTATCTCTTTACGAGCTGATGGAAATAGGCGAACGTAGAATCAACATGATGAGATATTTTAACAGCAGAGATGGGTATACAAAAAAAGAGGATACCCTCCCTGAGAGGTTATTTGTTCCTCTGGAAGATGGACCTTCCAAAGGTGCGCATGTGGATAAGCAAAGGTTTGAAGAGGCAAAGGAATTATATTACCAACTAGCTGGTTGGGATGCAGAAAGCGGTAATCCAACAAAGGCCACTTTAAATAAACTATCGCTTGGTTGGTTGTTAAATATTTAAAATTAGGAGGATAAAAAAATGAACTATTATGAACTTTTAAGCAAGGTACCCCAGAATTTAAAGGACGTTACAGAATTCAGAACCTCAGGGGTCAAAGCCAAGGGTAAATTGGCTTTGGGGTTTGGGCTGGCAGCTACCATCGGTGATGAAGCGAAGTCCTTTGGAATCGGAAAAGCGCTTTTGGTTACAGATAAGGTCATTGTAGATTTGGGACTACATAAAGTATGCACGGATCGATTGGAAGAAAGCGGATTTGAGGTGGATGTGTACAGTGACGTGGAACCTGAGCCACACATTGAAACGGCTCAATATATCCAAGAGATGGTGAGAAAAAACGGATATACCGTCGTAGTGGGGTTAGGTGGTGGAAGTGCCATGGATATGGCAAAGGCAGCATCCTTAGCAGCAACAAACCCGAGCGATATTCTCGAATACATGCAAGGAGCGCCCATCAACAGCGAAGGGCTCCCTCTAATTTTAATGCCTACTACCTCAGGTACGGGAAGTGAAGTAAGCCCCTATATCGTAACAAGCAAAGGGGACAAGAAGCTGTTCATCAGCTCACCTTCCGCTTTTGCAACCGTTGCACTGGTTGATCCGTTGATGACTGTAACCATGCCGCCTAAAGTAACCGCTGCTACAGGATTTGATGCCATCTCCCACGGTATAGAAGGGTATCAAGGGAAACCAAGTCCGTTAACTGAGATGTTTACAGCGAAATGTATTGAATACGTCTTTCAATATTTGGAAAGAGCTTGTAAAGATGGAGAAGATCTGGAAGCAAGATATTACATGGCATTTGCATCTGTCTTCGGCATGATGTCCTATACACAGGGCGGCGGATTGTACGCGCACAGCATGTCCTACATTTTAACCACCCACAATAACGTAGGACACGGATTGGGATGTGGGGTAACATTGCCCTATACATTGATGTTTAATATCGAAGAAATCAAAGGTAAGCTAGATAAATTTATGAAACTGATCGATCCTAATTTTAACGGAAATCAAGATGAGTCGGCCGTAGAATTTATCCATAGGATGATGAAATTATTAAAAGATTGTGGATTACCCACCAGCATTCAAGGTGTGGGAGTTACAGAAGAACAATTACCGGTAATCGCTGATGAGCTGATCAATAAATACTATAGAGTGAAGAATCCAAGGGCTATGGATGCTGAAGAAGCTACGAAATTTGTAGACAGCATGTGGGCCGGCAAACCGGTTGTAATCTAAGTGGCTATCGGCTCCTCCTAACATTAAAATATGGTATTTTAGTGTTTTATCTTAAACTTCCGCAAAAAATTCGATTTTTGCGGAAGTTTATTTTATAGTAAATTATTATTTTGACATTTCCACTTTTGTTATTTTTGTATACCCAAGTCGTTATTTTTGTATACCCAAGTCGTTAATTTTATTAAATAATTGTCGGTTGCTAATCTTCAGCTGCCTGGATGCTTCGGCAACGTTTCCCCCAACCTGAGATAGGACCCATTCCAGATACTCCTTTTCCGCATTTCTTTTAAATTCCTGATAGGGGATAATCTTTTCATAGTGGGGAGAAGTGATAATGGGAGCTCCGCCGCTGTTTAATCTTCGAAAGGAGAACATGATAGGGAGTCCATCCTCTGTGATGACTCCGTCTTCGGACAGGATGACCATTCTGTCGATGATGTTTTTTAATTCGCGGATGTTACCGGGATAATCGTAACTATGTAAAAAATTTATTACTGCCGGTTCTATCTTTCTTATATCTTTTTGATTTTCCTTTGAGGATTGAGTTAAAAAATAATCAATCAAATCGGATAGGTCCTCGGGTCGTTCTCTAAGGGGAGGAACGTTAATTACAATAGTGCTGATTCGATAAAAGAAATCCTCGCGAAAAGTCGCGTTGTAGACGCTGGATTTTAAATTTTGATGAGTGGCAGAAATCAATCGAAAATCAATTTTATGCGAGGTATTTGATCCAATTCGTTCAATTTGTTTTGTTTCTATAGAGCGCAAAAGCTTCACCTGTGTCTGCAAGTGCATATCCCCGATTTCATCTAAGAAGAGCGTGCCCTTGTGTGCAATTTCAAATTTTCCACGTTTGGAGTAAGAGGCGCCTGTAAAAGAGCCCTGCTCATGACCAAAAAGTTCAGATTCCAATAGACTCTCTGTGAAAGAGCTGCAATTAACAGCTACAAAATCGTAAAGGCTTCTCTGGCTGTTTGCGTGGATATACTTGGCTAGTATTTCTTTACCCGCACCGGATTCCCCGGATAAGAGAATATTCGCATTGGAAGATGCCACCTTTGAACAGAAATCTAAGGTTTTTTGAAATAACTTATTTTTTGTTTTTAGATAATAAGATTCGATCAACTGTGTTTTTGTTATTGTTTCTCCCATAATATAACCTCATATCACATGGATTAATAGATATGTCGCTTTAGTTAAGATTAAAAATCATTCTTATCTCCATTATAGTGAAAAAAATTGCACTGTCAAGCATTAATATTCTCGAAATTTATAAAATCGCGAGATGGGATTGTGAATTAATTATCAGTACACCAAAAAAACAATGGTCATAATACTCTGAAAAAACATTATTTTATTTTTGAATTATTATCATTTGTTTTTTCTATAATAAGATGGCATAACTATTGCATTAATCGATGATATCAAAATATTTTATAGCTTTTAAAGAACTTGATAGGAGGGAAAGATTTTGAAACTGGAGTTAGGAAAGATAAACATTACAGATGTTCAATTTTCAGATAAGACATCTGTGGAAAAAGGGATTCTTTATATCGATAAAGAAGAGATTGAAAAGCTGGTTTTAGAGGATGACAGGATTGTCAGTGCCAAAGTGGAAATTGCAAAACCTGGAGAATCCGTGAGAATCACACCTGTAAAAGATGTGATTGAACCCAGAGTAAAGGTGTCTGGTGGCGGCGGAATCTTCCCAGGAGTCATGAACAAGGTAAAGGAAGTAGGTCAGGGCAGAACTCACGCCTTGGTAGGCTGTACTGTAATGACCGTGGGAAAAATTGTGGGATTCCAAGAAGGTCTTGTGGATATGTCAGGACCCATCGCAAAATACTGCCCTTTTTCTGAAACGTTGAACATTTGTGTGGTAATTGAGCCGGTAGAGGGGATTGAAACCCACGCATATGAGAATGCAGGAAGAATGGCAGGGCTAAAGGTAGCTACTTACATAGGGGAAGCGGGCAGAAACATTGAGCCTGATGAAATTGAAGTATTTGAAACAAAACCATTGTTAGAGCAGATCAAGGAATATCCAGATCTTCCGAAGGTTGGATACTTACACATGCTGCAATCTCAAGGGTTATTGCATGATACCTATTACTATGGAGTAGACGCAAAACAAATTGTACCAACAATCATGTATCCAACGGAGATCTTTGATGGGGCCATTACCAGTGGAAATTGCGTAGCGCCCTGTGATAAGGTAACCACGTATCATCATCTTCACAATCCGGTTATTGAGGACTTATATAAATTCCACGGAAAGGAAATTAACTTTGTGGGCGTTATCCTCACCAACGAAAATGTATTTTTGGCTGATAAAGAACGATGCTCCGATATGGTAGCCAAGCTTGCGGAATATATGGGATTGGATGGAATCATCATTACTGAAGAGGGATACGGAAATCCAGATACAGATTTAATGATGAACTGTAAGAAAGTTTCTCAAAAAGGCATCAAGGTTGTACTGATTACTGACGAATTTCCCGGAAAAGACGGAAAGTCACTTTCTCTGGCAGATGCTTGCGAAGAAGCGGATGCCCTGGTATCCTGTGGTCAAGGAAACTTTGTGGAGCATTTTCCACCAATGGACAAAGTCATCGGAATGTTGGATTATGTGGAGATGCAAATCGGTGGCTTTGAAGGAAGTTTAAAACCGGACGGCAGCATAGATGCAGAGCTTCAAATTATTATTGCATCTACCATCGCTAACGGATTCAATAAGTTGGCCGCCAGAGGATATTGATAAGGAGGATAAATCAATGGGAAAAATAAAGGTAGTACATTACATAAACAACTTTTTTGCCGGAATTGGAGGAGAAGAAAAAGCAGACATTACTCCGGAAATCCGTCAAGGAGTGGTAGGACCTGGGGCGGCATTGCAGACAGCTTTGGGGGATGACTTTGAAGTTGTGGCTACTGCTATCTGCGGGGACAGTTATTTTGGAGAAAACCTGGCATCCGCCCAAGAAAGCTTATTGGAGATGATTCAACGTTATCAGCCTGACGTATTTGTAGCGGGTCCTGCTTTTAATGCCGGACGCTATGGTGTAGCTTGTGGAAGTATTGCAAAGGCTGTGGAAGAAAAATTAGGAATCCCTGCAGTGACGGGAATGTACATTGAAAATCCCGGCGCCGATATGTATAAAAAAGATTTATACATAATCAGCACGGCGGATTCTGCGGCGGACATGAGAAATGCCATGCCTAAAATCGCACAAATTGTTAACAAATTGGCTAAGGGTGAGACTGTGGGTTCTCCTGCAGAAGAAGGGTATATCGAACGAGGAATTCGTGTGAATTATTTCGCGGAGGAAAGAGGCTCCATGCGAGGTATAAAAATGCTCATCAAAAAAATGGCTGGAGAGTCGTTTGATACGGAATACGCCATGCCCACTTTCGATAGAGTACCACCGAATCCTGCAGTAAAGGATATTAAGAAGTGCAAAGTAGCCGTGGTGACTTCAGGGGGAATCGTACCTCAAGGGAATCCTGATCGAATAGAATCCTCCAGTGCTTCCAAATATGGAAAATATAGCATAGAAGGCATGGATTCCATGAGTGCAAAGGATTTTATGACCGTTCACGGTGGATATGATCGAGCTTTTGTTACTGAAAATCCAAACTTGGTCATTCCGCTAGATGCCCTTCGTGAACTGGAAAAGGCTGGAGAGATCGGTGAACTGGTCAATTACTTTTACAGTACCACAGGAACAGGGACCTCCACCGGTAACTCCAAGCAATTTGGAGAAGATTTTGCGCCCAAGCTGCTAGCCGAAGGAGTGGATGCCGTTGTTTTGGTTTCTACCTGAGGAACTTGTACACGTTGCGGTGCAACGATGGTCAAAGAAATTGAAAGAGTGGGCATTCCTGTGGTACACGTGTGTACAGTAGTGCCTATCTCCTTAACAATCGGCGCGAACCGAATTGTTCCCGCCATTGGAATTCCTTACCCTCTGGGAGATCCCACCAAGGGTGAAGAGGAAAGTTACAAGATTAGGATGCAATTGGTGAAAAAAGCATTGAAAGCACTTGAAACAGAGGTAGATGGTCAAACAGTCTTTGAATAAATCATAGGGAAGAAGGAGTTCTGCTTTACCATATAGCAGGGCTCCGCTTTGCCGTTCGTTTGAGAAAGGAAGGATCTGTATGGAAAACAATACTGTAAAATGGGGCAATGTGATTAAATTTGCAGGTGCCTTTATCGCATTTCTAATCGGTGCCGGTTTTGCCACCGGACAAGAGATTTTACAATACTTTACATCTTATGGATATCAAGGATTTTTAACCGCGGCGGTTGTGTTAATCGCTTTTGTATACGTGGGAATCGAATTTATTACTACTGGATACAGAGAAAAATTTCATAAAGGAAGTGAGATATTTCAATATTATTGTGGCAAGCCCATCGGAATGTTTTATGATTACTTTACCATTGCTTTTGTATTTATGTCTTATGTGGTTATGATTGCGGGAGCCGGAGCCACATTCCATCAACATTATGGTCTGCCAACTTACGTGGGGGGCATTGCCATGATGCTTTTGGCTTCTGTTACGGTTATGCTTGGATTGAGCAATATTGTTAACGTCATTGGAAGGATCGGACCTTTGATCGTGCTTATTGCTTTAGGATTAGGCTTTTCCGCCATAGTCATGAATCCGTCAGGGATTTCAGAGGGTGCCCAGTTGATTCAGACGAATGGGATAGAGCTGAAAAAAGCTGGATCCAATTGGTTTATGTCCGCCAGTTCCTACGTGGGATTTTGTATGTTGTGGTTAGCGGCCTTCTTGGCGGCTATGGGAACAAAGGCCAACAGTGAAAAAGAAGCCAGCATGGGTTCTATCGGCGGAGCCGTAGGATTTGTAGCCGGTTGTGTAATCTTGATGTTAGGTCTCATGGCGTACCTGCAAGAAGTAGCGGGAACTCAGATTCCATCCCTGATTTTGGCTGAAAAAATCAGCCCGGCTATAGCTACCGTCTTTTCCGTAATCATCATCGCCGGTATCTATTCCACTGCGGTGCCGCTATTATGGCAAGCCTCTTCAAGATTTACAGAAGAAGGCACCACCAAGTTTAAAGGCGTAACCGCTATTTTGGGAGCGATCGGTTGCTTTATCGGTTTGGCTTTGCCATTTAATAGCCTTGTAAATATTATTTATGTCATCAATGGATATGTGGGAATTCTGTTAATATTTTTCATGCTATATAAGACGATTAAAAGGGTTACTTCAAAAAAAGATGATGGAAAAAGCGCATAAAAATTTTCCGAAAAATAGCTTGTCTAAATTAGTTGCATAAAATAAAAAAAACCTTCAAAAATCAAAGAAAAGTGTAGTAGTTACCCGTGAATTGTGTTATAATAAATTCCAAGTTAAAGTAATCAACAATACTGTTAGATAATTAAGATTTTTTAAGTAAAAAAACGGTTGATTTAGCAAATTTGAATGGAGGAATTCAACCCATGAGCAAGGTTTATGATGTAATCATCCTTGGAGCAGGTCCGGCAGGCTTAAGTGCAGCGTTATATGCCGGTAGAGCCAGACTTTCCACCTTAGTTATTGAGAAAGGGCAGGATGGAGGACAGATTACCCAGACATCAGAAATTGAAAATTATCCGGGGTCACTGGAAGAGGAGTCCGGCCCCACCCTTATTGATAGAATGTCGGCCCAAGTGAAAAAATTTGGAGCTGAACGTGTGATGGACACCATCACCGGAGTTGAGTTAGAGGGAGAGATTAAAACCATAACCTGTATCAACGGAAAATACCAGAGCAAGACGGTGATTATCGCAACAGGTGCATCGCCCATGTTGATCGGTTGCCCCGGCGAAAAAGAATTTACAGGAAAGGGTGTTTCCTATTGTGCGACCTGCGATGCCGCTTTTTTTGAGGACTTTGAGGTTTATGTAGTAGGTGGGGGAGACTCTGCCGTGGAGGAAGCTCTTTACTTGACTAAGTTCGCTAGGAAGGTGACCATCATTCACAGAAGAGATCAACTTCGTGCGGCTAAGTCCATCCAAGAAAAGGCTTTTTCAAATCCTAAAGTGGAATTCCTGTGGGACTCTGTGGTTAAGGAACTAAAGGGTGACGGAATCTTAGAATCCATGGTCATAGAAAATGTTAAAACAAAAGAACTGACCGAAATATTGGCGGATGAAGAAGACGGAACATTTGGCGTATTTGTTTTCATAGGGTTCAAACCATTGACAGAGCTGTTTGAAGGCAAGGTGAACATGGAGAATGGATACATTCCCACGGATGACAACATGAAGACCAATGTTCCCGGTGTATTTGCAGCAGGGGACTTAAGGGTGAAAAGCCTTCGTCAAGTGGTAACTGCGGCAGCAGATGGCGCTATTGCTGCGGTTCAAGCGGAAAAATATTTGGAAGAATAAGATAACGATTAGATTGAGGAGGGTTATTATGATTTTATGTGATAAGGAAACTTTTGAACCAGAAGTTTTGCAAGCGGAAGGTTATGTGCTGGTTGACTTTTTTGGAGACGGTTGCGTACCATGTGCTGCATTAATGCCTTATGTGGAAGAGCTAGAGAAAAAGTATGGCGATAAAATTAAATTTTGTAAGCTAAACACTTCTGCTGCCAGAAGACTTGCTATTAGCCAGAAGATTATGGGATTACCGGTAATCGCTGTCTATAAAGATGGAGCAAAGATTGAAGAATTGGTCAAGGATGATGCAACATCACAAAATATTGAGACCATGATCCAAAAGTATATATAAATTAAATGCAAATTATCAGTGATGTTTCTACGTGGCAATAATGCGATTGAAATGTTCTGTCTTTAATTTGCATAAAAATTTTATATAGTATTAAATATTACGAAGGAGGAATTATATGTCTATTTTGAAAGACAAAAAAGTCATCATCATAGGCGACAGAGATGGCATACCGGGCCCGGCAATCGAAGAATGTGTTAAGACTGCTGGTGCAGAAGTGATTTATTCTTCAACGGAATGCTTTGTCTGAACAGCCGCTGGTGCAATGGACTTGGAAAACCAAAAAAGAGTTAAGGAATTTACAGAGCAGTATGGCGATGCAAACGTGGTCGTAGTGCTTGGTGCAGCAGAAGGGGAAGCAGCAGGTCTTGCCGCTGAAACCGTAACTGCAGGTGATCCTACTTACGCAGGTCCATTAGCAGGAGTCTCGTTGGGACTCGCAGTATATCACATATGTGAACCTGAAATGAAAGAAGAAGTAGATGCAGGCGTGTATGATGAACAGATCAGCATGATGGAGATGGTTCTTGACGTTGATGATATCGTCAAGGAAATGAAATCTATCAGAGAGCAATTCTGTAAATTTTAATGAAAAAAGCACCTACGTTTTTGTAGGTGCTTTTTTAAAAATTAGATAAAAGAAAGGGTATTAAAATGAGCGCATATGCAGTGCTAAAAGGGGCCAGCTATACTTTGGTAGCAGCACCTGACATGGTTATTCACAATGGAACCACACAGACAACGGAAAAGATTGTCAACCCTAATTCAGAATACTTGGTAAAGCTCCCAGAACATTTGAGAAGCTTTGAAGATACGGTTTCTTACCTTCCCAATCAGGTCTATATTGGCAACAGAACCCCTGAAGAATTAGGGAAAACAGAGTTCCCATGGTACGATAAAAAAGAAAATAATACATCCAGAGAAGGAAAATTCGGTGAAATTATGCCTCAAGATGAGTTTTTAGGACTCATGCAGATTTGTGATGTGTTTGATTTAGTAAAGTTAGAAAAATCCTTTGCAGAAAAAGTAAAAGGCAAACTCTCCAACCATGGTTTGATTGGACCTAACAAAGCTGCAATTTTAGATAAAAACGAAGATTCGGCTGAGTCGGTGAAAAAATTGGTGGAGGAAGAGTATGCAGAGCCTTTGTACCATGAAGGCAACTTGGTAGGCGCTGTAAAAAGAGCTCACGATGTAGATTTAAACTTATCTGCTCACATCATGATGGAAAATTTAGTTTCCAAAGCTTCCAGCGTCTTATCTTTACTTCACCTGGTAAGAGTGACGGGCATTGATCCTACAGAGGTAGACTATGTCATCGATTGCTGCGAGGAAGCTTGTGGGGATATGAATCAAAGAGGAGGTGGTAACTTCGCAAAGGCTGCGGCAGAAACGGCAGGATTGGTCAACGCTACAGGTTCCGACACTAGAGGATTCTGTGCAGCACCGGCTCATGCTATGATTGAAGCCGCTTCGCTGGTAAAAGCAGGCACCTATAAAAACGTCATCGTTACGGCAGGAGGTTGTACCGCTAAGCTAGGCATGAACGGAAAAGATCATGTGAAAAAGGACATTCCGATTCTGGAGGACGTCATTGCAGGCTTTGCTGCATTGGTCAGTGTCAATGATGGGGTCAACCCTGAAATCAGAAATGATATCGTTGGTCGCCATGTAGTCGGCACCGGTTCTGCTCCTCAGAATGTAATCAGTGCATTGGTAACAGAGCCTTTGGATCGAGCGGATATGAAGATCACGGATGTGGATAAATATTCTGTAGAAATGCAAAACCCCGATGTTACAAAACCTGCCGGTGCAGGGGATGTACCGGAATCCAACTACAAGATGATCGCCGCATTAGGTGTAAAACGAGGCGAGATTGAAAGAAGTGAAATTGCTAATTTTGTAGAAAAGCATGGTATGACGGGTTGGGCTCCTACCCAGGGGCACATTCCTTCAGGAGTTCCTTACTTGGGATTTGTAAGGGAAGAAATGTTAGCAGGGACTACCAACAGAGCGATGATCATAGGTAAAGGCAGCCTTTTCCTTGGAAGGATGACCAATCTTTTTGATGGTGTATCTTTTATCGTTCAAAAAAATCAAGGCAGTTCCGGAGCATCGGCTGTAGAAGGTATGGATGAATCCAAGATCAAGAGCTTGATCGGTGAGGCAATGAGAGACTTTGCAGAAGGATTGTTAAAATAAATAAGGGTATGTTCCTGAAAGGAAGGATGAAATCATGTCAGAAAAAATTATAAAAGAGATGATCGGAAAGACCTTTCTTGAGATGGCAGATGCCCTCGAGACAGGAGAATTTGGGAAGAAACCCGTCATTGGAATAGCGGCAGAAGACAGCGAACTCGGGATGGAAGCCATCTACGAAGGAGCCGGATTAGCGGAAAAGAAGGGCTTTAAGGTTATGGTTCTGGAAGGGGAAGACGTCCATAAAAAGATGGAAGCCATGTTGGAATCCGGAGAAATCCAAGGGGCTGTAACCATGCATTATCCGTTTCCCATCGGAGTTTCCACCGTTGGTAGAGTCATTACTCCGGGGAGAGGCAAGGAGTTATTTTTAGCTACCACCACGGGTACTTCCGACACGGATCGAGTATGCGGAATGGTTAAAAATGCCATTTATGGAATCATTGCTGCCAAAGCCAGTGGCATAGAAAAACCAACCATTGGGATTGCCAATATCGATGGGGCAAGACAAACGGAAAAAGCTCTTTTGAAGTTGGCGGAAAACGGCTATGACATTCATTTTGCTCAGTCGGAAAGAGCGGATGGCGGTATCGTCATGAGAGGAAATGATTTGCTTACGGCGGCTGCGGATATCATGGTTATGGATTCCTTGACGGGAAACTTGATGATGAAGATTTTCTCCGCCTACACTACCGGTGGAAGCTATGAAAGTTCAGGTTATGGTTATGGTCCCGGAATCGGTGAAGATTACGAAAAAACCATCATGATCATTTCTAGAGCCAGTGGGGCACCCGTGATTGCCGGAGCGGTGGAGTATGCTTCTCAATTGGTAAAAAACAACAGCTATAAGATAGCTCGTGAAGAATTTGCCAAAGCAAATCAAGCGGGGTTAAAACAAATTTTAAAAGAAATCAAAGATAGTGGGAAAAAAGCTACTGCTGCGGAAAGCTCTACAGGTGAGGTTAAGCAGCCACCCAAAGAACCCGTGACCGCTCAAATTCAGGGTATTGAAGTAATGGATTTAGAAGATGCAGTTCTCTGCCTTTGGAAGGAAAGTATCTATGCGGAAAGCGGTATGGGTTGTACGGGACCCATCGTCATGATCAGTGAGACTAACTTGCAAAAGGCAACTGAAATTCTAACCAAAGCAGAATTTATAAAGTAAATAACGATATCATAAGGAAGGAGGCGATTGTTGTGAATCAAGTAAAGCTTACAAAAATGTGCACTCATGGCGGTTGAGATGCCAAGATAGGGTCTGAGACCCTGGCACAAGTTTTGTGTCACTTACCTAAATTTAGCGACCCAAAGTTAATGGTTGGATTTGATACCAGCGACGACGCCTCCGTTTACCTATTAAGTGAGGAGTCGGCCCTGATTCAAACGGTGGACATCTTTCCCCCTGTGGTGGATGATCCCTATGAATATGGTCAAATTGCAGCAGCTAACGCCTTGAGTGATGTTTATGCCATGGGGGGAACCCCAAAACTCGCATTGAATATTCTATGTTACCCTCAGGATTTACCCAAGGAAGCTGTGCAAGGAATCTTGCAGGGTGGATATGAAAAGGTTCTGGAAGGCGGTGCAATTATCTCAGGGGGGCATACCTTAAAGGACCCCGAACCTAAATATGGGTTATCGGTTTCCGGTTTTGCTCACCCCAAGGATATTCTCACCAATAAAAATGTGAAACCGGGGGATGTGTTGATTCTCACAAAAGCCATTGGAACAGGAGTTTTGACAACAGCTATGAAGGGCAATCTTTTAGATGGACAAACCTATAAAGCCCTAGTGTTATCCATGGCTATGCTCAACAAGAGAGCGGCGGAAATCATGGGAAAATTTAAAATAAATAGCTGTACAGACATTACAGGATTTGGTCTTTTAGGTCATGCTTACGAAATGGCAGAAGCCAGCGGGTGTTTGATAGAAATCAATGCAATGGATGTTCCTGTGTTGGAGCAAGGAGAAGCGTTTGCTTCCATGGGAATCGTTCCAGCCGGTGCCTATGAAAACAGAAAGGCATTGGAAAACAAAATTTCTATGAAAGAGGGAATCTCTCTGGCAAGTACTGACTTGATGTTTGATCCCCAAACATCGGGAGGACTTTTGATTTCTTTACCGGAAGCAGAGGGAATGAAACTCTTACGTGTCCTACAGGAAGAAATACCTGTGGCGAAAATCATAGGGGTCGCAAAAGAGAAAAGGACGAATGAAAAAACGATTTCTTTAATATAAAGTTGATTTACCAACCTATATTGTGGTAAAATACAAGTGCTGCTTAAGATATGGGAGTAGATGGGTGCTGGTGTGCCTTCCGGTCTTCAAAACCGGTTCGGGGGGTTAGGAGCCTCCTGGGTGGGTTCGATTCCCACATATTCCCGCCATGTTATCTTTTGGTGGAGGATTAAAATATGAAACAGGAATTACTTAGAAGGATTCCCAAGATAGACGAGGTGCTTATGGATAAGCGCCTATCAATGTTTTTTGGAACAACCCCCAGAGACCTGATTGTGGAGTCTGTACGGGAAACCATTAACGATATTCGAAATAAAATATTAAAAGAAAATGAAAATTCAGAAGTTTTTCAATCGAGTCAACTTCAATCGGATGATTGGATAATTGAAGCGATTATTCAGAAGCTACAAGAAAAGACCAGGAAAAGCTTGCGGACCACCATCAATGCCACAGGCATCGTCCTCCATACCAACCTTGGAAGAGCCAAGCTATGCGCTAAGGCTTGCCAAAGTGTGATGGAGGTTGCGGGTAACTACTCCACATTAGAATACGATGTGAAAAGAGGAGTCAGAGGATCTCGCCACGATCACGTGGAAAAACTCATTACCAAGATCACCGGAGCAGAAAGCGCCATGGTGGTAAACAACAATGCTGCTGCCACGCTGATTTGTTTGGCGGCTATGGCAAAGGGTAGGGAGGTCATCGTGTCCAGAGGTGAGTTGGTTGAAATCGGGGGCTCTTTCAGGATTCCAGAAATAATGGCGGAAAGCGGCGCAAAACTCATAGAGGTAGGAGCCACCAATAAGACAAAGGTGTCTGACTACGCCCGTTCCATCAGTGAAAGCACCGGAGCACTTATGAAAGTGCATACCAGCAACTACAAAATCGTAGGGTTTACAGATGAGGTTTCATTGCCTGAAATGGTAGCATTGGGAGAGTCACATGGCATACCGGTAATATACGATATGGGAAGTGGATTAATGATCAGCTTACAACCATATGGTATTGATGAGCCTACGGTAACGGAAAGCTTAAAGACGGGAATCGATGTGATTTTATTCAGTGGGGATAAGCTTTTGGGAGGACCACAAGGGGGAATTATTGCAGGGAAAAAGAAGTATATCGATCTGATGAAAAAGCACCCTCTTGCCAGAGTCCTTCGTGTGGATAAGATGATTTTAGCGGCTATGGAGGCCACCTTTAGGGAGTATTTAGATTCAGAAAAAGCTCTAAAACAAATCCCAGTATTGGGAACCCTTACCCTGAAGAGTGAAGAGCTGAAGCAGAGGGCAGAGGAGTTTTCACAAAGAATTCAGGAAGCGACTAAAGATTTAAACATTCATGTGGTTCCGTGCCAAGGTCAGGTAGGCGGAGGATCGGCACCTATGGCGCTTCTCCCGGGGTATGCTGTCACCATCAGCGGCAAAAATCTTTCTTTAGAAAAGTTGGAGAAACACTTACGTAGCTGTGAAATTCCTATTATTGTCAGAATTTCACAGGATAAAGTTTATTTGGATATGAGAACCCTTTCGTTGGAAGACTTAAGTTACATCGAAAAGGCTTTACAATCCTTCTATGAGAAAGGTTATGGAGAGAAAGAGCATGCATAATGTAATCGTAGGGACGGCAGGGCACGTGGATCATGGCAAAACCTGCCTTATAAAGGCCCTCACGGGCATTGAAACGGATCGATTAAAGGAAGAAAAGAAAAGGGGCATCACCATCGAACTGGGTTTTGCAGATATGCAGCACACCGGTGAACAGCATATTGGAATCATCGATGTACCCGGCCATGAAAAGTTTGTAAAAAATATGTTGGCAGGCATTGGTGGAATCGATATGGTTTTGTTGGTAATCGCAGGGGATGAAGGCGTTATGCCTCAAACTGTGGAACATTTCGAGATTCTAAAAATGTTGGATATAAAAAAGGGCATCGTGGTGATTACCAAGGTGGATCTGGTGGAAGAAGAATGGCTGGAAGTGGTTAGGGAAGATGTGAGGGAGCACTTGTTGGGTACCTTTTTAGAAGGGGCACCTATGGTGGAAGTATCTTCATTTACAGGCCAAAACATGGATAATCTCAAAGACTTAATCTGTGACATGGCAAAGGAGTGCGGTGAGAGAAAGGTTGATCCTGCCTTATTTCGACTTCCCATAGATCGAGTTTTCACCATAGATGGCTTTGGAACCGTGGTAACGGGCACGCTTACAGAGGGAGCGGTAAAGGTAGGGGATGAGATAGAGATTTATCCGAAAAAAAAGACGGCAAAGGTTAGAAATTTACAGGTTCACGGAAATATGGTGCAGACGGCTTTAGCAGGGCAGAGAACCGCTGTCAATTTGGTGAACATCAAAAAAGAAGAACTGCAAAGAGGGAATGTACTCGCAGCCAAGGGTTCCATGGAAAAGACCATGATGTTGGACGTCAAGATACGTTTGTTTCGAGATAGCCCTAGAACCCTGAAAAATGGGGGGCGGCTTCATCTGTACTACGGATCGGCAGAAACACTGTGTAAGGCCATACTCTTGGATCGTGAAGTGCTGGAAAGTGGCGAAAGCTCCTATGCCCAACTGCGGTTAGAGGAAGAAATTGCAGTTAAAAAAGGAGACCGATTCATCTTGCGCTTTTACTCTCCGGTAGAAACCATAGGGGGAGGAATCATTTTGGATGCCAGTCCAGGCAAACATAAGAGATTTCAAGACAATGTACTTAAAGGCTTTTCTGTAAAGGAGGAGGAGTCCTCCGAGGCAATTCTTTCGCAAGTGTTGAAGGAAGAAAGCAAAAACTTTCTCACCGTAAAGGAATATTCGGTGAAGTTGGGATGGACAGAGGAGTATACAGAGTCCATCATGAAGGAAATACTGACCACTCAGGAGGTTCAATCGCTTTCGGGCAATCTCTTTATTCACAGGGAATTTTTACAATCTTTGGCAGAAAAGGTGGAAAGACTGCTTGATGAATACCATCAGGAAAACCCTCTCAATCATGGCATGGCCAAAGAAGAATTCCGAAAGAAACTTTCTGATAAAATCTTTATCAAAGACAGTAAAACTATTGAGCTTCTCGTCAATAAACTTGCGGAACAAGGTGTTCTTCGAGATCAAGGAAATCTGATCACCTCAGTTTCTTTTGTCCTTCAATTTACAGAGGAGCAAATAAAAATTAAAGATAGGTTGGAGAAAGTCTATCTCAATGCAGGGTATGAGATCCCTGAAGTGGATGAGGCAACCAACGGAGAAAAGGACAAGAAAATTGCAAAGCGGATGATCGAAGTATTGGGAGATCAAGGGGTGCTCTATAAGCTGAATTACCAATTTTTTATGCACAGAACTCATTGGGAAAAAGCTTTTACATTTGTTATGGAAACCCTTAGAGATCAAGGAAGTATCACTTTGGCTGAGTATCGAGATTTATTGGGAACTTCCAGAAAATATGCCATGATGATATTGGATCATCTGGACGAAAGGAACATCACTCAAAAAATCGGGGATGCCAGAACTCTTGTAAAAAAATAACGGAAGGATGTATTGGAAACATGGATTTTAAGCAGATAGAGGCTTTTGCCAACGTGGTAAAATACAAAGGCTTTGTATTAGATTTTTTTAAAATGTGACAATCGGCTTGATTTATCCTAACGCAAGTGCTTTTCCAACAAGTCCATAAAGGTTTCCACATATTCCATCTTCGTGAAGATTGCTCTAGCCGCAGTGTTGTTTCCTCCGCCTTTTCCCTGGTAAATCCCTGCATTTTCACGAACCAATTTACCACAGTCCAGCGTGCCTTGAGAAAAGAGCATGACGGTTTTGTCCTGCTGGCTGACCAGAAGAAAGAGCACATTTTTTTCTAAGGAAACTTGCCGGCCTAAAGTCTGTAAGTCCTCCAGAGAAAAGTAATCGTATGTTTTTCGAATAATGGGTATCAATCTAGGCTTTTGTTTATCAGCGGTTTTCTCTTGTGCAGTTTGAATTAACTCTTCTGCAGCTTTGGTTAACAATACTTTTTTTACTTCGAACAAATTTTTTCTAATTTGCCCATTTTTATCCTCTTGTAACTTTATCTTGTCTATCAGTTCAGAGCATTGCGCTGAATATTTTTTATTAAGCTGACTTATTACTTCATGTTTCTCTCTGTAATCCAAATAAGCTTCTTTTCCTGCTTTAAAATAAATGCGGCTCATGCCTTTATAGTTTTCTATCTTGATGATTTTCACCAATCCCACTTGCCCGGCAGTATGAGGATGCGTTCCGCAGCAGGCCACACAGTCGGAAGGATCCAGTACATTGCCTACGCTGACAATGGTAATATCGCTGTCGATGGTTACCGGCTTTCTTAAGGGTAAATTTTGCGTTTCTTCTTTTGTGGCAAAATGTCGAACGGTTGTAGGTGCATTGGACCAAATTACTTCATTGGCAAACAACTCAGCCTCCATGGCTTGTGCCCATGTAATTTCGGGCAAATCCATGTCTATGGTCATGTAATCCTCACCCATATGAAACCCTCGGTTTACGGCTCCTAACTGACGAAAGAAGATGCCGGAAAGGATATGTTCGCCGCAATGCCTTTGCATATGGTAGAAGCGACGATCCCAGTCCAAGGATAAGTCAACGGTTTGCCCCAAAGAAAAATGAGTTTCAGGGGTAGGTCCCATTACGTGATAAATTATACCCTCCAACTCATAGACATTCTTTACCTGAATCCCTTCAATGGTGCCTAAATCACAGGGTTGACCTCCCCCTGCAGGGAAAAAAATCGTTTGGTCCAGTACTAAAGTTAATATTTCTTTTTCTAAACTAATCTCTAAAATATTGGCAAAGCAATCTTTTAAATAAACATCTTTGATATAGAGTTTTTCAGTAGCCATAATAATTTCCAATCTTTCTTATCGTTATTTTTTTCTAGTATACCATTGTTTCTCAGTTTGTTGTATAATTATTTTATCCGACTCATATAATGTTTCATCATAATGAATCTCAAACAAAAGAGGTATAAATAATGAGACGTAAAGCAAATGTGGGATACAAATGGGAAATTTTTCTAAATAAAAAGCAAACTTTTTTCACTGGCGTCATTTTAATAGTCATAGCTTTAGCCATCAGCACCTTGATCAATTATGATAGGGTGTGGCAAACTGTAAGCACTGTTTTCCAAAGGGACGATTCCAATTACACACTGGTCATTGATGCTGGTCATGGGGGTCGGGACGGAGGTGCAGTAGCGAGAAGCGGTATTTCTGAAAAGGATATCAACCTAGCGATTTCTTTGAAATTGCAGGCATTAGCAGAGAAGGATGGTTGGAAGGTTGTATTGACCAGAGACGGAGATTACAGCGTTGCCAGAGAGAGCTATTCAGAGGAAAATAGTCAGAAAAAGAGAACTCTGAGAGCTACAAAGACGGAAGATTTAATCGCTAGAAAAGATATAATAGACAAAGAAAACCCACGATTTACAGTGAGTATCCACCTAAATAGCTTTAGCGAGGATAGAAGGGTGCGAGGTGCCCAGACTTTTTATACCAAAGGGGGCGGGGATCAGGAACTTATTGAAGAAAGCAAAAACCTAGCAGAAGCTATACAAAGTGCGCTTATTGCGGGGATAGGGGATGGAACCAACAGGGTTGCCATGGGAAAAAAGGATGCATTTCTCTTAAAAAACCCCACGTCTCCCATAGTGATTGTGGAATGCGGGTTCCTTTCCAATGATCAGGAGGCTCTTATGCTTTATCAGCAGGAGTACCAAGATCGCTTGGCAGAATACATATATAAAGGAATTATGGAATTTAGTGGGAAACTACCAGAAATTAAACTGGAAATAATTGATAGTACTGGTTAGTGATAGTCATTTCTGGCAAGGAAGGACAAGCTGTGGATAAAAAACATATTGACAAATTTTATGTTTTGTGAAAACGTTCAAATTTAAACGATAAATTCATGTTAAGTTATCCACAGGAGCCCTTGGATAACTTTTGGATTATCAGTATATTTTTCGAATATCTTGGCGAAATATCAAATGTTTCAGGGATTTGTATCGATATATTTTATAAACTTGAAAAGCCGATAAGTTTGTTTTGTAGTGGAAGGTGTAGAGTGAAAAATGTTAAAAGAAAAAATTTTTTATAAAGAAAATTTACCTGTCAATATTATTACAGCTCATATAAAAGAATACCCCATACATTTCCACGATGACTTAGAGGTGGCTTATGTGTTGGATGGATCGCTAACATTAAAAAACGGTTACTATAATTTTCATTTAAAGGCTGGAGATGTATTCATCATCAATGACAGAGAAATTCATAGCTTCGTCTGCGATGAAAGCCAGAACACACTGATGCTTTTACAATTGAACATGTCTTTTTTTTCTAAGTACTATGATAATTTCAAAAATTGTTTTTTTGTGACGGACTTAGAGGATGAAGATGAAAGCATGGAGATTCTCAGGGAACTACTCTGTCGGATTATGATGCTGGCAATAGAAAAGGGGAGGCATTTTGAAGATCAAATCGTAGAGTATGTGCATAACTTGATAGATTTATTGATGTCTGACTTTCAATATTTTGCAATGGAAAATGGGAAGTTTATAAATGAAGTTAAAAATAAGGGTAACAAGATTTTAGCAGGCAGGATGAATCGTATTACGGATTACATGTATGAAAATTACTTTCGCCGCTTAACGCTTAATGAAATTGCAGATAGAGAGCATCTGAGCATCTACTATTTATCTCACGTAATTAAGACAGCATCGGGTCTTAGCTTTCAAGAGTTGCTAAGTTTTATTCGGGTGGAGGAATCCGAAAAGCTTTTGCTGGGAACCACTAAAAAAATTGGCAGTATATCCGAGGAATGTGGATTTTCAGCAGTGAGATATTATATTAAATATTTCATGAAATGGTTTGGTATTCATCCCGAAGAATATAGAAGACTTTACACCGGTAGAGTATTTTGCCGAGAGATCTCTGCTAATTTTGCGATGGCAAAACCACAGGTTATTAAAAACTTTATCAAAAAAAATAATAAAAATATCTTTGAAGAATTTAGCGATCAAGAATCAACTTGCCACCAAGTCATATCCATAAAATGTGAGGAACTTGCGGGTAAACCGAAAGTAAACTATCCAAATCTATTGGAGGTTTTGCAGACTGAGGTTTTGAATCCGACCTCAAAACTATTGGAGATCTTCAAGGACTTAAAGGAGCAAGTCTTTATCATAGATTGCAATTATATGGTATCAGGAGTTATAGAAAAGACAAATAAAAAGATGAAGAGTTTAAGTATATTGATCTATAACATTAATGATGAAATTATAGACATCTCAAAAAATAAACCGAATAAATCAGTTATTACAACTCTCAAGAAGATCAATACTCATTCTAAAGTTTTAATTAAAGTTAACGGTCTTAAAGGAAATTTTAAAATTACAAAGCTTAGTTTATCAAAACGTAATCTTTTAAGCAGTTGTTTGTTGAAATTTTCTAAAAACGAAGGGAGTCGAGAATCCATCCTGACCAAATGGAATACAAATCCGGAAGCGAGCATAACAAGGATGACGGTGACGGATACCCTGAGCCTTCATGTGAATTTGGAAGGGTTTTCAGGTCAATTGATTCTTATAGATCTATTATAAAAACTTAAGTTTTCCTTGACAAAACAGCAATCTAATACATTTTTTCAGCAAATATATAATTGAATATTCAGAATTCTTTTGATATGCTTTACTTAACATATAGTTAAAATGTGAAGTGAAATAATGAAGTTAAAAGGAGAATGAAATGAGATTGTTATTAATTGGAGTTGGTGGAGTGGGAACGTCTGCTGCTCAAATAATAAAGGCAGCAGGTGAAAATGGCAAGTGGTTAGAAAAGATGGTACTTACCGATTACAATGTGGAGAGGGCCCAAGAGGTGGCAAAGAGCCTGAATGACGATAGGTTTATAGCGGACTCTGTTAACGCGAAGGATTCGGAAAGCATAAAAGATTTGGTAAAGAAGCATGATATTACATATATCATGAATGCCGTGGATCCCATCTTTAATGAGACCATCTTTGATACGGCCTTCGAGTGTGGTGTAGGATACATCGATTGTGCAATGACCCTTTCTACCAGACATCCTGAAAAACCTTATGAGCTTTGTGGAGTGAAATTGGGTGACTATCAATTTGAAAAGGCAGATGCGTGGAAAAAGAAGGGCAATATGGCTATCGTAGGATCAGGTGTAGAACCTGGTATGGCCGACGTGTTTGCAAAATATGCTGCTAAGCATTTGTTTGATACCATCGATGAAGTTAATGTGAGGGATGGGGATAACTATTCAAATCCAGATTCAGATAACCCATTTGGATTTTCAATCTGGACTACCATTGAGGAGTGTCTAAACCCTCCCATTATCTTTGAAAAGGGAAAGGGTTGGTTTACGACGGAAAGCTTTTCTGAGCCTGAAATATTTGATTTCCCAGGGGGTGTAGGACCGGTGGAAGTAATCAATATCGAGCACGAAGAGGTTTTGCTGGTACCAAGGTACATCGACTGTAATCGAGTAACCTTCAAATTTGGTGTTCCAAGAGAAACCAGGCAATTGTTAAAGAACTTAGAGACCCTAGGCATGGACAGCATGGAGCGTAAAATTAAAGTAGGGGATGCAGAAATAGCTCCCAGAGATTTTTTGGTAAAGGTTGCACCAAGTCCATTGGAATCTACCAAAACCATGATTGGAAAAGGATGTGCAGGTACCTGGGTAACCGGAACAAAAGATGGAATGAGACGATCTACTTACCTGTATCAGGTTTCGGATAATCAGGAATGTATGAAGAAGTATGGAACGTCTTCTGTAGTGGCACAGACGGCCATGGGACCTGTCATCATGTTAGATTTGGTGGCAAACGGTATCTGGAATGAGCCCGGAGTAAACGGACCGGAATTCTTTGACCCGGATCCATTCGTAGAAAGAATGGCAATGTATGGATTCCCTCCAGGAATACAGGAAAAGGACTCAGAGTATGCTACTTACCTGGAGAACAAAGCGTTTATGGATGCTCTAAGCAAATAGAGTTTCCACTTTTTCATCAACTTCGGTCAACCTTGTTCAGGATTGACCGGAGTTTTTTAAAAGAACCTCAAAAGCGATACCATGAACCAATTCTGATTTTTTTCATATACTGTATATACGAAAAAATATGCATTAAAATAGAAAGGACATAGTATGGCAATTAAAATTTTTATTGACCAAGGTCATAACCCTACAAACCCTAATGCAGGGGCAGAAGCCAACGGCCTCAGAGAGCAAGACATTAACTACGAGGTGGGAATAAGATTGGCAGCCTTACTTAAAGCGGATCCTAATTTCGAAGTAAAACTATCCAGAAATTCTCCAGAAGAGCAATTGGGAAATAGCAATACCACCAGTTTACAGACAAGAGTTTATGAGGCAAACACTTGGGGTGCGGATTTCTTTATCAGTTTGCATTGCAATGCAAGCACCAACACTTCTGCAAGCGGCAGTGAAGCATATGTATACAGTAAAACAAGCCCTGCATACACCATGGGCGAAAGAATCTTAGAAGGGCTTTACGAAAGAACAGGATTACCCAATAGAGGTGTCTTTATCAATACCAGTTTGTATGTCCTCAGAGCCACTCAAATGCCCGCAGTTTTAGTTGAAATGGGATATTTGACCAATAAAGGGGATGCATACTTACTTTCCACTGATCCTCAGAGCTTTGCAGTTGGCATTTATAATGGAATCCTCAAGTATTATGGTTTCAAAAAATAAACTCCACTAAAAAATGAAAACAAAAAAGGGCTATGTTAAGTATCTCTAATTATAGCCCTTTTTATTTTTAAGAGTTTATTAAAGGTTTTTTCAGGATATGAAATCTATTTTCGGCAACCTTGACAGGGTTTTTATTCAAAGAGTTCCGTTGCTTGTTTCATAATGTCTGATATTGGGAGACTTTGAGGACAATGTCCTTCACAGGCTTTGCATGATGTACAAGCAGAAGCTCTTTTTCCTTCCGATAACCAAGTGAAATAATCAATTTTCACCTTTGGGTTTTCATTAAATAAAAACCAATCGTTGTAAAACTGAATAGCCGTGGGAATATTAATCTTTGCAGGGCACGGCAGACAGTATTTGCATGCTGTACAGGAATATTTAATAAGATTATTATACTCATTTCCCACACTTGTAATAATGTCTTTTTCCTCGGCGGTCAAGGAATTGGCATCTGCTTGGGATAAGACCCTCAAGTTTTCTTCCAGTTGGCTTTGGTTGCTCATTCCACTTAATATGGTCAGGACTTCTGGAAAATCAGCTACCCAACGAAGAGCCCATTCGGCAGGGGTTCTTTTGATTGGAGCGCTATCCCAAAGCATCGAAACGGTTTCAGGCAAAGCATCTGTTATCCTTCCCCCTTTTAGAGGTTCCATTACTACCACGGGAATTCCCTTGGAAGCTGCAAGCTTCAGACCTTTGACTCCCGCTTGAAAGTCCGTATCCATATAGTTTAATTGAATCTGGCAAAAATCCCAAGGATATGCGTCGATAATTTCTTCAAATAGCGGATAATCATCGTGAAAGGAAAAGCCTATATATTTAATTTTTCCTAACTCTTTTTGTTTTTCTAAGAACTTTAAAGTATTAAACTTTTTAGCAATGTTCCATATGGCACCTGTTAGATTATGTACCAAGTACATATCGATACAATCCACATTCAACCGTTCAAACTGCTGATTGAATATTTTCTCAATTCCTTCTTCCTCTTTGGCAAACCAAACGGGCATTTTATCCGCTAAAAATACCTTTTCTCTGTAGCCATCCTTTAAGGCTTTGCCTGTCACCACTTCGCTGTTTCCACCGTGATACATGTAAGCCGTATCCACATAATTCACTCCGTTGTCGATGGCTGACCGAATCATTTTAATAGCTTCTTCCTCGTTTATGTTACTGTCATCTCCATCGATAACCGGTAACCTCATGGTGCCAAATCCCAGGAGAGAAATCTCTTTGCCTGCCTTTGTAAATTCTCTATACTTCATATGTATTCCTCCAAATCGGATATTTTATCTAACAGAATGATAACACATTTTTTATAAGAAACAAAGTTTTTTAGAAACAAATTTTGAAACAATAATAAACAAAAAGGCATCTAATACAGTTCTAATTCAAATGCTTTCTCTGCCTTTTTCCAATCGGCTAATTTTAACCATCCGTCCACATAACCCTCCCTGTTTGCCTCATATTGGAGGAAGTAGGCATGCTCCCAGATATCGATGGGGATGATGGGTATTAAATTCAGCGTATAAGGGGTTTCTTGATTTCCTGTGTTTACAATTTCTAAACCACCGATGCAGTTCACGGCCAACCAAGTCCAGCCTGAACCAAAAACGGACATGGCTTTTGCTTTAAACTGTTTCTGAAACTCTTCAATACTGCCAAAGGTCTGTTTAATGGCAACCAATAACCAACCATCTGGCAAGGTTGTGCCTTTTGGATTCATCATTTCGAAATATACCTGATGATTGTAAGCGCCTCCGGCACTGTTAAACACAGGTTTCGAGATGTCTTCCGGCATAAAGGGTGAGATTAAAATTAATTCTTTAAGGCTTAAACCGCAGTACTCAGGATGCTTTTTTAAAGCTGCATTTAAGTTTGTAATGTACTTTTGATACAGTACATTATGATGCACTTGCAGTGTTTGTCCGTTGATGTAAGGCTCCAGACTATCATAACCATAGGGCAATGGCACCGGAGTAAATTCTTTACATTCCATAGAGGTTCTCCTTTACTCTTAATAAGACTATCTTATGAGAAATATTTAAGAATATGAAGAGAATCTTGAAACCGTAAGCAGAATGGTTATTGACACAAGGTGGAATTTCAAATATAGTCAAAGATAAGTAAAGCTTAAGCATAGAAAGAATAATGGCTAGAGTAAAGTATTGGAATCTATAAGTATAGATAAAAAGTATAAGGAGTCTAATAAGGAGTCTAAAATGATAAATAATATAGATGTGCAAAAGATTGATAACGAACTCGATGAATTTGTTGAAAAGGCGTTGGTGAACTATGATTTGCCCGGTCTGGGGATTGGGGTATCCATAGGGGAGTATTCCTACAGTAAAGCTGTGGGGTATAAGGATTATGTGGATAAGGTGCCGTTAAACGTCCGAGATATTTTTCATATGGCTTCTGTAACCAAGCTTTTGGTGGGTACTTCTGTTCTTCAGTTGGAGGAGCGGGGGATATTGGACCTAGACGGAAAGCTTGTGAGCTATTTGCCTGAATTTCAAATGGCTGACGGCAGATATCTGGAGATTACGTTAAAAGATTTGTTGAGTCATACCTCCGGAATGCCGGATGTGAAGGATTACAGATGGCAGGCTCCCGAGACGGATGTGGAAGCTTTGAAGCGGTACGTTATGTCGGAGGAAGTACGAGAGGCTCACCTTTTATGGGATCCAGGCTGCGGTAAGTTTGCTTACAGCAATATGGCATATGAGGTGTTGGGATGTGTAATTGCTGAGGTGTCGGGAATGTCCTTTGAGGACTACGTGAACAATTTTATCTTTTTACCCTTAAAAATGGAAAATTCTTCATTGTTAACCTTTGAAAGGTCAGAGAAGGAACTCTGTACACCACATGGAAAGGATGAGCATAAGCGGATTGTCAAGCAGCACTTTTTCCCATACAACAGAGCCCATGGACCTAGCTCTACTTTGACATCAAATTTAATGGATTTAGAGAGGTTGGCAAAAGGATTTTTAAATATTTATCGTGTAGCAGAAAATTGTAAGAAAGAAGCGTTGAACAATCTCGCGGAAAAACAATTACTTAAGACGGAAACATTAAATAAGGCATGGAGAGAAATTGCAGAAGTTCCAAATAACGGGGAAAAAATTTGCCTATCCTGGTTTAAGAGGGAGCAGAAAGGCTTGACTCTCTACGGTCACGAAGGTACGGACGATGGATTCAGAGCAAGCTTTTGGATATGCCCCCAGCAGGATATGCACATAGCTGTTGTATCGAATATTTCAAACGGTCAGGTAAAAAAGATTAATAAACAAATACTTGATAGAATTATAAAAGATTAATCTTCGGTACCTCGGAGGGTAGCCTGAACGAATTCTTCAAAGTCCTCATACTCGCTTTGAATAAATTCGTAGATCATGGGTTCCTTAAATTGATACTTGCTTACCGGTAAAAGCTGTTTCCCGATTTTGCTATTTTCGAGAACGTGTTCTATGCTGTAGATAGAGTGCCTGCTGTATGCGGTAACGATGAGCTGAAAGAAATTGCTGATATAGTAAATGCAATAGAGATCGTCGTTTAAACGGTACTCGCTGCTGCCCATATGAAGGTTATTCTCTTTAAACTGAATAAAAAGGCATCCGTCCTCGTGCTCGGTTACGATGGCTTTGGGAACTATTTGCCGGAATTTCTCCATAAAGGAAGAACTTTGGATGTGATCGTATTCTTCATCGTAATCCATGATATCGTAAGTGGTTACAAACTCCGATTTGGACATGAGCATGGCGGCCTCAACCATGGAGATGTCAAAGGAGGAAAGAACTTTGCAAGAATTAATCTTATAGGATTTGTTCAAGCCTAACTCTGAAATTACAATGCTAAACTTATCCTTGCATTCTATTAAAGATTCGCAAAGATAAGATTCTTTTTCATCTTGAATAAACTTTTCGATGGAGTTTTTACAGAGATCCGACTTTTGTATCTTCCCATAATCCGTTGTTTTTGCTAAGCGGTTTTTAAGAAAGTTAGAACCTTCTTCATCGTGAGCAAAGGCTCTCATTAAAAAGTAATTGATGGCCTGATTTGCGCTGAGGATGGGGGTGCATGCCTTTTTTAGTATTTGCCCCATCTCCTTGTCGGTTAATTTTGAAAAAAGATTATCGTTTAATAAAAATTCGTATTCCCAAAATTGGTCATCTTGAAGATGAGTCTCTTTCAGATCTTCTTTCATGTAATGATTAAAAATGAAGCGTGCTTCCTGTTCTGTGATGGATACCTTGCTTGCGCCCAACCCGCCGATTAATGAGTTTTCTAAGCTGGTTAAAATTTTTTGATCGCTTCCTCTAAAGCTTTTATAAGTATCTAATATTCCATCCTCAGGGTCAAAATAAAAGTATTGGTGTAAGTCCTGTATTTCTGACCACTGCCCTTTATGCACAGGACCCAACAGTTCTCTCCAATGGATATACAGCACCATAGCTCCCATGAGGCGGGTGTCTGTAACGTATGCAGACACAAATTCATGCTCTGTTTGCCGGGATTCGGTAGCTCCTCCCTTAATAATGGTAAAAAGATTTTCCCCCAAAGCGTACCCCTTTCTGAAATGCTAAAAATATACTTCGGATATATTTTGGTCTACTGATTGTTAATTATCTTTCATTTAATTTATGAGTTATCTTTAAACTTTTATAGTAACTATTAATACAATAACCATTATACATGAAAAAAATTCTATTGACAATTGATTAATATCTATTATAATGGGTATGTTATCAATATACACTTTTAACAGTGGAACAGTAAAGTACAACTGAATAAATCTTATCAAGAGAGGCAGAGGGAATAGGCCCTGTGAAGCCCAGCAACCTAGAGAAATCTAAGGTGCTAAATCCTACAGAATTTTTCTGACAGATGAGAGAGAAAAAATATAAATCTCTTCTCAGGAAGGGGATTTTTGTTTTAGAACGAAGAAAAGGAGAAAGCAATGAAAAGACTATTTACTTCAGAATCAGTTACAGAAGGTCATCCTGACAAAATATGCGACCAGATTTCCGATTCTATTTTAGATGCGATTATGGCGCAGGACCCTCAGGGTAGAGTAGCGGCAGAATCCACAGTTACTACAGGATTAGCTCTTGTAGTTGGAGAGATATCCACCACATGCTACGTGGACATCCCAAGTTTGGTCAGAAGAGTTATCTGTGAAATCGGATATACAAAAGGAGAATATGGTTATGACGGAAACACCTGTGCGGTGATGACTGCCATCGATGAACAGTCGGGGGATATCGCCATGGGTGTGGACAAGGCCCTGGAATATAAGGAAGGTTCCATCAATGATGATTTCGAGACCACCGGTGCGGGGGATCAAGGAATTATGTTTGGGTTTGCCTGCAACGAAACTCCTGAATTAATGCCCATGCCTATTGCTTTGGCTCACAAGTTAGCGAAAAAGCTTACGGATGTGAGAAAGGAAGGGAAGTTGAATTATTTGAGGCCCGATGGAAAAACCCAGGTGACTGTGGAGTACGACGGGGCGAAAGTGGTTCGTGTGGATACGGTTTTGATTTCCACCCAGCATGATCCGGACGTTACACAGGAGCAAATTAAGAAAGATTTGATCGAGCATGTTATAAAGGCAATCGTTCCTGCAGAGCTTTTAGATGCTGACACAAAATATTACGTCAATCCTACAGGTAGGTTCGTAATAGGAGGACCTCATGGAGACTCCGGTCTAACAGGTAGGAAGATTATTGTGGATACCTATGGTGGATACTCCAGACATGGAGGCGGTGCATTTTCTGGAAAAGATCCCACAAAGGTGGATCGATCTGCAGCTTATGCCGCCAGATATGCGGCTAAGAACATCGTAGCGGCTGGTTTGGCAGACAAGTGTGAGATTGAGCTGGCATATGCTATCGGCATCGCCCACCCTGTTTCTATTTTAGTAGAAACCTTTGGCACAGGAAAAATCGATGATGATAAGCTGGCAAAGTTGGTAGAAAAGCACTTTGACTTAAGACCAGCAGCTATCATCAAAGACTTGGATTTAAGAAGACCTATCTATAGGCAAATTGCAGCATACGGACACTTTGGAAGAACAGATCTTGACCTTCCTTGGGAAAAAACGGACAAAGCAGAAATACTTAAGAATGATGCACAAACACTGTAATACACGTCATATACTATCTTAAGAAAAACAAAATCCGCTTTTGTTGACCAAAGGCGGATTTTAGTATAATATATACATTTATAGATTATTAGATAGTTAACGTAACACAAAGAGGTGAAAGAATGGGTTTGAAAGTCGCGAAATTTGGCGGAAGCTCAGTTGCAGATGCCATACAATTAAAAAAGGTGAAGGCTATTGTTGAGAGTGACCCGGAACGAAATATCGTGGTGGTGTCAGCTCCCGGTAAACGATATAACGACGATAATAAGATCACGGATTTGTTGTACCTTTGCAAGACACACCTAGAGCATAATATAACTTATGAGCAGGTTTTTCAGGTAATTTGTGATCGATATAGAGCGATAGAATTAAATTT
The DNA here is from genome assembly GCA_964582545.1 of uncultured Anaerovorax sp. Classification (GTDB taxonomy): domain Bacteria; phylum Bacillota; class Clostridia; order Peptostreptococcales; family Anaerovoracaceae; genus JAVVUJ01. The sequence goes on from CAZOSB010000008.1 coordinate 74,840, forward strand.
AGGAGTTAATGTCAACCTTGAAAAAGAGTTGGAAATAATAAATGAAAACTTAAAGAAAGGTGCCAGCGTAGATTATATTGCCAGTAGAGGTGAATACCTCAACGCTATCATTACCGCTGCATTTCTTGGGTTTGACTTTGTAGAAACAGCTGGTCTGATTCAGTTCGATGCAAAAGGACGATTCCTCAACGAGGAAACCAATGAGGCTTTGGCTGCAGAAATCGCAAAGCATGACAAAATTGTGTTCCCCGGATTTTATGGAAGCTACCCTGACGGAAAGATTAAGACCTTTTCCAGAGGTGGATCTGATATTACCGGTGCCTTGGTGGCAAAAGCGGCGAAAGCGGATGTTTATGAAAACTGGACGGATGTTTCAGGCTTTTTAATGGCAGATCCCAGAATTATCAAAAACCCTCGCCCCATCAGCACCATTTCCTACAAGGAATTGAGGGAGCTTTCCTACATGGGTGCATCGGTTTTACATGAGGATGCAATTTATCCGGCCAGATCGGAAGATATTCCCATCATCATAAAGAACACCAATGAACCGGATCATCCTGGAACAGTGATTACGGCGGAGGCCAAGCTCAGCGAGGAAAATATCATTACGGGAATTGCGGGGAACAAGGATTTTACCGTAATTGCTATCTATAAAAATATGATGAGCTCCGAGAAGGGATTTATAAAGAGAATCCTATCCATCTTAGAAGACTACGATGTTCAGGTGGAGCATTTGCCAAGCGGTATAGATACGATTTCACTGGTTATTTCCAATAAGTTGATGAATGGGCATCTGGACGATATTGTGGATGACTTTGAAAGAAAGTTACATGTGGACAATATTGAAATCTTTAGGGATATGGCTCTCATAGCCACCGTGGGATGCGGTATGGCCAGCAGACCGGGGGTCAGTGCCACTTTGTTTACGGCGCTCTATGAAGCTGGTGTTAATATCAGGATGATTGATCAAGGTTCCAGTGAGATGAATATCATCGTCGGTGTTGAAAACAAGGACTTCGAGAAGGCCATAAAAGCCATATATAGCGGTTTTGTAGAATAAACTCTTAGGAATCGTATTTAATAGAACTTATTAAAAAAGGTACAGACCTATCGAGGGTTTGTACCTTTTGCGTTTATTCATTTAAAAATTCATTGTTTAAAAGTAGATTTGCTCTATGACCTTGTACTTTGTATAATCCAACACGGTGATTTTATCATGTGTCAGGAAGTATAACTTTTTATCGATGTAGCAGAAACGGTTTTCATAGCTATAATCTGTCTTGTTCAAGTCTGCCATGGTGATAAATCCTTTCTGTGGATCCACCTGAACTACGGTTCCCCCAGTAAAGATTTTTCTGTCTTGGGATACCCCGTTTTCATCAAAAAGAGGTGTATTTCTTTCTAAAGGAAATGCAAAGATTCCTTTTTCTGCATCCACCATGATGCTTCGAGGGTTATGACTGGCTTCGCTCCATGTTTCTCGATATACTTTTGAGTGTACTTCCTTGGGGTGATATTTATCGGAGATGTCAAACAGGCTCAGCTTAAAGCCTACATCTCTGACTTGACCGGAGGGAACAAAACCACCCTTGCCGTCTTCAATATAAAACTCTTCTGTTTGTCGCCCAAAACCGATTAGATATTTGTTTCCCATAGGGTGCAAGTATTGACTAAAACCAGGGATTTTCAGCTCTCCCGTCTTAACTGGTTTTTTCGGATCAGAAAGGTTTATTATGAAGAGGGGATCCACCTGACGGAAGGTAACCATGTATCCGACATCCCCCATAAACCTTACTGAGTAAATGGATTCACCCACTGCAAGACCTGAAATCTCACCGACCAATTTCATAGAGTTTCTGTCTATGACCGCAATACCGTTGCCTCCCATAGAATCACCTGTGGCAATGCGAAAATAACCCTTGTACTCATCCATAGAATACTGATTGAGAACTTGACCGTTTATAGTGCAAGCATTAACAAACTCCAAAGTTGTTTCATTGACAGCAAATCTAAAAATTTCCGTCTGTGTTTGACTATAATCCCTATAATTTGGTTTAATCACATAAAGGGATTCTGGGCTCATGTAGATCGTTTGACCTGAACCCAAGTAAGCTTGAGGGATACAAGGATCGCTTTTCGTTACATCGATAGCACCGGTAAGCATGTACTGTGAGTCCCGGCTATTGGGGAAGTATTGAATGTTTTTAATCGGTAGGGTGAGTGTCTCATTTGACAGTAATGTATCCTTATAGGTGGGTAAAATTTGAGCACTTTCTACCTTATCGTAAGGAACGGGTCCGATCCACTTATTTGTCACAAAATACAACGTATCACCCATCAACCTCGTTGCTATGCTGTCCCCCTCAATTTCAATGACTCTTTCCTGTTTTGGGTGAGACCTGTCTGCCACATTGTAAATGGCGAAAGTGGTATAGTTTTTTCCCCCATGATAGGGATAAATATCTGGAATAACTTTGTTGGATAGAGAAACATCTTGAGAAAGCGGCATGATCCTAGAATCAATTCGGGTTCCTATTAAAATTAGTTTATCATTGACGATATACATCTCTCGGTATGTCATATTGGTTTGATTTGATAGATTTAAGGAACTGATTATTTTCGTGCTATCCTTTGTATCCACTATCCGCAAGGTGTTGTTGGACACGTAGTAAATGTAACGACCATCTGTCTTCAGCACATCGGATTCATCAATGCCCTTTACTTGGGAATTTGTTTCAGAGTAAGTTTTACTTTCCCCCAAGCTTATATCTTTTAGCTCTGATGTGGTGGAATTAATAAGATCGGAAGAGGGGGTGGTGCTATTGTTAAAAACATCACCTTTGTACATAAATTCTCGATTACTTGAGGATTCGTAGTATTGAGGACTTAGCAAAAGACCCATTTCATTAAAGGCACTCAATAAATCCTCATAGTTTTTCATTGATACAATTTTATTGTTTGCAAAAAGTTGATTCTTTTCAATTTTATCCAACGGGATTTGTTCTACTTTTTTCCCTTTCTCAAGAATGGTTAAAATTCCACTTTCTCCTATCTGCCATCGATCTTCAGGGGCATAATTGGTCATAATTCCGTAGGAGACGGAGCTAATGGAGAATAGTGCCGTGGATAATATCAATACAGTTTTTGTGACTAAAGATTTTGGAAACATGGATATACCTCCCTATTGTTCTTATTAGGAATTGGTTCTATGTTGATATGACTGAGGAAAAGAAGGAAATGTTCCTCCATATCTACATGGATTAATTTATTTTTACATAAGTTTTTTATGTTAATCTTGATTTTCCTGTGCTATAATGTTAAGGCTAATGAATTTAAGGCTATAATAAGAATAGATTGTAAAGCTGTGCAAAGGAATCCTCAAAGGACGGGGCTGCATGGCCGATTATAGCGAAGGAAGGAAACCGAGTATATGGGTCTTTTAGAAAAAATATTTGGAGATTTGAATGTAAAGGAAGTTAAAAAGGTTGAAAAAATTGCCGATCAAATAGAACTTTTAGACGAAAAAATGCAGGCGCTATCAGATGAAGAGTTAAAGGCAAAAACCAAGGAATTTAAACAAAGAGTTCAGACGGGAGAAACCTTGGACGATATCATGGTGGAGGCTTTTGCTGTTTGCCGAGAGGCATCCTGGAGAAGCTTGGGTATGAAACACTTTAAGGTGCAGCTAATCGGGGGAATCGTGCTCCATCAGGGCAGAATTTCCGAGATGAAAACCGGAGAAGGTAAAACTCTGGTGGCAACCCTGGCGGCATATCTCAATGCCTTAGAGGGCAAAGGTGTCCATGTGGTCACCGTCAACGATTATTTGGCCAAACGTGACATGGAGTGGATGGGAAAACTTTATACCTTTTTAGGTCTTACGGTGGGATGCGTCATACACGGAATTTCTCCCGAAGACCGAAAAGCTTCTTATGATGCAGATATTACGTATGGAACCAACAACGAATTTGGATTCGATTATCTGAGAGATAATATGATTATCTATAAAGAAGACATGACTCAAAGACCTTTAAACTTTGCTATCGTGGACGAAGTAGACAGCATCCTCATCGATGAGGCACGAACTCCGCTGATCATTTCGGGACAGGGCGAAAAATCTACCGATCTGTATGGCATAGCGGATAAGTTTATAAAAAAATTCAGAGTAGAAGAAGACTTCACTATGGAGGAAAAGGATAAAACTGTTTCTCTGACGGAAGAGGGCGTGGCAAAATGTGAAGAACACTTTAAGATAGAGAATTTCTCGGATCCGGAAAATATGGAAATCAATCACCACGTGATGCAAGCTTTAAAAGCTAATAATCTTATGAAAAGGGACGTGGACTATATCGTAAAAGACGGTGAAATCGTCATTGTAGATGAGTTTACGGGAAGGTTGATGTTCGGTAGGCGATATAGCGATGGACTGCATCAGGCCATCGAAGCAAAAGAGGGGATGAATGTTAGGCAGGAATCCAAAACCTTAGCGACCATCACATTGCAGAATTATTTCAGAATGTATAATAAACTGGCAGGGATGACCGGAACGGCCAGAACGGAAGAACAGGAATTTAGGGATATTTACAACATGGATGTGGTGGAAATTCCCACCAATAAGCCCATTGCCAGAATCGACCATGAAGATTCCATCTATGCTACAGAAAAAGGGAAATTTTCTGCAATCGCAGACCAAATTCAGGAATGTCATCAGGTGGGGCAACCGGTATTGGTTGGTACCATCTCCATAGAAAGATCGGAAATCATCAGCGATATATTAAAGCGAAGAGGCATCAAGCATAAGGTGCTCAACGCAAAACAGCATGAAAAGGAAGCGGAAATTGTAGCAGAAGCAGGTAGGCTTAACTCTGTAACCATTGCTACCAACATGGCCGGTCGTGGAACGGATATTATCTTAGGGGGCAATCCCGACTTTGAGGCAAAGCAGGAAATGAGAAAACAGGGGTTTGATGAAAATGCCATTTCTTACGCCGCCAGCTTTATTCCCTTGGAGGATCCCGAGTTAATAAAAGCCAGAGAGCTTTATAACGCTCTTCTTCAAAGGTTTAAGGATGAGAGAGCAGATGAGCAGAAGAAAGTCATCGAATTGGGTGGACTCCATATCATCGGTACGGAGCGCCATGAATCCAGACGTATAGACAATCAGCTGCGAGGGCGTGCAGGACGTCAGGGTGACCCCGGTTCTACTCAGTTTTTCATTTCTTTAGAGGATGAATTGATGCGTCTCTTTGGAGGAGATAGAATCCAAGGAATCGTGGGCAAATTGGGCCTAAAAGAAGATGAGCCCATCGAGGCGGGGCTTTTGACCAAATCCATTGAAAATGCTCAAAAACGGGTGGAGGGTAGAAACTTTTCCATTCGAAAATACGTTTTGCAATATGACGACGTAATGAACAAACAGAGAGAGATCATCTACAAGGAAAGACGTAGCGTGTTAGAAGGGGAAGACTTGAGATCCCACGTTTTAGGCATGGCTAATGAGTTGATTGATGAGTGTGTAGATCCTGTGGTGGTAGGCTCTAAATATGCAGAAGAATGGGATCTGGAAGGTTTGGAGAATGACCTCAGGAGGATTTGTACAAAGTTTAAGGGCTTAGAGTATGGGAAAAATGATGTGGAAGACCTCACGGCAGAAAAGCTGAGGGAGGATATCTACGAGTCCTTCGAAGAAGCCTATAAAGAAAAGGAAGTGGAAATCGGTGAGGAAAGAATGCGTGAAATTGAGCGTATGATTTTAATCCGAGTAGTAGATAACAAGTGGATGGATCACATAGATGGTATGGACCAACTAAGGCACGGAATCGGGTTGCGTGCCTTAGGGCAACAAGATCCTGCCATGGCCTACTCCGCTGAAGGGTTTGATATGTTTGAGTTGATGATCAAATCCATCAAGGAAGATACAGTAAAGTTTTGCTTCAATGCCACCATTCAAACCAATACTCAGCGTAAAAAGGTGATTGGCGATGGAAATGAGGTCAAGGCTGATTTTGGGGGTCTGGGAGCATCTTCATCCAATGAGGAGGTACCGGCGGCAGTGAAGGTCCCTGAAAGGGAGCGCAAGCAGGAAACTGTGGTCAGAAGCGGGGAAAAGGTTGGTCGAAACGATTCTTGTCCCTGTGGTTCTGGCAAGAAATACAAGAATTGTTGTGGAGCCAGCAAAGGTGAATAGAGCAAAAGATTCAATAAAGACTTATAAAATGAATTCATCATTCTGCATAGTGATGTTGCATTAAAAAAATGGGGGAAATAAAATGATAGAATTAGATCAAATTAAATTTGAGTTACCGGAGGCAAAGAGGGCTTTGAAGGAATTAGGAGACTCTCTTTGACTTAGCTCAAATTAACAGTCGGCTGGAGGAGATCTCTAAGGTTACAGAAAAAGAGGATTTCTGGGACGATCATAGACAGGCACAAAACTTACTCAAAGAGAAAAAAAGCTTAGAGCTAAAATTACAGGAATACAATCAGTTGGTAAGAGAGATTGAAGATGTTGAGGTGTTGATTGATTTAGCACTGGAGGAAGGTGATTCCTCTGTAATAAAGGAAATTCAATCTTCTTATGATGCTTATAAAAAGGATCTGGAACAGATCACCATAAAGACGCTTTTGGATGGAGAATATGACAAGAATAACGCCATTTTATCCATCCATGCAGGATCGGGCGGTACGGATGCTCAGGATTGGGCAGAGATACTTTTGAGAATGTACACTCGCTGGTCTACGGCAAAATCCTATAAGATTAAGATATTAGATTATCAAAATGATGATGAAGGCGGTATAAAGAATGCCACCTTGCTTGTAGAAGGAGAATATGCCTACGGTTACCTGAAAAATGAGAAGGGTGTTCACAGGGTGGTACGTATTTCGCCCTTTGATACCACAGGTAGGCGTCATACTTCCTTCGCTTCTGTGGATGTAATGCCGGAGATGACCGATGATATTACTGTACAGATCAATCAAGACGATCTGAGAATCGATACGTTCCGCTCCAGCGGTGCCGGGGGGCAGCACGTTAACAAGACGGACTCGGCCATACGCATCACCCATTTGCCCACCAACATTGTAGTTTCCTGCCAAAATGAAAGATCTCAGCACCAAAACAAAGAAGTAGCGATGAAAGTTTTGGCTTCTAAGCTTTTGGAACTGGCCAAGCAGGAGCATAAGGCTACTTTGGATGAGCTGGCTGGGGATTACAGCCAAATTACTTGGGGTAGTCAGATTCGCTCCTATGTATTTCATCCCTATAATCTGGTCAAGGATCATCGAACCAATGCGGAAATGGGCAATATCCATGCAGTTATGGACGGGGATTTAGATTATTTCATCAATGAAAAGTTAAAAACTAGAGATTAAATATCATAGATAAAATTCAAGTGAAAACAAAAGAAAAAGCACAAGAAAAATGCAAGGAAGGTACCATGAATATTTTAGAGAAGTTATCAAACGAATTCCATCTACCCATGACAAACGTGGAAAGTACCGTGGAGTTGATCGACGACGGGAACACAATTCCCTTTATTGCCAGATACAGGAAGGAAGCTACGGGACAGCTTTCAGATGTGATCTTGCGGGATCTCCACGACAGACTTCGTTATCTGAGAAATTTAGAGGAGCGAAAAGAGGAAATTTTACGCCTGATAGAGGAACAGGGAAAGCTTACAGAAGAGTTAAGGGATGAAATTCTGAAAGCCGAGGTTTTACAGAGGGTGGAGGATTTATATAAGCCTTTTAAGCAGAAGAAAGCAACTCGGGCTTCCAAAGCGAAGGCTAAGGGTTTAGAGCCTTTGGCAGATATCCTTTGGGAAATGAAAATTACGCAAGGCACCTTGGAGGAGGTGGCAGCGCCCTTCGTGGATATGGAATTAGGTGTGGAAACCTGGCAGGATGCCATTAGCGGTGCTGCGGATATCGTGGCGGAGAGAATTGCGGATGATCCTGATTTGACTGCAGCCATAAGACAAAACACATACCGGGAGGGTATTCTCAGCTCGGAAGGGGTTGACAAAGAAGAACGCACCGTATATGAGATGTATTATGACTACCAAGAGCCAGTGAATAAGATTGTAAATCATAGGATTTTAGCTTTGAACAGGGGTGAGAAGGAAAAGAAACTAAAGGTAAAGCTACAGGCTCCTGTGGATACCATTAAACGTCTCATCGCAAAAAATTGTGTGAAAAATGAAGCTTCTATCTTTATAGATTTATTCTATGAAACCATAGACGATGCTTATAAACGTTTAATTGCTCCATCCATAGAACGTGAAATCAGAAATTCTCTGACTGAGCGGGCGGAGGCGGAGGCTGTTAAGGTCTTTGCAAAGAACACGGAAAAGTTGCTCATGGTTCCGCCTGTGAAGGGTGTAAGGATTATCAGTATAGATCCCGGATTTAGGACAGGCTGTAAGGTAGCGGTGCTGGATGAGACTGGAAAGCTGTTAGAATATACCACGATATATCCCACAGAGCCCAGAAACGACACGAAAGGCACAGAAAAAACTCTCTTGCAATACATCGATAAATACAACATCAACGTAATCGTTATAGGGAATGGGACAGCTTCACGAGAGACAGAGTTGGTGGTAGCGGATATCATTACGAGAAACAACTTGTCAGTGAGATATACCATCGTAAACGAAGCAGGTGCATCCATATACTCTGCATCTAAGGTCGCGACGGAAGAATATCCGGATTTGGATGTTACCACACGAGGTGCAATGTCCATCGGTAGGAGGTTGCAGGATCCTTTGGCAGAGCTGGTGAAAATATCCCCCAAACATATCGGTGTAGGGCAGTATCAACACGATATCAACCAAGGACTTTTGGACAGCGCTCTCACCAATGTGGTAGAGGACTGTGTGAACCGAGTCGGAGTGGATTTAAATACTGCGTCTCCCTCACTGCTGGCTTATATTGCAGGGGTGAATGGAGCCATTGCCAAAAATATTGTGACCTACAGAGAAGAGAAGGGTCGCTTTAAAGATCGAAAAGAGTTGAAGAAAGTGGCAAAATTGGGAGAAAAGACGTACAATCAGTGCGTTGGATTCCTGCGAATCGCCGAGGGGAAAAATCCCTTGGACAGTACCTCTGTTCATCCTGAATCCTATAAAGCCGCAGAAGCCATGATCGCAAAGCTGAATATTAATATTAAAGAAATTGCGAAAGGAGGCATTCCGGATATCGAAGATAAAATCATGGAACTATATGAGGGCAGAGAAAAAACATTACAAAAAGCCATCGAACGAATGGCGGCGGAGTTGGACGTGGGTTCGCTTACCCTGACGGATATCGTGAGTGAAATGAAAAAGCCTGCCAGAGATCCCAGGGAAGATGCACCGGACGTGGTCTTTAGAAAAGACGTGCTGAGCTTTGAAGATCTGAAGGTAGGCATGGAGCTGACGGGAACCGTAAGAAATGTGGTGGACTTTGGAGCCTTTGTGGATATTGGAGTGAAAAATGACGGGTTGGTGCACATCTCACAGATTACCAACAGGTATATCAAACACCCCATGGATGTCATCAACGTTGGAGATACTGTAAAGGTCAAAATTCTCTCCATCGACCCCGAAAAGCAGAAGATTGGGTTAACTATGAAGATAGAATAAAGCCCACATGGTTAATTCTATTAAAAATGCATTGCATTTTTGATAGAATATGTATACAGTATTAAATGTTGGAAAAACTTGTATTGTATTCTTCCATGTGTTACTATTTGAAAATAAGAAATTCGTACCTTAAATTGTTATCAAAGGAGATGATAAACCAATGATATTTGAGACATTGACAAAATTTATCGGAACAACCGGTATCATGAATCTAGACTATAAAAGTGCAATTATGATAGGTGTATCTTTTATTTTATTGTATTTGGCCATAAAGAAGGGATTTGAGCCCTTGCTTTTGGTACCTATTGCCTTTGGAATGTTGCTGTCCAATTTTCCAATTACGGGCATATTTGATCCACATCCACCAGCGGGAACCGAAATTGCGGATTTAGGATTGCTTACCATATTCTATATGTTGAAGCCTATTTTCCCATCCCTAATCTTTTTAGGCATCGGTGCTATGACGGATTTTGCTCCTTTGATCGCGAACCCCAAATCACTCCTGTTGGGTGCTGCTGCACAATTTGGAATATTTTTTACATTTTTAGGAGCGCTGCTGTTCCCATTCCTAGGTGGGTTTAATGCACAGGAAGCAGCTTCCATCGGAATTATCGGAGGAGCTGACGGACCTACCGCCATCTACCTCACCAGTAAACTGGCACCTCATTTGTTGGGTGCTGTGGCAGTAGCGGCATATTCCTATATGGCATTGGTGCCTGTAATTCAACCACCCATTATGAACGCACTGACTACGAAAAAAGAAAGAATGATCAAGATGGATCAGCTGAGAGTAGTAAGCCAAAGGGAAAAGATTTTGTTCCCAATCATCGTTACGGCGGTTGTTGTAATTATCTTACCTCCTGCAGCACCCCTTGTAGGTATGCTCATGTTGGGAAATCTCTTTAAGGAATCCTGTGTTACTACCAGATTGTCAGATACAGCGGCAAATGCCCTAATCAATATCGTTACGATACTGTTAGGTTTGGCTGTAGGGGCATCTGCGCAAGGGCCTACGTTCTTGGTGGCGGCAACTATCAAGATCATCATTTTAGGTGTTTTGGCCTTCTGTGTTGGAACGGCTGCGGGCGTTCTGCTTGCCAAGCTGATGAATGTTATGACAGGAGGAAAAATCAATCCGTTGATCGGTTCCGCGGGGGTTTCAGCAGTACCAATGGCAGCTCGTGTATCCCAAAAGGTAGGTCAGCAAAACAATCCTTCTAACTTCCTTCTGATGCATGCAATGGGTCCCAACGTAGCCGGTGTAATCGGATCAGCAGTAGCGGCCAGTGTAATGCTTTCCATGTTCAGTGGATTTTAAAAGCAAAACTTGTCGGGTTACCTTTACTGAATAAAATATTAAAGAATATAAAGCAGAGTAAATCTATCTTACGGATGGAAGTACTCTGTTTTTAAGTT
>CAZOSB010000009.1:0-71427 GCA_964582545.1 uncultured Anaerovorax sp.
TTTCAAGCTTTCTTATTTTCTCTTGAGGGGTTGCACTTACTTTTTCAATTAACCATCCGGTAAAGTTGTGTTCATAATAGGAGGTATTATTATGTTAGAAAAAGATTTTGGTTCATATGCTTCATTACATCCACAATCAACTGATTCTGTAAATTTAGATTCTTTGACTAATAAAATAAGAAAAGAGATTGTAAATATTGCAGGAAGTTTTTTATATATTGGTTTTCTTTTATGGGAATGTCAAACTCAAAAAATCTATTTAGAACGTGGTTATAAGAATATTTATGAATATGCTCTTAGTGAATTGGGCTTTAAAAAAAGCAGTACATATAATTTTATTAATGTTTGTCTTAGGTTTTCTGAATATTCGGGTGCTTCGCCTTCATACCGACTATCCTTGACATATTCTAAGTATTCTTATAGTCAATTGGTTGAACTTCTTTCTTTAACTGATGAAAAAATTTCTTCAGTTACACCTGATATGACAGTTAAAGAAATAAAGCAAATGAAAAATGATTCTTTCCAGACGTCTGGAAAGCAAATTGATATTCCTGTAACCAAAGATATGTCAATAGAAGAATTAGGATTATTATTTTATTCAAAGTTTTCTGAAGGATACGAAGCAAAGATTATGTTTTTTAAGAAATAAATGAACACAAATTTTTTTCATGTAAAAATCGATTTATATTTTGTGTTCAAGGAGAATATATGAAACTTAGTAAAGCTTTAGAATTATTTCAAGCACATTGTTATTTAAAAGGTCTTGAATCGCGTTCAATAGAAAATTATTATTCATTTTTGCAGATGTTCATAAAATATGTTGGTGATAATGATTTGGAATTATTGAACTATAATAATGTAGGAAATTATATTCAACATCTTTATGATAAAAAGCTTAGTAAGGCTACTGTTGGAACTTATCTTAGACATTTGAAGGTCTTTGTGAAATACCTTGAAACTGAGAAGTATATAGAGCATGGATTAAGCTTGAAGATTAATATACCTAAGCAGTCTAAAAAAATAATATACATTTATTCTGATGAAGAAATAAAGGAAATCTTTCAGAGTATAACAAATCCTGTTGATTGGTTAGAATACCGAAATTCTGCAATTATTGCATTAATGCTTGACTCTGGACTTAGACGTTCGGAGGTTTCAAAGATAAAAATGGAGGATTATGATATTAAAAATAAAAATTTAAAGGTTAACGGGAAAGGAGACAAACAACGTTTGGTCCCTGTTGGCAAGTTTACTCAGTTTTTTATAAAGAAATACATACAAGCTGTACCTTTTTCTCTTTCCTTACAGCTTTTTATTACAATTAATAATGAACCTCTCACAGATAATGCAATCAAGCTTTTTGTTTCCAAGCTTTCCGCTACGCTACCTTTTGATTTTGGATGCCATCGGCTTCGTCATAATTTCGCAACTAACTATTGCATAGATGAATACAAAGAAAAAGGTTCGGTGGACATTTATAAGCTGATGTTACTGTTGGGACATGAGGACATACTGACTACACGCAGATACTTACACCTTGCTAATCAGATAATTCTGAGTAAATCAACCATCAGCCACCTTGATAGAATATTTTAGTGTTCCGCTGATTTACACTAAAAAGCCTATTCTTTCAAAAAACAAAAAAGCCTGTACCAATTGCGGTTACAGGTTTTCTTTTGTGGTACTCCCTCGGGGGTTCGAACCCCGGACACCCTGATTAAGAGTCAGGTGCTCTACCAACTGAGCTAAGGAAGCATATGAAACATACTTATTGTGACCATCGGACACAATAAATATGTTAACATGTCTCCATTATTTTGTCAAACTTTTTTTAGTAGGCATTTGTTGAATTTTGCCAATTTTGCTAAATAATTGTTGAATTTCTAATGCTTTAAAATTATAAACCTTTAAAGGCTTCCTCGAGATCAAACAGTATATCGTCGATATGCTCTGTACCGATTGAAAGTCTGATAGTTGTAGGCGTTATCCCTGAAGTTGCAAGCTCGCTTTCACTCATTTGAGAATGAGTCGTGGAAGCGGGGTGAATCACCAAGCTTTTTACATCAGCAACATTTGCTAGCAAAGAAAATAGCTTTAAATTATCGATAAATGCCTTTGCCGTATCGGCGTTGCCTTGAATCTCAAAAGTAAAAATAGACCCTGCGCCCTGTGGAAAGTACTGCTTATAAAGTTGATGATCAGAGTGACTGGTCAAGGAGGGATGGTTTACTTTTGTCACCAATGGGTGCTTCTCTAAGAATTCCACCACCTTAAGTGCATTGTAAACGTGTCTCTCCACTCTCAAAGATAGAGTCTCAAGCCCTTGAAGGAACAGGAATGAATGGAAAGGGCTAATTGTGGATCCCGTATCTCTCATCAAAGTAGTTCTTATCTTGATGATATATGCGAGGTTGCCTACCACTTCCGTGAATACAACTCCGTGGTAATTTGAGTTTGGTTTTGATAGTCCTGGAAACTTTTCATTTTGTGCCCAATCAAAGTTTCCACTATCGATAATCACCCCTCCAATCACCGTTCCGTGACCGCCAATAAATTTAGTGGCACTGTGCACTACAACATCGGCACCATGTTCGATGGGGCGAATGAGATATGGCGTTGCAAATGTATTGTCAACAATTAGTGGAATGCCATTTTGATGAGCGATATCAGCTACCTTTTTTAGATCTAAAACAGATGAATTAGGGTTGCCCAAAGTTTCTATGAAAATCGCTTTAGTATTTTCACGAATAGCGTTTTGAAAGTTTGCTGGATCGCTCCCATCAACAAAGGAGGTTTCAATGCCAAAGTCTAAAAAAGTATTGGCAAAGAGGTTATAGGTACCTCCATAAATGGTATTGGAAGACACGATATGGTCTCCTGCTTTCGCTATATTTTGTATTGCGTATGTGATTGCAGCCGCTCCGGATGACGTTGCCAATGCCGCGATACCTCCTTCCAGAGCCGCAATCCTCTGTTCAAATACATCAGATGTTGGGTTCATAAGGCGAGTGTATATATTGCCGCTTTCCGCAAGAGCAAATCTATTTGCTGCCTGTTGGCTATCCTTAAAGACATAAGAAGTGGTGGCATAAATGGGCACAGCTCTCGCATCGGTACTGCTGTCAGGCTCTTCCTGGCCCACATGTAATTGTAAGGTTTCGAATTTAAACTGTCGATTGTTTTCCATGTTGACTACCTCCAAAATATCATATTATTCCTACTGGTTTAGTATGAGAATATCATAATTTATCATATCTGTCAACAAAAAAATAAAATTCGATTTAAGGAGTTACCCGAAAACCTTAAATCGAATAATGGTCCTGGATACCATCAATTTGATTTTGTAATAAGTCAGCTATGGTAATATTGTCCACGTATTCATTAATTACATTGTACAATCCTTGCCAAAACTGAAGAGTTAGACATATTTCGCTTCTTTGACACTGGTTTGGATCATCCTCCAGACATGCGATTGGTGCCAGACTACCCTCAGTCGTTCTTAAAATTTCTCCCACCGTATATTCGCTTGGGGATCTTACCAGCTTATAACCGCCGTTGTTTCCTCGCAAGCTTTTCAAATAGCCTGCTTTACACAACAGTGAGATAATTTGTTCCATATATTTTATGGTAATATCTTGCCGCTGTGCGATATCTTTTAGGGGTATAAACTGACCGTTATTGTGTGTGGAAAGATCGAGCATTACCCTCAATGCATATCGCCCTTTAGTCGAAATTTTCAATAGTCCATCTCCTTTCTACGATGTTGCCGTAACGATGTAAACAATCTACAAAGATGCTTTAAATTACATGTTATTGATTATTCTTTCGAAAAGATCTGGACAAGAAGTTTTCAGTCTTAAGGGTTTTAATTTAGAATCTGTGATGGCATGCCGGGTATGTCCCGTCACCAATAACTGACCAGTTTCTTTTTTAAAGATCTCATAACTCATGGTGACTGAGGCGGACTTTAATTCTGAAGTCCATGTATGGATCTCCAACAAATCATCATAAACTGCAGGAACTTTGTAATTGCACGAAACACTTATCAGGGGTAGCCAGATACCTTCCGACTCCATTCTTGCATATGTGTAATCTATTTGCCTGAGAAGCTCCGTTCTTCCTATCTCAAACCACTTGATATAATTGGTGTGATAAACGATTCCCATAGCATCAGTATCGGCATATATGACCCTAATTTGAGAAATAAACTTTTTCATAAATCCTCCAACAATGGTTATACTTTTAATAAGTGAGCATGATTTATTATTATAACATCCTTGGTTAAAATTTCCTATTATATTTTAAAAAATTAAGCTTAAAATAAAGACAAAAGGAGGGTTTTTAAAATGAAAAATAATAAAGACAACAAACAAAATTCAAAAATGTGTAATGAAACTTCAAACAATAATGACACTAACAAGACGAATAACAAAACAAGCAATGACACAAACAGAGCTAACAAATCTAAAAATAACAAAAGCGAAATGACAAATTCTGATTACTAAGAAAATTTCATATGTCGATTTAACTGAAGAGCGAGAAATACTCGCTCTTTTTCAATGAAAAAAATTAATCGATATATTGGTAAATATTGAGAAATTTTGTTTATTCGCATTGCTAACGGTTTTGACCTATGATATAATACAAAAAATAGAAACGTTCGATAGTTCTATCATTTGGGGGAAAATAAATTTCAACAGAGGTTAAATATATGTTTGATCAATTCTTTTTTACGACAGAAGATTTTTTACTCATGGCGTTTTTAGCTTATGTACTTCTATCCGTTATTCTTTGGTTTCCCCTTAGAAAGCTGAGATTGTGGTACTGGAAGATCAACCAAAACCAAATATTGCTAGAAAGTATAGATGAACGATTGCAAGAAATTGAAGGACTCAAAGAATATTTATCAGACATAAAGGCTTGGAAAATAAAACATACGGACGAAGGATTAAGATTTAAAGGGGCAGATACGGTGGCGGAACCCCCTGAGCAAACATATGAAAACATGGACAAAGTAGAGGGCAATAAGGACAATCACTCTACTCATCTTAATATAAACGATAAACAATCTCCACCCTATCCAGTTGAGGAACCTGTAGTCCAATTAGAGCAAGAAATAAAAATAAATCAAGATATACAAAATTATGAAGAAGATAAAGTAACAATAGAAGATGGAATTGGTGCAATAGATATGACATATTTTAAGAATAATCAAAAAGCAAAAGTTTTCGTACATAAAAATTTTGAACAAGACAGTATTATCTTAGACGATGTTGAAGAGGTGAACTCCTCTCTAAATGACGGGAATCAAGACTTTTTTAAAGAGTTGAACTTTGAAAGAAAGCGGTCTCAATCATATGACATGCCATACGTGGATCAACAGATTAATATCCACGAAGAATTGCCCTTTGTTTATCCCATAGGGGAAGGGCTTAATGATGGAAATGAAGTCTTCCCATATGAAGAGTCGATAACTGTTCCGCAAACAAGCAGTATTCCATCCTTGGCAACACTTACAGAGAGCGCAACAGTAGATAATCTAAATAATAAAGGCATAAAAGGCTATAATATTAATAAAAGCGGGAAAATATTTACTATTGATGAGTTAGAAAATTTAATAAAAGACTAGCAAAATACGGAGGGAAACAGGATGTATTGTAAAATATGTGGTAACTTACTAAATAACGAAGATTCTAATTGTAATGTATGTGGTGCTGTGGCTGCAACTCCCGTTTCAGTTGTGGAAGAAAAAGAGGAAGTAGTATTTAATCCTCCATATTCTCCGTTTCAAGCCGAAGTACAAGCGACATCTGAATTTTCAAAAGGGTTTGAGCAAGTGGACTCCGTACATGGAGAGGAAGCACAAGTATATAAACAACAACTTGAAAATAATGAATTTTCTTGGAATGTATACGATTTCCCAAGATCAAGAAAAACGGAGACAGTGGAGTTTACATGGAAGCAGGATGAGTTTGGTAACCCAATAAGTGATATCGATTATTCTATAAATGACTTAAAAAATGAAACGAATAATCAAGAGGAGTTAAGTTACACCAGTGCCAGAGAGGATTATTTCTTGGAGAAGGCACTTACTGGTATAAATATGCCAGAAGAGGATACTTTTGATGTTCATCCTAGATTTGAAACTATCAGCAATGATGATCAAGAATTTGTATTTCGCAAAACCATAAAGCCTGAAGAAAAAAGGAGCCCTGAATCACACGGTGCCGAATTCTTTGAAGATATAATAACAAAGGAAGATATGAACCATATCAACATGGATAGGCAAGACCAAAGTGTTGATGTCATTCCTCGAGATAAATTTTTTACTTTTAGCAAAAAAAATGAAGAATTTCAAAAACTTTTGGACAAAGAGTATGCCAGAATTAACGAATTAGAGCAGTATCGAAACATGCATACCTCATCTGGAAATGCAAGACCATTAGATGAAAAAATGCAGAATCCTTTGCAAAACGATGCACTACTCAACAATCTTCAGCCTCAGGTGGCGGATGCCTCTGCCAATATGCAGAGAAATCCGCATCTAAACGAAATGGAAGAAGCCCGCAAAATGTTTTTTCCAGAAGCAGAGGTAAAAGTAGAATCAACTCCTTATCAGCAGAATATTGTCTTGGGTAACGAAGAGATTAAACAGAAATATGAAACTCATGAAACTATTGCAGAAGATCTTAGCCCTTTAAAACAACATATGAATGCTGAGCCGATGATCAATGCGGAGATCAGTAACCCTGCTATGGATTCCTCAATTGCTCCCATGCAGCCTGCTCCCACAAATCAGGCATCAGAGATAGTCGTTCCTGCAATTCAAAATGCAGAGATGAGTACTAGCCAAGATTTGCCCATCGCTAATCCTGATCAAGATTTATTATTTCAAAATGAAAAAAAATCTAGAAAACTATCTTTAGATTTTGGTCATTTAGATAATGAATCAGAAAAGGACATAAATATTGACGACGAGTTTGATGAAGAGTTTGATGATGAAGAATTTGAAGAGGGAAAGTCTAAAGGCGGAATAATAGGAAAAGTAATCTTAGCAATCATCATCGTCTTATTGCTAGCCGAATTAGCTATTTTAGGAATCAAATTTTTTCTTCCAGACAGTGCTGCGACAGAATTTATTTTAGAAAGAGAAATCGCTATTGTAGAAGCAATCACGAATTGGATCAATAGCATTAAAGCTATATTTTCTAAATAATTTTTTATCCGGGAGGTAAAAAAATGTCAACAAAATCAAAGTTTAAAAGAAGCTCAGTTACAATTGATAATGAACTTTTTTCAATGTCGAGAGCCACAATTGAAACTGCGTTTTACAGCAACAATGTGAAAAAGCTTACAGACTTAAAGGAAGCATATGAGTTGGCTAAGACAGCACCCGGCACGATTGAAACTAGCATGGAGGTTTTTCAGCCTGACAAGATTGGTTTACCTGACAATGCAAAGGTTCTTCTTATGAACGATGGAAGTACGGTTGGCAGATTTGCCGGTGCAAGGGTTATTTTAGGAGAAGTCAATGTCGAAGAGCCTTATATGGCAACGGTATTAAGGGAAGCGGCATTCCAAATACGATATAAGAAGATGTATCATGTGGAATCCTATATAGGTCTGGATCCGGACTTTATGGTTAAGGCACATCTGTTAGTCCCTGAAACTTATGAAAATACCGCCTACAACTGGCTTTTAAACTTTCAATATATCAATCAATTCTATGAGGATATGTATAAGAATTCACGTCCAATCGGTGACGAGGGAGATATTTATATTTTGTCAGACCCTGATTATGTGCATCCTCGTTTTCCGGAAGGACTTGCATATTTTGATTCGGAGCATAATTGTGCTTGCTTATTGGGAATGAGATATTTTGGAGAACATAAAAAAGGAACACTGACCTTGGCATGGGGTCTAGCTAACAGAAATGGTTACGCTGCATGTCACGGGGGGCTAAAAAGAATGGTTCGACAAGATGGTCATAAACATGTTATGGGCGTGTTCGGATTGTCCGGATCGGGCAAATCTACCTTAACCCATGCAAAGCATAACGGCAAGTACGACGTGACAGTCCTTCATGACGATGCCTACATTATTTCTGAAGAGGACGGATCTACGGTGGCTTTGGAACCATCCTACTTTGACAAAACACAGGATTATCCCCTTACTTCAGAGGATAATAAATATTTAATTACAGCGCAGAATTGCGGAGCAACCATGGATGAGGAGGGCAATGTGGTTCTGGTGACTGAGGATATCAGAAACGGAAACGGTAGAGCCATAAAATCTAAACTATGGGCGGCCAACCGAGTAGACAAAATGGAGGAACCTATAAACAGCATTGTTTGGCTGATGAAGGATCATACCTTGCCTCCTGTGGTTAAAATCGAGGATCCTACCTTAGCCTCGGTTATGGGAGCCACCTTAGCCACAAAAAGATCGACGGCAGAAAAGCTGGCAAAAGGTGTGGATAAGGATGCTTTGGTCTTTGAACCTTACGCCAACCCCTTTAGAACTTATCCCCTATCTCAGGACTATGAAAAGTTTAAATTCTTATTCGAAGAAAGAAAAGTGGATTGTTACATAATCAATACAGGTCACTTCTTAGAGCAAAAAATTCCCAAGGAGGTGACCATAGGAATTATGGAGAGTATAGTGGATGAGACTGCCGAGTTTAAAGATTTTGGTCCTTTTGCCGGGCTTAAAATTATGGAAATATCCGGATTTATTCCGGACTTGGATGATCGAGACTATATTTCATTAGTTAAAAAGGGAATGACCAACAGATTACAATATTTACGTTCTCTGGAGGAAGAAAAAGGTGGAAGAGATGCACTGCCCATTGTAGCGGCAGATGCTATAAAATCCGTTATCAAATAAAGAAAGGGTGATCTCGTGAAGAAAAGAAAGATAGGCTTAGGAATAATAATAGGGATTTTACTTTTAGGAGGTGCAACATTTTCTACTTTAGTAGGCTTTATTGCAGACTACCTTTGGTTTAAAGAATTAGGGTATACCTCCGTATTCTTTAAACAGCTATTTACCCAACTACAGATTGGAATTCCCACATTTTTAGTATTAATGATACTATCCTATTTGTATCTCATAGTATTCAAAAATGGATATTATAAAAAAGTTGATTTAGTTGATGGTAATCAAATAAAAGAAAAGTCTGTAACAGGGTTGACATTACTTTTGTCTGCTTTGTTCTCCGGCATTATAACCATTTCTGTAGTTTCAGGATTATGGTTTGAAATTTTAAAATTTACCAATAGTACAGATTTTAATTTAGCAGAACCAATATTTAATATGGATATATCCTTCTATATTTTTAAATTGGAATTTTTGTCTCAAGTAACGCAAATTTTATTAGGTGTAATCGTCGGATTTGCAGTGTTATCTTTGATTTATTACTTTGTATTAATTTCACTTAGAAGACCTAAGATTACAGAAATTCCGCCGGAACCTCAATTCTTTGATGAAAATGGGGATCCCCAGGGTGGTTACAACAATAGACCCAATGGATTTGGAAACTTTTCTAACTTCGGAGGCGCCTTTGGAAATATGTTTGGTCAAAACTTTAATAACAGAAGACCGCAGACCCCGCAATTTAACGATAAAAACATCAAAGAAATTTTAAATGTAGCATCAAAGCAAGTTATGGTTTTAGGTGTACTCTTCTTTTTATTGATGTCAGCAAATTTTTATCTAAAACAGTTTAGTTTGCTTTATTCTAGGACAGGGGTGCTGTACGGTGCAGGCTTTACAGATTTGCATGTAACTCTCTGGGTATACAGAGGTCTGATGGCGTTATCATTAGTAGCTGCAATCATGTTAGTGCTAGGAATTAGCAAACGCAAATATAAGCAGGTTCTGGTGGTTCCTGTTATTATGATCTTGTTAGGTGCATTGGGCACAGGAGCTGCAATGGCAGTACAAAACCTAATCGTATCCCCTGATGAAATCAGCAAGGAAAGCCCATATTTAGAAAACAATATCAGATTTACCCAAGCAGCTTATGATTTAAAGTCGGTGATGATTAAACCTTTTAATGCAACCAACAAGCTTACCAAGCAGGATATCATGAACAACATGGGTACCATATCTAATATACGAATCAACGATTATGAACCAGCCAAGAAATTTTATAACCAGACTCAGAGTATCAAGCGTTATTATACTTTTAAAGATGTAGATGTCGACAGATATATGGTCAATGGTGAATTAACACAAACCTTCTTATCAGCCAGAGAGATGAATGAAGCGGAAACCAGCGATCAATGGCTCAGCATGCACCTCAAATATACTCATGGATATGGAATTTCTTTATCCCGTGTAGATAAGGTGACGGCCAGTGGACAGCCCGACATGTTGATTTCCAATATTCCACCGGTATCACAGGTGGAAGAAATTAAAATTACCAGACCGGAAATTTATTTTGGAGAGATGACACAAACCTACATTTTGACCAATACAGATGAGCAGGAGTTCGACTACCCAAGTGGAGACAATAACGTATATAACACCTATGAAGGCAACGCGGGAATCAAGCTAGGTCTGTTTAATAAGATTGTATTTGCTATTAGAGAACAGAGCTTAAAACTTTTGGTTTCAACAAATATAAACAGCGATTCAAGGATTATTATCAATCGTAACATATTGGAAAGGGCACAAAAAATTATGCCGTTTCTAAATTATGATACAGATCCTTATATAGTCACTGCTGATGGTAAGCTCTATTGGATTATTGATGGTTATACCACAAGCACCTATTTCCCATACTCAGAGCCATTTAATGCGACACAAAGCAATGTAAACTATATTAGAAACTCTGTGAAAATAGTGATAGATGCTTATAACGGAGATACGAGATATTATCTTGTAAATGCGGAAGATCCTATCGCTAGCACCTATGCAAAGATATATCCAGACTTATTCAAGAACTTTGACCAGATGCCGGAATCCCTGAGAGCGCATGTCCGATATCCAAGCGTTATGCTCAATATTCAAGCGGATGTCTACAAAAGATATCATATGAACGATGTTAGGGTATTTTATCAAAATGAAGACTTATGGAGCATCGCAAACGAAATCTATGGAACAGAAGAAATCGCAATGACTCCCAACTACTTTATCATGAAGCTACCCGGCGAGGAGAACGTAGAGTTTATTAACTCCATCCCATATACGCCACGAGGTAAGAAAAATATGACAGGTTTGTTGGTAGCTAGAAATGACGGCACTCATTACGGAGAGTTGATTCTCTATCAACTTCCCAAGGATAAGGCCATCTATGGACCAATGCAGATTGAAGCACAAATTGACCAGCATACGGAAATCTCCAAGGAGTTTTCACTATGGAATTCATCAGGTTCCACATATAGCAGAGGGAATATGTTTGTGATTCCTATTGAAGATTCACTGATTTATGTAGAGCCGGTATATTTGGAGGCCACCAACTCCAGCTTACCTGAGGTAAAAAGAGTTATTGTGGCATACGGAGACAGAATTGCCTATGAACCAACTCTTGGTGCTGCGTTAGATTCCCTATTCGGTACTGGTTCTGGTTTACCAACAAACAATGAACCTACAACTCCAAGTGAAACCGGAGGAGAGGGCATGACACCGGAAGCAATTATCGCACTGGCCAATGAAGCATTTAAGAATGCCACTGCTGCACAACAGAGTGGAGATTGGGCATCCTATGGCAACTATTTAAAGCAACTGGAAAAATACTTGAATTTATTGACCAATAGTCAAAATAATGCTGAAACTGATCAGCAAGATTTGCCTCAAGCACCACAAGGAACTGATGAATTAGAAGTTGACCTATAATTGATACGGCTGAAAAACTATTTCGATTGTTGAGTAAGCCGTAAAGCTATACTAAAGAAAAGATGAGTTTTTAACCATAGAAAGGGGCCCTTAGACAGATGATTACAGGTGATTTGCTTTTTAATATACCTGCTAAAAACCACACAATACCGGAAATAATTAATACCTTGCAGGAGCATCCTGAGATAATGTTTGTATCATTGGTAGGTTTGGACATTGGAGGCCATGATACAGATGAAAAAATACCTGTTAACTATTTTATCAAAAATATTGAAAAAATATTAAGTCATGGGGTTCAAACAGATGGATCAAGCGTAGTGCTTCCGAAAATTGCGGCACTAAACAATGCAAAGGTGGATATTATACCGGATTTAGATGTAAATTGGTATGTGGATTATAACTTTAGTTATAAGTCCCAAGTAACGTCTTTGCCAGTGGGAACTCTTCGAATTCCTTCCATTTTAGTGCACAATGATACAGCAGAAGTTGGTTCAAGGGTAATCTTGAAAAAAGCAGTTGCCGTTTTTAAGGAGCAAGTAATGCAGCTCCTTAAAAACCATCCCTATGTGTTTGAGTATTTAGAAGCGGATTCCGTAGAGGATATTGAAGAAATTGTATTAACCGCTGCTACCGAGCTTGAATTTTGGGTAAAGACTCCTGAGGATAAGGGTGATAGAGAACAGCTATCCACCTCACAGGAGCTAAAGGAACAGTATTGGCAAAGAACCAGAGGACCTGTAAGGACCGCCTTAGAAAAGACCCTACTTATATTAGATCGTTATGGCTTTGAAATTGAGATGGGTCACAAGGAAGTAGGGGGAATTAAGGCAAAGTTAGGCAGCTCAGGGGAATACGATCATATTATGGAACAGTTGGAAATCGACTGGAAGTATAGTACGGCTTTACAGGCAGCGGATAATGAGCTGCAGGTAAAATACGTTGTAAAGGATATCTTTAGGCTGAATGGGTTGGATGTAACCTTTATGGCAAAACCCATAGAAGGTGTAGCAGGAAGCGGAGAACATACTCATATGGGTGTGGCAGCCAAATTAAAGAATGGAAAAACTATCAGTTTGTTTGCTCCAAGGGATTATCACGTAGACTTTATGAGCCCTGTGGGTTATGGTGCAATGATGGGAATCCTTAAAAACTATGAGGTTTTAAATCCATTTATTACGGATACCAATGATGCACTGAATAGATTGAAACCCGGATTTGAGGCACCGGTTTGTATTGTAACCTCTTTGGGGCATGATGCTACGAGCCCATCTAGAAATAGAACGGTGCTTGTAGGATTGGTACGAGATGCAAACCACCCGGCATCTACTAGATTTGAACTGAGATCTCCCAACCCCAAGAGCAATACTTACCTGGTTATGGCCACTGCATACTTGGCGATGCTGGATGGGATAAAGGCTTCTTTGAATAATGAAAAGAAACCGATGGAATTGGAAAAAATATTATCCAAGGCATATGGGGAAAATGCTTTTTACTTAGAAAAGAATAGAGTCTATAGGAGCGAAAAAAACGTTTTTGATGAATATTCAGAAGAAGAAAGAGATCAATTTTTTGGAAAAGCACCAAATACTGTTTGGGAAAATATTTGTGCTTTTGATAACTATCCTGAAAAACTAGAGGTTCTTACAAAAGATAAAGTATTTGATATGTTAACCTTGGAGTCCTATAAAGAGGCTGTCATTGCACAATGGGCAATGGAGCTGAATAATCGAATTATACCTAATACCATGGACGTTGTTCGAGAGTGTGCTAAATGTCATATCGATGGGCAATGCACGGATTTTGATATTTATAATTGGAATCAAATTGAAATGATTCGTAAGTATTTAGGTCAGGATAGAATGTCCGAAACCTGCTTATTAACTAAGATATCCGATGCTTTAGAGGCGAAGGATTATGATAAGGCTTCTCAGCTCCAAATAGAAATGCAGGAAAAAGTTAGAGAGTTGACTGTGCTTTACAGTGCATATAAGAAAAATTTATTCTAACAAGCTTAGAAAGGAAAGGTACAATGCTAGATATCAAAAGGATAAGAGAAAACTTAGAAGAAGTAAAAGGTGCTCTAGAATCTAGGGGTCAAGGGGATTACAATATAGGCAGTGTTTTAGAGCTTGATGAAAAAAGAAGAAAACTACTAGCAGATGTGGAACAGAAAAAAAATAAGCAAAATCAAGACTCAAAAGCAATTCCGCAGATGAAAAAAGAGGGCAGGGATACGGAGTCTCTCATGGCGGAAATGAAGTTACTCTCTGAAGAAATAAAGGCATTGGATCAAAATGTCAATGCTGTGGATGAAGAGCTAAAAGCTCTTCTGCTTAATATCCCCAATACTCCCAACGGCAAAGTTCCAGTGGGTAAATCAGATGCAGACAATTTGGAAATCAGAAAGGTGGGAACCCCTAGGGTTTTTGACTTCCCGGAGAAAGCACACTGGGATATCGGTGCAGACCTAGGAATTTTAGATTTTGAAAGAGGAGCAAAGATTGCCGGAACTAGATTTACGGTATATGCTGGCTTGGGAGCAAAGTTAGAAAGGGCAATCATAAACTTTATGTTAGATCTCCATACGGGAGAGCATGGATTTACTGAAATACTGCCACCATTCATGGTGAACCGGGATGCTATGACTGGTACGGGTCAGTTACCTAAGTTTGAAGAGGACATGTTCCACATACCGGCAAAGGATTTCTTTCTTGTGCCTACAGCAGAGGTGCCTGTGACCAACCTGAGGATGGATGAAATCATAGATGGAGCAGAATTACCAGTGTATTATACCGCTTATACTCCTTGTTTCAGAAAGGAAGCAGGTGCAGCGGGCAGGGATACTCGTGGACTAATACGCCAGCATCAGTTTAATAAAGTAGAATTGGTGAAATTTGTCAGACCGGAAGATTCCTATGCTGAATTAGAAACTTTGCTTAACGCAGCAGAAGAGGTTCTAAAACGGTTAGAAATCCCATATAGAGTAGTAATGCTCTCCACAGGGGATTTGGGATTTTCCTCCGCAATGACCTATGACATTGAAGTTTGGATGCCCAGCTATAATAAGTATGTAGAAATATCTTCTTGCAGTAATTTTGAAAGTTATCAAGCGAGAAGAGCGAATATCAGGTTCCGACCTGAGCCGAAAGCAAAACCTGACTTTGTCCATACGCTAAATGGATCCGGCCTGGCGGTAGGCAGGACATTTGCAGCTATATTGGAAAATTTTCAACAAGCAAATGGCGATGTGGAAATCCCAAAGGCTTTACAGCCCTATATGGGATTACAAAAAATCACAAGAGGGAGGTGAGAACAAAAAAAGCTAATAGGGGAAAGGCTATAACGGAATTATCATATTTTTAAAGGAGGAATTTATGATTGACACAATTACACAAGTAAACGGAACCATAAATGGAATCGTTTGGGGTCCAATTATGATCGCACTTTTGTGTGGAACCGGAATTTACTTGTCCATTAGAACCGGTTTTTTGCAAGTTGGTAAATTCGGATTTATTTTAAAAAGAACTATACTTACAGCATTCAAGAAAGATCCCAATGCTGTAAAGGGTGAGGGGGATGTGAGTCCTTTCCAAGCCTTGACTACCGCCTTGGCCGCCACGGTGGGAACAGGAAACATCGCAGGGGTAGCAGGTGCTATAGCCGTAGGAGGTCCCGGGGCTATTTTCTGGATGTGGGTTTGTGCCTTTTTCGGGATGACCACCAAATATTCTGAGATTTTGTTAGCGGTGAAGTATCGTGAAACAAACGATAAGGGGGAGTTTTCCGGGGGTCCCATGTATTACATATCTAAAGGGCTAAACCTGAAATGGCTAGCGGTATTATTTTCTTTATTTGGATTTTTAGCTTGCTTTGGGATAGGGAACATGACTCAGGTAAACACTATTGCTTCTTCGCTGAATACTACCTTTGGTGTTCCACCCATGGCTACAGGTATTGCTTTGGTAATTCTTGCAGCAGTAGTAATTCTGGGAGGAATCAAGAGAATTGCTACCGTTACGGAAAAGATTGTACCATTTATGGCAGTATTTTATATCGTTGCAGCTGTTGCAGTAATTTGTATGAATTACCAAGCAATCATTCCATCATTAGCACTTATTGTTAAATGTGCCTTTACACCTGCTGCTGCCACAGGCGGATTTGCAGGAGCAACTATCATGTTGGCTGTTCAAAAAGGTATGGCTAGAGGGATCTTCTCAAATGAAGCCGGACTGGGAAGTGCACCTATTGCTCATGCTACTGCAAAGACCAATCATCCTGCAAAACAAGCAATGTGGGGAGTATTTGAAGTATTTATCGATACCATCGTACTGTGCACATTGACAGCTCTGGTTATTATGACCTCAGGTGTTTGGGATTCCGGAGTAAGCGGAGCACCTTTAACCATTATGGCATTCTCCGATGGACTTCATTCTGCAGCAGGTGCGGTAGTCAGCATTGCAGTATTCTTCTTTGCTTTCTCCACCCTCATCAGTTGGTCTTTCTATGGAGAAAGATGCTTAGGGTTCCTTATGGGATCTACCAAGGGAAGTTTAGCGTTTAAGTTAGTTTTCTTGGCAGTAATTATGTTGGGAGCCAATATGGAATTAACTTTGGTTTGGGATATTGCAGATACATTGAACGGATTAATGGCCATACCTAACCTAGTTGGTTTATTAGGATTATCTACAATTGTAATCAGCGTTACCAAAGAATTCTTTGCGAATCCAGACGATCCAAATAGCCCTAATAAATGTTAAGTTAACTTTAAATTTTAGTTGAATGATTATCAATTATCAAACCAAATTGGGTAATACCAATTTGGTTTGGTTTTATTCAAATGTTTTTAAAAGATGAATGGTGATTTAATGGAAAGTTTAAAAGATCATGAACTTAAGTATATTGAGCTGCTACAAAAGCAGTATAAAACAATCGAGGAGACTACGGAGGAAATCATAAATCTACAGGCTATAATAAACTTGCCAAAAGGGACAGAGCACTTTCTCAGCGATTTGCATGGAGAGTACGAGTCCTTTACCCATATGTTGAGAAATGCATCCGGTGTGGTTAGGCGCAAGATAGATGAAGTATATGGAAATGCTTTATCTGAGAAAGAAAGAAAGAATCTGGCAACACTTATTTATTATCCTGAAGAAAAATTAATTATCGAAAAAAATCAAACTGAAAATTTAGATGAATGGTATACCATTAATTTATATAGATTAATTGAAATCTGCAGAGTCGTAGCGTCAAAATATACTCGATCCAAGGTTAGAAAAGCTTTACCGCAATATTTTGATTATATTATAGACGAATTGTTACATGAAGAAAAATATAAAAATAATAAGGATCAATATTATGATAGCATTATAAAGACTATCATTGAAATTGGTCGCGCAGATGCATTTGTGGTAGCTATTTCAGATTTAATCCGGAGACTTTCCATTGATAGACTACATATCATAGGTGACATATACGATAGGGGACCGGGACCGGAAATTATTATGGACGTTTTAATGAAATATCATACCATCGATATTCAGTGGGGAAATCATGATATATTATGGATGGGAGCGGGAGCAGGGGAGCTGTCTAGCATTGCCAATGTCATTAGAATATGTGCGAGGTATAACAATTTAGATATTTTAGAGGATAGTTATGGAATTAACCTGAGACCTTTTGCCACCTTTGCATATGCGACTTACGAAAAAGACAATTGCATTGAACTTTTGCCTGTCGGAACTAGGGAAGGAATTGCCTCCAATACAGAATTGGAACGACTATCTAAGATTCACAAGGCAATAACTTTGATACAATTTAAGTTGGAAGGTCAATTGATTCAAAACCACCCTGAATATGATATGGACGATAGGCTTATTTTAGATAAAATTAATTTGGAGAAGGGAACGGTTTTCATTGACGGAGTGGATTATCCATTAAAGGATGCATTCTTTCCAACGGTGGATAGTAAGAATCCATATTTGCTTTCAGCCGAAGAAAAAGATTTGATGGATAAAATTCAAGTTTCTTTTCTCAACAGTGAAAAGCTCAACAAGCATATAGGGTTTCTATTCTCTCATGGTAGCCTTTACCTGAAGTTTAACTCTAATCTACTTTATCATGGATGTATTCCTGTAGATGAAAAGGGAGATTTTATAGAAAGTTATGTGGATGGGAAGATATTATCCGGAAAAGCTTATTGCGATGCGGCGGACAGCGTGGCCAGAAGAGGTTACAATACTCGCTTTGACCTAAAGGAAAGGAACGATTGCAGAGACTTCCTATGGTACTTATGGTGTGGACCAAATTCGCCCCTATTTGGAAAGCATAAGATGGCCACCTTTGAACGGTATTTTCTGGAAGACAAAGAACCGAAGAAAGAACACAAGAACCATTACTATAAGCTCCATGAGAAGATTGAATTTTGCGAGAAGATATTGATAGAATTTGGACTTGATCCAAAGGAATCCCATATTATCAATGGTCATGTTCCCGTAAAGATGAAAGCGGGGGAAAGTCCCATTAAGGCGGGGGGAAAATTGATCATTATTGATGGCGGCTTATCTAAAACTTATCAGCCGGAAACAGGAATTGCAGGATATACATTGATATACAACGCAAATGGGCTTTGGCTTTCGGAGCATCAACCCTTCCATTCTAAGCAAGCGGCCATCAACGATGTTCAGGATCTAAATACCACCATTAAGGCGATAGAAACCAAATCGGATAAGATCTTAGTGGCACACACGGATGTAGGCAAAAAGCTGATGTCGGACATAGAAGATTTAAAGCTATTATTAAAAGCGTACATAGAAGGTTGGATTAAATAGAGGCTAAGTAGAAGATTAAATAGATAAAAAAATATTTGACAAAGGAAATCCTTTTATATTATACTATTAAACACTTAGTTTAATATCGATGCTATGACGGAATTATTAATTTGTTAAAAGAGTTTCAGAGAGTCGACGGTTGGTGTGAGTCGATACCTTTGGCAAAATTAAGTCTCACTCCCGAGCAATTTTTTAGAAAGAGATGACTGCTATGGCAGTAATCAGGGTGGTACCGCGGTAATACTTATCGTCCCTGAAGTCCAATATGGACTTCAGGGTTTATTTTTTTATTAGAAACGGAGGAAAGAAATCATGAAACATATTAAAATTTTTGATACCACATTAAGAGATGGTGAGCAGTCTCCCGGCTGTAGCATGAACTTAAAGGAAAAAATAGAGATGGCGAAGCAACTGGAAAGAATGAAAGTGGATGTAATAGAGGCAGGATTTGCCATATCCTCCCCCGGGGACTTTTTATCGGTTAAGACAGTGGCTGAAACTATAAAGGATTGTGCCGTTGCCAGCCTCTCCAGAGCTACCCCCGAGGATATAGATAGGGCTTGGGAGGCATTAAAAGGTGCTGTAAGCCCTAGAATTCATACGTTTATTGCTACTTCCCCTCTACATATGGAGCATAAGCTTTTGATGACTCCAGATGAGGTTTATGAAAGATCAGTGGCTATGGTGGCCAGAGCCAAAAAATACTGCAGTGATGTGGAGTTTTCCGCAGAAGATGCCACCAGAAGTGACCTTGAGTTCTTGGCTAGAGTCATAGAAGGGGTAATTAAAGCAGGTGCTACTACGGTGAACCTTCCTGATACCGTTGGATATACCACACCGGATGAACATTATAACTTCTTTATGAAGTTGAGGGAATTGGCACCGTCCATGGATAAAATTACCATCTCTGCCCACTGTCACAATGATTTGGGATTGGGAGTAGCCAACTCTTTGGCAGCTATTAAGGCAGGAGTGACTCAGATAGAATGTACTATTAACGGCATTGGAGAAAGAGCAGGAAATTCAGCCATGGAAGAGGTGGTTATGGCTCTTCATACCAGAAAGGATGCCATAAAAGCAGAGACGGGCATCATTACCACAGAAATTATGCGTGCCTCAAGCTTGCTTAGCAGGATCACGGGGGTAAAGGTACAGCCGAATAAGGCCATTGTAGGAGAAAATGCCTTTGCTCACGAGGCGGGAATTCATCAGCACGGCGTGATGAAGCACAGAGAAACCTATGAGATTATGACACCTGCATCTGTCGGCTTAAATAAAAATAACATGGTTCTTGGGAAGCATTCAGGAAAGCATGCCTTTAAGGATAAAGTTGCAGACTTAGGATTTGAGTTAACGGCAGAAGAAATCAATATTGCCTTCGAAAAGTTTAAAGTATTAGCCGACAAAAAGAAAAAAGTTTACGATCAGGACATTGAAGCCTTAGTGGCCAAGGAAGCAGTGCAGGTACCTAAGATCTACGGTCTTGAAAGCTTCGTAATCAACAGTGGCAATACCATCACTTCTACTGCGGTGTTAAAAGTATCCAAGGACGGAAAGATGATAGAGAAGGTTGCCAGAGGAGATGGACCCGTGGATGCCGCCTTTAAAGCTATGGATAAGATTGTAGGCATGTCTTTAATGTTGGATGACTATCAGCTCAAATCCGTTACGGAGGGAGAGGATGCCCAAGGAGATGCTTTAGTAAAGATTGTCAATGAGGACGGCAAAAAATACTCCGGACGAGGACTTTCCACCGACGTAATTGAGGCCAGTATCTATGCTTACATCAATGCGGTGAATAAAATGATCTATGAAAATGAACACTTGAAGGAGGAGAATTAATATGGCTATGACCATGACACAGAAGATACTTGCGGCTAAGGCAGGGTTAGAGGAAGTAAAAGCCGGTCAATTTATTGAGGCAAACTTAGATATTGTGTTGGCCAATGACATCACCGGACCTCCCGCGATCAATGAATTTCGGAAGATGGGGGCAAAGACGGTCTTTGATGTGAACAAGGTTGTCTTAGTGCCAGATCACTTTACTCCCAATAAAGATATAAAATCTGCAGAGCAAGCAAAAATTTTGAGAGAGTTTGCGGTAGAACAGAAAATAGAAAATTACTTTGAAGTGGGTGAAATGGGCATTGAGCATGCCTTGCTTCCAGAAAAAGGATTGGTAGTAGCGGGAGATGCTGTAATTGGTGCAGATTCTCATACATGTACTTACGGTGCTTTAGGTGCTTTTGCCACAGGGATAGGCTCCACGGATATGGCGGCGGGTATGGCTCGAGGAAAGGCTTGGTTTAAAGTTCCTGCGGCTATCAAATTTGAATTGACCGGAAAGCTGAATCAATGGGTCAGCGGAAAAGATGTAATTCTTCACATTATTGGTAAGATCGGTGTGGACGGCGCACTGTATAAGTCCATGGAGTTTATGGGATCTGGATTAAAAAATTTATCCATGGATGACCGTTTGGCAATGGCAAATATGGCCATTGAGGCGGGGGCTAAAAATGGTATCTTTATGGTGGATAGTATCACTGAAGAATATCTAAAAGAACACAAGAACCAAAATAAAGCATTTAGTAAGGAAATAAAGGTTTATGAGCCGGATTCAGATGCAGTTTATGAAGAAACTTATGAAATTGATCTTTCCACCATACGACCTACGGTAGCCTTTCCACATCTTCCGGAGAACACCAGAACCATCGATGAAGTAGGGGAAGTGAAGATCGATCAGGTAATCATTGGTTCCTGCACCAATGGACGTATGGAGGACATGGAGGTTACAGCGAAGATTCTAAAGGATAAAAAGGTGGCTAAGAACTTGCGTTGTATCATTTTTCCCGGCACACAGCAGATTTATTTAGACTGTATCAAAGCCGGATATGCAGAGATTTTCGTTAAAGCAGGGGCAGTGTTTTCAACTCCTACCTGTGGACCTTGCTTAGGCGGACATATGGGTATTTTAGCAGCCGGAGAGAGAGCCGTGGCTACAACCAATAGGAATTTTGTGGGCAGAATGGGTCATGTGGAATCTGAAATTTATCTTGCCAGCCCTGCGGTAGCAGCGGCATCGGCAGTGGCAGGGAAAATCGCAAACCCTGAAACAATATAAGAGAGAGGAACGATAAAATGGGAAAAGTTTTTAAATACGGCGACAACGTGGATACAGATGTCATCATTCCGGCAAGGCACTTGAGCACCTTTGATCCGGCTGAACTGGCCAAACACTGCATGGAGGATATCGATGCAGAATTTGCGGGCAAGGTGCAAGAAGGAGATTTGATCGTAGCCGGCAGTAACTTTGGATGTGGATCTTCCAGGGAACATGCGCCTATCGCAATAAAAGGTGCGGGCGTCAACTGCGTCATAGCGCCAACCTTTGCCAGAATTTTTTATAGAAACGCTTTCAATACAGGTCTTCCAATTTTTGAATGCGCAGAAGCGGCAGAGAAGATCGATTCAGGGGATGAAGTCACTGTAGACTTTAAAACAGGTCAAATCGTCAATCATACGAAAAATGAAACTTATCATGCGGAGCCTTTCCCTGAATTTATTCAGAAGATTATCGGGTGCGATGGATTGGTGAATTACGTGAAAGAGAATTTATAAAGTTTAGGAGTAAAGATGAATTATAAAATTGCAGTTGTCCCCGGAGACGGTATCGGACCCGATGTGATAGAACAAACCTTGAGGGTCTTGGACAAAATAGGAGAAATCTACAACCATAAGTTTGAATATACGGAAGTCTTAGCCGGAGGTGCGGCCATCGATGCAACAGGTCACTGCTTACCGCAGGAGACCATAGAGGTTTGCAAAGCCTCTGACAGCGTATTGTTAGGTGCTGTGGGAGGTTGGAAATGGGATACCCTGCCCGGAGAGGAAAGACCTGAAAGAGCACTGTTGGGATTGCGAAAGGAGCTAGGCCTATTTGCCAATATCAGACC
This sequence comes from uncultured Anaerovorax sp., assembly GCA_964582545.1. GTDB lineage: Bacteria > Bacillota > Clostridia > Peptostreptococcales > Anaerovoracaceae > JAVVUJ01. The sequence goes on from CAZOSB010000009.1 coordinate 22,622, forward strand.
GGCACTGCTCTTTGAGGATCTGGCAGAAGCCTGTCCCTTAAAACCTGAAATCGTCCAAGGCGGCCTGGATATCGTTGTAGTTCGCGAACTTACAGGCGGTATTTACTTTGGAGAGAAGGGATACAAGGAGACAGAACTGGGTCTTGCGGCTTATGACGTAGAGCTTTATGCCACAGAGGAAATTAAAAGGATTGGAAAAGTCGCCTTTGAAATGGCGATGAAAAGAGATAAAAAGCTGTGCAGCGTGGATAAGGCTAACGTCTTGGAAAGCTCACGTTTATGGCGTAAGGTGATGACTGAGATTGCCGCTGACTATCCGGATGTAGAACTGAGTCACATGTATATCGACAATGCCGCTATGCAGATGGTTCGTAATCCTAAGCAATTTGATGTAATCGTGACCAGCAATATCTTTGGAGACATTTTATCTGATGAAGCTAGCATGATTACCGGCTCCATAGGAATGCTTCCCTCTGCTAGTTTGGCCATAGGCAACTTTGGCATGTATGAGCCTGTTCACGGATCTGCACCGGATATTGCAGGACAGGATAAGGCAAACCCCATGGCCACCATCCTTTCTGCAGCCATGATGCTCAAGTACTCTTTTGGGCTTTTGAAGGAAGCGGATGCCATAGACGATGCTGTCAAATCCGTTTTGTCCAACGGCTACAGGACAGGGGATATTATGACAGAAAACATGAAGCTGGTGGGAACGAAGGAGATTGGGGACCTTATCATAGAAGTCTTGGGGTAAAAAAGGACCTCCCATGAAACTTTAGGAAGAGCATTATCGCAACTTAATAACTGAATACCGACAAATCAATATAAGTGAACTGATTGACAACAATATAACGAGGATATATAATGAAACAAAACCTCTCTGAAGTTCACTTTGACAGGTTTGCCGGGTGAAACGATAGGGTAATAGAAGCAATTCTATTACCTGCCAATGTGCAAAAGAGTAGGAGCACTTATTATTTAGTGTTGTTTTCTGAGCACATTTTTTAATTGATAAAGTTATATTGAAAGGTGAGAAGAAGTCATGAAAAGATTGAAATTTGCAAAAGAAAAATGCATAGGATGTCAATTGTGTTCTCAGGTATGCTCTGCCATGAAAGAAGGGGAGTACATACCGTCCAAGTCTAGAATTTCTATTGAAACTTATTATAATGAAGGAAAAGAGCTAAAATATCAAGACTCCTACTGCATCTTGTGCGGAATTTGCAAAAAACAATGTCCTGTAGATGCCATTTCTATGGGGGAGTTCATTCAGGTGGATTTTGAGAAATGTATCGGCTGTGGAGTTTGTCAGCGGGCATGCCCCAAAAAGGTGATCAAGATGATAGATGAAAAAGCGATTATCTGTGATACCTGTAAAGGCGATCCTTCCTGCGTGAAGACTTGCCCTCAGAAGGCATTAACGTTTGAATAAATAGAAGGGAGATAGGAATATGACCATGTTAGGATATCAAAATAACGTTTTGAGAATTGACTTGACGATGAAGAGTGCAGTAAATGAGCCTCTTCGTATGGATTGGGCAGAGAAATATATCGGTTCAAAGGGTTTAGCCATCAAATACTTATATGAAGAAATGGAACCCGGAATTGATCCATTGTCGGAAGATAATAAACTTTTACTTATGACAGGTCCCATCTCAGGTACACCGGTACCTTGCTCCGGAAAGTTAGCCATTGCTGCTAAATCACCTGCCACAGGTACCATATTGGACTGCTCCATCGGAGGTCATGCGGGCATTAAAGTGAAATATGCAGGATATGATGCCATTATTTTTGAAGGCAAGTTAAATGAGCCGGGATATGTTCTTATAGAAAATGATAAAATTCAATTTAAAAATGCTGCAGAATTGTGGGGTAAGGGCTCCCATGAAGCGGAAGCAATATTGGCTAAAAAATATGGACACGATTACAGCATTTTATCCATTGGACCTGCAGGGGAAAATCTGCTTACTATGGCCTGTATCAATTCTGACTACTATAGACAAGCAGGGCGAGGTGGAATCGGTGCAGTAATGGGAAGCAAAAACCTGAAAGCCATCGTAATCAATGGATCAAAAGGTGTGAAGGTTCCAAATATAGTAGAAACTACCAACAAAATTGTAGAACTTTTACAAAAAGATTGCTTGCAAGAGGACAATACCTTTGTCTTTGACTGTGGAACCACCGCCTTCTTGGAAGCTTGTAATGACGGAGGAATTCTTCCTGTAAATAACTTTTCAGATGCCACGGACGAGAGATGGACGGAATATAACGGAGATGTTCTTCTGGAAAAGAGAAAAGGCAAGAGAGGATGCGGAAGCTGCGGACTGGGTTGCGGTAACTTCATCCAATATGGAGAGGCCATCTGCGAAGGACCTGAATATGAGTCTTTGGCTGTAGCCGGTCCCAATGCAGGAGTGAGAGATCCTGAAACCATAGTGAAGTTTAATCAGGTAGCAGATGACATGGGTCTCGATACCATCAGTGCAGGAGATGTCATCATCTGGGCCATGGAGATGACAGAAAAGGGCATCCATGATTTCGGTATCAAATTCGGTGATGGCGCCAAAATGATAGAATACCTAAAATTGATGGCAAAGAGAGAAGGCATCGGCGCTGACTTAGCCTTAGGAGTGAGAGCCGCTTCGGATAAGTATGGTGGAAAAGACTTCGCCATGGAAGTAAAAGGATTGGAATATCCACAGTATGAGCCACGTGGTTCTTGGGGAATGTCTTTAGCTTACGCTGTTTCCGATAGGGGAGCTTGCCATATGAGAGCTTATGCTCCTAACGATGAAGTGTTTACCGCTGCTATTCCTCCTTACACCGCTGAGAATAAAGGTCAGATGGTCTATAATTTAGCGGAGCATAACGCTGTAAAGTTTTCTCTATGCATTTGTGACTTTTGGGCAACCTTAAGCCAAGAAACCATGGCAGAGATTATGACTTTGGTAACAGGCAAAGATTGGACCGCTGAGGATATGGCCAAAGTAGGTTGGAGAGTTATTCAAGTAGCCAGAGCTTTTAACCAGAGAGAAGGTTTTGACAGAAAAGATGACACCATGCCAAAGAGATTAGCAGCTGAAGCTTTAAAATCTGGTCCCGCTGCAGGGCAAGCTATCCCTCAGGAAGCCTTTGAAGATATGCTGAACCAGTACTACAATGTACTTGGTTGGGATGAGAACGGTAGGATTCCTGAAACAATTCTCTGCCAGCTTTAATCTGTCAGATCTAAGTAAAAAGGATGTTTGTTATAATATGAAGATAACCATATTACCCAAAGGAACGTTATTAAAATACTTTGATGGTGAGAAGGAATGCACGGCGGAAGTGCCAAAAGGTTGTACTTGTGAAGAGGCCTTGGAGATTCTAGGAATCCATTGGAAAGAGATTCGCAACTTTGGATTTGTAGCCATCAATGGAAAACGCGTCATGATTACGGATTCGCTGCAAGAAGGGGATCAACTGAAAGTTTACCCTAAAATCGGCGGCGGATGATTTCAGTTAGGTATATAGATTGTTGAATCAAGTATACTTATAATTACAACTTAGAGAAAGAAGTGATGAATATGTTTAAAGATGCACAAATTTTGAGGATTGACCTCACCACTAAAACTGTGAAAAAAGATACTATCGATGGGGAAACCTACAAAAAATATCCTGGGGGCTCAGCCTTGGGCATGTACTTAATGCTGAAGGAAATGAATCCGGAGGTGGATCCGTTATCACCTGAAAACATGCTGATTTTTTCCGTAGCACCCCTTACGGGAATTCCTATCAGCGGTCAGAGCAGAATGTGTGTCACTACAAAGAGCCCATTGACAGGAACTGCAGGAGACTCTCAGGTGGGAGGATATATTCCTGCACATCTAAAGGGCAATGGATATGACTCAATCGTATTTACAGGAAAGAGTGAAAGCCCTGTATATGTTTACATCGATAAGGATAAAGTGGAAATTAAAGATGCAAAAAATATTTGGGGAAAAATAACGGGTGAAGCGGAAGAGATCATCGCCAAGGAGCTGGGGGAAACAAAATTAGAATCCTCCATCATAGGACCTGCCGGTGAAAATGGAGTGTTATTTGCTTCCATCATGCATATGAAGAGCCGAGCAAATGGGAGAAATGGTGTGGGGGCCGTCATGGGCTCCAAAAATTTGAAAGCGCTGGTAGTTAAGAGACAACCACCTGTAGCACCCTTTGATCGGGATGGTATGAAAACGCTTACGTTGGATGTAAAGGAAAGAATCGCTGCCAACGAAGTCATCGTGGATACGGCTCTGAACGGATCCGCAGGGGTCGTAGATGCTCACGGAGCAGAAGGATTTTTACCTAGCTATAACTGGGAGACCGGCTGCATGGATGACTTTATGAAAACTGCCGGAACCACCATCACAAAGACTATCTTAATCGGCAGAGAAACCTGCTTCGGTTGTGCCATTAGGTGTAAAGGAGAAGTGGAAATCCCCGGTAAAGTGGATCCCGCTTACGGAGGGCCTGAATACGAGACTTGTGCTACCTTTGGATCCTATTGTGGAAACACGGATTTAGGAGCTATTTGCAGAGCCAATATGCTTTGCAACATGTATGGGATAGATACCATTTCCTGCGGTGCTACCATAGCCTTTGCTATGGATTGCTACGAAAAGGGAATCTTAACGAAGGATCAAACCGACGGTTTAGAATTAAAATTTGGAAGTGGTGATCACTTTGAAGAGCTGATTAAAAAGATTGCCTACAAGGAAGAGGGCATTGGCAGATTGCTAGCTCAAGGAAGTGCTAGGGCGGCAGTGGAGTTGGGACAAGGTGCGGAGGATTTAGCTGTAACCTGTAAGGGACAGGAATGGCCTGCACATATGGTTCAAATGAAACCCAATTTGGCTGTAAACTACGCGGTAAATAATTTTGGTGCTGACCATCAGTCCTCTGAGCACGACCCTGCTTTGATGGCGCCAAAGGATGATCAAAATTGGCTATGGCCTAACATGCTGGATTCCTTTGAAGACTGTGATGCATATGGTATTTTAGATGCGAATAAATCCAAGTTTGCTTTATCAACCCAAAAGTTTTACTCCACATTGGATACCCTTTGTCTCTGTCAATTTGTTTGGGGACCTGCATGGCAGCTTTACGGACCTGAAGATTTGGTGAAGTATTGTAAATATGCCTGTGACTGGGATACCAACATTGAGGAGCTGCAGGAAATCGGTGAACGACGCATCAACATGATGAGGATGTTTAATGTAAAGAATGGTATGAATCGAAAAGAGGATTGTCTTCCTAAAAAAGCTTATTTACCTATCACTTATGGAGAGGGAGAAGTGGCTCAGATTACGGAAGAAGGCTTTGAAAAGGCTTTGGATGCATATTATGAATTTGCAGGTTGGGATCAAAACGGCGTTCCAAAACCTGAGACACTAAAAAGATTGGGATTGGATTGGATTTAAAATAATTAAATTCAAAGAATTCATGGGGTAATAAGTTATGATAAAAGTTAACATAAACAAAAAGGAACGGGAAATAGAAGAAAGCGTAACTGTGTCCATGCTGCTGGAAGAGTACGGCAGTAAAAGGGCAGCAGTTTGGGTGAATGGGAAACAATTACTTGTTTCCCAGTACCCCACCTATACCTTTCAAGGTGGAGATGAAGTAAAAATATTGAGAGTGGTAGCTGGGGGTTGACAAAATATTTATCTCAGATACAATTAATAATTGACACCGCTGGGTATTTAAAGTAAAATTGATGAAATAGAACAAATGTTCTACGCGGTGATGGATTATTTATTTTGTCTTAGAAAAGGAAAAAAGTATGGGAAAAGTTATTGAACTACAAAACAAACAATTGGACAAAAAATATACGATGGTCTCTTTGTTTGCAGGAGCCGGTGGATTAGACATGGGTTTTGAAAATCAAGGGTTTGATGTTATTTGGGCAAACGATATCGATAAAGATGCATGCGAGACACATAGAGCCTGGTCTAAGGCAAAAGTGGTGCAAGGGGATATCGGTAAAATTGACTTTAATACCATACCAAAATCGGATGTAATCGCTGGAGGTTTTCCATGCCAAGGGTTCTCCTTAGCAGGACCTAGAAAACTAGATGATAAGCGAAATATACTGTATAAACATTTTGTGAACTTAGTTGAGGAAAAATTACCTCACATATTCATTGCGGAAAATGTAAAAGGCATTCTCACCCTGGGAGAGGGAGCGATAATAGAAGCAATCATTGAAGATTTTTCAGATAGAGGCTATGATGTCTTTCCTCATTTGGTTAATGCAAAGAGCTATGGTGTACCTCAGGATAGGTGGAGGGTAATTTTAATAGGATTTAACAAAAAATTGTGCATTACAAATTACCAATTTCCAAAAGCCCTAGAAAAAACAATCACTTTAGGGGAAGCGCTGAAAGACGTTCCTAAACCCCATAAAGATGATATTTGCCAAGGGGCATATTCCCCTAGATATATGAGCAGAAATAGGAAAAGAGGATGGCATGAATCATCCTATACGATACCTGCGATGTCGAAACAAGTTGCTTTGCATCCATCCTCTCCTGATATGATAAAATGTGGAGAGGATAAATGGGAATTTGGCAAAAATGGAGAAACCCGAAGACTTAGTTGGCAAGAAGCCGCTGCCATACAAACCTTTCCTACCGGTATGGAATTTAAGGGCAACCTTACTAGTAAATATAAGCAAATAGGTAATGCAGTACCGGTCAAATTAGCGGAAGTTATTGCTGCAGATTTGAAGAAACTTTTAGACAATACTTTACCTTTGGAGAATAACGGAAAGATTGAGGGATATGGCAACTCAAACTGAGAGGGGGAAAGCTTTTGAATTTGCTTGTTTAAAAGCAATTCATGAAAAATATTATGAAAATCAGAAAATCGTTTTAGTGGATACTACCTCATTAAAATCTGCTAGAATATTTTATGAAGAAGCATCTCCGGAATTACAAAAAAAGATGGATTTGGCGGCTGAGGCAGGGCTTAGGATCATAGAAAGACTTGAACCACAACTGCACATTGCAGGGGGAGATCCTCTTAGCTTAGAAATACAAAAAGATGCAAAGGGAATTGAAGGAGACGTAAGGGACGTTATATGTTCCAGAACGTCGCCTGGATGGAAAATAGGATTGTCCTGTAAACACAATCATAAAGCGGTAAAACATTCGAGACTCTCCAATAAGATTGATTTTGGTCAGAAATGGTTTGGGAGACCAAACTCAACTGAATATTTTTCAGAAATCAATCCATTATTTGAAAAATTACAGAAACTTAAAGATAAAAAAATGCTTTGGGCAGAGGTGAATGAAAAAGAAGATTATTATTATAAACCTTTGTTAGATGCTTTTAAAAATGAATTGCTCAGATTATATAGCCGATATGAAAAAGAAATACCATCTAAGCTTATTACTTATCTACTAGGAAATCAAGACTTTTATAAAATTATTTCAAATGATCCAAGCAGAACCACTGAAGTACAAGCTTTTAATATCAATGGAACTCTAAATAAAAATGCAGGATTAATGAAACCTAATTCTAAAGTTCCACTGTTAAGTTTGCCTTCTTCTATTTTCGATGTGAGTTTTAAGGCACAAACAAATAATACGATTATTATTACGTGTGACTGTGGATGGGCAGTATCCATGAGAATACATAATGCCAGCTCTAGAGTAGAACCGTCATTAAAGTTTGATGTAAATTTATTGGGAATGCCAAGTTCATTGGGAACTTTAGTTGAACCTTGGCGGTAGGAAAAATATCTCGTACAAAGTATTTTTCCTGTTTTTGTAAGCAAGGGGATAGTTTTTCTTACTATTTTACAGCCTATTCTAATCCTCGCCATGGGATTCTTCTAATCCTACCAGTTCAGGCAAGTCATCATTTTTATCTTTTTAATAACTTTTTTCTTCTGTCTAGTTGTTAGTTAAACAATTTTTTCACAAGGATTTTATTGACAATAATATTTGGATAAATTATACTATAATTAAATACTTTGATAATCAAAATAAATATTAAATAAAAATATAGCTTTAGATTTAGGAGGTTGAAATTTGGGTGTTACAATTATAGGAACAGGAAAGGCATTACCTCAACTGTCCTTGGACAATGATGCATTGTCCAAGATGGTGGATACAAATAACCAATGGATTATCGACCGAACGGGGATAGAGTCCAGACATGTTTCTGTGGAGGAAAGTGCCTTAGATCTGTCTGTTAAGGCTTCGGAAGAGGCACTGAAAGGTTTAGGCAATGAGCCCCCAATAGCGAAGGATTCCATAGATTTAGTCATCGTGGCTACAGTTACCCCTGATATGTTGGTACCCTCTATGGGTGCACTGGTCAAAAGAGCTTTAGACTTACCCAATGCTGTCGCCTTTGATCTGAATACGGCATGCAGCGGGTTTGTTTACGCCACTTGGGTGGCTGAATCCTTGATGAAGGCCGGAGCTATTCCGGGAGCTAAAACAAATCAAATAAAACGCGGATTGGTAATAGGCGTTGAAAGGCTAAGCAGAATTGTTAATTGGGAAGACAGAGGAACTTGCATCATCTTTGGTGACGGTGCAGGCAGTGCTATTTTAGAGCTGAACCCTGAAAAAATTGGGATTATAGGTAGCGTGATAAAAAATTATGATGATCATTCTAATTCTTTGACTTGTGGTATGGAATACCTAAAAACTCCTTTTCATGCTGAGGGAGAAAAAGACGACATGTTTTTAAAGATGAATGGAACCCAAGTATTTAAATTTGCAGTAAAAGCCGTAGAAGAAATGATGATTAAAATCTTTGATCAGACTGGGGTTTCCCCAGATGATGTGAAATATTACATACCTCATCAGGCGAACTTACGCATTATTACTGCTGCCGCACAAAGGTTTAAGCAACCCATTGAAAAGTTTCAAGTGAATATTAAAACCACAGGAAACGTTTCCGCAGCCAGCATTCCCATGGCCCTTGCCGATTTGATGGCCACAGGCAAAGTAGAAAAAGGCGATAAAATCTTGATGGTAGGCTTTGGGGGAGGCTTGTCTGCCGGTGCCATATTGTATGAAGTATAAACTTTTAAGATAATAAATCAATTTGGAGGTTGAATATAAATGGTCAATATTTGTGAACTGCTGAAAATAGAGTATCCCATTATACAAGGTGCCATGGCTTGGATCGCTGACAGTTCGTTAGCAGCAGCCGTGAGCAACGGAGGAGGACTGGGGATTATTGCGGCAGGAGCTGCAGAGCCGGATTGGGTTCGAGCAGAGATTCAAAAGACACGTGAGCTTACAGATAAACCCTTCGGTGTGAACATTATGTTGTTGAGTCCTTATGCAGAGGAAGTCATCGAGGTAATCTGCCAGGAAAAAGTGTCGGTGGTCACTACTGGTGCAGGAAATCCAGGTAAGTATATACCAAGATTTAAAGAAAATAACATTAAAGTCATTCCGGTGGTGGCCTCTGTAGCCTTGGCTACTCGCTTGGAAAGGGCAGGGGCAGATGCGGTCATTGCCGAAGGTCAGGAAGCCGGTGGGCATATCGGTGAGTTGACCACCATGGCACTGGTACCGCAAGTGGTAGATGCCATAAAGATTCCCGTAATCGCTGCAGGGGGTATCGGTGACGGAAGAGGAGTCACAGCAGCATTCATGTTGGGTGCCAAAGGTGTACAGGTAGGTACAAGGTTTGTGGTGGCGGAGGAATGCACGGTATCACAAAACTATAAAGATATGATCATTAAAGCAAAAGATACAGATACGGTAGCAACCGGAAGAAGCACGGGACATCCCGTACGGGTTCTAAAAAACAAACTAACTCGGGAAATCTTATCCATGGAGAAGAAAGATGTAAATTTCGAAGAGATGGAACGATTAACGGTGGGCACTCTGAGAGCGGCTGTCAAGGACGGAGACGTAGTTCGAGGCTCCGTCATGTCAGGTCAGATTGCGGGGCTCATAAAGAAAGAACAAAGTGCAAAAGAAATAATAGAAGAAATGTTTAAGGAGGCAGAGGTCATATATGAAGATAGGTTTGCTATTTGCAGGGCAGGGAGCTCAGCACACAGGGATGGGCAAAAGCCTTTATGACAATAATGAAAGTGCAAAGAAAATTATGGATTTGGCCGGAGAAGAAATAAAGGCACAGTGCTTTGAAGGAAGCAAGGAGTTGCTACGTCAAACTCAGGTTACGCAGCCATGTATTTATGCGGTTTCTATGGCAGCTTATGAAGCCCTTTTAGGAGAAATCGCTAAGCTTTCTCAAAAGGAAATGAAGTCCATAGAGGTGGTGGGACTAGCAGGGTTTAGCTTGGGAGAATATTCCGCCCTGACCGCAGGTACTACTATTAAAAATGTGGAAACTGGACTAAAAATCGTTAAAGAGCGTGGAAAATGGATGAACGAAGCGGGATTGGATGAAGAGGGTGAAAATAAAGGGGGCATGATGGCCGCCTTTGGAGAACGCCAAAAGATATTAGATGCGGTAGCAGTTTGCCGAGAAGATGGCATTTTGGAAGGTGTGAACTTTAACTCTCATCAGCAGACGGTAGTGGCAGGAGACAAAGCTTCCTTGGATAGATTCAAAGCCTATGTAAAAGCCAAGGCAAAGGAAGGTGAGCACCTGAAGGTAGTTCCCCTCAGTGTCAGTACCGCTTTTCATAGCCCCATGATGGAGCCTGCGGTACCTAAGTTGGAGGCTTTACTGTCAGAGTGTTCTTTGAAAAGACCTAACATGAAGATCTACTCCAATGTAACAGGAAGAGACATGATGGAGGATTTCAAGGGAAAAGAAGATACGGTAGGACAATACATTACACAGATCATGGCGAAACAAGCCAAAAGTCCCGTTTATTGGCAGGAAACCATAGAGAATATGGTGAGCGATGGGGTGCAGCTCTTCATAGAGTTGGGTCCCGGAAATACGCTCTGCGGGTTAGTGAAAAAGATCAATCACGATTTACTGGCACTGCATGTGGAAAACCAAGAGACTTTAGAGTCAACTTTAAAAGCTTTAAAAATGCTTATCGGTCAGGAAGGTCGAGGGGAATCCTTGGCTTTACAAGAAATATAGATGGAGAAAGTTATGAAATTATTAGAAAATAAGAGCGCTTTGATTACCGGGGGGGTCCGTGGAATCGGGAAGGCCATCGCCAAGGAATTCTGCAAGAACGGTTGTAATGTTTTGATTTGCTACAGAAGCAATGATGTAGCTGCGCAGGAAGCTCTGACAGAGTTAGAAACCTTTGGTACCAAGGTGGTTCTTTTGAAAGGTGATGTGTCAGATGCCGCACATAGCGAAGAAGCCGTAGCACTTGCCAAGGAATCTTTTGGGAGATTGGACATCTTGGTAAATAATGCAGGAATCACAAACGACAAATTGATTATGCGCATGAGTCCCGATGACTTTGATAAAGTTATTCAAACCAATTTAAGCGGAAGCTATTATTTTTTAAAAAATGCATCTTCCGTGATGGTGAAACAAAAATCCGGGTGTATCATCAACCTTTCCTCCATCGTGGGTGTAAAGGGGAATCCGGGTCAGGTGAACTACAGCGCTTCAAAAGCCGGGATCATCGGAATGACTTTATCGGCAGCAAAGGAGCTGGGAAGAAGGGGAATCAGAGTGAACGCCATAGCACCGGGGTTTGTTGAGACGGACATGACGGGAGTTTTGACGGAAGATCAAATGAGTAAATTATCAGACTCCATCAGCCTGGGAAGAGTAGGAAAAGCTGAAGATATCGCCAATGCAGCATTGTATTTGGCATCGGATATGGCAGCTTATGTGACCGGTCAAGTATTGGGAGTAGATGGAGGCTTGTCTCTGTAAGGAAAGAGAGGTTTAAAATACATGTTTAAAAGAGTTGTAATAACGGGTATGGGGGCAGTAACCCCTTTGGGGAACAATGTAAAAGATTTTTGGGAGGGTATTAAAGCGGGAAAAAACGGAATAGATTTAATTACCCATTTTGATACAAGTGAACAAAAAGCCATTATGGGAGCGGAAGTCAAGGAATTTGAATATCCGGACAAACGAGAAGGTAAGAGATTGGATCGCTCCTGTCAGTTTGGATTAGTAGCGGCCAGAGAAGCTATGGATGATAGTGGACTTGTCTATGGTGAAACCATAGAAGCACATAGAATTGGAGTAGTAGCCGGTACAGGAATCGGTGGAATTATGACCTTAGAAAAAGAGACTGTGAAAGCTTATGATAAAGGTGTTTCCAGAGTCTCAGCGCTGTTAGTGCCAATGGTAATTCCAAATATTTTAGCAGGGAATGTGGCCATCGAGCTAGGGGCTAAGGGAACCTGTCTAGGTATGGTAACCGCCTGTGCTGCCGGTACCCACGCCATCGGGGAAGCTTTTCGATCCATTAAGCATGGATATATGGACGCCATGATTGCAGGGGGCTCAGAAGCTGCTTTTGCACCCGTTTGTTTCTCCGGGTTTGCCAATATGACCGCCTTGTCTACGCGAACAGACAAGGATAGATGCTCCACGCCTTTTGACAAGGAAAGAGATGGATTTGTCATGGGAGAAGGCGCAGCATTCCTGATTTTAGAAGAATTGGAAAGGGCTGTATCACGAGGTGCGAAGATTTACGGTGAAGTAGTAGGATATGGTTCCACCTGTGACGCTTACCATATCACATCACCCTCGCCTTCTGGGGAAGGTGCCACAGCATCCATGAAGATGGCTATGGAAGAGGCTGGAATTGAGCCGAATGAAGTGGGGTACATCAATGCTCACGGCACCGGTACTCCGTACAATGATTTATTTGAAACCATTGCCATCAAAGCGGCCTTTGGTGAGGAGACTGCCAAGCAGATCCCCATAAGCTCCACCAAGAGTATGACGGGACATTTATTGGGAGCTGCCGGCGCCATCGAGGCGGTGGTTTCCATCAAAGCCATCAATGACGGCATTGTACCACCTACCATTAACTTACAGGTACCTGATGAGGAGCTGGATTTGGATTATGTTCCCAATGTTTCCAGAGAGAAGGAATTGACCTACACCATGTCAAACTCTCTAGGATTTGGAGGTCACAACGGAACTTTAATCTTTAAGAAATATGAATAGATGCAGAATCCTGGAGGATTTGTTTTCAAGATTAATATAATTAAATGAATTGTTAAAAAGCGATTTTTAGTAAACAAGAGGAAATGGTAATGAAGCTTAATAGAGAACAAATAATGGAAATCTTACCCCATAGAGACCCCTTTCTTCTCATCGATGAAGTAGAAGAGTTAGAAATGGGTAAGAGGATAGTAGCCATCAAACATGTAAAAGAAGAGGAATATTATTTTAAGGGACATTTTCCACAGGAGCCGGTTATGCCGGGGGTACTCATTGTTGAGGCCCTAGCGCAAGCAGGTGCGGTAGTGATTTTATCCATGGAAGAGCATAAAGGAAAAATTGCTTACTTTGGCGGAATCAAAGAGGCGAAATTTCGCCAAAAGGTGTCTCCGGGTGATACTCTTCGGTTGGAGGTCACCATGGATCGTCTACGCAGCAAGACTGGAACGGGCACCGCGATCGCTTATTTGGGAGATAAAGTTGCCTGCAAATGTGAAATTATGTTTGCCATGGGTTAAGTCTTGCAGGAAAGATTTTATTGACTGCCCTTATATATTATCTTACAATTTATATCAAGCACTGGAAGGAATATGGATACAGTAAAAAAAATTAATGAAATTATGATAAGCCTCTTTAACTCCGTTTTGAAAATGGAAGAAAAGGCTTTAAAGCAATCCTCTAGCCATAACCTTTCTTTGACGGAAATTCACACGTTGGACGCCATCGGTACGGGAAAGGCAAAGACCATGAGTCAGGTGGCTGCCACTTTAAAAATCAGCGTAGGAACCCTTACGGTTGCGATCAATCGACTGGTGAATAAAGGATATGTAAACAGGTTTAAGAGAGAAGAAGACAGGAGAATCGTCAGAATACAGCTTACAGAGGCGGGAATCTCCGCTGTGGAAGAGCATGAAGCCTTTCACTTAAATATGGTAACTGAAGCTATTTCCGGATTGTCTCAAAGTCAACGTCATCTGTTGATGGACTCACTGGATAACATCAACGATTTTATGAAAATGCAAAGCGTAAAACCTTTAAAGAATATGGAGGAAATCAAATTGAAACCACTAAAAATCGGAAATCTGATCATCCCAACTCCTATATTTCAGGGAGGAATGGGCATCGGCGTATCTTTGTCAGGGCTGGCGTCGGCAGTGGCAAAGTGTGGTGGTGTAGGGGTCATTTCTGCAGCACAACCGGGATTTATGGAAAATGATTTTTATAGCAATCCTATCGAAGCTAACATCAGAGCATTGCAGCGAAACATCAAAGAGGCGTTGCACTCCATAAAGGATATTCCCAACAGAGGCGCCATTGCCGTAAATATCATGGTAGCGGCGAAGAACTATGAGGAAATGGTAAAGAGCTCTATCGAGGCAGGTGTTCACATGATTATCTCCGGTGCAGGGTTGCCAACATCGTTACCGGGCATGTGCAAAGGAAGCAAGGTAAAACTGGTTCCCATCGTTTCCTCAGCCAGAGCCACTGCAATTTTAATTAAAAATTGGGCGAAAAAATATGATCGCCAGCCAGATGCAGTGATTTTTGAGGGTCCACAAGCTGGGGGACATTTAGGCTTTAAGGAGGAACAGCTGGAAACAGCTACAGAGGACTTCTATAAGACCATCACGGAAATAAAAAAAGAATTGGAAGACATCCCTGAATGCCCATTGATTGTAGCAGGAGGGATCTATACCAAGGAAGATATAAAAAAGGCATTGTCCTACGGAGCGGACGGGGTACAGATTGGTACCAGATTTGTGACTACTGTAGAATGTGATGCTCATGAAAACTTCAAGCAGGCTTACTTAGACAGCAAGAAAGAGGATGTTACCATCATTAAGAGTCCTGTGGGCATGCCGGGTAGAGCTCTGCGAAACAAATTTATCGACACCGTCGAGGAAGGCCGATTGGCTCCTAAACGATGTAATGGCTGTATCATCTCCTGCAACCCCAAAGAGGCTATGTATTGCATTACAGATGCTCTCATCAGAGCTGTTAAAGGGGATGTGGAGGACGGTTTAGTTTTCTGCGGGGCTAACGCTTATAAATGTGACAAAATGGAAACCGTAGAAGAGATCTTTAAGGATCTTCAAAGTGGATTTTAAAGAAGATGAAATTTAATTAGGCATTACCCTCTGAGAAATGATTTATCAAATTCCGGAGGGTTTTTTTATTGTGTAGGAAATATCATCAAAGACAATATGACGGATTATCAAAAAGGGTTATAGATTAAAACTGCGAGCAAAGCTACATTTTTTACTTTATTAAATCGTGTTTTTATGTCCGAGTGCAACCAGAATTTTTTCTAAAAAAACTATAAAAAAGTATAAAAATAAAAAAACTTAAAAATATTTTTTTTTATAGCTTAAGTTTTTATCATATTGGTCGATTAATTATCGTAAAGTAAATATCATTATAATTAAAACTTTTAGATAAAGTTGATAAAATTACTCTAATTTAATCAAATTGAGATTATTATTGATGAAATGCTATACAACTTTTGTCATAAGTGATAGATATAGACTGGAACAGGAGGCACATGAGCTTATGGTTATAACTAAAAAATCAAATAAAAGATTCACAACTCATATATATAACCAGTTAGTTGTGATGGAAATGGAGAGGAATATTTATGAGGACTAATTATTATTATCGAAAACCAATCAGCTTTATCTTGGTATTGGCATTACTGATCATGACATTGGTAGGTTCTTTAGCAGGAACCACCATTCCTGTCTATGCTGCGGACACCGATGATCTTTCAGAACCTTTGGCAAGATCATATATTGAATCTCTAATGGGGGCAGGGGTTACATTAGGTGCTATTACACAGATACAGGGAAAAGAAGGGCAGTTTATCACTTTTTCCGAAATCAATGATGGCATAGAACCAAATAAACAAGTTCCTTTTGATGAAGGGTTGATCCTGTCCACAGGGAAAGCCAGCATGTCTATTGCAGGAAATGGTTATGATAGCACCCCCATCAGAGGGTATCCTTCAAGACCTGGAGGGACAGACTATGCCTCTGCAGGGGATAGTGATTTATTGGAGTTAGCAAAAAAATTCTCTAGTTCTATTGTTGGTACTACGGATGCTGCAATTTTAGAATTTGAGGTTATTCCCAAAGGGAAAAAAGTAGTATTTGAATATTTTTTTACATCTACAGAATATGACCAACCTGCGCAGTTTAACGATATATTTGCCTTATATGTAAATGGAGAAAACATGGCTATTTTAGAAGGCGGCGGAGATGTAACCATTCAAAATACTGTAGCGAGAAGTGGTAGTGATATGGATCCTAATGGAAACTCTGATACGTATACCACGAATAATGGAAATGGTGAAGTGCTTGATCACAACTTCCTAGGATATACCAAAAAAATGACGGTAGTTGCAGAAGTAACACCGAATGTCGTAAATACAATTAGATTAGCTATTGCCGACACCAATGATGGGGTATATGACTCTGCGGTATTTATCAAAGCGGGAAGTATTTCTACCGATGATGATGAGTATGCAATTTTTTATGAAACCAACGGAGGGTCAGGTTCTGCACCTCATGCTCAAACTGTCAGCAGCGGCGGTATAGTGACGTTAGAAACACCTGGTGGTGGCATGACTGCACCTGCAGGAGCTAAGAGCAACCCGGATGGTTGGATCTTAACAAACGATGCAGGAAATTATATAGGAACGTATGCTTTTGGTGCCAACAGCCCAGTGATTACGGAGAATATTTACGCGTATGCCAACTGGATATACGATAAGACATTACCAACCGGAAGCACCACGTTTAGTGGGATATCGGGAATATCAGGCGCAGCAGGTCCATATAGTCTGGTAACGTCCTCTTCCGTTACTGCTGCTGTGGATCCTGACACTGGGGAAGTATCCGGGTTTAATGATGGAGACACTATTACTATCAAATGCGATGATGGGAGTGGAAATCCCATTTATCAGACTTTTGAAGTTACTATAAGCGGTGCTCCTACCATAAATCACACAGTAACGGTTACTACAGGGACAGGGATGGAAGCAAGCGACAATATGCCGCAATCTGTTACATCCGGAGGGGCAATAGATACTATTACAATATCTGCAATTCCAGGTTATTTATTACCACATGTTGCCAGTGTCAGCGGAATTGATGGAACCGGCATTTCCTATAACTTATCGGGTGACAGAAAGTTTGCTACCATTAAAGGAACTCCTAATCAAGATGTGACGGTTATGATTCCTGATGCTATCTTAGGATATATCGTTTCATACAATCTTTCCAGTGATTCCGGAGTAGGAAGCGGGACTACACCTACATCCATAGAAGTGGGCGTAGGGGAAAGCTTTACCGTTGCAGAGGTGGCGGGAATAACACCTCCCCCAGGGAAATCCTTTAAAGAATGGAATACGGCATCAGACGGGAGCGGCACATCCTATGCACCAGGACAGACCGTGACTATAGGAAATACGTCTATTGCACTTCACCCAATCTGGACGCAAGATTTTACGGTGGAATATGACAATAACGGCGGAGAGGGTACCATATCTTCCAATACAGTGGTGAGCGGAGGAGCTGTCACCATGCCGGCAATAACCATGACTCCACCCACAGGTGCAGAAACAACACCAAATGGATGGATAGTAGTAGAAAAAGATACAGGAACATATATTGATACCATTTCAGCAGGAGCTGTGATTCCAGTTACAAAGAATCTGATTGCATATGCAAATTGGATGTATATGGCCAATATCCCCAATACATCAAGCCCAACATACAGTGCTTTGGTTCCAAGCGGAAGTGCATATAATCTTGTGGATAAAACCCCAACAGGAACGATAAGCGTAGATCCAAATACTGGAGAAGTGTCACTGCCAAGTGGATTAATTGATGGAGACACCTTTACCATTGAGACTACCGTAGGAGGTAAACCCCACTACAAGACCTACGTAGTAACCCTATATGACCCAAGTATTACTGTAACGGTCACTTATTTAGCCAATGGAGGCGGTGGGATAGCTCCTTTGGAAACTACTATTCCTAGCGGATCTGCTGCCATGTTAACTTCACCGGGCGGGCTTACAGAACCTACTTCCAGTGCAGTGCACGGAGGATGGGTGGTGGTTTCCTCTGCTAGCGGAATCGTAAAAGGGGTTTTTGCTACAGGAGAAAATGTAGTTGCAGATGAAGACTTACTGGCATATGCCAACTGGACTTACGCTATAACCTTACCGGCAGGGACTGATACTTTCGACGCGGTCACTTCCGGAGGGTCAGGACCCTATAACCTTGTGGGTGACCTACCTCACGGAGTACACATAGATCCTTCCACGGGTGAAGTCTCAGGGTTAACCACCGGAGACACCATCACCGTAGAATCCAAGGACGGAACCGGTAATACCATATATAACACCTATACCTTTACAATACCTACCGCAAAGACGATTACTGTCAGCGCTATAAACGCAATTGTTTCAGGGACTAATCCTCAGACAAAAAATACTGGAACCAGCATTACGGCTATCACTATCACGGCAAATTCGGGTAATATCTTGCCACCGAGAGAAAGTGTGACGGGAATCAGCCATGGGTTGAACTACACTTTGTCAGAGGACAGAAAAACAGCTACTATCACGGGAATATTAAACTTTAATGCTGACATCCATGTTTCTGCTGTTACCGGATTTGGCGTTACCTACTCTCTTACAAGCAGCACAGGCACAGGTTCGGGTACGATTCCCACCTCTGCAGATCGTTATGTGGGGGAAGTGTTTGACCTTGCCCAAAATACAGGGATTTTACCTCCTGCGGGAAAAACACTAAAGGAGTGGAACACTCAGGCTAATGGAGGCGGAACAACCTACGCTTTAGGGCAGACTTATACCATGGGAGATACCCCTCTTACGTTGTATGCCGTTTGGCAAGAAGGGTTTACTTTAACCTATAAAGCCAATGGAGGGAATGGTACGGCACCTGTTTCTCAGTCAGTGGTAGCAGCTACCTCGGTGAATCTGAATACTCCTGGAGGTCTATTCCTTTCCGGTGCTACTCTTGAAGGCTGGATTGTTACGGATACCGGAAATTCCTACGTTGGCACTTTTAGAGCAACAGAGAGCATATTGTTAAATCAAAATTTGAACGCTTATGCAAATTGGACATATACAAAGAGCGTAACAACGGCAAACCCAACTTTTAGTGCAAGTGTACCAGGATCGGTAGGTGGATATTCGTTCCTATGGACGCCACCTAGCGGAGTAAGTTTAAATGCAGTTACTGGCGAGATAACCGTACCTGCCACAGTAGGAACCGTGGGAACGTTTACTGTTGTAACCGTAGTGGCAGGCGAAAAAGTATATAAAACCTATAATGTCACAGTTACCTCATCGGTTAGTGGTGGTGGAAGTGGAGGTTCTTCCACACCTTCTAAACCTGCAGGACCTACAGGGGTTATCGTTATCGTCGATGGAAAGAAAGAACTGATTGGCAATCGAACCGAAAGCACTTCCAATGGGGAAACCAAGGCAGATGTAGCAGTGAATCCAGAGGAATTCTATAAGAAATTGGATGAAGCCAAAAACGGCTCAGAAGTAATCGTACCGGTACCAAATGCGGAAACGGTAGTGGCGACACTGAATGCGCAGATGGTAAAAGATATGGAAAAGAAGAATGTTACCTTGGAAGTAGCGGCTGACGGTATAAGATATCAAATTCCTGCTGAAGAAATCAAGGCGGCTTTGCTCCCTGGAACCCTAGGTAAAAATGTGCCTTTATCCGATATTGAGGTGAAGGTAACCATCGCAACCCCATCAAAAGCGGATGCCGCAAGGGTAGTTGCAGCAGCTAATGGTCAAGGTTATGAAGTCACTTTCCCGCCTGTGGAATTTCGCATTACCGCCAGCAATGGAGGGAAATCTACAGAGATTAAAAACTTCGAGAGCTTTGTTTCTAGAATTATCGCCTTGCCGGAAGGTGTGGATGGAAGCAAATATACTACAGCGATTACCCCAAATCAAGATGGAAGCATGAGGCATGTTCCTACAGAGATTTTCAAGGAAACTGACGGAAGATGGTATGCGAAGATCAATAGCTTGACCAATTCTATCTACACCTTGATTTACAATCAGGCAACCTTCCAAGATGCTCGGGGAAAATGGTATGAAAAAATAGTGGAAGAGGCTACCAGCAGAACGATTATCATGGGAAGACCTTCAGGTAAGTTTGAGGGAGAAGCTCAGATAACTCGAGCAGAATTTGCTACAATTATTGTAAGAATTTTAGGTTTAGAACCTGTGGCGGTGAAGCAGTTTAAGGATTTGCCAGCAAACTATTGGGGAGCCGGATACATTGGAACGGCTTATAGTTATGGAATTATCAAAGGGAAGACGGAAACCAGATTTGATCCGGAAGCTCCAATTACCCGGCAGGAGGCCATGGCTATGCTAACCAGAGCAGCTTCTTTGACACCCCACGATCCAAAATCTATGAGCGAAGCAGCAGCAGCAGCTGAGTTTACAGACTTTACTACCATATCACCTTGGGCAAAGAGTGCTGCAATCTTCAACATTGCCAACAACTTTATCGTGGGTAGCAATGGGAAAATACGCCCTCAGGATACCATCTCCAGAGCAGAATCCGCTACAGTAGCCGTGCGACTGATGCGCTATGCATTCCTCTTTGACGTGAGAAATGGAGGCCAGGCGCAGGTGGGATTAAAGCTAGAATAGAATATTGTAATTAAATTTAAAGGTAGGGCTACTTGTTGGGTAGCCCTATTTGTTTTTTGGAAGTATTGGGAGGTGATTATGTTTAATTTTATTGTTTTTTCAAAAAAATTTAACGGAAGTTGTTGTATGTTAGCATCAGAAATTAGAACAAAACATTCAGATAACAGCTTGTAATTTGTTATATTTTAGATTAAAATGTAGAAGTGTAAACATAGGATATTTGGGAAAATATTCTTATTATTCTTTAGGGTATGTCGATGTATTTATAGAAGCTATGGGTTAGTATATTATATTAAAAAATTGTGCATTGGAGGATTCATGAATATCGCATTGATCATGGCCGGAGGAGTAGGGCAAAGAACACAGCAGGATATACCAAAACAATTTTTAAACGTTTATGATAAACCGGTAATCGTTTATACTTTGGAGGCTTTTCAAAAGCATCCGGATATTGATCAAATCATAGTTTCTTGCTTGGATGGATGGCATGAAATTTTAAGAGCTTATGCAAAACAGTTTAATATCTCTAAGCTTACATCTATAGTTGCAGGAGGCGAAAATGGACAAGCCTCAGCAAGAAATGGAGTCTTTTTTTTAGAAGGAATCTGTAAAGAGGATGATATCGTAGTAATCCATGATTCCATACGCCCTATGGTTTCTGCTGATATTATCTCTGATTGTATTGTAAAATGTCGTAGATACGGATCGGGTCTAGCCGCCATGAGGTGTGCTGAGACCATCATTAAATCTAAGGATGGAATCAGCGGGAGTGAAAGCATCCCTCGTGAAGAAATCATGCGTGTTCAAACGCCACAGGCCTTTCGATTTGATAAGTTGTTATGGGTACATAAGGAAGCACTTAATCGGGGAATCACGAATGCAGTTTATACGAATACCATATTTATTGATTTAGGAGAGAAACTATATTTCTCATTGGGATCAGACAATAATCTTAAAATTACTACCCTAGAAGATATCGATATGTTTAAGGCACTTTATAAGACGGAAAAAGAAAGCTGGATGAAATAATATGAAGTTTCAATTTCCATATTGGAAAGATTTAAAGAACAAAAATATTATAATTAGCGGAGCCACTGGATTAATTGGTTCTGCTTTAGTCCATGTACTTATGGAACGAAACTTAAAATATAATAATAATATTAATATCATTGCTATTTCAAGATCAAAGTCGAAGGCAACGGAAAATTTCAAGGAATACTTCAAAAATAAAAACTTTACATATTTTGAGCATGATGTAAACAAACCTTTTGGAAAAGACACAGCTTTTAACTGTGATTACATCGTCCATGGTGCCAGCAATACTCACCCGATTTCCTATGCAAATGACCCTATTGGAACTATCAGCACCAATGTAATGGGAACAAAAAATTTATTGGATTTTTGCTTAACGCAAAAAAACTGTAGGTTTGTATTTCTTTCATCTGTAGAAATTTACGGAGAAAATCGCGGGGATATTCATAAATTCCCAGAAGATTATTGCGGTTATATTGATTGTAATACGCTCAGGGCAGGGTATCCGGAAAGCAAAAGAACGGGGGAAGCCCTGTGTCAAGCATATAGTGCGGCACATGGTGTGGATATAGTAATTCCTCGGCTAAGTCGGACTTATGGACCATCCATGAGTTGGTCTGACAGCAAGGCAATCGCACAGTTTATAAAAAAGGCTGTAAGGAAAGAAAATATTACCTTAAAAAGCGAGGGTAATCAGCTATACTCTTATACCTATGTAATGGATGCAGTATCTGCAATTTTGTATATATTAACCGCGGGAATGAGGGGAGAAGCCTACAATGTTGCTAGTAAGGAATCCGATGTCACCCTTAAAGAGTTGGCACAGACATTAGCAGATTTAGGGAGAACAGAAGTGAGCTATGAGTTTCCTGATAAGATAGAATCAGCCGGTTATTCCAATGCCACGAAAGCTTTACTTAATACTGAAAAACTAGAATTGTTGGGCTGGAAAAGTTGTTATTCAATTCGAGATGGGTTAGAAGAGACTCTGAGGAAATTGAGCTATAGACATCAATTCCATGTTTTATAGGTTTCCCAAAACCATCATATTACAGAATTGATTCTATTAATAGAATCATATAGAGATTTAATGATAGATAAGAAGATTTATTAAATTCAGTAAAAAAGGGGTTATATGGTCAGTGTAATTATTCCTGTATACAATGTGGTAAATTATATAGATAAATGTATGGAATCTGTCATAAATCAGACCTTTAGAGATATAGAAATCATATTAATCAATGATGGGTCAACTGATGGTTCAGATAAAAAATGTGAAATTTGGTCCCAATTAGACGATAGAATTATATATATAAGCAAGAAAAATCAGGGTCCCGGAATCAGCCGAAATATAGGGGTTAATGTTGCCCAATATCCGTATGTTACATTTCTTGATGCTGATGATTGGTGGGATTTAACCTATATAGAGAAAATGTACACTGCAGCAATACTTTCCAAAGCGGATATCGTATTATGCGATATCAATTATATAGAACAACTTCCTAATGGAGAGTACCAGATTGTTACTTCAAGATTGAGAATGCCAGAGGGGAAAATATTGATTCCTAGTGAGAATATTAATGTGATTAACACTGCTAGAGCATTCTTATGTGGAAAATTGTTTAGGAAGAACTTGTTTACTAATTATCGTATTGAGCAACCCTCACACTACTACGAAGATTTAGCGGTAACACCTATTATTGTTGCACTAAGCAAAAGCTTATACCGCATTCCTATTCCTTTATACAATTATTTTAGAAATAGGAATGGAAGTACTATGAATAGCTCGCTACATCTCGGGGATATGGTGTTGACATTAAGGGGACTGAAGCAAAGATTTGAGCAGCATGATTTATACAATCATTATTACGAAGCATTTAAAAAGTTATCCTATAATCATGTTAGAGTCATCCTTAATAAAATTAATCAGCAAAAATCATCTAACAACCTATCTGATGAACATCGTAAAATTAAAAAAGAACTTTTTGATTTTATGGATGAAAATTTTGTGGGATGGATTAAGTTTGACGATAAAAGTTTTTCAATGATGGGTAGCCCTTATTTAAAAAAGGTTATTTCCAATATTACTTTTGTCCAGACAAGTTTCGTTCAAATTATAGGCAAGCAAAGGCTAAATGAGATAAAGTCGTCAGATTATCTTATTATAGATCTTTCAGATGAATTAATTAATATATTACTGAAGCAGAATTTAGAGGAACAGGCTGATTCACTATATCATTTATTTGCTAAAATGTTAAACAAAATAAATCCTGAAAAGGTCTTTGTGGTTTCTAATAAATTAGAGGATATAACTGAAAAACGTCGAGAACACGAAGAACTTCAGGCATCAATTATAGAGAAATTATTTAATGAATATTCTAACATGATATTACTGAATGTTGAAAAAGAATATCAAGTTGAGGACGAAGAAAGCCTTAGCTGGGAAATAGCGGATAGGATATTTTATGAGCTATCGAGAAAGGACAAACATAGTGAATGAGCCTTTAATAAGATATAAAGCTATATTTTTTGATTTTGATGGAGTGATTCTTGATTCGACCAATATTAAAACTGAAGCTTTTAGAAAAATGTTTCATAGATATGGTTGCGAGATTGAGCAAGCTGTTGTAGAGTATCATCAAGAGAATGAGGGGATCTCTAGGTTTGTAAAGCTTAAATATTGGTATGAAACTTTACTTCATCAAAGCTTAAGTGATGAAGAGTTACAAAGACTAGGGGAAGTCTTTTCAAGTATTGTAAAAGAGCAAGTAATGCAGGCTCCTTTTATAGCGGGTGCTATAGAGACCCTTGAACAATTGAGGGGCGAAGGTATTCCTGCATATATTATATCCGGCACACCGGAGCAGGAACTACAAGAGATTGTTAAGGAGCGGCAGCTGAATAAATACTTTAGAGGAATATATGGATCCCCGAAGACTAAGGTAGAGATTATTCGCACCATCATAAAAGAAGAAGGGTATAAACCCGAAGAGATTGTTTTCTTTGGGGATGCCATGACTGACTATTTGGCTGCAAATGAAACAGGGATTCATTTTATTGGAATTGTCAATAGGTTGAAGGAAAATATATTTCCTGAGGGTACAGTTTGTAGAAATGCTGTTATAATTTAAAATTAATAATTTTAGAAAGCGAGTAGATCATGGAGCAAGAAATCATTCAAGAAATATTTAACCTCTCAAAAGATAGAGAATTGTTTATCTTTGGAGCAGGCGAGTATGGAATGAACTTATATTTAGAATTGAAAGGAAATAATATCGAAATTTTTGGATTTTTAGATAATAATTTAGGTAATAAAATAAAAAAAATAGATAATATTTTTGTTTATGAAGTATCGATTTTAAAAAAAGTTAAGAATCCTTTCATTGTTATTTCTATATTGAATAATAAAGCAGCTCAGGAAATAGCTACTCAATTAAAATCACTAAATTATATTTATAAAATCGACTATATTTATTTAAATTCTTATCATAATAAATTCGAATTTCCTTGCACAAATTGCTTGAGCTTTGTTCCAGCGGGGCATTATTATTCACCAATTCCTAATATTGAAGAATTGGAACAAGAGGGAGTATTTGAATATAGAGAGGACAAAGTAGAAGGTATAAATTTAAACGATGGAATCCAGAGGTATTTTTTCGATTCTATAAAAGAATATTATAAAGAAATACCTTTTGACTATGAAAAAAAGGATGGTTTGCGTTATTGTTATAACAATAATTTTTATCCTTTTTTAGACGCTATTTTTCTTTATGGAATGATGCGAAAAGTGAAACCAAAGAGAATTATTGAAGTTGGAAGTGGTTGGTCTTCATGCTTAATGTTAGACACAAATGAATTATTTTTTAATAATCAGATTAACTTAACATTTATTGAACCCAATACTGAAAGGTTAGAATCACTAGTAAAAACTCAGGGATTAAAGAATATTACGCTAATTCGTGAAGAGATTCAAAAAGTAGATATAAGTATTATCAAAGAGTTACAAAAAGATGATATCCTGTTTATAGATTCAACGCATGTTTCAAAAATAGGCAGTGATGTAAATCACCTATTTTTTCATGTATTACCTGCACTGAATAAAGGCGTTTACATACATTTACATGATATTTTCTTTCCCTTTGAATATCCAGAAAAATGGATTTATGAAGGAAGGGCGTGGACAGAAAACTACTTGTTACGATGCTTTTTACAGTATAATGATACCTTTGAAATAGTAGCTATGAATACTTATCTACTTGAAAAATATAGAGAAGAATTCTATAAAGATTTTCCGAAATATTATGAAAGTAAAATCTCGGGAAGTATTTGGATTAAGAAAACATAATCGATGAAATTAATAGGAAAAAATTTTTAAATTTTTTTATAAAAATAATACGAACTAACTATAATGAAGGGAATTGTCAGTTTTAAAACAATTAAGAATAACTAAAGCACAGCAAAGAAATATAGTTCTCTTATAAGATCCCACATAACGGTTCTTAAAGAGATACATGTTGATTATGTGGAGGAATAAAACATGAGTAAAAAGGATTACGAGATATTTACGTGGGAGCAAGCTAAAGAAGCGGGTTTATCAACAAAACAACATGTAGATGAGTTTATTCTTTATGGGATGGGTCAGGTAGGTATTAATTATCTAAAAAACTTAATTGAAATGGATATACATCCTGTTGCAATCTGTGATTCTGATGTGAGAAAACAAGGCACTTCAATTAATAACTATACAGTAAAATCATTAAGAGAAGTATTGGACAAGCAAAAAGATTTTAGTATCATAATAACCTCATTAAAGTTTTATGATGAAATTAGGGTGGAACTATTAGAGTTTCTTTCACCAGAAAAGATATTGGATATGAACAGTACTAATATAGAATTGCTATACTCTAACACTAATAAGGCTAAAGCATTAATCTATCGTGAAAAGCAAAATTTTCTTAATTTGAGGAATATATTAGAAGATGAGAAATCAAAAGAGGTTTTGGACTGCCTACTAAAGGCAAGAACAAGTAATGATTTTAATATATACAAACAAATTAATGATAAGAACCAATATTTTCCAAATTTTTTAAATTTAAATAAATTTGAAGTTTTTGTAGATTGTGGGGCATATACAGGGGACACGATAGAGCAATTTATTATGATTACAAATAATCAATTTAAAAAAATATATGCTTTTGAACCTTTTACAGATAGTTTTAATTGCTTGCAAAACATGGTCAATAATAAATTTAAGAATGATGGAAGAATCATTTCCTTTAATAAAGGTGTTTATAGCAAAAATGATATAATCCATTTTAAAGCAGATGAAATAAGTAAGGGGAGCAGTCATATTTGTGGCAAAGAAGAAAGTAATACTTCCATTGAAGCGGTATCACTTGATAGTTGTCTTAATGATATTCCTACATTTATTAAAATGGATATAGAAGGAAGTGAGCTCGAGGCATTAAAGGGTACGGAAAAACTTATCAGGCAGTATAAACCTAAATTGGCCATTTGCATTTACCATCAATTAGAGCATTTTTATAAAATTCCAGAGTATATTCACAGTTTAAATTTAGGCTATAAATATTATATAAGGCATCATGGAAGTAGCCCATATAGCATATGCGAAACCGTTTTTTATGCAATATGAACAGGAAATGATTTAAGCAAGAGTTAGGAAGTAGGGTTTAGGTAGAACCGTTATTAAAATGTAAATAATAAAATAATGTTTTAAGATATCAAGATAACTAATAGAAAATAGTCTTAGGAGAATAATACATATGAAAATATCAATAATTGGTGTTGGTTATGTTGGACTTGTAACAGGCGTTTGTTTTGCAGAAATGGGAAATGACGTATATTGCGTAGACATCAATAAAGAAAAAATTGAAATGCTAAATAATTTAGAGCTACCCATTTATGAGCCTGGTCTATATGATGTGATGAAATCAAATTATACAGAGCAGAGAATTAAATTTTCTCATAATATAAGAGAGGCAATCCATAGAGCAGATTTAGTATTTATTGCAGTGGGCACGCCGGCAGGTCAAGATGGGAGTGCTGATTTGACCTATGTATTAAATGTGGCAGAAGAAATAGGTAGGCACATTCATAATCACCTTTACGTAATCAATAAATCCACTGTACCCGTAGGTACTGCAGATTTGGTAAAAATGAAAATTCAAGAGAAAATAGATGCTCGATTTCAGGGTAAAGACAAACGTTTTCATCCAACATTTGACGTAATTTCCAACCCTGAGTTTCTGAAAGAAGGCACCGCTCTAAATGATTGCATGAGACCTGACCGGGTGATAATCGGAACTAGCAATGAAAAAGCATTAAAAGTTTTAAAGGAATTGTATATGCCATTTATTCGAAATACAGAAAACTTTATTTCAATGGATATAAAAAGTGCAGAGATGACAAAATATGTAGCTAATTGCATGCTTGCTACAAAGATTTCTTTTATGAACGAAATGGCAAATATCTGCGAGAAGGTGGGTGCAGACATCAATCAGGTTAGAATGGGAATCGGAAGCGACCAAAGAATCGGATACCATTTTATTTATCCAGGATGTGGGTATGGAGGAAGCTGTTTTCCCAAAGACATCAAAGCATTGATTAAAACAGGTCAGCAATATGGATATGAACCAAGAATTTTAAGTTCAGTAGAGGAAGTAAATCAAAGACAAAAGTATAAAATAGTAGAAAAGATTAAAAAGCGATTAGGTGAGGATTTGAATGGAAAGACATTTGGAGTGTGGGGATTGGCATTTAAACCAGATACCGATGATATGCGAGAAGCTAGTTCTATTACAATTATCAATGAGCTTACCAAAAGTGGGGCAAAGATAAGGGCTTATGATCCTAAGGCAATGAATGAAGCAAAATACATTTATTTAAAAAATAATAATAACATTGAATATGTATCAGCTAAGTATGAGGCGCTGCTCAATGCTGATGCGATGATAATGATAACAGAGTGGAAAGAGTTTCGTAGCCCAGATTTTCATGAGATAAAAAGGCTCATGAATCAGCCGCTAATATTTGATGGAAGAAATCAATATAATCAGCGATCCTTGAATCAATTAGGCATTGAATATCATCAGATTGGAGTAGCCACATGAAGAGAATCTTAGTGACAGGAGGTGCAGGTTTTATAGGGTCTCACCTATGCAAACGGCTGATAAGTGAAGGAAGTGAAGTAATTTGCTTAGATAATCTGTTCACCGGCAAAAAAGAAAATATATCATCCCTTTTAGCAAGTCCTAACTTTGAGTTTATCAGGCATGATATCATCGACCCTATCTCATTGGACGTGGATGAAATCTATAATTTGGCATGCCCCGCATCGCCAATACATTACCAATATGATGCTATAAAAACTGTTAAAACAAATATTATAGGAACAATCAACATGTTAGGGATAGCTAAAAGGACAGGGGCTAAGTTAGTTCAAGCTTCTACTAGTGAAGTGTATGGAGATCCTAACATTCATCCTCAGACTGAGGAGTATTGGGGAAATGTAAATCCCATAGGCATTAGAAGCTGCTATGATGAGGGTAAGCGTTGTGCGGAGACTCTTTGTTTTGATTATTATAGGCAGTATGGTATCAAAATAAAGATTGTTCGGATTTTTAATACATATGGTCCCAATATGCGTCCTGATGATGGGCGGGTAGTGAGTAATTTCATAGTACAAGCCTTAGGGGGAAGGGATATTACAATTTATGGTGATGGCATGCAAACTCGTTCATTTTGTTATGTGGATGATTTAATAGAAGGTTTTATTAAAATGATGAATACGGAACTTAATATCACTGGTCCTATTAATTTAGGAAATCCTAAAGAGTTTACCGTGATAGAGTTGGCAAATGAAATTCTAAAAAAAATAAAGTCTGCTTCAAAACTAAAATTTGAGCCTTTACCTCAGGACGATCCACGAAAAAGAAAACCGGATATATCTAAAGCTAAAGAAGTGTTGAATTGGAGTCCCACTGTGCAGCTGTCCCAAGGGCTAGATAGTACAATTGACTATTTTAGAAACATAAGTAAGTAGGAAGGATAGTTTTTATGAAGATTGCGCATTTCTCAGCAAAAGATACAGTTGGAGCTTTTGGAGCTGCATATGATTTGCATAAAGCACTAAAAGATATGGGGGAAGAGTCATATTTTTTTGTTAAGGAGAAAACTAGGAATGATCAAGAGGTAATAGTGTTAGAAATAGGAGAGGATCAACAATTCTTAGATAACATTAATGAAGTTTATTTTAGAAGTAATATATATAAAGGTAATAGTATTACTTCTTTTCCGTACCCCAGTATTCATTTAGATAAAAAAACCATTGAATTTTTTGAACAATTTGATGTTTTTCACATGCATTGGATTTCAGGATTTATTTCGTATGAAACGATTGCAAAACTTAGTTTTCTTGGGAAACCCATATTCTGGACATTGCATGATCAATATCCACTTACAGCTTGTTGCCATTATACCCATGGCTGCGAAAAGTATAAAGAGGGCTGTAATGATTGTCCTCAATTAGTGGTTGATACTCACGATATTACTAAGTATTTATTTGAAGTTAAAAATAAGTATATAAAAAATAATGTTACTATAATTGCAACTAGTAATTGGATGGTCGAAATGGCTAAAAATAGCAAACTATACAACCATTCTCAAATAAATATTATACCATATTCAATTGATACGCAAGTTTTTTACCCAAAGTCAAAAGTTAAATCCAAGAATGCATTGGGTTTTTCTGAAGATACAAAAATTATTTTAATTGGGGCACAATCTTTGAATCAAAGAGTAAAAGGCTATGACCAATTATATAAAACTTTACAACACCTGTTAAATGAAGAAAATAGTAAAAGTTTATTAGAAAATAATAATTTACATTTGGTTACCTTTGGAAGTAATGTAAATTTTGTCTGTGACTTTCCTATCCCTTGTAAGAACATGGGATTCATATCTGATAAAGGAGAGTTAGCTACTCTATACTCTGCTGCAGATGTTTTTGTATTTCCTAGCATTGAGGAGGCCTTTGGGCTTACCTCCATTGAAGCAATGGCATGTGGTACACCTGTAGTAGCTTTTAATATATGTGCAATGAAAGATGTAATAATAGATGGAACGAATGGATATAAATCAGAGATAAATGATTATAGCAAAATGTCTGAAAACATTAATAAGGTATTACAAAGTAATGGAGCGATGAGTGAATCCTGCAGAGAGTTTACTAATTTATATTATAAATTAGATATTCAAGCAAAAAAAATGTTAAAATTATATAAAGAAATATCTGACAAACAGCATAAAAATGAACGAAGAGAAAATTTGAAAATTGAGGATATACCACAAATAGACCGAGTTATATTACCTTTTATTAAAGATTATCTTTTTGAGATGGTAACGAGTAATTCTAATGATTCAATTGGACAATTTAAGTTATTAGAACTTGAGCTTCAGATGGACCATCTTTCAAAAATAGCATTTATCACAATTAATTATTTAATAAAAAATAAAAAACTCTTGAAACATGATAAAATAATCATATATGGCGCAGCAAATCTCGGAGAAAAGTTTTTAAAAACAATTAAGTATTTTGATCTGGATTTAATAGGATACGTTGATTCAGATTCAAGCAAATGGGAGAAGACGTTTTGTGGTTACAAAATTCTTTCCCTCTTAGAGTTGGAAAGAATAAAATCTGAAAAATTAAAAATTATAATTGCAAGTGCTTCCATTAAGGAAATATCTGAAACTTTAAATAAAATGGGATTTACAAATGATATAAATTATTTTGCTTTTATAAGATAAATTTAAAAAGGAATAATTAATAAAAAATTAGAATCAAGTAGAAGTTTCATAGCTTAAAGTCTAACTAAAAAAAATCACTTTATTTAAATAGGTTGTTAAGAGAGGCGTTATACAAGTTAATAGGAGAAGAAAATGAGTAAGATTTTACTAGCAACATCAATTGCGCCAAATGATATAGAAAATCAACAGGCAGCTATAAAGACGTGGATAGATAACGATTTTGAAGTCATATCATGTAATGCACCTGATGAAATTCAAATAATTAGTAAATATTTCACTGGAGTTAAGTTTATACCTATGAATAGAGATCTCCGAGAAAAAGCAGGAAAACCGTATCCTTTTATATTTGATATTTTTCAGGCATTAAATAATTTCCAAAATGAAATTTGCGGAATTATAAATTCTGATATTTACTTATTTAATGTTAATCAAAAAGTAATAGAAGAAATTAAACGAAAAGCTAAAAATAATATTATTTATGCGCATAGATATGAGATAGATAATTTTGAAGAAATAAATGATGGATTTTGTTTTCAGCAAGGTATTGATATATTTATAATGAATAAAAATCTACTGAATATTTTTGAAGATGATGAATTTTGCATTGGGCAACCTGGTTGGGATTGGTGGATACCATTTATTTGCTCTATGACTAAAACAGAAATGATAGAGTTTAAAAATCCTATAGCATATCACCTAAAGCATCCATTAAATTGGAATTATGCATCAATGCGAGATATAGAAAAAAAGTGTGCATTAAAATATTTAAAAAATGAAGAGTATCCTGTCCAAAAGTATTATTATATGTTGCATGAAAAGGTAACTGATTTAAATCAAGGAATTAGTTTAATTCAAAATAATGTTAATAATCAATCAATATTTATTTTATCTGATGGTAAAAGTTTAGAGTGCTTAGAAAGTTTGAGAAATCAATCTCATAAAAATATTAAAATATATATAGGAAATGAATTACCGGAAAACATTCAGGAAGATTTTATTTTATGCGCTAATAGTGACTTATTATATCAACAAAATTTTGTTTCTATGATGATTCAAGAGATGTTAATAAAAGATTGTACTGAATTATGCAATACGTTATCTATTGTTTTAAAAAATCCAATTTATAAAGGTTATAGATATCTAAAAAATGCGAAAAAAAATGAAATGAGTGGTGTCTATGAAGAATGGTCTAAGGGCTGTACGATTTATCGAAATAAGCATCATTATAACTCAAAATTTAGCTATTTTACAACCCCACTTATAGTTATTAAAGTTAAAAATATCATTGAAAAATTATATTTAGATGAACCTTTTTATATTTGCCCAGCAGGCTATATTGCTCAGTTAATTTATTATAATTTGGAGCACATAAATGGTACTTTCCTTGGGTTTATAGACAACAATAGTAAATTATATGAACAAACTATTTTAGGGCATAAAGTTTATCCACCAACTATATTAATTAAAAAAAATGTAAAAGTAATAATTGCAACTCAATTATATGCAATTGAACTTAAAAATCAGATAAAACATTACATTAAGGAAGAAAATATTTTAATTTGGGATGATATAATTTAATTTTATGCTTAAAATTTTATCAATTTTTTTTTATTTACATAAAAACTTAACTCCCTGTATATTTCATCTTTATAAAGATCGCTTGCAATTATAATTGCAGAATGTTGATTTTCACATTGGAGAACATCTTTTGAATGGATAACATAACCGGAGATTTTAGATTCGGATAGATCCGGATTTTTATCAACAAAACCTAAAAATTTCGATTTAACCATTGTAGGGTTCATATCTAATAGTGACTCGATAAGCACATTAGCTGTATATCCTGCAGGGTAAATGTAAAATGAGCTGTGGTTATTAAGCCTAGATATTAATACTTTTGTGCGTATTTTTAATTTTCTAAAATATATATATGTTTTAGAAAAAACTTTCAATTTCGATGCTAATTCTTGACTAATATAATAATAAGATTTTAAAGTTTTAGGTCCTTTATAAATCCATCGATTAAATCCTATTTGTTTAAAATATTTAAATTCAATGCCTAATGTATGGCAGTACCAAGCATACTTCACAGCACTTTTATAGGCTGCATTTAAATCAATAGATACATTGGGGAAATTGTTTATATATTCACATAAATCAGTGTGAGTTTTTGGTCTAAAAAAGCCTTTAAAGTCTTCATAGATACTCCTGCCTGCCAATATTACCGGCTTTCCATAAAAGCAAGCCTCAATTCCTACTGCTGATCCAAATACTAAAACAATATCACATTCATCCAATAACTGATATGTAGAAATTGAAGAATTTGCAGGAATCACCGTCATAAGCGGACTACTAATCGTTTCAATGTATCTAGTTTGTTCGTTATCCAACTTCATAAGATTTGGATGCACCCTTAAATAAAAATGAATATTGTCATTCCAATTTTCATATGTAATTATTTTTTCTAAAGCTTCATTTTGATCTTTATAAAGTAAAGGATGCCACTCTGGAATAGTTTCAAATTCATCTTGAGAGCTAATAAATATAGCGATATTTTTTTTATCTCTAGGTAGATGAAAATTGGAATCAGTTAATTGGTTTTTAATAAAGTTATTTTGATGTTTTCTCTTTCCATTTCTAATATTTCCATACCATTTTTCTGCCACTTTTATTCTTTCATTGAAGCAATCACTGATTTCTCCAATTTCTTCAATGAGTGCCTTAATATAATTTATATCATGAGGGTATGTATTATAATACAAGGAATATTTATTAGTTACATATGCCCTTTCATGTACACATATAGGAATGTGCAATTGCTGTGCTACCCGAAGGGTCATTCTATGATAAGGAAATCTACCATTAAAAACATAAATTTGATCTATATTATACTGATTTATTTTATCTTTCAGGAAACTTACATAAGATATAAGTTCATTATAATAATCATTGCTTTTATTAACTATTTTTTTTGTAATAACCGGATTGTAATCTCTGTAAGAACTTATGAGAGAAGATGCTATACCAAGACCAACATCGTAATGACCTTCAAAAGTAACACCTTTCAATTGAGCTAAGGTTTCAATTGACAAGGATTTATTTTTTAAAACATTAAAATCAACATCAATCAATTGTATATAATTTTCCAAACCTGTAACTTTTAGATATCTATCGAAAAAATCCATCCTTCTCTGACATAGAATTTCATTTTTTTCGAAAGAAAAACCACATCCACTTTCATGGTCAGCATTGCATTTTAATACATAAATATCATCGTTTTTTTCCTTATGTAAAAACATTAATTCTAATTCTGTAAAAAAGTGTAGTGGGTAACAACCACAAAGGGTCGCAAAAAGAACTTTCATATATTAATAACCTCTTATATTTAAATACAAATTCAGTGTTTTATTTAGAACTATTCATTAAGCCCTACATACCACTTGTATGTAGATTGTATTCCTGTGTGTAAATCAATACAGCTTTTCCAACCTAGTTGGAGCAATTTACTTACATCACAGACTTTACGTGGGGTTCCGTCTGGCTTAGAAGAATCCCACACCACTTCCCCTTCATATCCAACAAGTTCATTAATTAACTGGGCAAGATCTTTGATAGATATTTCTTGCCCAGTGCCAATGTTAATATGTTCATATCCATCATAATGGTTCATTAAAAATACGCAAGCATCTGCCATATCATCAACATGTAGGAATTCTCTGGTAGGGTTACCTGTACCCCATATTTCAACAAAATTTGATTTATTCATTTTAGCTTCATGAAATTTCCGAATTAATGCGGGAAGTACATGTGAGTTTTGTAAGTCAAAGTTATCATTGGAGCCATAAAGATTGGTTGGCATACAACTTATAAAATTTGTTCTGTATTGTTTATTGTAAAATTGACACATTTTAAGACCGGAAATTTTTGCAATCGCATATGCTTCATTTGTAGGCTCTAAGTACCCTGAAAGTAAGGAAGATTCTTTAATGGGTTGCTGACAGTATTTGGGATAAATACAGTTACTGCCCAAAAATAGTAGTTTTTTTACCCCATGAACGAAGGCGTTGTGAATCACATTGTTTTGTATCATGGAATTAATATAGTAAAATTCTGCTGGGTAAATATCATTGGCTAATATTCCTCCAACTTTGGCAGCAGCCAAAAAAACATATTCTGGTTTTTCACTTTGAAAAAAATCAATTACATCTTTCTGTAATGTTAAATCTAACTCCTCATGACTGCGTGTAATGATATTAAAATAACCCTCTGATTTTAATTTGCGAACCAGAGCGGATCCTACCATTCCATTATGTCCGGCCACATATATCTTTGCACATTTCTCCATTATTGCTTTCCTTTAACAAATTTTAAATCTTCAAGAATCATTTCTTTAACCAGGGTTTCGAAGCTAGTTTTAGTTGGATTCCACCCCAACTCATTTTTGGCCTTTGTCGGATCTCCTAACAATTGATCGACTTCGGTGGGTCTAAAGTATTTGGGATCTACTTCCACAATTACATCACCAGTTGACTGATCAATTCCTTTTTCTTCAAGACCTTTTCCTTGCCATTTTAAGTTTATTCCCACTTCCCTAAAAGTAATTGTACAGAACTCCCTTACTGTATGCATTTCTCCGGTAGCAATTACAAAGTCATCCGCAATTTCATGTTGCAGTATCAGCCACATGCACTCCACATAGTCCTTAGCGTGACCCCAATCTCTTTTCGCATCTAAATTACCTAGGTAAAGCTTTTTCTGCTTTCCAAGGGATATTCTAGCCGCTGCCAAGGTAATTTTCCTTGTAACAAAAGTTTCCCCTCTTCTAGGGGATTCATGATTAAATAAAATCCCATTGGATACAAACATATTATAGGCTTCCCTATAATTTTTAGTAATCCAATAGCCATAAAGTTTTGCTACGCCATAGGGGCTTCTGGGGTAAAAAGGAGTAGTTTCTTTTTGTGGAATTTCTTGAACCAATCCGAAAAGTTCCGAAGTAGAGGCTTGATAGATTCTAACATTTTTAGCAATTTCCAGCAACCTTACAGCTTCTAAAACCCTCAATGTACCTAATGCATCTGCATTAGCTGTATATTCGGGGGATTCAAAAGATACCTGTACATGTGATTGCGCTGCTAAATTATATATCTCTTCTGGCCTAACTTTTTGAATGATTGATATAATATTGGTAGAGTCAGTCATATCACCATAGTGGAGTTGAATTTTTTTAGTATTATGCATGTCTTCAATAACAGGATCTAAATATAAATGTTCGATTCTGCCAGTATTAAATGAAGAACTTCTGCGGATTATTCCATGTACTTCATATCCTTTTTCCAATAAAAATTCTGCTAGATATGATCCATCCTGACCTGTTATTCCAGTAATTAACGCCTTGCGCATTGAATACATCCTCTCCATTTACCACTCGAAGTCAATTCTAACAATATCATCCTCAATAAGGGGAAATCCCAACTGAACTTCGATTAACTCCAAATCCTCTAAAGCCAAAATAGCGTGCTTTTGATAGGCATTTATCTGTTTTATATCTCCTGGTACGATTTCTTTTTTAGTACCTTCTAAGTATAACAAACCTTTTCCCTTGAGGATAGTCCAAATTTCTTTTCTATTTATATGGTATTGGTAGCTAATTTTTTTATCTCTTTCTAAGTATAACTTCTTAGTTAGTGCTTCTGTTCCATCTTCATAATAGGTATGTTCCATAACTTTGTATTTGCCCCAGCGTTTTTCTTCATACATAGGGCGAGAAGTATCATCAGATAAGAATTCCTTCAGGCGATAGGTTTCACCCTTTTCAGCAACCAATATTCCATCATTACTGGCCACTACAATTGAATTTTTTACGCCCATTGCTATTATAGGAATATCCAGTTCGTTGTATATATGTGTGTCATCACAATTTTTATCGGTCAAGGCATTTCCTCTGACATGACGATCCATTTCCTCAGTCAAAGTTTCCCAAGTTCCTAAATCTTTCCACTGACCTGTGTATTTAATTACTTTAATTTTATGAGCTTTCTCCACTACTTCATAATCAAAGCTAGTTCTTATTAAGTTTAAAAATTGTTTATTTGCATAATCATATGTAAAATCAGTAAATTCATATTTTGTTTTTAATATATTTAAAATATGTTTTAATTTTAAACCAAATACACCACAATTCCATAGAGCACCCTGTTCTATTAAGGTTTTAGCAATATGTAAGTCAGGCTTTTCTTTAAAGTATTCTACATTTGAAATAACCCCTTCATTTTCTGGAATAATATACCCATATTTTTCAGAGGGTTTAATGGGAGTTGCCCCCATAAGAACCAATTCACACTGATCATCTTCCAGAATCTTTGGGAAATCAGAAATCAGTTTAAAGTAGTCCGATTCTACAAAAGGATCCACAGGTAATACCGCGATGGTTTCATTAGGTTTAACTCCACACTTATCAAATAGATAGCATGACGCCAAAGCTATTGCGGGGAATGTATCTCGGCGTTCAGGTTCAATTACAATGTTAGCATCAGATCCAAGCTGTGCCATAAGTTGATCTTTTTGAGATTGAGCTGCTGCCACGGTAATTGAATCCCAACCTCCAATTTCTTTAAGTTGACGGTGGACTCTTTGAACCATAGATTCAATGCCACCATCTTCATTAAGTAAAAGTTTTAAAAATTGTTTTGACCTTACTTCATTAGAAAGGGGCCAAAGGCGTTTTCCCGAGCCACCGGATAATAAGATTAAGTGCATATTATATCTTCCAATTCTTCTATTTTAAAAAAGGATAAACTAAATTTGACGATTTTTCTGAGAATTAATCTTATATTTTGCTTTTTCAGTTATCTAATTTTTATTTAAGAACTCATCAATTCTCATTTCTGCTTTTCTATCATAAAATAAACTTTCTGTAAAATCAGATGATAAATGAGATACTAATGGAAGAGGCTTTATATAGCTATTACCAATACAATTATTACAAATTGTATTGGTAACATTTTGATCCATATGTTTTTGACGAAATTTTTTAATAATATCATTATCCCAAGCTTCTTTTAATGGTGTTTTAGATATATCATCAAAAGCTAAATAATTTTGAAAATCAGCACAACATGCCGTAATATATCCTTCATGTGATATATTTAACGTATTAAATGGTAAAGTACAGGGTAATTTTAAAGATTTATTCATTGAAACATTATCTATTGAAAGTAAAGATTGAATTTCTGGCATTAATCCACACTGATTTTTAACTTCTGCAGTAATTGTAGAATCACAATAATCTATAAAAAAATCATTAATTTCCTTGTCCGTGTTATTGGTAAACTTTGTTTTAATAAAGGAAACATAAATATTAAACTTATGAGATGACTTTTTTTTATATTTGTATATATTTTTTAAATTATCCATGACTAAATTAAAATCATCTCGACCATGAATTAAATTGTAGCTCTCTCTTGTTATTGCATTTATAGAGAATTTAATGCTATCCAACCCTGCATCAATTATTTGGGACATTCTTTGAGGGGTAGCCAATGCACCATTCGTTGTAATATATGTATACTCATAGCGTTGGTCTTCTCTCTTGCAATACCTAATATAGGTTTCCAATTTAGGATGGATGAATGGTTCTCCTGTTGTGTAAAATCCTACCTCTCTTGCACCTAACGCATATGCTTCATCTACGACTTTATAGAAAACGTTATCTGTAATATAACCCCTTTTTCTTGTCATTTTTCTATTAGCACAAAATATGCAGCTATCATTACATATATTTGATAGTTCAATTAGAAAATTCTTCTTAGGAAATGGGGGGGATATAGAAAGTTCTAAGTTTTTGTTCTTGTTTTCAATCCGCTCTTTTAATGTAGTTACTTCCATTTGTAATTGTCCTTTTACATCTATTTATGGTATACATTTTAATATATCAAAATTATGAGTTTATAACAATTAAATTTTATAAATTAATTGTTATAGTCTAATACTAGATTGTAGTAAAGTTTGCCATACCCCTGTTGCTACAAATTTTTAATTACAATCTCAATTTAGAAAGTTTAAAGCTTTCTGTTGAATAATAAATTTTGCAAATTCTAAATCTAAAGGAGTATCAATATCAAGTGAATTTTCTTTTGACATGATATAAGCCTTACTATATTTGTTATAAAAATTCATATGCTTTAAAAATTCC
Organism: uncultured Anaerovorax sp.; assembly: GCA_964582545.1. Classification (GTDB taxonomy): domain Bacteria; phylum Bacillota; class Clostridia; order Peptostreptococcales; family Anaerovoracaceae; genus JAVVUJ01. The sequence goes on from CAZOSB010000009.1 coordinate 62,473, forward strand.
GAACATTCACATCCATATATAGCACCATTAATTCTATAAATTTTTTTTAAATCCTGTCGATTTTTATTATTTGTTTTATTAATAAAATTTTCCAAAGAGTGATTTTTTGGCAAAATATTTATTAATTCTGGTGAGTGATCTAATTCACATATTGATACAACAGACTTAACATTTTCTTGATTTAGAAGTTTCATAGCATTTTGAATATCTTGTACAGTTCTAAGTGGCGATGTGGGCTGTAAAATCATAAAGTAATCATAGGCTTCTCCAATATTTTTATACTGTATGAGGGTGTCCTTAATATATTCGTTTGCATGTGAGTTATCAGTAGCCAATTCTATAGGTCGCAAAAATGGTACACTAGCACCGTACGTTCTGGCAATTAATGCATACTCTTCAGAATCCGTTGAAACGAAAATCTCTTCAAAAACATTACTTTTTATTGCTTGGTCAATCGTATATGCAATAAGAGGTTTACCATTTACAAGTGCAATATTTTTATTGGGAACTCCTTTACTTCCTGACCGAGCAGGAATTATGGCTATTGTTTTACCCATATAAATCTCCGAAGTTAGTAAATGGGATATTATAAAAAGTTTTTTTTAAATTAACATTATTCTGGGTGAAGTGCTTCTTAATTATAGAGATTATCTCCGTTGATGTATCTTTTCCCTCATATGGATTTTCAATCTGCTTTATTTTGTCTTTAAATTCTTTACTTAATGCCTTATAAATCGCATTAACAATTGATTCTTTATTATTTAAGCAGTCAATGACTGTATTAGCTCTTATTCGTCCCTTTTGCCTATCACCAATGTTTACAGTCGGTGTTCCAAGAGATGGCGCCTCAATGATACCACTTGAGGAATTACCCACAACAGCTCCTACATATTTCATTACACTTAAATATCTAAGCTGACCCAAGGAGGAAAATGAAATTGCTTTATCTTCGTGATTAATGACATATTCCTTAATCAAATGGTTAATTATATTCCCATCTATGTCAGCATTAGCATTTGTAAAAATAACCTTACATTCTTTTAGCTCGTTTATAGCTGTTAATAAAGCTTTAAACTGCTCTTCTGCTGTATCCTTTTCTAATGTTTCCGGATGAAATGTAACCAATAAAGTTTTATCATCAATTCTAAAATGAATCTGCTCTTCTATCTGTTCTTTGCTTAAAAGTCTTATTTTTTTTATATTTTCCACGCCGGTAGCACCTACATTAAAAACACGCTGCGGGTCTTCTCCTAGTTGAATGACACGTTTTCGATATGCTTCTGTACTGGTAAAATGTAAGTAACTCATTTTCGTAATAGAGTGTCTAAAGGCTTCATCAAATGCACCTTCTGTAGTTTCGCCACCGTACATATGGCAAATAGGTATCTTAAGCACAGTAGCCACACTTGCAATAGCCATCATCTCATATCTATCTCCTAGGATAATAACCATATCAGGCATCAGTCTTTTAAAGCACTCTGCAAAACTTATCATTATCAGTCCCATGGTTTTAGATATACCGATTTGGGAATCAGAATTCATTTGAACATCAATCTTTTCATTTATTGTAAATCCATCACGCTGGATTTCTTTATATGTTAATCCATGTTGGGAAGAAAGATGAGTCCCTGTAACTACTAACTGTAATTCCAACTGCTTATCTTCCAAAACCTGATGAATTATGGGAATCAAAAGACCATATTCGGCTCTTGTAGCTGTGATTATACATACTTTTTTCATATTTCTATTAACTCATCCTCTTTAAAGTCTTTTTTAGCTTTTTTACCTAATACATTAAACCATTCCATGGGGCTAATACCGTTACCAGGTCTCTTTGTTGTTATATTTTGTGCTGTAAACTCTTGACCCGTGTTAATATCTATCAATGCAACAATACTTTTTCTAGCAACCTCTCTATTACCTTTTTCAGAAGGCATAACCTTTTTTCTTCCATCTCCAAGTGCTTCCTCTACATTACGAATTGAGTCCACCATTAAAGCCAGTTCATGTGGATCCAAGCTAGCTTTGTGATCAGGTCCATCCATATTTTTATCTAATGTAAAATGCTTTTCTATTATGGTGGCTCCTAATGCTACGGCGGCTAATGAAGTTTCCATTCCTAAAGTATGATCCGAATATCCTATTTTACAATTAAACCCTTCCCTAGAACCTTCACCAAAAACTTCCCGTAAGTGACCTATTGCTTTGAGGTTAGCATCCTTAAACGGTGTAGGATACTCCGTATTGCAGTGGAGCAATGATATTTCTCTACTTCCGTTTTTGCTTAGTATTTGCAAAGCCTCTCTAATCTCATTAATTTCGCACATTCCCGTAGACAAAATAATAGGCTTCCTTGTTTGAGCAATTTCTAATAGGTATGGTAAATTAGTAACCTCACCTGAAGGGATTTTCCAAAGAGGTATATTTAGCTCATTTAAGAAATGTATACTTTCCAAATCAAATGGAGTTGATAAAAAATCAATCTCTATCTTATCACAATATGTTTTTAACTCTTTAAACTGATTATAGGTAAGGGACAGCTTGCTAAGCATATCTAGTTGGGTCTCGGTACAATCAGTTGATTTTTTTTGATAATATGCTTTTTCAGCAAACTTTGTAACTAGATTTTCTGCGTTGAACGTCTGAAATTTAATTGCATTTACCTTGGATTTTTTTGCTTCATCCACTAATTTTTTAGCTAAGTTGAAATCACCATTGTGATTTACTCCGACTTCTGCAATAATGTATACTTCTCTCATATTAGCCTCATTAAGCTTCTTATTTTAATTCTTTTGCAGGAATACCAATATAAGTTTTTCCTAGTTGAGCATCTTTAGTCAATACGGCACCGGCGCCTATAGTAACCCCATCTTGTATGGTTAGTCCTTGTAATATGGTAGCGCCTGCACCAATCAGGCAATTATTTCCGATGGTGACATTTCCAGAGATTGTCACAGCAGGATTGATTGTGTTAAATGAACCCATCTTAAAATCATGACCAAAATTACAACATCTATTTATTAAATTAAAATTTTCTATCATTAAATCTGCTGCTATGATTGTTCCGGCAGTAATAATGTTTCCCAATCCTATATGTAGTAATGACATTTCACATAAAGTTTTAGGATGAATTAAATTTGGATAAAAAATATTTTTATAATTTATTAATTTATCAAATATTTTCTTTTTTAAATTTGCATCTCCTTGAGAAATGACTATACCAATTTTATCAATTTTATTTATCAAAGAATCTAAAGTGTTGTCACTTGCAATAACTTTTTTACCATCACATACGGTGTCACCAATATTTATTAAATCTTTTTCAATGAAACCTAATACTTCATATTTTTTGTCTATTGAAACCAGATTAATTTGCTTAATCATGTAATATATTTCTCTTTGATGACCTGAAGAACCAAAAATTATTATAGGCAAAGATTCTATCATAATTGTTCCCTTCTTAGCATTTCTTTCATTTTTTCCATATCACCCAACTGTCCCATATCCATCCATGCATCTTCTCGTATGGGGTAAGTTCCCACTTGCTTGTTAGCATAAATACATCTTTCTATTAAATCTGTAAGGTGTATAAATTCATTTTTTTTAAGGAGTTGCAATATCTCAGGCTCAATGACATACATGCCTGTATTTACAAGATAATCGGAAGTAGGTTTTTCAACAATACTCTGTACATGTCCGGAAGGGTTTAAGTTAATTACGCCATAGGGCACCTCATAATGTTTTAACGATGTAACAACGGTAATCATGTTTTGATGTTTTTTGTGAAATTCAAGAATGTCTGAATAATCTACGTCCAATAAAATATCGCAGTTGCTAACAAAAAAGGTATCAGCCATTTTCCCTTTTAAATAGTAGAGACTGCCTCCGGTACCAAGAGGTACATCTTCTTCAATATATGTAATTTTATAATCTTTATCAAAATCTTCAAAATAAGCCTTTATCATATTTTTTTTATAATTAATGGATAAGTAATAATCATAACATCCAAACTTATGAAAACTGTCGATAATCAATTCCACTATGGGTTTTTCACCTATAGGTATAAGGGGTTTGGGAACAATAGACGTGTATGGCAACAAACGTTGACCTTTACCACCCGCCATTATAATGACGCTGGCATTTATTTTATGAAAATCATTTTTTTTGATTCCCTTCCAAAAAATAAGGTCGATAACTTCATCTTGCTCATTTACTACAGGCAATGCTAAAACTTGATGTTGAATCATAAGTGCCTGAGCATTCTGAATTTGCTCTATTCTGATAGTTTGAGGATTTGTAAACATCACCTTGCTGATGGATTGATCTAAACCACCACTGGACAGTATCCATCTACGAATATCCCCATCAGTTACAGAACCAATTATTTTTTGGTTTTCTACCACAAACAAAGCACGTTTCGCTTGGTTTAACATTTGCATGGCTTCCCTAACGGTCGTATTTCTTTCAATTAAGTATTCATTAATTTTCATATCTTTCCCCGAATAGAGTAATACTCTCGACAATGTATATTACAGATTATATAGATCAGTTTTATATTTGTTTGTGTTGCTCATTAACCAATGAATGGTTTCTTGTAACCCTTGTTCCAATGTATACTTAGGCACCCAGTTTGTCAATTCTTTAATTTTCTTATTTGAACCTAACAATCTATTTACTTCGCTTTTTGCAGGTCTTAACCTTTGATCCTCGCATATTATTTTAGCATTTGGATTAATTTGAGTAATTAACATTTGGGTCAATTGACCAATAGATATTTCTTGCCCTGTTGCAATATTAACTTCTTCACCGACAGTTTTGTTTGATTTGGCAATTTCGATAAAACCGTCTATAGTATCTTTAACGTAGTTAAAATCTCTGGTTGGGGTTAAGGAACCCAACTTGAGTTCTTCTTTTCCAGATAATAGTTGCGTAATGATAGTGGGTATTACCGCTCTGGCAGATTGTCGAGGCCCATAGGTATTAAAAGGTCGTACAATGGTAATAGGCATTTGAAAGCTTCTATAAAAGCTTTCAGCCAATCGATCAGCACCTATTTTCGTGGCAGAGTAAGGCGATTGACCTTGAAATGGATGTCTCTCATCTATAGGAACATATTGAGCAGTGCCATAAACCTCCGAAGTAGAGGTAACAAGCAAGCGATCAATACCTAAATCCCTAGCTGCTTGCAGTACATTCAGTGTCCCCTTTATATTCGTATCCACGTAAGAATCAGGAGAATGATAACTAAAAGGGATAGCGATAAGAGCCGCCAGATGATATGTTTGAACGGTTCCTTTCATGGCTTCTTTTACACCATTGGGATCACGAATATCACCTGCAAAGATTTCAATTTCACCGAGTAAGTCTTTAGGAAGTGTATCAAGCCAACCCCAACTATTAAATGAGTTATAATATACAAAGGCTTTTACGGAATGTCCTTCGGCTACTAATGCTTCAACTAAATGACTTCCAATAAAGCCATCCGCACCTGTTACTAATATTTTCATTAAAAACCTTTCTAAAGATATTCTTGAATCGAAATTTTACATAAGTGTTAGTACCTAAATCCTACAATATTCACACCCGAAAGTCAAGCGGTATGCCACTGAATGTATATCTTTTGTGTCATAAGAGGTTGCGCCTTTTACAGCAGTGGGAAAGTGAGAAGGGAAGGAATACTATAGAATATTATAGATTAAACATAGCATATTTACAGGGTCACAATGCCATTGTATAATAGAATTTATAAGCAAAGCGTAAGGATTAGATAAGAAGAGGTCGTTATATGGAAAATCTAACAAAAGCCCAGCTACTAAGCTTGATAGACTCTATTAGAGAAGCACTTATATATTTACAAAGTAATACCAATGAACAAATTGTTGAGGATTGTTTTTTTTCGACCGAATATTTAAAAAAATTTATGGTTGAAACAGATATTCAACTTCAAAATAGCCAAATATTGGACCAAATGATGGATCTAATTCATGAGAAAAGTTATTACCAAGCAGAAAGGTTACTGAAAAAATTTCAAGGGTTTATTAAAAAAGAGATTGTCTGTAAACCAGCGATTGTTTTCTTCCCATATCAAGCTTCCATGTGGGGGGCCTTTGACAGTGTATATAGAGCATTTGTGGAGGATGATCATTTTGATGTGGCAGTAGTACCCATCCCTTATTTTACCGAGGACAAGCAGGGGAATCCAGTTTTTAACTATGACTGTCAATATTATGAAAAGGAAGGGATTCCATTTATTCAGTATGATGCATATCCCTTGGAGCACATTCAACCTGAGGTGGCCTTCGTCTTAAACCCATATGATGATACAAATTTGGTTACGTCTGTTTTAGAACCGTATTTTTCAGGAAATTTAATTTCGCATGTAAAAAAATTAGTTTATATTCCTTATTATACTCAGCTGGGTCCGCCCACAGCCGAAGCGTACTATAGGATACCTATCTTTAAAAATGCATGGAGAGTTTTTTTGACTTCTGAGGCAGTAAAAGAAGATCACGCTAAGGGGGGCGTTGATAAAAATAAGTTGATTGCATTTGGTTCTCCAAAAACTGATATGATGCTGAGTCTTAGAGAACATGTAATCCTGCCGGAGGATTGGGATCAAATAATTAATCAAAAAAAAGTTTTCTTTTATAATACCCATTTACTTTCTATCACAAAGCATGGACAAAAATCTCTGGAAAGCATGATTCAGGTGATTCAATTTTTTCAGGGGCATCCAGAATTTGCTATCATCTGGAGACCCCATCCTTTGACTTTAGATGCACTCAACTCCATGTGCCCCGAAGCAGCGACACCCTATTTAAAGGTGTTAGAGCTTGCCCAGAAGCTTCCGAACATCATATTGGATGAAACACCTAATCCATACATGGCCATGGCTTCGTCTGATGCATATATCGGAGATGGGAGCTCTTTGATTGCAGAGTATATGGTATTGAACAAGTCTATCTATCTCATAAATCCTGCTGGGCTCATTTGTGAGATGCCTCCGGTTCGAGTTAGGTATGGGGTTTTTGCGGATGATCGGCTTTGGTTTTCTTCCAATAGATTACCGGGAATTAGCTATTATGATTTGAAAACAAATGAAATTGGTAACCTAGATGGTCTATCATTTGTAATTCGGTCCAAGCTAACGGCTTTTGCGCCTCCATGCTTTGATGGGAAAAATGTCTGGTTTCCACCTATGCAGGTGGATTCCTTAGTAAAGGTCAACGCTATGACCCATGAAGCAGTTGAAATTACGAATTGGCCTAAATCGTATCAATGTGGAAAAGAAAATTCTAGATTTTCTAACAGTATTTTTGACGAATCTAATGTATGGTTAATCCCTAGCACAACAAACATGCTGATAAAGGTCGATCCAACTACTAATGAGATGCAAGGTTACTCAAATTGGCCAAAAGGCTTCAAGCATGGGGACTATAAATTCTTTGCTGCTTCCTATGATGAAAAATATATCTGGTTAGCTCCTTATCAGGCTAATATGATAGTAAGGGTAGACAAAGAAACGGGGCAAATGACAGGGTATCATAACTGGCCAAAGGAGTTTTTTGGGGGGGAATATCTGTTTAGTGGAATTATATGTACGGAATCCTGTATATGGTTGATTCCAGCAGAAGCTAATATGATCGTAAAGTTAAACCCTCATACGGGAGAAATGGTAGGAATAAGTCAGTGGGTTGTGCAGTATGATTCAAAGAAAAAATTTTTTATTTCATCTACCTTTGATGGCAGAAATATTTGGTGTGCACCCTTTCAGCCGGGAAGTGCCATTTTGAAACTTGATACTGAGACAGAAGCCATAGATTTTTTTAGCAAATGGCCAGAAGGATTTATATTTACAGGGGATGCACCTTTTGGTAATGTCCTTATAAACAGTGGGAAAGCATATTTTCCTTCACTATTAGGAACAGAAGAGATGTTGATTCTGGATATTAAAACTAACGAGATGTCTGTTTTATCAATGCCTTTTCCTAATGAATTGCGCGAAAAAATACTCAATGACCAATGGGAGACAGTTATAAAAGAATATAGCGACGATGAAGGAGGAAAAGTTAGTACTAAGGTATTTGGATTGGATCACCGACTGGTTCACCGTAATGACTTATTGGACCTTGAAACCTTCACTCAAATGGTTAATGACGGAAAGGATCCACTGATCAAGCCAAGATTAAAACATGCAGAAGCATTATTAACCAACATAGATGGACAAAACGGCAAACGAATTTACGAATACATAAAAAAGAGATGTAAACATAAGATATAAAAATTAAACCATTAATACATTTGATATTCTGTTAATTTTACTTATAGTGACATTCATAAGGTAAAATTTCAGATCTATAAATTCAGTAAACTGAAAGGTAGAGATAACAAGTTTTATATTGCTATCTCTACCTTTTTCAACAGATCTATTTTATAAATCGTGTATTTATTTTAAGCGATTATATATGCATTGCTATTCCCTACTGTATTCTTTGCAGGGAAATAACTTGTTGTTTTTCCATGGTCGTGGAAAAGGCAAAGCATTTCTGCACGGTTTGCCTTTGATGAACATTATTTAAGATTTTGTATGCCCTTCTGGCTTTCAAAATAATCACAAATAACTTTCAACAAAATCATCTTATCACAACATTATTGTTACGTGTGTTTCAATATATTTTTCAGAAAAAACTAAAATTGTATATACCTAAAATGGATTAAAACAATGAAAAACCAAAGGTGAAAAACCAAAAGAGATGAGCGTAGAAGCCCATCTCTTTAATAAGTAATTTTTATTGTTATGAGTGACCAGAAACTATCTAAGTAACTGAAGAACACCCTGAGGGATTTGGTTCGCCTGAGCAAGCATAGCCTGAGCAGACTGAGTCAGAATATTGTTCTTTGTGAAGTTCATCATTTCCTTGGCCATATCTGTATCTCTGATACGAGATTCAGCAG
>CAZOSB010000010.1:0-65330 GCA_964582545.1 uncultured Anaerovorax sp.
CAAAGAAGAATTTAGCCTGTGAAGGTAGGGTAGAAAAGGTTCTGGTGGAAGGACCTAGCAAGAAGAATTCCCAAACCTACACCGGTCGTACGGAGTCCAGCAAGATTGTTAATTTCCCGGGAAATGAGGGAATGGTGGGCCAGATTGTGGAAGTGAAGATTACAAAGGGGCAAACTTTTAGCTTGACGGGGGAATTGGTGTAAGGTTTATGGAAAACGATAAATAAATTTGATTACATCGGGAGGATAATACTAATGTATAGGTTATTTTCAGAGAGCATCAAAAACTATTTGTTAATCAACCAAGGGGAAAAGACGGAACGGTTGGCCCTTGCAAAACCATTGTTGCTCCTGACCGATTTTGCGTTATATGAAAAAGAGAAGGAAGAAAACACGGCTTTATATAGAAATGTCAAAAGAATTCTTGAAAACATGAGTTCTTTTATGAATCAATCTGGAGTAAAGGGAACAATTGCTTGGGAATTGACTTGTGTGGGATATGAATTGAACCCACCAAATTCATCGGGAAATGAACCTGAGGAAGAAACAGACGAAACCCTTAAGGCTCAAATGAAATTGATTGATTTGTTTTTATATAGTACGGTGTATTGGGGAAAGGGTGAATGAGATGCGTAAGGTAATTCTGTATATTGCAATGAGTTTGGATGGATATATCGCCGACAAAAACGGAGGAGTTGCTTGGCTTGACAGTCAGGACACAGAGAGTGACGAAGTTGGAAGTTATGAAAAATTTATAGAAACTATAGATACGGTGATCTTAGGATATAAAACCTATCATCAAATTGTCACTGAGCTTTCACCGGATCATTGGGTCTATAGCGGTATGACAAGTTATGTGCTGACCCATAAGCAGCAGAAATCCATTGATGAGATTATTTTTACAGACCAAAGTTTAGCTGATTTAATTGCAAAACTTAAAGAGCAAAGCGGCAAAAACATATGGATTTGTGGCGGAGCAAGCATAGTGAATCAGCTTATTTCTCTTAACTTGATCGACTGTTTTCATATCACTGTTATTCCCACCATTTTGGGAGGGGGCATTCGACTATTTGACCAACATGCGGTGGAAACAAAACTAAAGCTTATCTCAACAGAAAGCTATAATGAAATGGTTGACTTAGTCTACGAAAGGCGTAAATAATGGAGGACTGATGAAACAAAAACCAAATATTAGCACAGTATATCCCGTCCTCGGCGTAGATACGGTCACTTATGTGAAGCCAACCATAAAAAATCCCAACATTATAGTGGGAGACTTTACTTATTTTTCTGACAAGGACTTTGAAAGCCACGTTACCCATCACTACGATTTTAACGGAGACAAGCTGATTATCGGCAAGTTTTGTCAGATAGCCGCCGGTGTCAACTTTATTATGAACGGTGCAAATCACCAAATGAACGCTGTATCAACCTTTCCATTTTATATTATGGAAGGCTGGGAGCAGGAAGTGCCCTCGCCTGATAAAATGCCCATCAAAGGGGACACCATAGTAGGTAACGATGTTTGGATTGGGCAGAATACCACCATTTTATCCGGGGTAAAAATCGGTGATGGCGCCATTATCGGAGCAAATAGCACAGTAGGCAGTGATGTTGCACCTTACACCATCGTTGTGGGCAACCCAGCCAAATTTGTTAGAAAAAGATTTGACGATGAGCTAATTGAACTTATGCTAAAATTCAAATGGTGGGACAAACCAATTGAAGAGATTAATTCGCTCATACCCCTTTTGTCGGATAATGACTTGGAAAAGGTGAAAAAACAAATTAGAGAGGGTGGATACATTGAGTCTTAATGCCATAATAAAAAAGGGGGCCATACATGCAAACAAATAGACTTGAAGCATTCAGCGACGGCGTTATGGCGATTATCATTACCATAATGGTTCTTAACATACCGCTTCCAACAAAAATCTCCTCTGAAAGCATCACCGAGCTTGCTTTTGCAATCGCTGTGTTTTTTGTAAGCTTTATCGTTGTTGGCTCTCAATGGGTCAAGCACCATTGGTTATTTCATCAATGCACCCAAGTATCCCAAAAGGTGATATGGCGGAACATCTTATATCTATTCTTCTTATCACTTTTGCCCCTTTTCACAAAATGGATTATGGAAAATCCTAAAGAGGTAGTTCCAGCAATTTCTTATGATATTGTGTTTATTGCTGTATCCATAAGCTTTCATGTAATACATAATGCAGTTCTAAAAGAAAGTGACGAATCAAGCGAATTATATAAGCTTTCAAAGATACGGAAAACTCAGCGACCATGGTTGTTCTTTTTATTAATCATTTTGGGAACTATAGCGATATTTGTTTTATCCTTCTATAATCCTACGATCTCTATTATATTTTTCGTTGCATTACCCGTGGTGTCTACCTTGATAAACCTTTGGAGAGAAAAACCATACGGCACCATAAGGCAGCACGAGAAAAGAAGGAGAAAGAAAGCATGATCCATATTCGGGAAGCTATAAAAACTGACCTTGAGGAACTTCTACATTTATATGAGCAATTGCATTGCAACCCTTTTCCGGGGCTTACGGTTGAGGTAACCAACTTATGGGAAACCATATTGGCAGATGGGAACCACCACATTATTGTTGCATCCAAAGGTGATAGGATTCTCTCATCCTGCGTACTTATAATCATTCCCAATTTAACACATAACCAACGACCATATGCTTTAATTGAAAACGTGATAACCGATGAAAACCACAGAAATAAAGGCTATTCTACATTGTGTCTGAACTTTGCTCGAGAGATAGCCAAGCAGAATCACTGCTATAAAATTATGCTGCTAACCGGTTCCAAGAGTGACAGTACTTTACGATTCTATGAAAAAGCAGGATACAATAAAAATGATAAAACTGCCTTTATTCAGTGGATTTGATTGTTGAATTAAGGGTGTATTTGGATTTGGGGTTTATGTATTAGCAATTAGGCGAAGTTGAGAACTTAATGAAAATGATGAAAAAAATGATTTTTAATTAACTAGAGAGAAGACTGAGGAAATAAATGAGTATGTCTAATATGATTTACGATATTAGAACAAGTGAATCTGCTCAACAGACATTGACAAATATCACTGGCGTACAAATCAAAGTGTGGGAACAATATATTGATCGCGAATGTGAATATGAATGTACAAATGATTTTTTGGAAAACGTAATCAAGGCCCATGGACATTTTCCTCATAGCTATAGAGATTTTGAATTTATCTTCTTTCATGTAACGACGAGTGCTAACGGATGTGCATCTTATTGTAAGCATGGTATATTAGATCTGAAGCAAGCTTATTTATGCCATGACTCGGAGCTGAGAAAATTTTTAGAAGAGCATGATATCTACATTGATTTGGAGGAGCAATTATTGACATACTGCGGAGAATCATTTGATATTACTTTCGGAGATTGCCCAGAACCATACACAGAAGCTCATAATTGTTGGTCCATCGGGAGAAAGTTTTATTTTGATTACACTATATGTGGGTTCTTATCAGTGCAGGAGCAACACCCTTATAGCGGGCAAGTCCATCATAGACCAGAAATTTTAATGGATATAGACAATCTTCTTAAGACTACATTGTCACAAGAGTGGAGGCTAACGCATGATCCCTATGAGATAGTAGCCAAGGTAAATGGCGAAAAAATTGTATATAATGGTGATGATAACAGGAGTGATAGTGAGAAGGTGTTGAATTACCTGACTAAGGCATATCGCACATCATTTGACAAAATGTCTCAGAATATACTTTACATTAAAAATCATGTGCAGATACCATATTTAGATATTCTCTGCATAAATCCTATAGAGCATTTGATAAATTATTAATATTTTTTATTTCGTGGAGCAAAATGAACTTCCCATTATGTTTATAATGGGTAGAAGAAAATAACAATGGAATGATGATGGACGCAAATGGAGGGTGCCACTTGAAAAAAGAGAAGGACAATAAAAATTTTTGGGGTATGTATGCTAAGTTTTATGATGCCGAAGTCCTTAGGTTTAGTGGTGTTGCCTATCAAAACATGTATGCATTGATGTCTAATTCGCTAACGAAAGACATGGATGTGCTGGAAATTGCCACTGGGACAGGGTTAATTGCAATAAATATTGCAACATTTGTGCATTCCGTTGAGGCAACGGATTTTTCCTCAAAAATGATTGAAACTGCAAGAAAAAAGCATAGCCCTGAAAACGTGCATTTTTCAGTTGAAGATGCTACAAAGCTTTCATTCTCTGATAGCACCTTTGATGCGGTTATCATATCAAATGCACTACACATTATGCCAGACCCACAGGCGGTGTTGGCCTCTATTAAAAGAGTGCTAAAGCCGGGGGGTCTACTGATTGCGCCCACATTTTCACATGGACATCTGGGTAATTCAACATGGAAACTGAATACTCTCATTTTAAAGTTAATTGGATTTGAAACCTATTCAAAATGGACACCAGAAGAATTTGTTGCGTTTATGAGTAGAAACGGATTTGAGGTTAAAAATTGGTCTGTGCTGAAAGCCGCCTTTCCGCTTATCTATTTGGAAGCAACAATGATAGAGAAAAAAATCATGAAAAAAATTAAGATTACTGTTATGAAAATGGCTCAATACAACGATTTGATTGCTGAATATGAAAATCCGTTAGAACACCCTTGTGACATGAGAATCGGGCAGGTATTTATTTCTAACGGTTTTGTAAAACCACATGAAATGTGCAATAGTGCTTGGGAGAGTATGTCTTTCTTTGTGAAGACACTGGCAGAGGGTGGTGGAAATTTTTATGATGGTTGGATGAAAAACAGAAATTCTGCGATGATTTCCTGTAATGACGGTTTTCGTCCGGTCAGCTTTTATATTAAAGCACTTGAGGAGGATGCGAATTAATGAAAAAGATTATGTTTGTTTGCCATGGTAACATTTGTCGTTCGCCTATGGCTGAGTTTATATTTAAAAGCTTGATAGAAAAGAATGGATTTTCAGAACAATTTCTCGTTCAATCATGTGCCACAAGCACAGAAGAAATTGGTAACCCTGTTTATCCACCGGCAAGAACAGAACTAAAAAAATACGGTATTTCATGCGATGGCAAATATTCCGTTCAGTTGCGAAAAAACGATTACGATAATTACGACCTTTTTATTTGTATGGATAGCAACAATGTCAGAAATGCAAACAGAATTTTTGATAAAGACACTGACAAAAAAATACATAAATTAATGGAGTATACAGATAAAAAAGGTGATGTGACCGACCCTTGGTATACCGGCGATTTTGACATCTGTTATAAAGACATCCTCGCTGGTTGTGAGGGGTTATTGAACATGTTAATTGCAAATATCTAGATTTATGGACGGCTAAAACTATCATGCAATCTATGAAAAACAGGGCATATAGTGTTAGTAAAATAACATCATGATCATTTATTTGAAAGGAAAACTTATGACAAATAAATCAAAACTTATATTAAACACCTTTGATGGAACAATGAAAAATCTTCAAATTTTACCGCAACAAAGAGAAACCGTAGTAGAGTTTGAAATCAATTATTACAATTATGAAGATAAAGCAATTCATGCCCTTATGCAATTTAACGATGTAATTGCTATTGATTTTCAAGTTAATTATTTTGATAATTGTTTTGGTACTGATTTATGCGGTTTTTATGAAATCATTGATATTGATTATAAGGCCAATCTTTTAAATAAAATTTTCTTAAACAGGCGTGAAGGGTTCCTTATGCATGGCGATTATCATTATGACGAAGAAGATAAAAATGATAAGTTGAATTGGAGGGATCCCGTAGAAAGTATCTTACAAGAAATTGACCAATACCACCTATACCAGCAACAAACCGATGGTGGGGTATTTTTAATATTTTGCAAAGACTTTATCCTAATCGATAAATAAATTTTTTGAAGATTACTTCATCTTTTTTTATATTATAGAGATTGTTCAGTATTAATTATTGAAAGTTCACGGTGAATCTATGAATATACAAAAACTAAACATTCAAGGCATCCCGGCAATAGTTTATGGAGAGCCTTCAGAAAAACTATTTCTATTCATTCACGGCAAGTGTGGGTATAAAGAAGAAGCAAAAGACTTTGCTCCGATTGCCTGTAATAAAGGATATCAGGTACTGAGCTTTGATTTGCCGGAGCACGGTGAACGCAGCAACGAAACTGGTACTTTTAACCCTTGGCACGCGGTTCCCGATCTCAAGTGCATATTATCCTATGCAAAGGAAAGATGGAGCCAAATTAGTATTCGGGCAAACAGTATGGGCGTTTACTTCTCAATGCTCAGCTTTTCCGAAGAATCCATTCATAGTTGCCTGTTCGTATCACCCATATTAGATATGGAGCGACTCATTGGCAATCTGTTGAAATGGTCTGGAGTTACGGAAGAATATTTGGAAAAGGAAAAAACAATTCCTATTGATTTTGGAGAGACGCTTTATTGGGAGTACTTTACCTATGTCCGAGAACACAGAGTTACAAAATGGGATGCTCCCACATTTATTTTGTATGGCTCGGCAGACAATCTAGTAGAACAAAAAACAGTGGAAACTTTTGTTTCGCAGTATAACTGCAGGCTGACAGTGGTGGAGGGTGGAGAACATTGGTTTCATACCAAAGAACAATTGGAAATTCTTAAACAATGGACAGAGAAAAACTTAAGAGATAATTTAAAAGAGAACTAATAGGTAAAAAATGGATAAATTTAGTTTTGAATTATTAACACTTTTAAAAGAGCAATTTGAAAAAATAGTTAAAAATAAGAAATATCAAATAACAGATGTGGGTAAAGAGTTTTCTGCACGTCAGTTTTATCTTGAAAACTTGGAAGATAATCTGTTTGAACCCATGACATCTCGTGTTTTATCCCTATACTCAAATGGCAGTGGAAACGAATTAGAAGATAAGATGAAAGCTCTCAGGTCTTCGTCTGCCATGACTTATAATTTACTAGGCAACCATGATATTGTGCTATGGGGAGATTCAATATTGGGAGCAGGAAAATATTCATTGCAGTACGAATGGCAAGGACATACTCTGAAAGCAGGACAAAGAGGACAGCCTGCAAACATTGATGCATTGCTTATATGTGAGGACACTGGGGAAATCATTGCAATAGAAATGAAAATGACTGAATGGATTTTCAACTCGCCCGGAAAACTAAAAAGTGTTTATCTAAACTATGAAAATTATGATGATAAGGAAGCCGGTGTGCTGTTTAGTGAAATTGCTAATGGATTAATAAAACCCGTATCAGATTATGAAACCAAGTCGCAAAATCAGACAGAATATTCGCCTTCCCTGACCAGATACGATGGATTTCAAATGCTCAAGCACACAGTAGCACTATATAATGCTTGTAAAGAAAACCGGTTTTGTTGTAAAAGATTAACCCTTGTAAACTGCGTGTGGGAGCCGAGCTTTACAGATAAATTCTCAGCCTTGGCAAAAAAAAAGTACACTGCCGCCTTATCAAGGGAACATATTGAATTTAGTACATTCTATTCGCAAATGCAGCCGGTAAAAGAACTTTTTAAGAGCTTAGGCATTGATTTTGACATTTGCTATTACAGCCTTTCTGATTTTGCTAAGATCATCTCTCTGTCAGAACAGCGGTCTGCATATTTAGAGCGATATTGTTAGGGCGTGTCCTCTTAAACAATGAACTATCTACCTTATCTTATATATGTTAATATAGGGATGATACTAATATCATAACTGTTCCAAATCATGCCCCCATTAAAATTGGGACATTAAATCAAATCATAACAGATATTTATAAAGAAAACGACATTAATAAAGATGAATTTATATAAAGGCTTCTATAGAAAAAATGGAGGATATTGAATATACATTATAGCAATTTTAGAGAATAGGGACTGTTTATTAGTTCAAATTTATGATAATATATAAAAATAAAACTAGTTATAATATAATTGAGAACTTGAAATTAGCTCAACATTTCAAAATTGAAGGGCTAAAATAAGGAGGTTCTGCTAATGTTAAGACCACGGGCAAAGGAAGCAAAACCACTTGCTGATTATAAAATTTTGGTTATTTTTGATACAGGGGAAAAAAAAATATACGATATTAAGCCCCAGCTTTCACATGTATTTTTTGCACCCCTTATTGATGAGAGTCTATTCAAAACCGTTCGGGCAAACGGCATAACCATTGAATGGGATAATGATATTGACATTTGCCCCGATGATTTATATTATGGCAGTGCAATTTATAATGGCTGATGGAAAAAAAAGAAACATAAAAATTCTAATGAGAAAAAGAATTAAATAGATAAACTTTACTATAAATTTGTCTTTTCATATGTTTAATATTTATTAATGATATTTAAGCATAATAAAGATATTTACTAAAATATTTGGTAAAATAAAAATAAAACTAAATAAAAATATTTAGAAAGGAAAATGTATAGTGAGTTACCCTATGTTCATTATACAAGATAAAATCATGAATACGGAAATTATTTTTACGATTGAAGATTCGGCAGAAGGCGGTTTTGAAGCAAAAGCACTAGGATATTCTATTTATACGCAAGGTGACACAGCTGATGAAATAAGAGAGAATATACACGATGCAGTACTTTGTCATTTTGATAAGATAAATATGCCTAAATTAATAAGACTACACTTTATAAAACTGTTCCAAATCATACACCCATTAAAATTGGAACATTAAATCAAATCATCACAGATATTTGTAAAGAAAACGATATTGATAAAGATGAATTTATATCAAAACTTCAATAAAAAAGACTTATTTAAAAAAGTTTTATAAATACTCCGGAAATATCGATAATGATATTTCCTATATAATAAATAAATATTTACAGCAAATAACAAAGGATGAGATCGATGCAATTGACACCAATGATGCAGCAATATATGGACATAAAAGCCAATTATCAGGATTGTATCCTGTTTTTTCGGCTTGGAGATTTTTATGAAATGTTCTTTGAGGATGCCATTACCGCTTCCAGGGAAATGGAAGTGACCTTGACGGGGAAAAACTGCGGTCAGGAGGAAAAGGCACCCATGTGCGGCGTTCCTTATCATGCGGCGGACACCTATATTTCCCGACTTGTAGAAAAGGGTTACAAAGTGGCCATCTGCGAGCAGGTGGAGGACGCGGCGGCGGCAAAGGGGATCGTCAAGCGGGAAGTGGTACAGATCGTCACACCTGGAACCGTCCTCAGTCAAACCATGCTCAGTGAAAAGGAAAATCACTATTTGGCATCGGTTTTTTTAGCCGAAGATCAGGGGGCTGTGGCCTATTGCGACCTGTCCACGGGAGAAATCAGCGTTACACAAGTTACAGACAAACTCTATGAAGATAAAATCATCAATGAATTGGTAAAACTCAACCCAAAGGAAATCTTACTCAACGAAAATTCTGCTACAGAAGAGTTTTTGGAGAAACTGAAGTTTTCTCTCAATGCTTTTGTGACTAGAAGAAAAGAGCAGGACTTTCAGTTCCGTTCCGCGGAAGAGATGATCCTTAGGCAATTTCAGGTGAAATCCTTGCAAGGATTGGGCTTGGAGGAAAAACTCAAGGCTATCGGTGCTTTGGGAGCATTGCTGTCCTATCTCTTTGAAACTCAGAAACAGCAGCTGGGGCAATTCACCAGCCTTTCCGTCTATGATACGGAAAACCATATGGCTTTGGATAAGGCAACCATTAAAAATTTGGAAATTACCGAAACACTCTTTGAAAAGAAAGTGCAAGGTTCCCTCTTGGGAGTTTTAGATAAGACACATACCGCCATGGGATCCCGAAAGATGAAGCAGTGGCTAAAGGAGCCCCTCAATCGACGGGAAGAAATTCAACTTCGATTGGATGGAGTGGAGGTTTTAATCGACAACGTGCTCATGAGAAACCATGTGAAGGACGGTCTGAAAAAGATCTATGATTTAGAAAGATTAGCTGGTCGTATCGCCAGTGGCAATGCCAACGGAAAAGATTTAGTGGCATTGATGAACTCCATCTTTCCCATCCCCGATTTAAAAAGCGAATTAAAAGCTTGCAACAGTTTGCTTTTAGAGCAGTTAGAGGAGGAAATGGATGATCTACGGCAGATTCGTGACCTTATAGAAACATCCATTGTAGACGAACCCCCATTCACCTTAAAAGAGGGTGGCATCATTCGTTCCGGATATTCCCGGGAATTGGATGAATTAAAGGATTCTATCAAGGATGGGCAAAACTGGATTGCCGGCTTGGAGAACTCCGAGCGAGAGAGAACGGGCATTAAAAATGTGAAAGTGGGTTACAACAAGGTTTTCGGTTACTATATCGAAGTGACAAAATCCTACTATCACTTAATTCCTGACAATTACATACGAAAGCAGACCTTGGCAAATTGTGAACGATTTATCACACCGGAATTAAAAGAAGTGGAGGGTGTGGTGCTCAATGCTGAGGCAAAAATCAACCAACTGGAGTACGAAATCTTTGCGGAGATCAGAAGGACCATTCAGTCTGAAATTCCACGGATTCAGGCTACGGCTCAGGCGGTTTCCTCCCTAGATGTTCTGACATCCTTTGCAGAGGTAGCTTCTAAGCTAGATTATACCAAACCCGTGATTACAGATGGGGATGTGATTGAAATCATCAAGGGGAGACACCCTGTCATCGAATCCACCATCAAGGACGGCATTTTCGTTTCCAACGACACGTATTTGGATAAGAGCAAAAACAGCCTGCTCCTGATTACAGGTCCCAATATGGCCGGAAAATCCACCTATATGCGGCAGACGGCTCTGATTGTTCTCATGGCTCAGGCGGGATGTTTCGTGCCGGCAGAATATGCCCAAATCAGCGTGGTGGACAGAATTTACACCCGAATCGGTGCCTCCGACAATCTGGCACAAGGGCAGAGTACCTTTTTTGTGGAAATGAGTGAGCTGGCTTACATTTTAAATACAGCCACGGACAAGAGTCTGGTTATTTTGGATGAAATCGGCAGAGGGACCAGCACCTACGACGGTTTATCCATCGCTTTTGCAGTGGTGGAATATCTCTGCGGAAGCCAAAAGCCTGTGAGGACGCTCTTTGCTACCCATTACCACGAGTTGACACCTTTGGAAGGAAGTATGAAAGGGCTTGTAAACCTCAACGTAGATGTTCAAGATATAGATGGAAATATCGTATTTTTACATAAGATTGTGCCGGGAAGCGCGAGCCGAAGTTATGGGATTCACGTGGCCAAGTTGGCGGGCGTACCAAACCATCTCTTAGAGGTGGCAGAACGGAAATTGACAGAATTGGAAAAACGAGGACCAGCCATTGAATTGGACGAAAGCACATTTTCCTATCCGGTGTCCGGCAAGGAAAGCATGATCTATCCGCAACAAGTAGAGGATTCGAGAGCTCCTGAATCCAAGACTAAAGAAAATCAGGAGCAACTTTCCTTCTTTAGCTTTGTCCCAAACCCTGTGGTGGAAAGACTGAAAGCCATAAACCTCATGGAAATGACCCCCTCCAAAGCTTTTGAAATTTTGGAGGAATTAAAAACTGCGGCGGAAAAAAGCTCCTAATTCAAACGATAAATTTAAAGTTAGAAGATTAACATTCCATTTTAAACGGGCGTTCCCTAAGACTTTGGGTAACACCATATCAACATAGGAGGACACAACATGTTTCATTCGTTTACCTGTCAATATGAGATTCCTTTGGAAGAAGCCGCTAAAAAAATGAATCCGCAAATTTTTGGAACGGGAATTTACGGTACTGAACTGTTACACCAATATGATACCATCAGTTCTGATGGAAAAATGGCGAAAACTTTTATTTTTCAAAGAGGTGAATTAAATCGAGCAGCAAATGTCATCGTTATTACAATGGATAATTTTCAACAGGAAACTTCCGTGCATGTTTCCTTATGTGAGGCGGGAATCATGTTTTCCTATGAGAAAAAACTGCGGGAAACTCTGGATTACTGTATGGTGGGAAAACTGCCTGACAGAGAAGAGGAGATGGCAGGTTATACGGAGGCTCAAAAATATTTACATAAAATAAAAAACAAAATGGAAGACGTCTTTTACGTGAAAACTAACCTTGAAGAGCAGATGGAGGAAGACAAGAAAAAATTGGAGGCGGAGTATCCATCTATGAGCAATAAGTTTTTTGAAAAAAAATCTACTACAGAACAAAATCCTATAAATCTAATGATTGATAAAATAAAACTATCAGATAAGGAAAGACAGAAACGAAGAGATTGGAAAAAGAAAGGACTTTAGACAACTTTCCTATGGAGGAAACCATGAATCATGAATCCCATAAATTGAATCGATCCATCGTGGAGCTACCGAAACTGGTAGCGGATAAAATTGCCGCGGGAGAGGTGGTAGATCGCCCACTGTCAGTGGTAAAAGAACTGTTGGAAAACGCCATCGATGCAGATTCCACCGCCATTACAGTGGAGATCAAAAATGGAGGCAAGACCTACATCCGTGTGACTGATAACGGTCAAGGCATACCCAAGGAAGAAGCGGAACTGGCTTTCAAGCGCCATGCCACCAGCAAGATTCGAGAGAGCGAAGATCTGGATCATATCGTCACCTTAGGTTTTCGTGGGGAGGCGCTTTCCAGCATTGCTGCAGTTTCCAGAGTGGAGCTGATTACGAAAAGAGCACAGGACAAAACTGGTATTTCCATTAAAATGGCTGGTGGTATCTTGGCAGAAAAATCTGAGATAGGTTGCCCGGAGGGAACTACGGTCATCGTATCGGATTTATTTTACAATACTCCCGCGCGACATAAGTTTATGAAACCCGACAATACGGAGAGTACTTTGATTATAGATTTTGTGTCCAAGATGGCCCTGGCCTATTCCCATATTAAAATTCGATTGATGAACAACGGAAACATTCTTTTTTCTACAAATGGAAAAAATGATGTATATACAAACATTCAGACCATTTACAGCCGTCAATGGGGAGAAGAATTGATCTCCTTTGAAAGAATGCAAAGGGATACAGATATCCATGGAGAAGAGGGGAGTTCTGCTGTTCAACAAGGAAGTTTTCCTTTTCAGCTGGGAAGTACAGGTTTAGGAGGACTTTATCACATTAAAGGCTATATCTCTAAACCGCAAAATACAAAAACCAATAAAAAAAGTCAAATATTTTTCGTTAATGGCAGATATATTCACAGCAAGGTTCTAGAGCAAGCTGTTGCCGCAGGTTATGCGGAAAAGGTTTTTGAAGGACGATATCCCGCCGCTTTTCTGTTTCTTTTTGTTAAACCGGAGCTTTTGGATGTGAATATCCACCCAAATAAAAAGGAAGTCCGTTTTGCTGATGATAAACTTGTAAAGGAGTTTGTAACAAAAAGCATTATCGAAGCTTTGGGGCAAAAAAAGGCCATCTCAGACATTCAAGAGAAAAATATTTTTGCTTTTCCTAAAAATCTTGGCGATAATAAAATGGATGCTTCTTTAAAACCAAAAGAAATGCAAAAAGAAATAGACGTAAAAAAATTATTGTCAACCAAAGGCAAATTTATGTCGATTTACGATAATATCAGCAATATTAATTTAAAAGAAGAAAAAACTTTTAGCACATTATCACAACAAAAACAAAAAACTCACGACAATTTATCTTTACAAAATGATGAGACTGACAGAGCTTTATCGTTACAAAATGAAAAAATTTATAAGACCTTAACATTAGGAGTTGAAGAGACTAAGGGTGAATATGGAACCCCTGAAATCAATAAAAAAACATCAACAATGGTTGAAGAAACCTACCATATTGATCTATCAGAAATCTCCATTATATCAAATATTTTTAGTACGTATATCATTGGAGCCGATAAAGACACTCTGTATCTGGTGGATCAACATGCAGCCCATGAAAGAATTTTTTATGAACAATTGAAAAAACAGATGGTTCAGGAAGATAAGTTCCCACAGAACATCATGATTCCTATAAGAAAAGAAGTCAGCTTCTCTTTGAAAAATCATCTTCAAAATTGGTTGGTTTTTTTAAGAAACTTAGGGTTTGAAATAGAAGAGTTTGGGGTGAAAACTTACATCATCAAGGGGATCCCCCACTTCATGGAGTTGGGTGAAGCGGAGAGTTTCTTTGATGATTTTATCGATAATATCAGCGATGACACAGATTTTACAGATCAAAAAAGGATGGATAAAATTATCTCAAGGGCATGTAAAAGCTCTGTAAAAGCCCATGATGTGTTAAATCAAAAGGAAATGGAAGCTCTAATGGAGCAGTTGCAGGCTTGTGAAAACCCATACTCCTGCCCTCATGGCAGACCGGTTTTCGTAAAGCTTACAAAACGAGAAATAGAAAAGATGTTTAAAAGAATTTGACCTTAAACTATAATCATAAATAATAATGATTATAGTTTAAGGTCATAAATCAGCAACAAAATCAGAGAAATATATGGTATCGAGTATGAATAATGAAAAAAAAAATAAAAAAATATTGGTAATCGTGGGTCCTACAGCCGTGGGTAAGACAGAGTATGCCTTACAAGCAGCCAAGGTACTCAATGGTGAGATCGTATCCGCAGATTCCATGCAGCTATATAAATATATGGATATCGGCAGTGCCAAACCTACAAAGGAGCAGAGGCGACAAGTAGTTCACCATCTGGTAGACCAGATCGAACCAAGCGAAGAGTTTTCCGTTGCTACCTATCAGAAGTTGGCCAAGGAGGCCATAGAAGCAATACTTGCCAGGGGGAAGCTGCCAATCCTATCGGGAGGGACAGGCCTTTATGTAAACTCCATTATCTATAAAATGGACTTCTCCCAAACAAAAAAGATCTCTCACCGCAGAGCCGAATTGGAGCGGGAGGCCAAGGAATATGGTCCCCAGTATCTTCACGATCAATTAGCGAAACTGGATCCTCCAGCTGCAGAGAGAATCCATGCCAACAATGTGAAGAAGGTCATTCGAGCATTGGAGATTTTAGAAAATCACGAAGGTAGTGCATTAAAAACCTTTGAGCAGTCCTTTGTTAAAAATTTGGATTATGATTTTGAAATCGTCGGATTAAACAGAGAGCGTAAGGAACTGTATGAGCGCATAGATAGAAGAGTGGATATCCTCATGGACAACGGGCTGGTAGAAGAGGTGAGATCACTCTTAGCCATGGGGCTGACGGAAGAGAATATCTCCATGAAAGGTATCGGCTATAAAGAAATAATAGGGTTTCTAAACCAAGAATATGAACAGGAACGGGCAGTTTATCTCATAAAGTTAAACAGTAGGCATTATGCCAAGAGACAACTCACTTGGTTCCGTAGATATGACCCTATTCGGTGGTTTGATATATCGTCACATTACGATAAAAAAAATGCTGAAATTTACGAGGATAAGGCCTTGGAGGAGTTCTTAAAATGGCTGTAAAAAAAGAAATAAAAGTCCATAATAAGAGTGATAAGCCAGACAATATTCTTTTAAAAGAGATTGAAATCACAGAAAAGTGTTTAGTTATTGAAAAAGAACTACCCAGATTTTTAGCGGGATTCTTCGTATACCTAAAGGGGAACGTGCTGCCCATGACCAGATTGGCATATTTGCAAGACATCAAATTTTACTGCAAATATTTAATTGATCAGACGGATTTAACTATAGCCGAAGATACCGCCAAAATAAAATTAGAAGAAATCGATAAAATCAAAGCGGGGGACATCAATGTGTTCATCGATTATTGTAGGTGTTATAAGGTTGAAACAGAAAAGGCAATTTATGTTTACGAAAACGATAAGCGCTCATTATCTCGAAAAAAATCCTCCTTATCTGTGATGTTTAAGTTCCTATATAGGGATGAGTTGATCAGTCGCAACATAACGGATGGATTTGACCCCATTCGATTGCCAAAGCCAGGAGAACGGGAGATTAAAGCTTTGCAGGATGACGAAGTCATGAAGATGTTAGATGCGGTATCCTCTGGCGATAAATTGACGAAAAAAGAAAGAGAATTTTGGGAAAAGACGAAAAAGCGTGACAAAGCAATTTTAATGTTATTCCTTACATACGGACTGAGATTATCAGAATTGCAGCAGCTAAACATATCTTCATTTCATTTTAACCGTGGAGAATTTAAGATTTACAGAAAGCGAGGAAAAGAGTCCACCATGCCTTTAAACAAGTCAGTTATCAAGGCTTTGGGGGAATACATCAATAAAGAGCGACCTCAGGATGAAAAGCTCACAGAAGAAAACAGAGATGCCTTATTTCTTTCCTTGCAAGGAAGGAGAATGACGGAGCGACAAATTCGGGAATTGGTCAAAAAGTATACCTCCATTGGTATGGAAACCTCCAGAGCCTCGGGTTACAGCCCTCACAAGCTGCGTGCCACCACCGCTACCTCTCTCATTGGAAGGGGAAACTCTATCTTTGATGTACAAGCCTTGTTGGATCACGAAAACGTCACCACCACACAGCTTTATGCAGCTCATAAGAAAAATGTCAAACGAGATTTAGTAAGAAATTTTGAATGGGATGAGGATAATTAGAATTATTTAATTATGATGAATTTCTAATTTGAAAAAATAAAACAATAATTCTTCAAAAAAACGAATTATGTAATTAAAAAACTAAATTACCAATATTATTTAGGCAAAAAAAGAAAGGTAAAAAAATGAATACTTACACACTATTAAACGAAAACTTTGGAATTGATAAAGAAATATTAGACATCGTCCTTGAGGCAGAATCTCAACTGAAGCCAATCTTCGATAAATTAGAGGATATCATGGCTTTTAATCAATATAAAGTATTGGATGTTTTCCAAAAGTGCAAAATTACCGATATGCATTTTGGTTGGAATACCGGATATGGCTACGACGATCCCGGTCGAGAAGCTTTGGAAAAGGTCTATGCCATGCTTTTTAAGACAGAAGCCGCTTTGGTAAGACCTATCATCGTAAACGGAACTCATGCATTAACTTTAACTTTAACGGGAATACTGAGACCGGGAGATGAATTGATCTACTGCACCGGAGCTCCTTACGATACTTTGGAAGAGGTAATCGGCATCCGAGGAGAGGGCAAAGGCTCCCTCAAGGAATATGGAGTGACCTATAAGCAAGTGGAACTGACAGATGAGGGCAACATTGACTTTGAGGCTTTAAGAAAAGCCATTTCTCCCAAGACAAAGATGGTTACGGTGCAAAGGGCCACAGGATATGGGTGGAGAAAAGCCATCACAATCAGCCAAATCGCCGCTGTGAAAGAATTTTTGAACTCGGTGAACCCAGACATCGTTTTAATGACTGATAACTGCTACGGAGAGTTTTTGGATACAAAGGAACCCACTGAAGTTGGAGCGGATGTGGTCGCCGGATCCCTCATTAAAAATCCAGGGGGTGGACTGGCTCTCACCGGTGGATATATCGCAGGTAGAAAAGATCTCATCGAAAAGATTTCCTATAGGATGACCTCTCCGGGAATCGGTGGAGAATGTGGTCTCACCTTCGGGCAGACAAGGGCTATGTTTCAAGGTCTTTTTATCGCACCGAAGGTAGTAAACGGTGCTGTCAAAGGAGCCATACTCTGTGCGAAAGTATTTGAAAACTTGGGATATGACGTCTGCCCAAAACCTGACGATGAGCGAAGTGACATCATCGAAGCAGTGAAATTAGGAAGCCCTGAAGCAGTGGTTGCTTTTTGCCAAGGAATTCAGGCAGCTGCCCCCATTGATTCCCATGTGAACCCTATGCCTTGGGATATGCCGGGATATGAAGATCCCGTAGTAATGGCAGCAGGAGCCTTTGTACAAGGTTCTTCCATCGAGCTCAGTGCAGATGCGCCCATCAGATCCCCGTATATCGTATATTTTCAGGGGGGATTGACTTATGAACATTCAAAATTCGGTGTTATAAAAGCTTTAGAGGCTGTAAGGAAAATACATGAAAAAAACGAAATCTAACAAATGGATTGCCATTGCAAAGTTAATAGTGCTGCTGCTTATCGTTGTCGGAATTCCGATGTTTATTTATTACATGTTTCCTGATTTCATAAAACAGTTTAAAACCATGGAAGGTGTAAATGCCTTCTTAGCACAGTATAAGACTGCAAGTATTTTCATCTATATCGCTTTACAAGCTATTCAAATTATTATTTCCGTTATTCCCGGGCAAATCCTGCAGTTCTCTGCAGGATATGCCTACGCCTTTTGGTTAGGTTATCTCTATTCCATGATAGGTATTTTTTTCGGAACCGTCCTTACCTTTTACTTGGCAAAAACGCTGGGAACGGATGCCATGTATGCAATCTTTGGAGAAAAAAAGATTGACAAATTTATCAAAATTCTCAACAGTAAAAAAGCTTATGTTATTATTTTTGTGCTTTATGTGGTTCCCGGTTTCCCCAAGGACTTAATTACTTATGCAGCAGGAGTTTCCAATATTAAGCTAAAGCCCTTTCTCATCATCGCCTTAGTAGGTCGAACACCAGCTTTGATGGGTACCATCTTGATGGGGAGCATGTTCCGAAACGGCAGCTATTTAGGGTTGATTATTTTAGGAATAATCGTAGCCGTTATATGTGTTTTATGCTTTATAAAAAGAGAGAAGCTGATGGATTTGGCGGACAAGGCTTACGATAAATTATTAAAGATATAAGAAAAGATTTTTTCTTCATAGTTGCGTGAAAATTATCTCAAAACGTGACAATTTCATCTGATTAAACTCTGTATTTCATTTTATTTTCAAGTTCTAAATTTAGTAATACCTTTTCTGATTTTTTCATATGTTTAATGATATAAAAAAACAGGAGGTGATTTCACTTGGCCATAGGCTATTTTTCAGCTCAGGTCTTTACTTCGAGAAGCATTATCCCCATAGAAGGTGCGACTATTACCGTATCTATAGAATCGGAGAAGGGAAGAGAAATAAAGGGGTTTAGAACCACCAATACAGAAGGATTATCCACATCTATAGAGTTAGAAACTCCGGATATAGATCTCTCATTGTCACCTTCCAAAGCAAAACCTTTTACTTCTTGTACGGTTAAAATTTATCACCCTGATTACTATGTACTGCTAATTGATGGTGCTCAAGTTTTTGCTGAACAAAAGAGTATTCAAAGGGTTGGATTAGTTCCTTTAAAAGAATTTGAGGATCTTAACAATCAATTGGTGGAATTTCAGGTACCGCCACAGGATTTATAAAGAACGTGGAAATGACGGAATCAAAGTTTCCTATTTCCATAGGTCGCCCGCAAGGGGCGACTCCTCGCAAGGTACGTTCTTTGATATTTCGTCATATCGTCTTTGACGATATTTCCTACATATTAATAAAAAAGAGAGGAGCTCATTTGTATGGCAGCATCAAAACCTTACATCCCTGAATATATCACCGTTCATTTAGGTACCCCCGACAGCAATGCACAAAATGTAACAATTCCGTTTGTGGATTACATAAAAAATGTAGCATCCAGCGAAATTTATCCCACTTGGTCCATTTCTGCCATTAATGCCAATATACTGGCACAGATATCTTTTGCCTTAAACAGGGTATATTTGGAATATTATCCCAGCCGGGGTTATAATTTTAATATTACCAATACAACAGCTTTTGATCAAAGCTTTAATCAGGGGAAAACCATCTTTGATAACATCGATAAAATTGTAAATGAAATGTTTACTGATTATATAAGGCGAAAGGGCTTTATAGAGCCTTTATCTGCCAAATATTGCAATGGAACCACATCCACCTGTGCGGGGTTGTCTCAGTGGGGAAGCGAATCCCTAGCACAAGAGGGCAAAAACTCGGTGGAAATTCTACAATATTATTATGGTGATAATATAGAAATTGTAATCGATGCATCTGTGGGAAGCATTATTCCTTCCTATCCGGGAACACCCTTTAGAAGGGGCAGCAGCGGTCAAGATGTAAAAAGAATTCAGGCCAGCTTAAATAGAGTTTCCCAAAACTATCCACTCATTCCAAAGATTAACCCCGTAGATGGAATTTTTGAACTTAATACAGAGAATTCTGTAAAGGTGTTTCAACAAATATTTAATCTTACCCAAGATGGCATAGTGGGAAAAGCCACCTGGTATAAACTTCTAAACATCTATGTGGGTGTAACAAAATTAGGGGAACTGGAGTCAGAAGGTCAAAAAATCTTTGGAAAGTCACTGGAATACCCTGATGCATTAAAAGCGGGAGATACCGGCGAAAAAGTAACGATTTTACAATTTTTCTTATCAGTATTGTCACAATTTTATGAAAATTTACCATTTCTTGAGATTACAGGCATTTATGATCAACAAACTATCAATGCTGTGGATGCCTTTCAACTAAACAACAATATCTTTGAATCAGGGGAAGTGGGGGCGTATACTTGGAATTTGATTTATGCTTGTTACCAAGGAATCATCGATACTGTATTTGCTACCAATCTTGGAAGAACCATCACGGCAGATCCATATCCGGGAGAAGTTCTAAAACTTGGGTCTAAAGGGGATAGTGTAAGGACGTTGCAACAATATATCAATCGAATATCACTGGCAATTATGGAAATTTCTCCAGTAAAGGTGACAGGTGTCTTTGAAACAGAGACTCAACGATCAGTAAAACAATATGAACAGTATCAAGGCTTACCAGTTACCGGCGTAGTGAACAGAGTGGTATGGAATGAACTAATCAACACTTACAAAGATGTTATATCTATTACCGCTGCATCACCTAGGCAATACCCAGGATTTGTCTTGAAATTAGGTGCACAAGATCCAAATGAAATTCAGGGGAAAATTTAGAGAGGAGAGTAAAATATGAATACGCCAAGCACCGTTATACCTATTGCAGGAAATTCTGTAAGAAGTTTACAAACTTTTCTAAGGACAATATCCAGCCAATATACCAATGCTCCCTTGATGATACCCGACGGCATATACGGCGAACAGACAAGAACGGCAGTAATCGCATTTCAAAAGGCATTTAGCTTACCACAAACAGGAGAGGTAGATTACATCTGTTGGACAAAAATTTTAGAGGTTTACGACATTGCTATAAACAATTCAAAGGTTCATAGAGAAGTGGTGATTCTCCACCCAAAACAAGGCGCTATGATCCTAGGAAACACGGGACCTCACGTTTATGCTGTTCAAGGTGTTCTCATGGCAATCAGCAATCACTATTCCAATATAAGTGAGGTCGCAGCAACGGGCACCTTTGATGGGGATTCTGTAAAAGTTGTAAAGCAAATTCAAAAATACTCAGGATTAGAGGAAACGGGGAAATTAGACAGAGAGACTTGGGATGAAGTTTCAAAGTTATACGAGCATATAAATGCTTAATAAGATGGGAAATAATTTTCCGCTTGCCTACATGAAGAAAAATTTTTCCGGAATTTTCAGTCATTAGAATCGTTAATTCGTTTGAATATTCGAAAAAATTTACATTGATTATTTTTAATTAAACTTAATAGATTGAAAAATAAAGATTTATTATATTTTTTTAGAGCTTTATTTTTTTTGGCATGCCATTTGCTTATTTAGAGTTCGTTCTTTATAATTTAAAATATCGAAGGAGGAAATATTCATGTCAACAGAACAAGTTAAATTACAAAAAGCTTTTAGTACCAAAGACGTTCTAGCACTGGCTTTTGGGACTATGATCGGCTGGGGTTGGATTATGCTGTCAGGTAAGTGGGCGGCAGATGCAGGGATGGCTGGGGCCATACTCGCCTATATGATCGGCGCATTACTCTGTGTTTTCGTAGGACTTACCTATGCGGAGTTAACTCCTGCTATTCCCTGTACAGGTGGTGGTGTTGTCTTTTCTTATAAGGCAATGGGTTACTGGCCTTCTGTTTTAGCTGGGCTTGCTACCGCTTTTGCATATCTGGGTGTTGCCTGTTGGGAAGGACCGGCTTTTGCTACAGCCGTTAACTACGTTATTCCCATACCTGCGGTAGGATACCTGTGGACCATTGAAGGCTTTGACATCTATGCATCTTGGGCTCTGGTTGCCATTGTAGCTGCAATTATCATTACATATGTAAACTATAAAGGTGCAAAACAAGCTGCTGTTTTCCAAACTATCGCTACAGGCGGAGTCATCTGTGTAGGATTGGTATTTTTAACCGGCGGAGTTTTCATGGGTGACATAAGTAATACGAAGCCATTATTTACAGACTTTGCAGGATTCGGTGCAGTACTGCTCATGGTACCTGCTATGTTTGTAGGTTTTGACGTTATTCCACAGTCCGCAGGGGAAATGAATGTACCTCTGAAAAAAATTCCTTCCATTTTGATTCTATCCATCTGTGCAGCAGCTGCTTGGTATATGTTAATGATCTTTGCCACTTGCTTCTCCGCTCCTACAGACATTAGAGTCAACGGTGTAATTCCTGTAGCGGATTCTATGGCCTATGCTTTTGGTAGTCCAATTTGGGGTAAAATTTGTATCATCGGCGCAGTTTGCGGAATTCTTACAAGCTGGAACGGCTTCCTATACGGTGGTGCCCGTGTACTTTATGCCCTTGCACATGCAAAGATGCTTCCTGCAGGGTTAGGAAAACTCCATCCAAAGCACAATACACCTTCCAATGCAGTATTACTTTGTGGGTTCTTATCCACACTATCCTGCTTCTTAGGAAAAGGTGCGCTTGTTTGGTTCGTTGACGCTAGCTCATTCGGTGTAGTAGTCATGTACTCTATGGTAGTGCTATCTTTTATCTTCCTGAGAAAGAACGCTCCCGATATGCCTCGTCCGTATAAAGTGCCTGCCGGCGGTTTTGTAGGCTTTATGGCAGTATTGGTATCATTGTTCTTCCTGTATCTGTATCTTCCATTCGGACCTGCTCCATTGCTTCCTATTGAATGGGTATTTGTAGCAGTATGGTTTGTATTTGGTTTTGGATTAGCTATTTATGCTAAAATGAAATACAGTGATGTTACTGAGCAGGAAAGAAGATTATTGCTATTCGGAGAAGAATATGCCGAAATTGAAAATAAACAATAACACAATTGACAAATCAACAAATATATATTAGTTGTAGACTTTCATCCTTTTTTCTCTTGAAAAAAGGATGAAAGTCTAATAAAATAGATAAAGGAATTCATTGAAATAATCAAGGTTTCAGTGAATTCCTATATGTATTTTTAATCGAAAGGAATTTTATGACAGTTCAAAGGCAAAGCTTAAGTAAGGTATTAGGACGTACGGATGTAATCGCATTGGCGTTCGGTACCATGGTAGGCTGGGGATGGATCATGTTGGCAGGTACTTGGATTAGCAAAGCCGGATTATTAGGCGCTATACTGGCATTTGGCGCAGGTACCCTCCTATGTATCCTTGTGGGACTAACCTATGCGGAGCTTACAGCTGCGCTGCCCCTGGCCGGCGGGGAAATGGTGTATTCCTACAGGGCCGGTGGGTTTCTATTTTCCTGGTTTTCCAGTTGGACCACAGCGTTGGCTTATATTGGAGTGGCCGCATGGGAGAGCATTGCCATAGCTACAGCCATAGATTATATGTTTCCTCTACCCAACACATACATCATCTGGACTGTATCGGGAAACCCCGTTTCTATCGTTTGGACAACAGTGGGAGTCTTGTGTGCTATATTGTTGTGTGTATTAAATTACTTTGGAACAAAACCATCAGCGATCTTTCAGGTTATGGCCACCTCTGCTATAACCTTAGTTGGTTTTATCTTTCTTTTTGGAAGCTTCACCTATGGAGAAATAGGAAATGTGGGACCTCTGGTAAAGGACAACCTAGGCTTGTTTTCCGTATTTCTTGTGGTTCCGTCCATGCTCATAGGGTTTGATACCATTCCTCAATCTGCGGAAGAAATGAATTTGCCTAAAAGGGAGATCGGTAGAGCTTTAGTGGTTTCCATCATCATGGGTGGAGTTTGGTACATTCTGATGATGATAGGAATTGCGCTTTCGGCTCCCGAGTCAGTGAGAGACAGCGCCTTGGTACCGGTGGCAGATAGCATGGCCTATAATTTCGGTTCCAAGGAGTTTGGGAATTTACTGATTTTGGGTGGCATATTTGCCATCCTTACAAGCTGGAATGGCTTTATCTTAGGCGCCACAAGGATTATATTTGCCATGGGCCGTGCGAAAATGCTCCCCGCCGTATTCGGCAAGCTACATCCAAAATATCAAACCCCTACAGCGGCCATTATTCTGGTAGGTGCCATCTGCGCTCTCGGTCCTTTCTTTGGGAAGTATGCATTAATTTGGTTGGTGAACATCAGCGCTTTTGCTGCCATATTAGCTTATCTCACAGTGGCCGTATCCTTTTTTATACTTCGAGAAAAAGAACCGGAACTCATTAGACCTTTTCAAGTTAAATTTGGGAAAATTATTGCGTTTTTAGTAGTGTTTTTTACAGTAGCCGCAACTATCATGTTTATTTTCCCTTCATCATTATCCTTAAAATGGCCTTATGAGTGGATTATCATTATCATTTGGTATATCATAGGGATTATTTTAGCTATAAGAGCTAAATTTTTTATGATGCAAGATTTGCATCAAACAGAATTATTAATTTTTGGAGATGCTTATGCTAGGGTTCACACAAATGAAAAATAAATTTTTATTAACAGCAATTATCATATTGATTTTTGCTATGGTTATTTATAATTATTTATCCCCCCAAAACGATAAGGTCGTAGAAAGCTCTGGAATGCTTTTTGTCATCGTATTAGCCTCTGTCCTGTGTGTTTTTTACATTTTTTACAGCAGTAATAAGACGTTATATGAAGAGCTGGCCTCTAGAATGGATCAGATTATCGACAGTAAAAATGAGTTACAGGCTACCTTTGACGGTATCTCCTATGCTATGGTGGAGATAGATTTAGAGGGGAATATCATCAACTTTAATCGCGTTTTCCGATCCTATTTGGCTGATAAAGAAACGGTGGTAATGGGAAAGAGCTTCATCGACGTAATTAAAAGTGAGTTTGAAAATACGGAAGAAATTCAGCAGATGGTTTCCAGTGCAGTTTCTGCAGGCACGGAGCTAAAGGCTCAGTTTGTTCAAGGAAAAAAATATTATAATTTCAGTATTTTTCCTATCAAAAATTCTCGTGAAAAAACCACGAAGGTTTTGGTGATCATACAGGACATTACACGGGAGAAAACAGCGGAAAGGCAGATGCTTCAGGACAATAAGATGATCGCAGTAGGGCAGTTGGCCGCCGGTGTTGCCCATGAAATCAGAAACCCCTTGGGTTTAATAAGAAATTACTGCTATGTATTAAAGAATTCTGATTCCAACAATGAAAAAGCCATAGAAATTATTGAAAAAGCAGTGGATAAGTCTGGTAGAATCATTGAAAACTTATTGAATTTTTCCAGAATATCAAGCGATAATAAAAAGGTTATCAATTTAAAGCAACATATTAAATCAGTGTTATTGCTCCATCGAAGTCAAGCAGAAGAATCCAATATTACCTTAACTTTAAATTGTGATGATAATATTCATGTTTATATTTTAACAGAATCATTGGAGCTGGTATTAATCAACTTATTGTTAAATGCGATGGATGCCATCAAGTCAAAAAATGAAAATTTTCAGGAAAACGCCATAAGTATACATTGCTTTTCGGATAATGAAAATGTTATGATTGTTGTTGAAGACACGGGGGAGGGTATCCCCGCAGATATTCAAGATGATATCTTCAATCCTTTTTTTACCACGAGAGAGAAAAGAGATGGTAACGGCCTTGGCCTTTATATTGTATACAACGAAGTTAAAAAAATGAACGGAGAAATCTCTGTAGAAAGTGCGACCGGAAAAGGAACCAAATTTACATTAAAAATACCTAACCCGGAGGTTATGAACGATGACATTAAAAACTTTTAAAATACTGGTAGTAGATGATGAGCAGGACTATTGTGATGTAATGATGGTAATCCTGCAGGGGGAAGGGTATACCGTATCCGCCTGCAAATGTGGTAAAGCAGCATTAGAAGCTTTGTCCGCGGAAGATGCAGATTTTGATTTGGTATTATCAGACCTCCTCATGCCCGAGATGGATGGAATTACCTTGCTGAAAGAAATCAAGGACAAACATCCCACGGTGGAAGTAATCATGATGACGGCTTATGGAACTATTGAAAAAGCGGTAGAAGCTATGAAATTAGGTGCCTACACCTATGTCACAAAAGGAGAAGACCCAGAAAAGCTGTTCAATGAAATTGCCAAAGTGAAAGAATTAAGGAAGTTACTCAATGAAAATAAATCTTTGCGAGAAAAAGTCAATAGAATAGCTTATCTAGTGGAGAGTAAAAATGAAACATTTCAAAATATGATCTCCATAGCGGAAAAGGCTTCTCTCAGTGCCTCAAATATACTGATTCTAGGGGAATCCGGGGTAGGAAAAGAGGTAATTGCCAGATATATACACAACATCAGCGATCGAAGAACCAATAATTTTGTAGACTTAAACTGTCATGCTATTGCAGAAACCATTTTGGAATCTGAGCTTTTTGGTCACGAAAAGGGTTCCTTTACAGGGGCTATGTCCAAAAGAGTGGGGCGTTTTGTGGATGCGGATAAGGGCACCCTCTTTCTGGATGAAATCGGCGATATCCCCTTGAGCATTCAAGCCAAGCTGTTAAAGGTTTTGGAAAATAAAAGAGTTTATCCCATCGGTACCAACAACTATATCGATGTTGATTTCAGGCTGATTACCGCTACCAACAAGAATTTACAGGACAGCATTGAGAAGGAACTTTTCAGAGAGGACTTATACTACAGGTTGTCCACCATTACCATTGAAATTCCACCCCTGAGAGAAAGGAAAGAAGACTTGCCGGCTTTCATAGAATTCTTTCTGGAAAAGGGGCAGAGTGAGATGAAAAAAAATATTCGCCATATTGAACCTGAGGTAATGTCCTATCTACAAAATTACGATTACCCGGGAAATGTGCGTGAGCTGAAAAACATCATAGAAAGACTATTGGTGTTGTCAGACGATGGCATCATCAAAAAAAATCATCTTCAACCTCGTGATTATAAGCATATTTCCAAAACGCCAGAAGATACTATTCGGTGGGAGGAAGATGGAGAAAAGATTACTAAAACCCTTCGAGAAGTCCGAAAGGAAGAAGAATCTCGATATATTAAAAAAATCATTAAACAAGAAAACGGGAATTTAAATAAGGTAGCTGAAGTTTTAGGGATCACCAGGAGACAATTAAGCAATAAGCTAACAGAATTTCAAATCAATGAACATTCTTAATAACCTTAGGCTTAGGGTTATGTTTGAATCGGAGGTTTTACAATGAAAGCTATCAACATAGACGGTAGAGAAATTCCGTATATTTTAACTCGAAAACCTGTTAAGAACATCAATATTCGAATTAAACCGGATAAAATCATACATGTCTCTGCCAACAAATGGGTTACAGAAAAGCACGTGAAACAGTTGTTGTTTTCCAAAAAGCAGTTTATCATCGATGCCTTGCAGAAGTACGAAACTGTAGAAAAGCATAGAAGAACTCAAAGTCAATTTATAAATGGAGAAGAATTTCTTTTTTTAGGAGAGAAGTTGATATTAACAGTCAAGGAAAGCAAGGAAGAATCAATCCAATTAAAAGAGAATCAAATTTACATATTCGTCAATGACCCAGAATCCTATGAGAGAAAAAAATCCCTGGTAGAGGGTTGGTTACAGCTCCAAAGTCATAACATCTTTCATAAGATAAATCTGGAAATCAATGAGATTTTTAAGGAGTATGGCGTAGCTTTAGCTCCCCTTAAAATAAAAAATATGGTGTCTCGATATGGAAGCTGTCATTTAAAAAAAGGACATATTACCATGAACATGAAGCTCATAAGATCACCGATCCCTTGCATCGAGTACGTTATGCTTCACGAATATGCCCATTTTATACATCCCAATCATTCCAAGAAGTTTCATCATTTGGTGAAATCATTGATGCCTGATTATAAAGAAAGAATCAGAACTTTAAAAAGCCCTGAATATTCCATCAAGGAGTGATCATCCATGAAATTGACCAAACAAGCAAACGAAACTTTGAACCGATTAAACACTCAAGGCTTTCAGGCCTATGTGGTGGGAGGCGGTGTAAGAGATTATCTGTTGAGAAAAGAGCCCAAGGATTTGGATATTGCCACCAATGCACTTCCTGCAGACATCATTCGTACATTTCAAGACTTTAGAATTATCGAAACTGGAATAAAACACGGTACATTGACCGTAATCATAGACGACCATCCAGTGGAGATAACCACATTTCGGGTGGATCAAGGCTATTCTGACCATCGTCATCCAGATCAAGTCTTTTTTACTTCCAGTCTGGAACAGGATTTAGCTCGCAGAGATTTTACCATGAATGCCATAGCTTACAACCCGGAAGAAGGGTTCTTTGATTTTTTTCAAGGTGTAGAGGACATTCATGCTTGTTTGATACGCACCGTAGGAAATCCGGAACATCGCTTTGAAGAAGATGCCTTGAGAATTTTAAGAGCATTGAGATTTTCTTCACAATTGAATTTTGAAATAGAGGAAAAAACTAAAAGGTCTATTTTTAGAAAAAAAGACCTTTTAAAAAATATTTCCATGGAACGGATTACTTCGGAATTTATAAAGACCTTATTGGGTCAAAACGTTAGAGCTGTCTTATCTGAATACATTGATATATTTGCAGTATTTTTGCCGGAACTTCTTCCCATGAAGTCCTTCCAACAAAACTCCCCTTATCATATCTACGATGTGCTGGAACATAGCTTAATCGCTTTGGAAAATATCCTACCCGTCCCACACTTGAGACTTGCTGCACTTTTTCATGAC
The DNA here is from genome assembly GCA_964582545.1 of uncultured Anaerovorax sp. Lineage (GTDB taxonomy): Bacteria > Bacillota > Clostridia > Peptostreptococcales > Anaerovoracaceae > JAVVUJ01. The sequence goes on from CAZOSB010000010.1 coordinate 28,820, forward strand.
ATTGGAAAACCGGAGACGTACAGCCAAGATCAGAAAGGAGTGGGCCATTTTTACGGTCATAGCAAGAAAAGTGTACTCATTTCAGAAGAAGTTTTAGACAGAATGAAGTTAGATAAAGATACGAAGGAACGGGTTTGCACTTTGATTCGGTATCACGGTACACCCATAGAACCCAAAGAAAAATTCGTAAAGCGTTGGATGAATCGGTTGACACCGGAAGTATTTTTCGATTTGATGGAGCTCAAAAGTGCAGATCATTTAGGGAAAAACCCACAAGTGCTGCATCGAATGGAACAAATTGATCAGCTTAAAGCAATCGCAAAGGAAGTGATTCAGAAAGGGGCATGCTTTACTTTAGAGGATCTCGCTCTGAATGGTCACGACCTGATGGATTTAGGCTTTCCTGAAGGTAAAGAAATAGGCGAAATCTTAAGTCTGCTGTTGTCCATGGTGATGGAAGGGAAGCTAAAAAACCAACGAAAAGATTTAATAGATTTTGTAAAGGGCGATATGGGGTAAGGACTTTAGAAAACGTAAGTGTAAATAGTAATCCCATATTTATTTACAGAATAAGGCCTAAATACTTATTGATAAATGCAATTTACTTGGCTATAATACGATTATAATAAAATATAGCCGAGTTAAGTTTTTTTAATAAGCATTTTTCTAAATGACAACAGTGACAACAATGAAGGAAATATCATGTATCATATTTTAATCATAGAAGATGACGCAACAATACGCACGGAACTGAAGGTTCTGTTAGAGAAATATGGATATGGTGCAACGGTGATAGACGACTTTGCCAATGCCACAGATTTTGCACTAAAAAACAATCCCCATCTTATTCTGCTTGACCTCAACCTTCCTGTTTATGATGGTTACCATATCTGTAGAGAAATCAGAAAACAATCAAAAGTACCTATTATCATCGTTACAAGCCGTGACAACGACATTGATGAGCTGATGAGCATGAATTTAGGGGCAGACGATTTTATTACCAAACCGTATAATACCCAGATTTTGCTGGCGAGGATATCCGTTGTACTCAACCGAGTTTATGATTTCAAAGAAGGACAAATTAAGATTTACGGATACGTTAAATTAGATACATCAAAAAGTTTTGTATATTATAAGGAAAAAGGCATCGAACTTACAAAAAATGAACAACGAATCCTTTCTTTACTCATCAAAAGTGATGGTGCAATCACTTCCCGTGACCAGATTATGAACCAGCTTTGGCAATCGGACGAGTTTGTGGACGACAATACCTTAACCGTAAATATTAACCGATTGAGAAAAAAATTAGAAGAAATCGGGGCTGTGGATTTACTTAAGACAAAGAGGGGGCAGGGATATTTATTATGCAAATAAAGGAGTTTTTGAAAGATAAGGTTTTGTTTGTTGCATTAAACGTGATCATAGCCATGTTTAGTGCTTTTCTATTATATATGGTAGACGCACAATTGTTTTTAATGCTCTTTATTCCTTGTACCTACCTATTGGGATGTATCATAATCTTATTAATTGAATTTATAATCAAATATAATTTTTATAAAAAATTATATCATTCATTGGAGCATCTGGATAAAAAATGTTTACTTTCGGAAATTATTGAGGAACCAAGCTTTTATGAAGGTAAAATATTATATGATCTATTAAAAATCTCAAACAAATCTATGAATGATGAAATCTCAAAATACCACTTGGTTTCCTCTGAGTATCGTGAGTATATCGAGCTTTGGGTGCATGAAATTAAGACCCCTATAGCAGGAGCAAGGCTCATCTGCGAAAATTCAGAGAATCATACTCTCATTGACACACTGAATCGGATCGATAAATTTGTGGAGCAAGCGCTCTTTTATTCACGTAGTAATACCGTTGAAAAAGACTTTTTAATTAAAAAAATTAATTTAAAGGAATTAGTGAACGGAGTACTTCGTAAAAATGCAAAGCATTTGATCGAAAGTAAGATTAGTATTGAACTTGAAAATCTGGATAGTTTGGTTTTCACCGATGTCAAATGGGTAGACTTTATCTTACAGCAAATACTAGATAATGCAGTAAAATATAAAAGTAATCACATTAAAATCTATGCTATAAAGAACGCAAGCAGCATTTCGCTATATATCTCCGATGATGGAATCGGCATTCCTTTACAGGACATTAGCAGAGTATTTGACAAAGGGTTTACTGGTGAGAATGGCAGAAAATATGCAAAATCAACGGGAATTGGACTGTATCTATGTAAAAAGCTGTGTTTGAAGTTAGGGATGAACATCGCTATAAAATCCAAACAAAATCAGGGAACCACAGTGGAAATTATTTTCCCCAAAAGTGATATGTTTGTATAATTTTTTTATTATATTTAATATTTTTATTACAACTGTAAGAATTTAACGATTGAATATCATTATTTCTTAAATATAATCAGAATGGACGGGATGGGACTCGACTGGGCTTACCTTACAATACTGTAAGTTTGTTGTAAGGTAAATCTATGGCAACTTGTTTTGGTTTCCTTTATAGTTTAGACATAAGAACCAACATACTAAAGCAAGTGGAGGGAAAAAATGAGTATTTTACAAGCACAGACTATAGAAAAATATTACGGAAATAAAAACAATTTGACAAAGGCACTTGACGGAGTCAGTTTTACAGTAGAAAAAGGGGAATACGTCGGTATCATGGGCGCTTCAGGCAGTGGTAAAACAACGCTGTTAAACTGCGTATCCACCATTGACACGGTGACGAGCGGACACATTTTCATTAACGGCAAGGACATCACTGCTCTTAAATCAAAGGAACTTGCAAAATTCCGCCGCGAACAGTTGGGTTTTATATTTCAGGATTTTAATTTGCTGGATACTCTAACTGCATATGAAAATATCGCTCTAGCATTAACAATCCTAAAGGAAAATCCAAAGACAATCGACGAAAAGATAAATTCAGTTGCAAAGCTCCTCGGAATCACAAAAGTTTTAAGTAAATACCCAACCCAGATGTCAGGTGGTGAAAAACAAAGGGTAGCAAGTGCAAGAGCAATTATCACAAACCCATCCCTGGTACTTGCGGATGAGCCCACGGGCGCATTGGACAGTAAGTCAGCACGTCAACTTTTGGAGAGCTTTGGGAGCCTTGTTCGCAATGTGGGTGCAACCATTCTAATGGTTACCCACGATGCGTTTTCAGCCAGTTACTGTGACAGAATTTTATTTATCAAGGACGGAAAACTGTTTTCAGAGCTTGTGCGGGGTGAAGACACAAGAAAGCAGTTTTTCAACAAAATCATTGAGGTAATCGCATTGCTGGGAGGTGACGCAAATGATGTCATCTAAATTAGCATTTCGTAATGTAAGGAAAAGCTTTCGAGATTATGGAATTTATTTTTTAACCCTGATGCTTGGTGTATGTATCTTTTACGTATTTAATTCCATAGAAAGCCAACAATCAATGATGGTGATTTCTGAATCGCAAATGCAAGTTTTACAAACATTGGATAGAATTATTGGATATGTATCCATATTCATCTCAGTAATATTAGGGTTCCTAATCGTTTACGCCAATGGATTTTTAATTAAACGGCGTAAGAAAGAACTGGGAATCTATCAAACTCTCGGCATGGAAAAAGGACAAATCTCTAGGATACTAATGATAGAAACCACCTTGGTAGGTATTATTTCACTGGTGGTAGGGTTATGCTTAGGAGTCTTTTTATCTCAGGGGTTTGCGGTGATTACGGCATCCTTATTTGAAGTCAAACTAAAATCTTTTACTTTTATTTTTTCACAAACTGCAATGGTAAAAGCAATAGTTTATTTTGGATTATCGTTTTTATTAGTGATGATATTTAACAGCATCACCATAGGAAGGCAAAAGCTGATTGACTTGATTTATGCTGATCGTAAAAATGAAAAGTTTAAATCACCACACCTCGTTCTTTCCGTAGCACTCTTTATCATTTCCATTATTTGCCTTGGAGTTGCTTATAAAATGATTATAGAAACTGGTATTTTGGAAATAACAAAGGAATTTTGGACCTCCACGGGACTTGGTATTGTAGGTACGTTTTTATTCTTTTTTTCACTTTCCGGCTTTTTCTTAAAAGTCATACAACAAAACAAAAAAATATATCTTAAAAACTTGAATATGTTTGTACTTAGGCAGTTAAACAGCAAAATTAATACCAACTACATTTCTATGACGATGGTGTGCCTGATGCTTTTCGTAGCGATTTGCACTTTGTCATCAGGGATGGGAATGTCAAAGGCCATGACGGCTGAGCTTAATGAAATCACCCCCTATGATGCCACATTCATTGTATCTGCCGAAAAAATAACCTATGATAATGAAACGGGTGAGGAGACTAAGACAGAGAAGCTTAGCATCGATCTTGACAATGGATTTAAAAATTTGGGCATTGACTTAACTACCTTTGCTAAAGGAGCCGTGGAGGTTAAATTATATGAAACAGAAATTGATTTTAAGATAAGTGACATGTATTTTGAACCTGATTTTATAAAGCTTTCAGATTATAATACCCTTCTGACCATGCAAGGGTTGGAAACTGCCACACTCTCTCAACAGGAGATGATTGTAAGCTGTAAAAATAATGAATTAAAAAATATGGTTTTAGATTATATGAACACCAATGAGATTAAAATCAATGGAACGAATTTAAAATTAAAAGAAACGAATCAAATAGCGCTAATAAATGCATATTCCAGCATAAATCTAGGATTTACCATTGTAGTGTCCGATGAACTACTTGAGAATCGTAATATTTCCACCGATTTAATGGTTATAAACTACATTGAACCTACAGATCATTATGATGAAATGTACGTAGCAGCATCGGATAAAATGAGACTGGCGCTTCGTGACATCGTACCTGGCTTTAATGAAGGTGGCGTTTCCTATGAAACTTCTTCTATTTCTAAAATTAAAATATTTGAGTCAAGCAAATCCACTTCTGCAGCCGTTGCATATTTGGCGGTATATCTTGGTATCATATTTTTGCTGATATCGGCCGTAGTTCTTGCAATAGCTCAGCTATCAGAAGCTGCAGACAATAAAAAAAGATATGAGCTACTTAGAAAAATCGGGGTGGAAAAAACCATGATTAACAGGGCTTTGTTATGCCAAATCGCTATTTATTTTGTGATGCCTTTAACACTTGCCACCATTCACTCTGTAGTTGGTATTAAGGTAGCAAGCTATATGGTAGAAATGATAGGGCAGGCTAATATCTTACGAGATAGCATCTTCGTTTCAATTGTAATCATCACCATTTATGGAGGATATTTTGTAGCTACATATTTAGGAAGTAAAAGTATTATTAGTAAATAGCAGGAATGAAATAATATAAAATTTTTACGCGTTAAAAACATTAAAAAAGTCTTTCCAGATTAGAAATATCTGATGATGATCCTATAGACCCAAAGTTAAAACTTTTATAAGCACATTGTGATATTTATAAAATGATTAATAATATTAGTTGATCTTAGTTTATAAGAATAATAAATCTTGTTTAATTATATTTGATAATTTTAAATTAAAAATAATTGATAATTTCAATGAGATAATCATTGATAATAGATTAAACTTAGACATTTTTATAATTGAGAATAACAGTTTTTCATCAAACATGAGAAACTGTTATTTTTTTAATAAAACCGAATCATAACGTTATAAAATACTAAATTTGAAGTAATAGAACAAATGTTCAAAATTAATGTTGACAAAGAACAAAAGTTCTGTTAATATTTAAAAAAGAACAAACGTTTAAATAGGGTGATTAAGCGGAATTTATGGGAGGTAGTAAAATGCAAGTTTCAACAAAACATTATAAATTAAAATCCAAGTTTAGATTTACAGTATTTGTAGCCTTTATGCTTATTTTAATGACGTTTACTACGAATACAATCTTAGGCAATAATTTTACAAATGGATTGACCAAGGAAACCTTCACTCAGGTTATTGTAGAATCTGGTGACTCCTTATGGAACATTGCTTCTAAGTTCGGACCACAAAACCAAGATCCCCGTAAAATGGTGGATAAAATTCGCCAAGCCAACGGAATTTCGGACAACCAATCCATCCAACCCGGGCAAATACTTTTGGTTCCGGTTTATATTGAGGCTTCTTAATAGATCGGTTAATCCTACAATACTTAATAAAACTAACTGTTGTTGTATTGCTTTAATTCCATAATCATCTATATTAAGTAAATAATGTAAAGTAGGAAACATAAGGCTTACATCCAAAAAGTCTCTTAAATCGAAAAATAACGCCTCGGTTTTTATCACAAAATAAAAACTTATTAAAAAAATAAATGTATAATGAATTTGAATAAAGTTATGAGAAGGATAATCGGAGGATGCTAATAATTAAAACGAATTTATAGAGAATGGATAATTCTTGAAATAGAATTCTTTTAAAATAAGTAATATTTGAATTGATTTGTATAATAAAATAAATTAAATAATAAAAGGATTTATTTTAAGAAGGAAACATTCCTAAAATAATATTAAAATAATCTAATGATTTATTTTAATCAATAATAAAATATGATGGCATTAAATATTAAATAAAGAAAAATCAAGCTTAATCATTTGGGTTAAAAAGCTTGAAAATTAACCAAATTTAAGATTAAATTCATTATTTATCATGAATTAAAGATCTTCCAGTCATAACTATTCCCAAAAGATGAATTTTAGGAATAGTTATGACTTTGGGGGAACAACCCTTTTCCCTTAAGTTCCTCTATAACGCTTTTCTATCATTTAGTCGTTCGAGCCATATACAGCATTGTTCACCACAAAATCTTTGTAAGGCATGGGTTTTGCAAAATAATAACCTTGTACGATATCGCAACCTACCTCCTTTAGGAGCTCGATATCCTCCCGACATTCTATGCCTTCCGCAACTGTATGGATTCCCAATTTTTTGGCCATTTGAATCACACTTTCAATTACAATTTTAGCTCGAGTTTGATATTTATTGTCGTAAAAGAAGCTTTTATCAACTTTAATGACATCTACGGGTAGGTTTTTGAGTAAACCTAATGAGGAATACCCTGTACCAAAATCATCCATAGAAAGTGTAAAACCCGCATTATGTAGTTTTCTGAGTATTTTTTCCAAGAGTATGTCGTCACCCAACAACGTTGATTCCGTCAATTCGATTTCTATGTATTTTCGAGGAATATTATATCGGTTTACGATTTCTTCTATAGTCAAAACAAAGTCATCGTCTGATAGATGAAGCCTGGAAAAATTAATAGAAATTGTAACGAGTGGTTTTCCCTCTTCCATCCATTGCCTAATCAACTTACATACTTCTTCCAGCATATACATATCAAATTTTAAGATAAAGCCGTTTTTTTCAAACAAAGGTATAAATTGATTGGGATAAGCGATTATTTCACCATACCTTTGCCATCTGACAAGGGCTTCAGCCCCCGCCATCTGACCACTTCCTAAGTAATATTTTGGTTGAAGATATACGACAAATTCACTTTTTTCTATAGCTTCATTCATCATATTTTCTATCTGTGCCTCTCTAACAAGCGTTTGCTTGATCGTATTGTCATAATCACAGATAAACATGCTCTTTTTTTCTCGAGCGATTCGATGAGCCAGATTAACTTTTTCTAAAATAGAATCAATGTTTGTTTCTCCCTTTTCTAAAAAGTATCGCCCATAACGAAATTCAATCTTATGATTCTTCGATTTTAACTGTAATTTTATAAATTGCTTTTCAAAAAATTTTCTTTTTTCCTCGATTTCATATGGATGGACATAACTGTCTATTATTAGAAATTCGTCAGCGTTAACGCGAGCATAGACACAGTTTGGATTTTGACCCATTTGAGTAAGCAAAGAAGTTATCTTTAAAATCACATCATCTCCAGCAGCGATACCATACATCTCATTGATCATTTTGAAGTTATAAATATCAAATTTTATAATAAAAAATTTTTCGACAAGATTATTTGTTAAAATTGTCTTAGCATCTATTTTAAACTTAAAAATATTAGGAATTCCAGTTAATTGATCATAATAAGCTAATTTATATAAGTGCTTAGAGTTCATTTTTCGTTGCCATAAAAATGAAATTAAAATTCCAACTACTAAAATGATTGTAATGGTTGCTAGCAATAAGGTTCTTTTCAAAATATTTGTTGTTTCCTTTGAAATGGTAGCATCAGATACAGAGGTAAATATGTACCAATCATTTACTCCCACGGGAGCATAATGTAAAAGTCGAGTTTCTCCTTCTAAAATATATATGGAATGACCACTTTCACCCTTTGAAGCTTTAAGCCAAATATCATCCAGATTATCGTATTGAATAAAAGAGGCATCTTGCAATCTATTCATTGAATCTTCTGTAATAGATGCATCATTGAGTTGAGTTTTTGTAACCATTGCACCTGATTGATTATAAATGTAAGTATATCCATTTTCATCTAAAAATCCGATAAAGGCATGACCCAACTCTATAATATCTGTTATGCCCATCAAAACAGCCACTATCTTACCTTCTATTTCTATGGGGGTAGAAAAAACAACAACTCTTTGTTGATCATCAAAAGGTGATTTAAAAGGCTCAGACAAACATGTTTCACCAGCAAGGGCACGGAGAAAATACTCCTGAGTAGAAACGTCCACAACTTGGTCTCCACTTGTAAGAGACGATCCCTCTGAATCAGCTAAAACCAATGCGAGGAAACCGCTATCTGCATGGGTATCCTGCAAACTTTTCAGCATGATTTTTCTGCCGTTTTCATCTAAATATAAGAGACTATCTGAAAAAACTCTTGCATGTGACTTTAAAATAGATAAGCGCTCACTGATTGAGGATTGAAAACTATGCTTTTGCTGATCCATAATGACACTAAGTGTATTACAAGCATAACCTGAAAGACTTTTTTTTAGAGAATAGTCATATATCATAAAATTTCCGGCTATAATTATCAGTAAAAGAATTAGAATAAAAATAACTTTAAAAGATTGTGCTTTGCTATTATCTGTTATTGGTTTTATATTTTTTTTCATTTGTATAAGGCTCCTTACAGATAATAAATATAATTTAATATCAAAATAATCCGTAAAATTTGGATTATTTAAGAATCGGTGAAAGTTAGAGAAGTTAAACCCTGTGGATATAGCCTTGCCATAAACAAAAATATAACATAATTCTACAAGATATGCAATAAAAATTAATTAAAAATTTATTTTATAATAATTATAAATATAAATTAATAAACTATAAGTATATTTATACATGCTTATAGTTTATTAATCCATTAGCTAATTTTATTTATACTAAATAAGGAGGTGAATATATTTGGATTATGAGAAACTTGGTAGAACTATTGCCAAAGAAAGAATAAAAAGAGGGTTTACCCAAGAATATTTGGCGGAAATGGCTGATATCTCAACCGTCTTCATTAGCCAAATAGAAACTGCAAAAAGAAAACCCAGTTTGGAAACCATATCTAAAATAGCAACTGTCCTTAAAGTATCCATAGATGGTTTAATGGGTAATATATCTGATAACACAAAATACTCAGATATCATTACTCTTTTAGATGGCAAAACAACAGCTGAGGTTTCTTTTATTACAAGCATTATTGCTCAGATATGTTCTGGTATTTCTGAAGGGAAAATTATTACCCAATAACTAAGTTCAGAAATACCAATCTTAAACTATTTCCCCATTCGCATTATCTTGGGGTTTAGTTTCTTTTTTTACTTCGGTTGTATTTGACAAAGTGCTTGGAAAAGCCATTCGAATGTCGTTACTTAAGTTATTAAATTTTTCATTCATTTCAGAAAGCTTTTGATTGGTCTGATTTAATTTAGTAAATGTAACAATGCTGAATATCACCAATGCCACCAAACAAATACCCGAAATCCATACATAAACCTCCATCATGGCTATAAAGCTTTGGAGCTCTTTTACCATTTGGGGTACCGATTCCAATAATTTAGGCAATTCCTTTACCAGATTATCTAACCCCTGACCCAATTCATTCATATAACTGTCAATATTGTTGAAAAACTCCATAATTAAACCGTTCCTTTCCTTTCATGAGATAACTTATCTAAGTAACTTTGAAGTATTATGATTGCAGCTTGTTTATCAATAACTTTTTTTCGATTTTTTCTGCTGACATCCCCTTGAATCAATACCTTCTCCGCAATTAAAGTTGAAAATCTCTCATCTTGAAAAATAATGTTAATATCAGACATTCCCGTGCTTTTCATCTTATTCTCCAACATGCTTTTAAATTCATAAACTTTTTCCGTTTGAATGCTGCTGGTTCCATTGAGGTTAATGGGCAGACCGATTACCACCGTATCGCACTCATGCTCCCGTATGAGGGAAATAATTTTATCCGCATCCTTTCTGATCCCTACCCTTTCTATGGTGGTCAGCCCTTGGGCTGTAATCAGCAGGGAGTCGCTCACTGCCACACCTATGGTTTTATCACCTACATCCAATGCAATCTTCTTCATCATTACCTGTTTTTCCATTATTCTATCAATAAGCTATCAATTAATACCTCTTTAATGAGAAGAATCGATAGCTGTTTTCCTTATTTGTTTTATTAATCTGCTTTTGCCTTAGAAATTGAGCAGCGGACTATGAAGCCCGCTATAAAATCTGGTTATTTATTTAAGAATTTTCTTAGAAGCTCTTCCACTAAGTCATCTCGCTCAATATGGCGGATTAAGCTTCTGGCATTATTATGACCTGTTATATAAGAAGGGTCTCCGGAAAGGATATATCCGACCATTTGATCAATTGCATTATACCCTTTTTCCTCTAATGCTTCATAAACAAACTTCAAAACTTGATCTGTAGTTTGGTCCGGTTGCTTTTCAATATTGCTGAACATAATGGTGTTTCTATCCATCTCTTTCACCTACTTTCTGTTTACAAGATACTAATGTTATCTTTATTATACAAAAAGTAAAGGGAATTAACAAGATATTTCTTGCAATAATGCTTTTTTTAATACGAATGTAATATTTTCCCGTGTCAAAAATTATGGTTAAATGCTACCATTATGCTAGGGTTCCTTATATCACCAGATCACGATTCTATCCTACTAACTCATGTTTCGGATTAGATTCCCCGCAACCGTAAAGGCTTCTGTCACCTTAGAAGAATCCTTTGCTCCGGCTTGTGCCATATCAGCCTTTCCGCCGCCGCTACCTCCGGCCACAGCTGCAATTTCTTTAATCATATTTCCTGCATGATATCCTTTATCCAGAAGGTCATCACTGATCGAAACCAAAAATGTTACTTTTCCGGCAGTAATCGTAGCAAATACCATTACTATAGACTTATGCTCTGCTCTTAAAGTATCAGACATATTTCTTAAGTCATTCATCTGATAATCATCAAATTTTTGAGTTACTAATTTAATGCCATTAATATCTTCCGCTTTTTCTATAAGATGATCCGTCATAGAACCCAAACTCTTTTTTCGGAACTCTTCAATCTCTTTTTTCTGTGTTTTTAATTCTTCAGTCAAACTTTGAATTTTTGCTATTAGGGCAGATTTATTTATTTTCAAAGGCTCACAGACCTGATTGATGAGTGCCTCATCTTCGCAAATTCTGTGATAGAGCTTGGTTCCGGTAATTGCCTCAATACGCCTTACACCGGCGGCCACTCCATTTTCACTGATGATTTTAAAAGCACCAATCTGACCGGAATTGGAAACGTGCGTTCCCCCACACAGCTCCCGGCTGAAATCTTGCACAGTAACCACTCTGACTATATTCCCGTATTTTTCATCAAAAAGACCAGTCACTCCGCTGTTTAAGGCGTCCTTTAAACCTTGTTCTTCAACAGTAACCGGAAGAAACTCTGAAACTTTATCGTTGACAATATTCTCTATTTTTAAAATATCACTTTTAGAAATGGCTTCAAAATGCGTGAAGTCAAAACGAAGTGAATCTGCCGTAACTGCTGATCCAGCCTGCTTTACATGAGATCCTAGGACTTCCTGTAAGGCCTTATGCAAAAGATGCGTTGCCGTATGATTTCTGGCCGTATTATTTCGAGTAACAGTATCCACAAGGCAAGTAACTTTATCCCCTGGATATAGTGAACCAGAAATAACATTTACTTTATGTGCAAAGACATCTTTGAATTTTATAACCGATTCCACTTGTAACTGACAGCTATCATTGTAAAGTACCCCTATATCCCAAGCCTGTCCTCCACTTTCCGCATAAAAAGGTGTTTTATCCAAAATTACCCTAGCTGTATCGCCCTCACTAATAGAGTTTAAAGGTTTTTTATCCCAAAAGATAGCTTTTACTTCCCCTTCCCCATCCAAGGTTTCATAACCTGTAAATTGAGAGCTACCCATAATGGCAAAATCTACGGAATCATCTGCCCATCCAACTTCAGTATCGGATTTTCTCGCGGATCTAGCCTGTTCTTTTTGTTTTCCCATGTAAGCTTCAAAGCTTTCCATATCCACGGTACATCCTTCTTCAGCTAATATTTCTGCAGTTAGTTCCACTGGAAAGCCATAGGTATCATACAGCTTAAATGCTTTTTCTCCATCTAAAATGGTTGTTTTATCTTTTTTCAGTTGTTTAATGTAATCTTTTAAAATGTGGTTTCCTTGATCGATAGTGGTTGCAAACTTTTCTTCTTCAATAGTCAAGATTTTATGAATATATTCTCTTTTTTCTTCTAATTCTTCATAAGCTATGCTAGAAACCTCGATTACCTTATTGGATAAATCTGCCAAGAATGCCTCCTGCATACCTAGAAGCCTTCCGTGTCTTGCCGCTCTTCGCAACAATCTTCTCAGAACATACCCACGTCCTTCGTTGCTAGGCAATACTCCATCACCAATCAGGAAGGTCACGGCACGGATATGATCTGTTATGATTCGAATGGAAACGTCTGAAGGTAGCTGCCCATTTTTGTAAGGGGTATTGGAAACTCGAACAACTTCTTCTAAAATAGCCCGAATAGTATCTATATCAAAGATTGATTCAACGCCTTGCATAATGCAGGCAAGCCGTTCTAAGCCCATTCCTGTATCGATGTTGGGGTAAGCTAAAGGTGTGTAATTACCTGCATCATCCCTGTTAAACTGAGTAAATACGTGATTCCAAAATTCTACATATCTATCACAGTCACAACCAGGTTTACAATCAGGATTGTCACAACCATATTTTTCGCCCCTATCATAATAAATCTCTGAGCATGGTCCACAGGGACCCGTTCCAATTTCCCAGAAATTATCATCCTTTCCCAGACGAACGATCTTTTCTTCAGGCATTCCAATCTCATTAGACCAAAGATCATGAGCTTCCTCATCTTCCAAATAAATGGTAGCCCAAAGCTTGTCCACAGGAATTTTTAACACTTCTGTTATAAATTCCCATCCCCAGTTTAAGGATTCTTTTTTAAAATAATCACCGAAAGAAAAGCTACCTAACATTTCAAAGAAGGTCGCATGTCGAGAAGTATAACCCACGTTGTCGATGTCGCCTGTTCGAATGCATTTCTGACAAGTGGTCATTCTCTTTGCTGGCGGAGTATCAGTACCTGCAAAGTACGGCTTTAAAGGAGCCATTCCCGAGTTAATCAACAATAAGCTCTTATCCTTTTCGGGAATTAATGAAAAGCTCTTTCCCGGGAAATGCTCTTTTGCCTTATAAAACTCCTGAAACAAACTACGCAGTTGATTTAATCCAATTTTCTCCATATAAAACCTCTTTCATTTTATAAATTATTCAAAAAAATAAAAGCCCCATCCCATTGCCTAGGGACGAGGCATCCTCATAGTATTACCAATATACCTATCTACTTTGATTATCAAAGTTAAGCTTTGTAAATCGTAAGTCCCCTTTTAACTCTAAATAGTGGATATTTAATTAGTAACATTATATCAATTTTTATTAAGTTGTCAACAAAGTTTGCTTAATTAACTTTACTTCAGTAATTGAATTCATTGCTTTTATGAGGTTATAAAACTTGGTTCATATTGTTTCCCACTGTGTTTACCAAATCAGATAAATCATTAGCGGCTCTTTTTAACTTTCTTTCAACTTCTTTATAAGCTTTTGGATTGCTATTCCACATCATGTATCCAAGTCCTATCATGGTACCAGCAACACCTATACCAATTGCTTTACTCGTCATGTTTCCCATATTTCTGTACCTCCTTTTATTTATAATATGAAAGATAGGATATAATTCTGAAAAGAATATATCACAACAAATCTATTCATATTTTAACCAAAGGTGGTATAAATATTTAAACCAAAGCTTGGCAATTATTAAGTAAGTAAAATTTTTAGTAAATATCCAGTTCATCTACGATCTCTGAGAAATTTTCGGTATTTCCGGTTTTACATTTTTCTATCAAGAATAAATCAAACAATCTGATAAAGGCTGCAATCAGCACCAATAAATTTGCAAAGTAATTCATCTGATTTGATTTCTGTGTGACACAGTCAGGAGCAGGTGTATTCAAGTTTTCTTCCGATAATCCAAAGAAAAATAAGATTGCCCAAAGTACCAACAAGTTTGCTGCTAACTTTGCGGGAAATGTATCTGGTAAACACTTACACTCTTCACACTTTGCTTCTGTACAAATAAGCTGTTTTCTCTGTATGGAAGTTGAATAATAGTTCAAACCTACGGCAAACAGAATTAATAAAATAAATTCTAATGATTCATCTATCACCTTTACTTGTTCTACTAATTTATCTGAAAGTACGGTTTTCTTTGAACAAAAATTTTCGCAATTCATAGATTCCTTTATTTTCATAAATTACCTCTTTTATTAACAAAAAATATATTTTATTATATTAAATTATTCAAAAGTTATTACAATGTTCATAAATTTCGATATTTATTGTAATCTTAAAAATGCATATAAATCTAGAAATTTATGTACTTGATTTCAATTTAATTAAATATTATAATTATTTAATATGTTAATTTTTATTTATTGGAGGAAATTATGAAAAAAACCAATCTTATTTTAGCTCTTATCCTATCGGTATTACTGACATTTTCAGCATGTAGCTCTTCTCAGGATCCTAAAAAAGAAGATGGTGACAACGGAAACACTAAAGTAGAGTTTACACAAGGTGTCATTACAGAAACAGGCTTTGAAAGTGAATATTTAAATTTAAAATTTGATACTCCACAAGGATTCATAATGGCAACGGAAGAAGAAATGCTTGAAATGTCTGATTTGGGAGCTGAATATGCAGAACTTGATAAAAAACTAATCGATTATTCAAAAGCAGTAAATGTATATGAAATGATGGCTGTAGATCCAGCAACATCTGCAAACGTAATCCTAATGTCAGAAAAATTAGCATTTTCAAACATAAAGATGAAAGATTACATAGGAGCATTAAAAGAGCAACTATCCAATATTG
This sequence comes from uncultured Anaerovorax sp., assembly GCA_964582545.1. Lineage (GTDB taxonomy): Bacteria > Bacillota > Clostridia > Peptostreptococcales > Anaerovoracaceae > JAVVUJ01. The sequence continues at coordinate 44,269 of CAZOSB010000010.1, forward strand.
CAAATATGAGCTATCAGATTGATGAAAACACTACAGAAGCAACCATTGGAGGCAAAGAATTCACAAAGTTAAGTGCCATAGCAGATGTATCCGGTATTAAATTATCCCAAAATTATTATATACGAATCGAAAATAGTAGAGCTGAGGTTATCATCACAAGCTTCATGGAGGAAGCCGCTGACAAAGAAGCTATTTTAATCAACGGCTTTACTCAATTAAATAAATAAATAAAAATCTAAACAGTAAAAAGGACCAGCGTTTTTTCGGCACTGGTCCTTTTGTTAATCTATGATTTGATACCCCATCATAGAAAGTAACTCGTTTTTGCATTCATATATGTCTTTATACGTCCTATAAATTTGCTCTTTCAGTTTCTTTATTCACCAATTCAATAGCTTGTTTACCACTGATATGTTCAATTTGAACTTCTACCAAACAAACTTGATGAAAGGAATTGTCTATTTCTTTGAGACGCCCCTCTTTATGATTTGGTGAATATTTCTCCGCTAACTTTTCAATAGCCTTTCGTTTTTCTTCTGGATCATCGAGAATACGAGCTTTTCCAAATAAAATTACACTTCTAAAATAAGAGGTATATTCTTCTGGAACAATTTGATCCTGATCAATTACACAAAAGGATACTTTATCATTTTGGGAAATCCCATCTAATTTATGACCCTTCTTGGCACAATGGAAATAAAGCTTTGAATCATCGTATACAAAATTGAGAGGGACTGCATAGGGATAATCATCATCACCCGACACCGCAAGAACTCCGGATGTGGCTTTATAGAGTATGGCTTCGCTATCTGCGATAGATAAGATTTGTTGCTTTTTTAGCATTTCTCTAAACATACTTTTCAACCTCCTTATTTCGGAATGCCACTTTCACAGGGCACTTTACTTTGGCATAAACCACAACCAGAAATATAATGAGTATTTCTCACATAGTCAGGTCCGATTTCATTTTTGATCTTCTGCAAATATGCGCTACATAGTTCTTTATCATGACCGGCTTTGGAAATGGCGTTTACGGGACACCTGGTGATGCAAGCACCACATTTGTTTTGACTGTGATGAGTACAATATTCGTAGTGATGAGTATAAGGTCTCTCTGTGGGCTCCAATTTCCCTTTTAGAATAATGGAAGTAAAGCGCATCGCTTTCCCCTTTTCTGTAATCAATCCATCTGACAATCCAAAGGTACCTAACCCAGCTACAAAAGCCGTGTGTCTGTGAGACCAGTTGGATGCAATTCCAAAAGTTTCCGAGGTATGCCTTGAAAACTCTGTTATTTCGTCGATGGATACGGCAGAAATCCCTTGTTTTCTTAGTTCTTCCACAATGTACTCCGTGATTTTACCTATGATAAATTCCCATTCTCCCCTGCTTCTGAGCCAGCGCTCGCAGGGCATTTGTTTTTCCATTCTCTGATCGATTTTTGTGACTTCCACCTGAGGAAACGCAAGGCTGACCACAGTCAATTCGCCGTCCTCCACCACTTCCTCTTTAAATTTGAGGTTGTACACCTCCTTGGGAAGCCAATAAAATTCTCCGATGGTCTCTTTAAAGTATGTAAAATACTTGTCATCCCCTGCTGCAAAGCCTACCAACGGTTTCTCCCACATGGGCTCATTGGGTAAGCCCATAGCCTGAAAATTGTTGTAGGGTGAATTTACCGCTGCTTCTTCCATCAAAATTTGAATTTCTTTTTTGCCTAACATGAAATACCTCACTAGTCTTTATTTATCATTTTTATACTTTTTGCTAAAAATTTTTTATGCTATAATATAAGTCCATCAAGTTAGTTTTTATAATTATATTATAAATGCAACGCAGTTTTGATATAATTAGCAATGTGGGTTTCGGCTGCAGACTGAAAAATCCCACGGCAGTTTGATGTATAATATTGACCTACAGGCTTTATTATACATGATTTAAAAACTATCTTAATTGGATTATAACACATTATCTTTTAAAAAACTTTTTTTGGCTTAATAAATCATAAAAAAATTTTAGATATAAATTCTTGAAGGTATAAGAATATAAAAAAATTATAAAAGACGTTCTTTGGTATTCAGTCAATATGGTTTTTATATTCTGTGAATATCATATTTAATGATATTTCCAACATAATAAAAAATGAGGTGACAAATGAAAAAAAATGTTTTGGGAAATACGGGTCTAGAGGTAACAGAAATCGGATTTGGTGTCCTAACCGTAGGTTGGACACAACTCAATTTATCCGTGGAAGATGGTGCGTCTGTGCTGAAATACGCTTTGGAGAGGGGGATCAACTTTCTTGATACTGCTCAGGCTTATGACACCTATCCCTACATAAGGAAGGCTCTAAGGGGCACCAATTTTGACCCCATCATCGTATCAAAATGTCTTGGGACTTCTGGGCAAGATATGGAGTTTGCTGTTGAGCAGGCGCGAAAGGAAATGGATCGAGATGTCATCGACATTTTTTTACTCCATGAAGTTCGGGGAGCGGAGGATTTCTATAGAAGAAACGGCGCATGGGAATATTTACAGGAAGCAAAAGCCAAGGGTATCGTCAAGCACGTAGGTTTATCCACTCATCACGTGAATGTGGCGGAAATGGTGAGCAAAATTGACGGAATGGAGGTTCTTTTTCCATTGATCAACTTGGAAAGCTTGGGAATTCGACATGGGGAAAATCCAGGAACAAAAGAAGATATGGCTGCAGCAATTGAAAACGCATGGAATAAAGGAATCGGAGTGTTTGCCATGAAGGTTTTTGGAGGCGGAAATCTGACGGGGCGATATTTGGAAGCACTAGACTATGTGACGGCATTGAAGGGAATTTCCTCCACCATGATCGGTTTTGGTTTCCACGAAGAGGTGGACAGAATCTTTGAATACACGGAAGGCACCATCGATAGAAGTTATGTCCCCGATCTTTCCAAGAAAAAGATTAACATTGATGCGGGAGATTGTGAGGGCTGCGGCTTATGTCTTAAGAGATGCCCCAATAAGGCTATCTATATGGACAAAAATCGCATTGCTACTGTGGATCATCAGGTTTGCCTCACCTGCGGGTATTGTGCCCCCGCTTGCCCCGTAAGAGCTATCATCATGTTTTAAAAACTATATTTTTATTATGTAAACCAACGTTGTAAACATTGGTTTAATAAATAGAACAGCGGCAGTGCTGCCCGCACTACCGCTTAATCTCAGGAATACTTTTCTATGGGTTAGGTTACTGTTCAATGTCGCATCCATGGTGATGATCATCTTGATCTGCATTGGGATCAAAGCCTTCTAAACCTGTATAGGTTTTACCGTTCTTCTGAGCATAGTCATATACCGCAGATTTTATCGCATGATCCGCCAATACGGAGCAGTGGACTTTAATTGCAGGAAGTCCTCCCAACTCTTCGATAAAGTCGTTATTTGTAAGAGCTAACGCTTCGTCAATAGTCTTTCCGATGATCATATCCGTGGCAACGCTGGAGGATGCTATAGCAGAGCCACATCCAAAGGTTTTAAACTTTGCATCTTGAATGACATCATCTTCTACTTTAATGGTAATCTGCATCATATCTCCGCAGACAGGACTGCCGTAAGTACCTGTGCCGTCAGGATTTTCTATCTCACCCACATTGTGTGGATTCATGAAGTGATCCATTACTTTATCATTATATATTGCCATATCAAATCTACCAACCTTTCTCTTTTGAAACCGGGGACATGGCTCGCAGTCTCTCCACCACCTGTACCAAAACTTCCACCGTATAATCTATATCTTCTTTTGTAGTGAAATCACCTACTGTAAATCGTAAAGAACCGTGAATCTTTTCTACTGGAACACCGATGGCATCCAAAACGTGCGAGGGCACCAGTGAGGCTGAGGAACATGCGGATCCGGTAGATACGGAAATGCCGTGCATATCCAAGTAAAGGAGCATGGCTTCCCCTTCTACGTACTCAAAAGTCAAATTTGCATTTCCCGGTAAACGATTTTCTCTGTCTCCGTTTAAATGTACATCAGGAAGTTTCTTTAAGATTTCATCTATAAAATAATTCCTTAATTTCTTTAATTCTTCTATATGTTTTTCCAGATTGTTGAGGGCAAGCTCTGCAGCTTTTCCAAAGCCAACGATGCCTGGAGTATTTTCTGTTCCAGCTCTCCTCTTGTTTTCTTGACCGCCTCCATTCATAAAGTTGGGAATCAAGAGACCCTTTCGAATATAGAGAGCACCTACGCCCTTTGGACCATAAATCTTATGAGCAGACATGGATAGCATATCCACCTTCAAGGCTTTTACATCTATGGAAACATTCCCCACTGCCTGCACCGCATCTGTATGAAAGATAATGTTGTGTTCTTTGGCCACAGCGGCAATTTCTCCGATGGGTTGTATGGTGCCGATTTCGTTGTTTGCAAACATGATGCTGATTAAAATGGTATCTGGCTTAATGGCTTTTTTAACATCTTCCACTGAGACAATCCCGTTTTCATTCACATCTAAGTACGTTACCTCAAAACCTTCCTTTTCCAATGTCTGGCAGGAATGTAGCAGAGCGTGATGCTCAATCTTTGAAGTGATAATATGTTTTCCCTTTTCTTTTTTTCCTCTGGCGGTACTTATGACAGCCCAGTTATCAGCTTCCGTGCCGCTGGAGGTGAAAAATATCTCAGTGGCATCGGCACCGATCAGATCGGCTACTTTTTTCCTTGCTGTATCCAGCTCTGACTTTACACCGGAACCCAGTTGATAAAGGCTGGAAGGGTTCCCAAACCTCTCTGTGTAAAAAGGTACCATCTCTTGAAAAACAGTATCTTTTACCGGCGTAGTAGCAGAGTAATCTAAATAAACTTGTCGCATTTATATTCTCCTTGTTTAAAGCTAAATTCAATACTTAGTATATTATACCAATTATTTTTAAAAAATAAACAATTATTTTATACACTTAGAAAGATTCTTTTGTTGTACTATAAAGAGATACTCAATTATGTAACAAAAACTCGGAAAGCTTGAAATTATAGTCCACTTGTTTCAAGACTACCGTATAGGTTCCCATGGTGCTATAATCCTCGGTTAACCCTCTCATAATCCATTGGATATTTACTGTATAGGATAGGTAATTATACATCTTTGTATTTTCTTTGATACCGGTAATCTTCATGCTTCTGACAATATCGATATTCCCTTCGTTAATTTTTTTTACGTTATACACGTCCTTGTTGTAAAGTGGGTAAGTTTCTATTTCATTTAAACGTTCTATTGCCTTTCCAATTTCTATTTTACCGTAATAAGCATCTTGAATAATAGCAGTTCTTTCCCTAATGAGATTTTCCATTATCTTTTCTTCCGATGTGGTATCGAAGCCTGACAAGATTCCTAATACGATTACGATGATTGATGGGATCATTAAAAATTTATAATATTTTTTCATAACCTGTCCCTCTTTTCAATTAGATTTTCTGTAATGAAACATTACAATCATTATAAAGAAAAAACAGCAAAAAATTTGTATTTTCTCGCTGTTTTTCATATCTTTTCAATAAAATTTTTCGACAGATTTGGATGTTAAAATAATGTTAAAGTTTTAATTTAACTAAAATATTGGATTAATTTTTTTTCATTCGATGAGATTCTTTGTTTTGATCCATTTCATCTACAAATTTAATGTTGTCTAACTGACTCTTAAGGTTTTCTCTAAAACTTTTGATATATTTTTGTCGTAACATATTTTGTTCTTCTTTTTCTTCTTCAGTTAAACCTGCCCCTTTTGATTTTCTGGCTAATTGGTTTATTCTTTCAATTTGTTCTGGTGTAATCATTCCTTGCTCCTTCTACGAATCTATATTCTTCTTTTGAAAAAAATGTTTGAACTGAAAGTTTTCAAAAGTAATTTTTATAAGAATATGATAGATTAAACAAAGAAAAAATGCAACTGATTCTTAATTAATTTTTAAATAGATATAAAATAAAACAAATAATTTCAATGACTTTCTTAAGTTCAGTTGCACTTGTTATTCAATTATGTAATTCCTGTATAAATTTAATTAACTAACTTTTCGTTCTAATCGCAATTTATCAGCAATAATTGCGATAAATTCACTGTTGGTAGGTTTACCTTTGTCATTGTGAACCGTGTAACCGAATAAATTATCAATGGTTTCAATCTTTCCTCTATTCCATGCAACTTCAATAGCGTGTCTTATAGCTCTTTCCACTCTGCTTGGAGTAGTGTTATTAATCTTAGCGATTGCCGGATAAAGCTCTTTCGTTACAGCGCTGAGTAAATCCATATCTTCCACTACCATTGTTATTGCATTTCGCAAATATTGATATCCTTTGATATGTGCAGGCACACCGACTTCGTGAATAATAGATGTAATTTCTACTTCCAAATTATTACTCCTTGTGTCTTCTGCATTGATAATAGAATGAAAGCCGGTCATTCTATTCACCTTGTTAATTTGACTAAATCCTGTCATTTGATAAATTCTTTTCACTAAAGTACTTAAATCAAATGGTTTTAATACATAGTACTCTGCACCAAGGTTTATGGATTTTTGTGTGATTGACTCTTGACCAACCGCGGATAACATGATTACTTTTGGAATATTATCTATCTCCATAGTTTGAATTTTCTCTAAAACTCCTAAACCATCTAAGTGAGGCATGATGACGTCTAAAATTAATACATCTGGATTTTCTTTATATATTGCATCTATCGTCTTAAACCCATCGTATTCTGTAAATACAACACTGATGTTCTCCTGAGTAGAGAAGAAATCCTTCAGGATTTCGCAAAATTCTTTGTTATCGTCAGCAATACCAACTTTAATCATATTATTCATCATTTTTTCCCCCTTTAATACTTCATGTACTCTTTTGTAACAATTGATTACAAAATATTATTAATTGATTACCTTTATCATATAGTACCTGTAGTTTTTTGCAAGGAAAAAAAATCAACATAAATCCTTATTTTTCAATAATCAACGACATCATTCGACATCGCTCTCATTTAACATCCACTGAATAAAAACTCCATATCCCTTCTGTGGGTCATTGACAAAAACGTGAGTAACGGCTCCTATTAGCTTGTCATTTTGGATGATTGGGCTCCCACTCATTCCCTGTACAATACCTCCGCTTTTTTCCAATAAACGAGGATCTGTTACCTTTATAACCAAGCCTTTAGTGTCAGCTTTTGTCTGAAAATTAATTTTTTCAATTAAAATCTCATATTTTTCAATTTTGCTACCATCCAACGTAGTTAAAATATATGCAGGTCCTCTTTCAACCTCCTGCTGTCCTGCAATAGGAATGGGTTTTGTAAAGTATGGGTTCGTCATTCCCATAGGTATTTTACCAAAAATGCCAAATACCGTATTTTTACTGAGTTTACCTATGGGTTCGTCTGCCTCATAAAAGATTCCCTTTATCTCTCCAGGCATACCTGCTTTTCCTTGTTTTACAGATTGAACCTTCGCGTTAAGTAACTCTCCTTCTGCAACTGGTAGAACTGTTCCTGTTTCAGGATTGGTAATGGCATGACCCAATGCTCCAAAGGCATTATTTTGTGGGTCGAAATAAGTTAATGTACCAATTCCTGCTGTTTTATCTTTTACCCAAACTCCAATTTTGTACTCTTTATCATTGATTGACATAATTGGAATTATGTTTACCATTATTATATCACTTTTTCTTTTTACTTTCAATACTACTTTTTCAGAATTTTCATTAATTTTATTAATTTGTTCTGTAACTTCTGCGGCATTTTGAACAACTACTTCATTTACTTCTAAGATACTATCACCGATTTGTAATCCTGCCTTTAAACCGGGATTGGTTTTGATCCCATTTGGTCCTTCAATCTCTTCCAAACCTACTACTAAAACGCCTTTGACATTCATCTTTACTCCTACAGAGTGTCCTCCTGGCATGATAAGTCTTTCAGGCAGAATTTGAATCGTTTCTTTATGTTCTTCCAATTTAATGGTATTGTAAGCATTTTCTTTTGACTCTGTTGATATGCTTCCACCCATCATAAAGAAAGCAGTTGATATGATTAAACTAAAATAAATAGCCGTTTTAAAAATTTTGATTTTCATTATGCCCTCCCTTTTAGCTTTCAAAATCTTGTAGTAATTCGTTTAGCTCTTCAATAGAGTACTTGATGACTCCTTTCGTAAAAAACTTTTGATCATTTGTCGATAATAATTCGTAAGGAATCTCAGTAATTCTTATAAGCTTTTCTTCACCTATTGGTGAATAATAATATATTTTAATAAATCCATCTATTTCTTTCACAAGATAATATGCCTTGGATGCTTCTTGGACCATTTGACTATCTAAAGCTCCGGAACTAATATTTTCAGCATTGTATGCGCTCAGGTCATCAATGTTATTGGGACCGTTTATTCCTCCAATACTTGAATAATAATCGTTAATTAAATTATCAGTAATTCGGTTTTCTTCTACAGCTTTTTTAATTTCATTTTTATTATCATCATTGGGATTGATCGTTTTTTCTGCACCTGTAACCATTCCTTCATCTTTATTAATGTCTATATTCCCTTGACTGATCCAAAAACCAAAACCTAAAATACCTACCAATATCAATGTTATTATGGTAGGTTTTTTATATGGGCTTTTTCTTTTTCCAAACATATTTTGACTATACATACAATTCACCTCGAATGTAGTATTGTCAATTTGTGCAGATTTTATCCATAAATTTTTGGAAAGTTTTTTCTCCTATTCCACTGACATTTTTAATATCTTGAATCTTTTCAAATGGTCCGGAGGTTTGGCGATATTGAATAATTTTTTCTGCCGTGCTGGGACCTACCCCTGTAAGAGATTGTAGTTCTTCAGAGGAGGCTGTATTGATGTTGATTAATTTCGAAGATTCAGACCCTTGTCTTTGAATTCCTGAAGAGTTTGAGGATATAAAAGAGCCCTTATTTGGAGTACTAACAGGCATTAGGGTTTCATTTTTAGCAGTTTCTTCTACTGTTGGGATGTATATTTTATCTCCGTCCTGCACCTTTTCTGCAAGGTTGATGTAAGTAAGATCCCCTTGAGGTAATATCCCACCCGCACATTCGATTGCTTCAAAAACCCGGCTTCCTTCGGGTAATGTGACGATACCCGGCTTTAACACAGCTCCTGCAACATCTAAAAAAATGGTGAGGGGTGGCGCTTCTTCCTGCGGCAAATCTTGTTGATCCTCTGTTTTGGGGGACTCAAGAGAGTCGTAGGAAGTAACTTTGTTACCCATTTCACCAAATATCGTGATATCCTGTGAGCTGTCATTTCTGAAAAAAAAGAAAACCAAGGCTACGAGTAGAATCAGTCCACCCGAAACAACCTTGGCTTTATTTCTAAAATCATTATTTTTTAATAGTTTTTCTAATAAATTTTTCACTAAATTCCTCCCTTAGATTTCAATGAATTCTTTGAATAGTTTCAATTCATTTTTTTATCATAGGGATGAGCTTTAGCAGAAAGTAAAAATTAACGTAGGTTTGATTGGTAATATTTTACATTGTATAAAACATAAAGTCAATAGTAATTGTAATATTTATACATTTTACTTTTGTTTTACTACATTTAAAATGATCTTATTAGTTTATTGTTTATTTTTTTAAAGTTTAGTTTAATTTAATTAGGTGTTTATAGTTTAACTTGGTATGTTTACAGGCTATTTCTGAAAGGAACCTCGCAAACGAATTTCTCTTCTGATCACTTTAATCTCATGTCTTTCGCACTCGATCTCTGCGAATTGACTGAAGGTGCTGATAAACAATTCCGGACTTAGATTTTGCTCGCTACCCGCTGCCAGCAATACGGTTAACATAATATATTTATCGTAATATAAATTGATTAAATTGTTGATTTCAGCGAAGATTTCCTTTGACTCTACGGAGGATGTTTCGTTTTTGCTGATTTGAGTTCCCTTGATGTCAAAGATCAAGGGGCGAATTTCCATCTCCGTTTCCTTCCCTGTTTTCTTTTGGAACTTTTGTGCCTTGATGAACTCTTGCGCTAGAAAGGATTCCACCAGATTGTCTATGTCCACACCACCTTTGCCTTTTTTCACGGCAACCGCGGGGATAAAAATGTCATAGAGAGCCTTTTCCGTCAAAGCAGCCATAGTTTTGCCCTCAGGTTTCATTTCTTTGCATTCTATCAACTCTAAACCTTCTGGCATGAGAGCTGTCAGCTTGTTTAAAATTTCTTCTGCACCAAATGCCTCTTTGGTTTGAAACTCCAGATACTCCCCTGTGCCAGCATAACCCAAGGATAGAGGTTGGGCAAAGCTCATTTTGGGATGCGGATTAAAACCTTGTGAATATTCAGGAGAAATACCGGCCCTCTTGAATACCCTCTTAAAAAGCCGCAAAATATCTAAATGGGAAGTATATATCAATGAACCGCTTTTATTGAATTTTAAATAGTATCTCATTTGCTACCTCCCATGGGACATGAAACCTTGTGATTAACGCCACAACCTACACAGCCGTTTCTGCAATCCGGCGTTTGAGCCGCATCACAGGCCATCTGCCACTCAGAACGCAGGAATTCCTTGGTGACCCCTGTGTCAATATGATCCCAAGGCAGGTTTTCTTCAAATTCTCTAGCCCTATGAGCATACTTCCATGGATCAACTCCCGTTTCTTCAAAGGCTTTCATCCATAAATCATAATGAAAATGCTCTGACCATCCGTCAAATTTACATCCTAACTCCACCGCCTTTAAGAGCACGTCGGTCAATTTTCTGTCCCCCCGTGCAAATACCGCTTCCACAAAGCTGGTTTCACTGTCGTGATAGTTGTAGGATACCCCTCGGATGTTTTTCAGGCCTTCTCGTAAATAATCGTGTTTCTTGTGAAATTCCTCTCTGGTGTTCTGTGGAAACCATTGAAAAGGAGTATGGGCCTTGGGCACGAAGTTGGAAACGCTGATGGAAAGATGAAATCTTTGGGCTCTTTGGGAAGCCTTTCTTTTGATTTCTATAATCTTCTGTGCAATCTGTACAATGCCCTCTAAATCTTCTTCCGTTTCCGTCGGCAGACCAATCATAAAGTATAATTTCATGTTGGTCCATCCCAAACCGATGGCTTTTTCCACCGCCTCAAAGATGTGTTCTTCTGTAATGGACTTGTTGATGACGTTCCTCAGCCGTTGAGTTCCGGCTTCTGGTGCAAAGGTTAGACCGGATTTCTTGTATTTCTGTATTTCGTTTAATACGGAAAAAGAAAAGGAATCCAATCGCAGAGAAGGTAAGGACAGAGAAACATTCTGCTCCTTGCAGTTTTTCATCAAATCCGTTACCAATCCCTCAATATCCGAATAATCGCTTGTGGACAAGGATAAGAGGGATAGTTCATCATGACCTGAATTCTCCAGTTGCTTCTTGGTCAATTCTAAGAGATTATCCTTCTCCCTTTCCCTTACAGGTCTGTAAAGCATTCCTGCCTGACAAAATCTGCAACCTCTCGTGCAACCTCTGAAAATTTCCACCACTGCCCTGTCATGTACTGTTTCAATGAGAGGAACGATGGTTTTATCCGGGAAATGAACCTGATTTAGGTCCTGTACAAATGCTTTTTCCGCAATGTCAGGAGCACCCGACCATAACTTGTCCATCTTTTCCAGCAAACCCGATTCTGAATAAACGGGTTCATAAAAACTTGGAACGTAGATTCCCTTTAGATTTGCGATCCTCTTTAAGAATTCTATCTTTTCTTCCCCAGTTTTTTTCCACTCCTCATGTAACCTGCAAACCTCCACCAGGATTTCCTCTCCATCTCCCAGAATGAAAAAATCAACTATCTCTGCCAAGGGTTCTGGATTAAAGGCACCTGGACCACCTGCCACCACAAATGGCATATCTTCATCTCTGTCCTTGCTCAATACGGGGATATTACTTAAATGCATCATATTGATAATATTGGTGAAAGACAGTTCGTACTGCAAGGTAAATCCTAAAATATCCATGTCTGCAATGGGTGTTTTAGTCTCTAAAGTAAAAAGTGGCATCTGTTCTGCCCTCATGTACCCTTCCATATCCGGAGCCGGTGCAAAGGTTCGCTCACAAAAGACGTGCTTTTGATCATTTAAAATTTTATAGATAATTTGTAATCCCATGTAAGACATTCCGATTTCATAGGTATCGGGAAATGCAAAGCAAAACCTGGTGTTGATCCACTGTAGGTCTTTTTTCGCAGTGTTGAACTCGCCGCCCATGTAACGAGCCGGTTTTTCCACCTTCATTAAAAGCTTGTCCAACTTTAAGACGGTTTCTTTACCACTGTCAGCGTATGAATGTAAATTAATGTTTTTATTCATAAAAAATTGCTCCTATTCCGATTTTTGTTTTTTATAGGTTAAAAGACTGTCAAAGTCTGCATAAATTCCGCAATGATAAATGCCATCCAGAAGCTCATCCTCTGTCAGCTGCCCCCTGTAAGCACCAGATGAGCTGATAATAGTAAATACGTTGTTATCCCAGGGCTTGTAGGACTCAATGACCTTCATAGCGCGTTGATCTTCCGTGTATACCACCATCTGGCTATTCTCGGTTCGTTGCCTTCCTTTCCAAAGGCTTTTCTTCTTATCGTTTGCCCCTCTCCCATTCCTATCCTTTTCCATTTCTCTGGATACTTTGAAAAAGATAAAGGAGCGAGTTTGTTTTGCGGCCATAAAGAGATTGATGGCCAAAGCACAAATAATGGAATTCATAGGATTATATTGTACCAAGTAAACACCCAAAAAGAAAAGGAAAATCGAAAAAATCACAGAAAAAATATTTGAAAGTTTCTCAGCCACTCCATACCCCAAGAAAAAAGCCAAGTAAATCAATATGACTTTACCTCCATCCAAAGGGTAAAAAGGCAAAATATTGAAAAAACAAATGACTAAATTAGCCAACATCAAAGGTGTGATAAAGGTTTCCAAGGACCCTACCTCTAAAAAAAACACTTTTTGGGTGATGAAATGTTTATTTTGCAGAATTGTATAGAAGATAGAAGCCATGATTAAGTTGAAAAAAGGTCCGGACAAGTGGATGGCTAACTCATCGATGGGGTTTATGAATCCGTTTCGTAGGTGAAGTACTCCCCCAAACAATCCAAAGGAAATTTTTTCAGGATGATATCCCAACAGTTTTGCCACTGCACCGTGCACCAGTTCATGGCTGAAGGAAAACAGCGCAGAAAAAGCAACAAAAATTCCGCTTCCCATGTAAATTCCAAAAGCCATGAGAAGAAAAAAGGAAGGATGAACCTCTACGGTTAAATTATTTAAAGCAAACTTCGCCATACCTTAAAAAGTAATGTAGTCATCAGGGTTTACGGTTTTCCCATCCTTTAAAAGTGCAAAATACAAAGCGTTGTTTTCTTTATTTTCAAAGGTACCGATGATTTGCCCTTTTTTTACCTTGTTTAGGTCTTCCACCTGAACGGAATTTAAAGAGCCATAAATAGACTCCATTCCATTTTCATGAACTATCTTGATATACTTTCCGATTTTTTCATTTTCGTCTACTTGGGATACCGTTCCGCCCCCGATGGAATAGACTACGATTTCCTTTGATTTATCATTGATCACCTGATCAATGGGCGGAGAAAAGGCCATCTTTTCATCGCTGGCTTTAAAAGCGGTTGCAATGGAAGTTGGGACGCTTTTGATTTTTTCTATACTGGTAGAAGCCATGACTTCCAGTTCGGATTTGGAAATATCCATGGTCAAATAAGCTTCTAAGTTCTCAATTTGCTTATTCACAATAGCGATATCCATCTTTTTGATGACGATAACACATAAGACGATTATGATACATACGATTAATTGCTTTATGAAAATACCGCTCCAACTGTTGGACGGTCTATAGGCTCTTGACCTTCTACCATACGCTCTTCCCACCATAAAAACCCCTCCTTGTATTACACTATATAAATCATATTACAAAGAGGGACAAAATATTCTATACTTTATTCATCAATATATTCAAATTCATAATGGAAGATACGAATGGTATCACCTTCCTCCAAACCCATTTTCTTCAATTCTTCAATGGTTCCCTTTTTCTCGATATGCTTATATAAATATCGCAAAGAACCCATATCGTTGAAGTTGGTGGAATTAAATATCTTTTCTAACTGTTTTCCTGTCAGTACGTAAACATCTCCATCCTTTTTAATGAAGATCTCTCTGTAATCTGGATCTTCGCTTTCTTTTTCGAAGTCAAAGAGCTCGTAAGCTTCTTCTTCCTGAGGTTCTTCAGCTAGATGGTTTAGTTCCTTTAATGCGGCTGTCATAAGCTCTTTCACACCCAAATTGATGGGGGCGGATATGGGAAATACCTCGTATCCTTTTTCTCTCACATAGGCACAGAAGGCCTTGTAATCTTCGTCATCCTCCTGAATGAGATCCGTTTTATTGGCGGCTACAATCTGTGGTTTTTTTAGCATCTTTTCCCCGTAGGAAGAAAGCTCGTTGTTGATTTTATCAAAATCTTCAATGGGGTTTCGTCCCTCGGATCCGGAAACATCCACCACGTGTATGAGCAGTTTGGTTCTCTCGATATGCTTGAGAAAGTCCAAACCTAAGCCAGCCCCTTCATGGGCGCCCTCGATGAGTCCAGGGATATCTGCCATTACAAATCCCGTATCAAATAACTCTACCACACCAAGATTGGGGGTAATGGTGGTAAAGTGGTAGTTTCCAATCTTAGGATTGGCACTGGTCGCGATGGACAGTAGCGTGGATTTTCCCACATTTGGAAAACCGATCAACCCTACGTCTGCAATGAGCTTCAACTCTAGAATTACATCTCTGGATTGAGCAAATCCTCCTGCCTCAGCAAAGTTGGGAGCTTGTCTCACAGAATTTTTGAAGTTTACGTTTCCTTTGCCCCCTTTTCCTCCCTTTGCGGCCACAAAAGAGTCTCCGTCATGAACCAAATCCTTCATCAGAAGACCAGTGGCTTCATCTATCACCATGGTTCCCGGAGGTAACTTTATGATGAGTGGTTCCCCATTCTTTCCGAACTTCTTTTTTTTCATGCCGTTTTCGCCGTTTTCTGCCTTGTACTTACGCTTGTAACGAAAGTCCATCAAGGTTCTCAGGTTGCTGTCTGCCATGAAAATCACATCGCCTCCCCGACCGCCGTCGCCGCCATCGGGGCCACCCTCCGGAACGTAGGGCTCTCGCCTGAAAGAAACGGCACCATCGCCGCCCTTACCGGAAATGATGGATATTTTGGCTCTATCTATAAACATAGATAATTCCTTTCTATAATCAAAAAAGCATATCAATATAGAAATCCATAATGACATGCTTTTAGCAAATACTTTTTATGCTTCTTTTGGATAGACGCTTACTTGTTTTCTAGTTTTGTCATATCGTTCGAACTTTACAGCTCCATCGATCTTTGCAAACAAAGTGTCGTCCCCGCCAATTCCTACATTGTTTCCGGGATGAAATTTCGTCCCTCTCTGTCTGACCAGAATGCTACCTGCGCTAACAACCTGACCATCGCCTCTCTTTACGCCTAAGCGTTTCGACGCACTATCTCGTCCGTTCTTGGAACTACCTACACCTTTTTTACTTGCCATGAACTACACCTCCTTTGCTTCTGCTTCTTCAGACTTTGCTGCTTTTTTAGCAGCAGGTTTTTTTTCTGCATCAGCTTTTTTTACAGCAGGTTTCTTATCTGCTTTATCAGCAGTAGCTTTCTTCGCTGCTGGTTTCTTGTCTTCTTCTACGCTTGGAGCAGCTGCCTCTACTTCTTTCTTTGCTGAAGGTTTGCCACCCAATGAGTCTATCTGAACCATGGTATAAGGCTGTCTGTGACCTTGCTTCTTTCTGTAGTCCTTTTTAGACTTGTACTTAAAGATAATGACCTTTTGACCTTTACCGTTTTCAACAACAGTTCCGTATACCTTTAGGGCATCTACGTAAGGAGCACCCACCTGGACACTGTCACCATCGCTAAATAACAACACCTTGTCAAATTCTACTTTTTCTTCGGCGGTTACATTTAACTTTTCGATGGTGATTACATCACCTTCTTGTACTCTGTACTGCTTTCCACCTGTTTCAATTACTGCATACATTCTTTCTTTACCTCCTCTATCCAGTCTCGCCATCCCGGGTAGTTATTGAAATTTCAATAAACATTTGTTAAAAACCCTTTCTGTGCGGCTTACATCAATAGATATTATCACATTCCGTTGTGTGTGTCAATGATTTTTATTTGAGTTTCCTCGTTTCTTCGTTTTTTCCATATGAATGGTGGTATATTCACCTTTATATTCATATCCTAAATTTAATGCCATTTTTTTTGAAATTAGGTTTGCCGCATCCCAACACGCCCGAATCCCTTTTCTTTGGCATTCAAGTATAAATGCAGCAGCACAAATCATCCCTAGACCTTTGTTTCTAAAGTCAGGATGTGTTGCAACCTGCACCTCTGCTCCACCATCATAAACCGTCATCGTAGATGTTCCTGCAACTAATTTCTTGTGATACAAAATAGCATAACCAAAACCACGATTTAAATAATCTTTTGCTGATTCAAATGTCTCACAAAACTCTCTAGCCCAATCCTCTGCCAAAGCCTGATTGTAAAGTTCTTCGTCAAACATTACTAAAATATATCCTTTAGGTAATTTATTAATGTAACTTTTAAGAAGTGTTTCGTCAAAGTTATAGTCCTTTTGAACAATTCCATAACGCGAAACTGCAGTTGGATTATTTCTTTTTATCTTCATCAATGTATCTTCCCATTCAGGTTCATCATCGGGGAAAATACAGATGGTTTCATGGCTCTCATTCAATTCAAATAATGTTTCTACCAACTGAACTGCACATTCAGCTTGTGTATCTCCGGCAAAGAAACTATATTCTCCACTAATGATCAGCCCAACACTTGGATTTGGTAACTTATCCACATATGCCGTTCCCATATACCCTTGTATACAGGCAATCACCATAGAATCTTGGATACCCTCAAAAAGTCTTTTCAATTCGTTTAAACTTTCTTTTTGAACTTTAATCATAACAATCGTTCCTCATCAGTCCATTTCGAGGTTTCATTTGATTCCCTCCAAAATTTCATCAAAGTATCTACCTTATCAAAGTATCTACCTTCACGACCATATATTTTGCAAATTTCTTCAGCTTTAAATATAATTATCTCTCAAATTTAGATATAATCTTTTATAGACAATTATACAGATAAATCAAACGATCTTCTACTTATTTTTAACGTTCCGTCATTTTCACGTCCTTTATTTTTCTGATATACTCCAAACTTTTAGATAGTACCTCTGGGATATCGGAAAAACTGACGTCCCTTCCCAGCACCCACTCCAAAGCGGATAATCCATCCGTCTCTACCAATAACTTGTTATGGTCAACCTGTCTCGCCACGTTTTGAACAGCTTCATTGTTTTCCACATCTGGACCTATGGTAAAGCGACAGTTTCGTGCTATGTATCGATCCAAATGTTCAAGGCAGGAGTACCAGTGCACGATGATGGGCATGGAATAACCCTCTATAATCTCTGCGATTTCTTCTTCCCTACCTTTGGTGTGAAGGATCACAGGACATCCTCTTTTCTCTGCAATATCAAGCTGCTCTAGGAAAACCGACCGTTGTTTGTCTAAAGGTACGTCACACCAGGTACTATCCATTCCGATTTCCCCTATGATTTTACAACTCTCCAAATAAGGTCGAATCTCTTCCACCTTATAATCCGCCGCATTCCATGGATGCAATCCGTAGGATCCCACAATATGTTTATGCGCTAATTCTAAATTTCTAACGAACTTGCAACTTTCAGGATCAGTACCGCAAGCGATACTAAGAATATTAAATTCTTTTAAAACCTCCAAAATCCCTTGATCTACCTGTTGTTTTGTTATGTGAGTGTGTGCGTCAAGTATCATGTTGTTTTCCTTTCCCGTGCCTACCTTGTAATGCCTTTATTTATTAATTTTTCTTACGTCTCCTTTTAAATAACTATAGATTTCCTTCTCTAAATCCTTTTGCTCAAAAAGCCAGTCTCTGGATTTTTCTTTTTCCTTTATCTGGAATTCTTTCACAAAACAAGCGGGTTGCCCTGAAAGTATGAGCACCCTATCTGAAAGGTATATGGCTTCATGAATATCATGGGTGACCAAAAGTGTAGTTCTGGAGAGCTCATTCCTCATGCTGATCAACCAATCCTGCATCTCCCCCCTGGTAATGACATCCAAAGCCCCAAAAGGTTCATCTAACAAGAGGATATCTGCATTGCAGAGTGCCGTCCTCAAAAACGCCGCTCTCTGTCTCATGCCCCCGGAAAGTTGACTGGGAAATTTGTTTTCATATCCGGAAAGCCCAAATCTTTCAAAGTTTTTCAGAGCTTTTTCTCTGTACTCCTTCTTTTTTCCATGGATGGTGCCATGGAGGATGACGTTGTTTAAAATCGTCTTCCACTCCATGAGCAGATCTTGTTGGGGCATGTAAGCAAAGTGGGAAGACAGCCCCCTAACTTCTTGATTATCTACAAAGATCCTTCCACCGTCCGACGGTAACACCCCTGCAATAATGTTGAGCAGCGTTGACTTACCACAACCGGAAGGACCTAAAATACTGACAAATTCTCCTTCGGTGACAGCCATATTCAATTTGTCTAAGACCATCTCCCCTTGAAAGGAGAGACTTACATCCTCTATTCTCAACATTTGCTTACTCCACGTATTCTATTTTTTATCTACTTCAAGTATTCGTTGGTATAACAATCCTTAGCGGAAATCGATTGTTCTATCAAGCCATTTTCCACCATAAATTGCGTATACCCATCCCAGACTTCATCTTTCATAATCCCCCATTCTGCAGAATCCTCCTTATATTTGGAACTCAAATATTCTTGAGATCTTATGAGCATATTCATATCGTAATCCGGTGCAAACTTTTGAATGATCTTTGCACCTTCATAGGGATTTGCTATGACATACTCATAACCTTCTTTCGTAGCTGCCATAAATTTTTTTACCAATTCTGGATTGCTTGCCAAAGTTTTGTCATTGGCAATGATTACAGGGGTATAGTAATCCAGTCTGGGATCTAACTCTCGGAGTTCCATGTAATTCACGGGAACGTTTGCCATTTCTGCACCGATTCCATCCCATCCCCAGAAGAACCACATCAAATCCACCTTATCCTTGAGCAAATTGTACCCTGAACCATCTGAAGTGATGATGGAAATCTTTTCGGGATCGGCTCCCGCACTTTTCATGACCGCCTTAAGGACTGCTTCCTCGGAAGGGGCTCCCCAACCGGCATAGGTTTTTCCTTCAAAATCCTTGGGAGAAGTGATGTTTTTGTCCACATAGGAGGCAAACCCGGAAGTATTATGCTGAATAATCGTTGCAATTGCTTTAATAGGCAAAGGGTCTTCCGCTGTCAATGCGTAGGTTACATCTTCCTGGTAACTGATTCCAAAATCTCCTTTTTCCGCTGCGATTAACGTAGCGGTGGTACCGTCTGCCGGTTCGACGATGGTTACATCTAACCCTTGATTTTCATAATATCCCAATTCCAAGGCCGCATATAACCCTGTATGGTTTGTATTTGGCACGTAATCCAAAATCACAGTGACAGGGGTCAGAGCGCCTTCCGATTTACCTTCATTTCCCACGTCAGTTTTTTCTTTACTACAGCCAATTAACGTTAATGTTAAACTAATACAAATTAAAAAAGTACAGATTTTTTTCATGTTTTCCTCTCTTTCTCTTTTCCATAGTTTCAACTTGATTCCTTATTTCTTCTAGTATTTTTTCATATTATATTTATTAAGTTTACATAATTAATTTACGGTATGCTTTATGCGTTAAAAGAACATTTTATGCCCTAAGTCTTTACGGTTTGTGCCTTTGTGTAAGGTTGAAACATCCTGGCCAAAAGCCTTACCAAACCATTCATAAGCAGACTCAACAAAATGATTACCAAAATACAAGCAAACACCTTGTCCAGCATAAAACCATTTTTAACACGGAGCATGTAATATCCCAGTCCTGCATTGGAGGAGAGCCATTCCCCCACCACTGCACCTGTGATGCTGTAAGTGGCTGCTACCTTTAGCCCTGAAAAAAGGGATGGAGCCGCAGAAGGTAATTTCACCATAGTATAAATCTTAACTGAATTTGCTCCAAAGGAGCGTAGCAAATTGATCTGATCTCCGTTGGTTTGAGCCATTCCATCTGCAAGACTAATGGCAATGGGAAAAAAACACATGAGCACCACGGTAAGCACCTTGGGAGCCATTCCAAAACCCATATAAATGATGAAGATTGGCGCCAACACGATGACAGGAATGGTTTGGGTTACCACCAAAATGGGGTAAATGGCCAATTTAAAACACTCAAATCTGTCCATAAGTACAGCCAAAATTAGCGCCAAAATGATGGCAATAATCAGCCCCATAATGGTTTCTTCCAAGGTTATTAGGGAATGTTGCCACAAAATAGGCATTTCCGCGAACAGGGTTCTTACCACCTTTGATGGAGCCGGTAGTATATATAAAGGTGTGTTGTTTAGAGTGACAAACAACTCCCATAGAAGGATCAGTGTTGTCATGGTTCCCAATGGCCAAAGGAATTTTTTCATGTGTTTAGAGATCTCCTGTATTAACATGTATACGGCATGTACTTTCTATCTTATAACTGCAAGTGCTTTCTTTCAAAAGCGGCAACTAGTTTTCAGCATATTCCGGCAATAAAAAAACTGCACCTTTTTCATCTGATGCAGTTGCTTCACTTCTATGTATGTTGAAAATACTAGAAAATTGTATGCTTCCTACGGTGGCATTATCCACATCAGGTCAAAGGGTCGAAGTGTTCCACTTCCTCTCAGGTCTCAAACGACCTCCCCCGTTTTGTTTATGAACTTGCCCTTATGATACAGGATAAAAAAACTACTGTCAATAGAATTATAAAGAATTTATTTGTAAGTAACCTCGACGTCATTTGCAAAGTTAAATGCAACCCCAGATCCGATAAGGGTGGAAGTAAGTT
>CAZOSB010000011.1:0-64482 GCA_964582545.1 uncultured Anaerovorax sp.
TACCAAAGCTGATTGTGGTACCTGTCCCTTTTGATATTTGACTGTGAATAGTAACTATAATTTAAGAAAAAGCAATGAAAATGATGCTGTGCCAATTAAATCACACTCGCAAAGTTTTATGAGGTATCTAGGGACTACCTTTTTGACTGCCTCTCCCTTAGTGTTAAAATTATTTACTTCTCTATTAACCACGAACATTAAATTACGAGATCTAACAAAAGGCATGGAATATCTACCTTCAAACCGAAAAAGCCGAGAATCCCTCCAGATTCCGTGAGCAGGAGGGATTCTCGGCGCTAATTACCTTTTTCTTTTATTTGGATGTTGAGACCTTCCGCCGTAGGATTTTCCCCCAGATCCATAACCCTTTGCCCGCTGTCGCTTAGCCGCTAATTCTATGGATACGACTCTTCCTCTGTGGGTGAAGTCCTTTAGCTTATATAAAAGCTCCTCCACGGCCTCTTCAGGTACCTCTACAAAGGTAAATTGCTTATGAATATCAATTGCTCCTATTTGTGTGCCAGAAAGAGAAGTTCTGGATGCAATTCCTTGCACGATATTCTTGGGTTCGATTCGATCCATAGAACCTACATTTAAAAACAACCTTGCCATTTTATTTTTATTAAAAAAGTTTGTATCCCGATCTAACTCAGATTCTGTATAGCTCTTACTATATACATCCCCAAATGCAATTTTAAATAATGCTGCTGCTACGTCCATACTGGTAGCCTCCTCGGACTTTTCCAAGATGCTTTCCACCACACTACGGTATGGAAGGTAACTTTCTGTGTTTAAAATATCTAAAATCGTTTGTTGTGCTGCATCCTTCTTCACCTCTTCCAAATCAGAAATTGAGGGGGGCTTTAGCAGTTGAATTTCAGACTTTGTATATCTTTGAATATCCTTTAATTTATAAAAATCTCTTCCAAAGATAAAGGAATAGGAAACTCCTTTTTTGCCGGCTCTGCCCGTTCTTCCAATTCTATGAACGTAATACTCCTCATCTGTAGGAAGGTCGTAGTTAAAGACCGCTTCAATATTGTTCACATCGATTCCTCTGGCAGCCACATCCGTGGCCACTAAAGTTTCCACCATACCTTTTCGGAATTTGTTCATAACCCTATCTCGTTCGGTTTGCTTCATGTCACCGTGAAGAGCTTCTGCAGAATAACCTCTAACCTGTAAATGACTGGTTACTTCATCTGCCCTTCTCTTTGTGTTGCAAAAAACCATAGTGCTCTTTAAATTGTTCGCATCTATGAGACGGCAAAGAAGCTCCAACTTAGATGGCTCTCGTACCTCTAAATAAAATTGATCTATGCTTGGCATGGTCAACTCTTTGTGTACCGTCTTAATATGCGAAGGATTCTTCTGATACAGCCTAGTAATATCCAGAATTTCTTTTGGCATTGTTGCAGAAAAAAGCAAAGTTTGCCTTTCCTCCGGTAATTCCTTCAAAATCACGTCAATATCTTCCCGGAACCCCATGTTTAACATTTCATCTGCTTCATCCAAAATCATCATCTTTAAATTTTCCAGCTTTAGAGTATGCCTTCTCATGTGGTCCATTACTCGTCCTGGCGTTCCAATGATAATCTGAGGTCTGCCTTTTAAAGCTGTAATCTGTCTGTCTATGGATTGACCTCCATAGATGGGTAAAATTTTAATGCCTTTTTTAAATTTGCAAAGAGATTTTAACTCCTCCGAAACTTGGATCGCCAATTCTCTGGTGGGACAAAGAGCTAAGATTTGTACTCCGGTTACCTTTGAATCCAACATCTCAATGGCAGGTATACCGAAAGCGCAGGTTTTTCCAGTCCCTGTTTGAGCTTGTCCAATAATATCCTTTCCTGCTAAAATCTCCGGTATCGCCATAGATTGTATGGGTGTAGCTTCTTCAAAGCCCATTTGACTGATGGCCTTTTGCATTTCAGCAGAAAGGTTAAGTTCTGTAAATATTAAATTTTCCATATTTTTTCCTTTATTTTAATAGTAATAATTTTTATCATATCAGTATAGTTTAACATACTGATAGTTTTAAAACAACTAAATATTAAAATAATCCGAAATTTATTGCGTATTGCGTATCTGTCATTTTTGATATTTTAGCGTGAATACTAATAATTCATGTAATTAATCCCTAGATTTAAAACATAAAAGTGATCTTTTACTCTAGGGTGCACTTCATGATGATAGGGAAATGGTCCGACGGATATTTCCCCAGAAACTGCTTTTGTACCACATAAGCATCTTCAATTTTAATATGCTTTGAAGTGAAGATGTAATCGATAGGCTGACCTGTAACCTTTCCCCTGAATCCATGATAAGTTCTACCGTCGGGCGACTCAGTACTATAGAAAACACTGTAGCTGCTACCAGTAAAGATGCCACTTTCCTCATTGGATGCAGCAATAAATTTCAATGCCTTGCTATCCGGCTTTGCATTAAAGTCCCCCATGAGAGCCACCGGCATAATAGGAAAATTTTGTTTTACAAATTTTGCAATTTGGATTAATCCATCCGCTCTTGCATAAGGACTAAAAACGTCTAAATGCGTATTAAAAATTGCAATCTTTTTACCATCTTTATTTTGAAATACTGCCCAAGTACAGATCCTAGGGAATAAGGCTAACCAGCCCCTAGATTTTTTAGCATCTGGTCTTTTTGATAACCAAAAGGTTCCGTTCTGCAAACATCGATACTCTTTTTTGTTATAGAGGATGGCACAGTACTCTCCGCTTTCCTCACCACCTCTACCCTCTCCTACGTAATCATAATGAGGCAATAGTTCCAACAATTCGTAAAT
Organism: uncultured Anaerovorax sp.; assembly: GCA_964582545.1. GTDB lineage: Bacteria > Bacillota > Clostridia > Peptostreptococcales > Anaerovoracaceae > JAVVUJ01. Next base: position 2,807 of record CAZOSB010000011.1, read on the forward strand.
TCTATGGTAATTGAGTTCCTGAGTACCTATAATATCTGGGCTCTCCTGCAAAAAAAACTCACAGATGGCAGACTTACGTCTGCCCCAGTGAGTTTTTAATGGGGAAAAGTAATCATTTTTTAAATTAAAGGTTGCCAGTTTTAGTTCCACTGATTTCCTTCCTTAGTTATAGAGTGATTTTCCCTTAGTTTTTGTAAAATGTAATAATTTATACAATAAGCTTATCGTATCGGACAAACTCCACCTTCGCAACCTTCGTTACCGATGTCGTAATCCACTTCTTCCTTTTCATATTTAGAAATCAGAGAAGGCACAAAGGGCTTCATCTTTGCTACCCTTTCCGTGAACTCTTTTTCTGTAATTTCTTCAAAGGGCAACAATTCGTAAAAATTGTCTTCGAAGGAAAGGAAAGAAAGCGCTACGGTATCATCCCAGTTTTTCCAAACCCATTCTTCCACCTGATCCCATTCGTGATCTCTAACATGAACTGTAATGGAACAATTGTGCTCCACATAATGCTCCATAAACATCTTGTAGATTTCCAGCTGTTCGATGGCTGAAACATCCTTCTTTATTTTCCCCGGAGGTGCCTTTATAGGAAACTCCACTACCTTAGTAGTGCAATTTTCCAAAGATTGCCCTACCTCAGGGAATACAGGGTATCCTAGCTCCTCACAAACCTTTACCAACGGATCGTCACTGCTAATTCGGATTCTTCGCACGTAGTAAGGTGCATGGGAAAAATGCACTCCACTGGAAACGACAGGTAACAAGCTCAAAGTGCCTTCCGGTTTTATGGTGGTCACCAACAGAGGTTCCTCCATACCCAGTTCCTTCGCATATTCCTTAGCCGCAATTTTGGCCTCATTCTTTAAATCTGCCAACAACTGTTCTTGACCTTTTCTATCTAAGTTTAAAGCATTGACCATATCCTGCCATCCAGTTAAGGAACACCCTAGCAATTTATCTCTCTGTTGCACGGAATTCCATTCAGGAATTTCCAGTTCTGTACAAGTCATCCTGTATCCCGCTCTAGCAGAAAGTCTCTGAGCCTCCATAAGTCCACTAAAATCTAGCTTACCGTCATTGACAAAAGCCATAACATTGACGGTAGTCAAATTACATAAACCTTTGGAATCCAATAAAATTTCAGCACACGGGTTTACACCTTGAAAATTCGGTCGTCTCTTGGCACCCGCTTCTTGATTGACCCAACCCGGTTCTCCTGAAAATCGCATTTGTTCCAAATGCCAGTGAAGTCCTTCTCTGTCGGGTTTTCTCGTATAAAAGATGGAGTTATTGCTCATTTGCCTGTGGGCGATCTCTTGATCCATTACCCATTTTTCATCTTCTTTTTTATATAGATGACTCTTCGCTTGTATGCATGCTTTGTCATCCTGATCTATCAGTATAATTTCAGCAGTTCTCCTGACGCCTCCTACCACCACGTTCTCACCGATGATATTTGCGATGTCCATGCAATCGATGGGCTCTAATTTGACCTTATTGGTGGTAGATCTGCTTCCAGCCTTCTCAATAATCTTACTGATTTTTAAAAACATGTTTTTCATGCTGGCATGACCGCTGGCTGTACCTCCAAATGTTTTAAGCTTTTCGCCCTTACTTCTGACGTGGTCATAATTCAAGATCACCGTATTGATCTTTCTGTACTCCGTGCTATAGAGAACCTTCATGAAGTAATCCATCGATTGCACCCAACCTTCTTTGCTGTCCCCAATGGTGATTTTCACAGTATCATTATGGGTAAATTCCAGAGAAGTGCTATCCTGTCTCAACTGCTTTAGCATAGGAGTATAGGCTTCATGGATGATTTCTATATCTGCTCGAGCCATGGGCATCTTTTCCACATCAGACTTAAGTACTCTAACCCCAACACCGGAGCCTACCATCAAAAGATAGAAGATGTCCCTGAATGCCGCAAAGCTATCGATGACTTGGAAGGAACAATTGTAGTTGGACATGGGGTAATGCTTGGAAACCTCCGTGCTTCCCACCCAAAAAGTACGCCCTGACAAAAATTGCTTCAGCTCATATACGTTCTTATATAGCTTCTCCGCTTCATCTTTGGAAGTCGGCACCAGGCTACAGTTATACTCCACAGATCTACGTACTGTTTCCCACCAGTATTCTCGTCTCATTTCATCGGAATCCCAACGAGAATAGGTCCTATAGTAAACAAAGCTTCCCAATTGGCTCATGGGAGATGGGCCATGTTTAAACTTGCTTACAAATTCATCGGATATGACTCTGCCGTCTCTTCTTTTTCTGGCATCCCTCGTCTTATCCCTTTCATAGCGATAGATAATAAATTTTTTGGCAGCATCTTTTCTGTCGCTGACCATTAAAAAATCTTCTACTAAATCCTGAAGGTCCTCTACATTAATTGGCTTGTCCGATTTTTCTGCCTGCTTCTCGATGGCAATTGCGATGTCCTTTGCTAACTTAGCCTCAATACCTTCCTTGGTTTCCAACATGGCATTTTCGATTGCAGCTTGAATTTTAATACCATTAAAGCTGACTTCCGTACCATCTCGCTTTATGACTTTTTTCATTTGTTCCTCCCAAATTTCAATACTTATTGACATCATCCTAAAATGATTAATTTCAATATATAGTTGTCACTCAAAGTGCAATCATCATTATATAGTATGACGAATGGAATTTCAACTACAAAATTTTATTTTTAACCAGTTTTTTTGTTAACGATTCTTTGATAATTTCCTTAGAATCTAATGCTTTATTTTTCAATAATTCTTAAGTTTTTTCATATCAATAAAAAAATTTATACTTACTTATTCCAATAAATTTATTCAACGAAGTAAAAGAATTTAAAAACTAGTTGTTCAGTCCCACCATATTCCCTCCCCCTATTACCTTCCTTTAGTGGAGCTTCGTTTTTGTGCTTTGACTTTTCCCTTTTGCTCTTTACCATTCCTCATTTTTGCGCATTTTTCCGCTTTTATTTGACTTTGCAGCCTGAAAATTATATAATTATAGATATTGTTTCATGTATTTAAAGAATAAGAAAGGATTTACATATGGGAAAAACCTTAGCGTACAAGATTTTGGAAAACCATTTGGTGGAAGGACAATTGATTCCCGGCAGTGAAATCACCATTAAAATGGACCAAACATTAACTCAGGATTCTACAGGTACTATGGTGTATTTACAGCTGGAAGCCATGGATGTAGAAAAGGTAAAAACGGAGCTTTCCGTAGCATATATCGACCATAACACTTTACAGACAGGCTTTGAAAGCGCAGACGATCACGCCTTTATCAAAAGCGTAGCGGAGAGGCACGGCGTTCTGTTTTCCAAACCCGGCAACGGAATCTGTCATCAGCTTCATTTAGAGAATTATGGAGTTCCCGGCAAAACCCTCTTGGGTTCCGACAGCCATACTCCTACAGGGGGAGGCTTAGGTATGATTGCCATCGGCGCAGGAGGTCTTGATGTAGCTGTTGCCATGGCTCAAGGAATCTATAGCCTAGTAGTTCCTAAGGTCATTCAAGTGGAGCTTACAGGAAAATTGCGCCCCTGGGTATCCGCCAAGGATGTGATCCTCTACGTCCTACAGCAGCTTACGGTAAAAGGCGGCGTGGGAAAAATCGTGGAATACACAGGAGAAGGAGTGAAATCCCTCTCCGTGACAGATAGAGCCACCATCACCAATATGGGAGCTGAGTTGGGTGCCACCACCTCCATTTTCCCCAGCGATGAAAACACGAAAGCCTACTTAGCTTCTCAAGGGCGAGAAAAGGATTATGTTCCCTTATCCCCTGACGAAGATGCGATCTATGACGAAGTGCTGAAGGTGAATCTCTCTGAACTTACCCCTTTAGCTGCGAAACCCCATAGCCCCGACAATGTAGATTCCATAAAAAATATAGGAGAAATAAAGGTAAATCAGGTAGCCATAGGAAGCTGTACCAACTCTTCCTACACCGATTTAATGAAAGTTGCCCACATATTAAAAGGAAAAAAAGTGCATGATGATGTGAGCTTGGTCATTTCACCTGGTTCCAGTAAAATTTTGAGCAAGATGGCATCCAACGGAGCTCTTTCTTTTCTCATCGATGCAGGAGCACGAATCATAGAAAATGCCTGCGGTCCTTGTATTGGAATGGGACAATCCCCCGAGTCCGGTGCGGTATCTCTGAGAACCTTTAACAGAAACTTCAAGGGAAGAAGTGGAACTTTGGATGCACAGGTTTATCTGGTCAGCCCTGAAACCGCTGCCATCTCAGCGATTACGGGAGTTCTTACGGACGGCATGTCCACAGGTCAGGAGTTACCTGCCATCCAAGAAGAAAACTTCGCTCCTTCTTTCAACTTCATCGTATCCCCTGAGGGCAAAGATAAGAGCAATACCCCTGTGTCCATGGGACCCAATATCAAGCCATTCCCTCAGAACACGAAACTGCCGGAGCAAGTGGAGGCTACCGTTACCCTGTTGGCAGGAGACAATATCACCACGGACGATATTATGCCTTCGGATTCCAAGCTGCTACCTTACCGTTCCAATGTGCCTTACCTTTCCAAATTCTGTTTTGGAAAGATTGATGCAGACTTTTCGGCTCGTTGTGAAGAAGCAAAGACTTGCCTCATCATCGGAGGAGATAACTATGGACAGGGTTCCAGCCGTGAGCATGCCGCATTAGTACCTCTTTACTTGGGAGTAAAATTCGTGTTGGCTAAATCCTTTGCCCGTATCCACAGAGCCAACTTGATCAACAGCGGAATCTTACCTTTGGTCTTTGAGGATGCCAAGGATTACGACACCTTCCAATTGGGGGATCAGTTAATCATAGAAAGTGCAAAGGAACAGGTGAAGAACCCTGTAATGATCGTAAAGAATCCGAAAACCGGCAAAGAATACAGAGTGTTGACCAATTTCACTCAATTGGATATTGAAATGATCTTGGCAGGCGGAAAGATCAGCCAAATCAAAGGATAGTGTTAGGCTAAAGATCTTACTAACATGAATATAGCAACTATATATGACTCATTTAAATTAGCTTTTAAACCAAAATAATTAGAAAAAGTTATAATTATAATTTAATTGTAAACTCTACGAAAGGAAAAAATTCATGGACTACATTAACAATTTTGAAGCCATTGTAAAACAACAGTTGGCGAGAATCGAAAAAATGAAAGAAGAATCAGATTTTATAGATTATAAATCCTTGGATCAAATTATCATCGGAGTCATCGGTGGAGACGGCATCGGTCCCGCCATCACAGCTCAGGCACAAAGGGTATTGGAAACCTTACTCGCTCCCGAGGTAAAATCCAGCAAAGTCGTCTTTAAGGTTATCGACGGTTGTACCATTGAAAGAAGAGCTGCTGAAGGAAAAGCCATTCCGGAGGATGTGCTTCAGGAAATCAAAAAATGTCACGTACTGCTAAAAGGTCCTACCACCACCCCCAGAAAGGGAGATCCTTGGGCAAACGTGGAGAGCGCAAACGTTTCCATGAGAAAGGAGTTGGATTTGTTCGCCAATGTCAGACCCGTGAAGGTGCCTGAGTTGGGAATAGACTGGACTTTCTTCAGGGAAAACACAGAATGTCTGTATGCAATGGGAAGTCAGGGAGTCAATATCTCCGAAGATTTAGCCATTGATTTCAGAGTCATCACCACCCCCGGCACGGAGAGAATTGCCAGACTTGCCTTTGAATATGCCAGAGCCAACGGAAAAAAAAGGGTTACCATCGTAACTAAGGCAAATGTGGTAAAAACCACGGACGGAAAGTTCTTAGATGTCTGCAAAAAGGTTGCCGCTGATTATCCTGAGATTGAGGTGGATGATTGGTATATCGACATCATGACCGCCAAACTTATCGATGAAAAGCGAAGAGGACAGTTTGAAGTACTGATTCTCCCCAACTTATACGGAGATATTCTGACGGATGAGGCGGCAGAATTCCAAGGAGGAGTCGGTACTGCCGGCAGTGCAAATCTGGGGAAACGATACTCTATGTTTGAAGCCATTCACGGTTCGGCTCCCAGAATGGTGGACGAAGGTCGTGATATTTATGCAGATCCCTGCAGTGTAATCCGTGCAGGAGCCATGCTTCTGTCCCATATCGGTTATCAGGATCAGGCAGATAAATTGTTTGAAGCCCTGGAAATCTGTACCATCACGGAAAAGAAGTTGGTGCTTACCGGCAGATCTGACGGAGCCACCGGTGCAGAATTCGCCGATTACATTTTATCTAAAATTTAGGTTCTAAGGGTTTGGGGTAGGTGTCAAAACATGCTCCTGCCCCATATTAAAACAGAGTATGCCGGGGTTATCTTATGGCATACTCTGTTTTTTTCTTATAAATTTCAAATTATTAAGTTTAATTTTTTTCAAAATTTAAAAACTTTATTTCTCCATCGTTTTCGTTTTTAAATAAATATTTAGATGACCTTACTAAAAACTTAACTCATCATTCTTAATGTCAACGATGATTTCCTCACCATCCTTCACTTCCCCTTTGATGATCTTTGTAGCCATCTCCGTTTCTATGAATTTCTGCAAATACCTCTTTACCGGTCTTGCCCCATAAATTGGAGAATATGCTTCTTCTGCAATAAATTTCTTGGTGGATGGCGTTAACTTTAATGTGATCTTTCGGTCAGCCAATTTCTTCTGAATATCCAACATGGAGAGATCGATAATCTTCTCTATTTGGCCTTCTGTTAATGGTGAAAATACCACCACATCATCGATACGGTTGACAAACTCAGGCCTAAAATGACGTTTCATTTCCGCCTCAACCTTCTCCTTAACATCCTGAGAAATGAAACCATCCTTGGAAATATTGTCAATCAAATAGGGACTTCCAATATTGGAGGTCATAATCACAATGGTGTTTTTAAAGTCCACGGTACGCCCCTGATTATCCGTCAGTCTTCCGTCATCCAGAAGCTGTAATAATATATTAAATACATCGGGATGAGCTTTTTCAATTTCATCGAAGAGAATGACACTGTAAGGTCTTCTTCTCACGGCTTCTGTCAGCTGACCGCCCTCATCGTATCCCACATACCCCGGAGGCGCTCCTACTAATCTGGACACGGAATGTTTTTCCATATATTCCGACATATCAATTCTGATCATATTTTTCTCAGTATCGAATAAAGCTTCCGAAAGAGCTTTGGCCAGTTCTGTTTTACCTACTCCTGTAGGACCTAGGAATATAAAAGATCCAATGGGTTTATGAGCCGCCTTTAAACCTGCTCTGGCTCTCAGAACTGCCTCAGATACGGCTACCACTGCATCCTCTTGACCCACCACACGTTGATGAAGCACTTCTCCCAAGCGAAGAAGTTTTTCCTTTTCCGCTTCCACCAACCTGCTCACAGGAATTCCCGTCCACTTTGATACCACCTCTGCAATCTCTTCCTCTGTCACTTCCTCACTGAGAATTCGATTTTCTTTTGCAGCTTCCTGTTTTGTACTTTCCTCAGCAAGCTTCTTTTCCAACTCCGGAAGGGTTCCGTATTTTAATTTTGCCAAAAGTTCTAAATCATAAGCCCTTTCCGCCTCCTCAATCTGATGTTTTACCTCTTCCACCTGTTGCTTCGTCTCCTTCAAACCCGCAATAGATTTCTTTTCTTGCTCCCATCTGACCCTCATGTTGAAGCTTTGTTCTTTAATTTCAGAGAGTTCCTTTTCAATGTTTTTAAGGCGTTCCTTGGAGCCTAAATCCTTTTCTTTACTTAATGCCTGTTTTTCAATTTCCAACTGCATGATTTTCCTTGCAATTTCATCCAGTTCTGCCGGCATACTATCGATTTCAATTCTTATTTTTGAAGCGGCTTCATCCATCAAATCAATTGCCTTGTCAGGTAAAAAACGGTCGCTGATATATCTGTCGGACAAAGTGGCACAAGCGATGAGTGCGCTATCGGTGATCCTGACACCGTGGTGAATTTCAAACCTCTCCTTTAATCCCCTTAAAATGGAAATGGTATCCTCTACCGTAGGTTGATCCACCAAAATCTTCTGGAAACGCCTTTCTAAGGCGGCATCCTTTTCTATATACTTGCGATATTCGTCCAATGTGGTGGCACCGATACAATGTAGTTCCCCTCTGGCTAACTTGGGTTTTAGCAAATTCCCCGCATCCATGGCGCCCTCCGCTTTTCCGGCACCTACAATATTGTGAATTTCATCGATAAAAAGAATGATTCTTCCTTCGGATTTTTCTATTTCATTTAATACAGCTTTAAGTCGCTCTTCAAACTCTCCCCTGAATTTTGCACCTGCAATCAATGCTCCCATGTCCAATGCATAGATAGTTTTATCCTTTAAGCCCTCCGGCACATCCCCATTTAAGATTCGCTGCGCCAATCCTTCTACCACGGCGGTTTTCCCTACGCCGGGTTCCCCAATCAGAACAGGATTATTCTTAGTTCTTCTGGAAAGAATCTGTATGGTATGGCGAATTTCACCATCTCTACCTATGACGGGATCCAATTTGCCTTCTCTGGCTAATTCAACCAAATCTCTTCCGTATTTATTCAAAGCATCGTAGTTATCTTCCGGATTTTGGTTGGTGATCCTCTGATTGCCACGTATCTTGGAAAGAGCTTGCAAAAACCCGTCCTTGGTAATGTTGTAAGATTTAAAAATTTTAGCGGAAGGTACATTTTTTTCTTCCAGTAGTGCTAGATACAAATGCTCTACGCTGACGTATTCATCCTGAAACTCCTTGGCTGTCTTTTCTGCATCAATCAGTATTTGACTGAGTCTTCTCGATGAGTAGAGATTATCACTGCCTCCCTGTACCTTGGGTAGCTTTTCAACTTCCATTTCCACTGCTCCCACCAGGGAATCCATATTTTTTCCCATAAAAGTCAGGAGCTTTGGTATGAGCCCATCCTGTTGAAGCAAGAGAGCCAGATGCAAATGCTCTCCTTCCAGCTGTTGGTTGCCTTCCCGTATGGCTATTTTCTGGCATTCTCCAATAACACTCTGGGCGCTCTGAGTAAACCTTTCAAAATTCATATACAATCCCCCTTATCTTTTTATATTAAATCCTTTTTTTAACAGGAAATTAAATCACAAATAAAAATTTCGTTTTTATTTGTTGATTAAGTACTATAAGAATATTTTACCACAAAATTAGCACTCTAAACATGAGAGTGCTAAGAAATAAAAAATTATTTTTAAAAGAAATATCAGCTTTCGATACGTTTGAGGGTTCAACTTTGATTTTATTTAAATAATATAACCCATAATCATACTATAGAAAAACCTTACTGCAGGAAACAGAATGTAATCTGTAATATCAAATAAAATTAAAAGCATGAGAATGATAAAACCTTTATTATAAATTTGATAATAAAATTCTGTGTTTCGTAAATTGAAGATTTGAGTAATGATATTAAATCCATCTAACGGGGGGATAGGCAATAAGTTAAATACCATCAAGATCAAATTGATGTATATGACGGACCTAATCATATCGGCGACAATACCACCCACAGGTGTCAAGATGAACCCGTATTGCAAGGTAAAAATAAGTTTTAGCAGAATTGCAAACAGTATAGCTAACAGCAGATTCATGGTAACTCCGGCAATAGCTACAAAAAATTCATCTCTTCGAGGATTTTTATACATTCTGGGGTTAATCTGCACAGGTTTTCCCCAACCAAATCCTATAAAAAGTAACGCTATAAACCCCACCGGATCGATATGCGCAGCTGGATTGATGGTCACTCTTCCTTGGCGGGCGGGCAAGTCATCCCCCAACAAATTAGAAACCTTTGCATGGGCAAACTCATGAAAGGATAAGCCGATGATAATCCCCGGTAAATTGATTAAGGTGCTCATAATCCAACTCATAGGATTTCCAAAACCTCTTAAAAAAAACTGAGCTCCCAATAAAATTATAAAAAGCAATGCTATAGGATTTTCCCTGATAAATCTCAAATTGTTACCTCCAAAGTAAAATATTTTTATTAAATTAAAATTTATTACTTATTTTATCACAAAATTCACAGAAATAAAATAGTATAGTATTAAAGAATAATAGTAATCAAAAATAAAGAGGTGTATTTATTATGATGCAAAAAGACTTAAATCGAGGCTTCCCGAAGTCCATGTCAGAAGACGAATCCATGAATTGCTCAAAAACACATACCATTGTTGCCGGCGACACTTTATACTCACTTTCTTACAAATATAATGTTTCCGTTCCCGTACTTATGCAAGTAAATAAAATTCTAAACCCTTATAACTTACAAATAGGTCTCAAAATTTGTATTCCTGAAGGTGATTCTAACGGACCGGTCCCCGCCTGTGATGGCACAATGTATACGGTACAGGCTGGCGATACCCTGTATTTGATTGCAAAGAGGTTTAAAATAACCTTGGACTCATTGATGAAGGCCAATCCAACGCTGGATCCTTACAATTTAGGCATTGGCATGAAGCTTTGCATTCCTCACAAGATTATGGATAATGATCATTCAAATGTAATGGACGGAACTCATATGGATAATATGCTGATTCCTCCACAAGGCTCCACCCTTCCTATGCCAAAACCTCCCATGGCACCTATGCCACCAAGACCATCATTACCACCAAGACCACCTATGAAACCCATGCCTCCAACGTGCCCTATGCCTGAAATGCCTTCTGTCCCTGATGGAAATATGGGAGGAAGATGTCCCGGAGGTATGATCTACAACACCCAGAGAGGTGATACCCTTGCCAGAATTTTAGACAGATTTGATATTTGTTATCGCGATTTAAAGCAAGTCAATCCAGGTGTTGATTTCTCCGGATCTTTAGAAACATTAGCATTATGTATTCCTATGGAAGATTAATACCGAACATTACTTTCAACATATTTAAAATTTTCAACTTATAGATTTGTCCTCTTTGAGGGCAAAACAAAGAGAAGAGGTCAAATGATCTCTTCTCTTTGTTTTTTTCTTACATAAATGCTTTTTTCAAAGCATTCGAATTTTTTAGTTTATATTTTTTCAACACTAATGCCAGTTTTGTGACCGTTTAAGTCATATTCTTCCAATCCCATTTCCACCATCAGGATTTCCTCTGCCAAGGTTTCTCTCATAATGTAGTCCCTGTGCTCTTCTACGGATTTTTGTACTTCCTCATCTGCTTGACAGAAAATCTTAATTTGATCCATCATTTCAAAGTCCTTTTGCTTTCTCATCTGCTGAACCTTTGAAATCAACTCACGAGCCAGACCTTCGGAGAGAAGCTGTGGAGTTATGGTGGTATCCAAAATAGTGAAGACGTTGTTTTCCATAGCCACGGCAAACCCTTCCTTGGCAGAGATGCTCACCTCCACCAAATCCTTGGAAATCACCATATCCTGCCCATCCAGATTTAGGATGATCTGCCCTTCTACTTCCAATTTCCCAACAGTTTCAGCAGGGTCTTCCTTTGCCAATGCAACACCAAAGGCCTTGATTTTTCCACCTAAGGTTGGACCTGCGGTTTTAAAGTTAGGCTTTAGTATAAAATTCATATACTGATCTAATTTTTTTTCAAATACTACTCTTTTCACATTTAATTCTTCTGTGATAAGGTCAGTCATATCTTTAATGAGTTCTTCATACTTTCCGTCTACCAAGATTTCCGTAAGTGGTTGCCTCACCTTGATTCTGCTCTTTTCTCGAACGCCTCTCCCCAAACCAACCAAATCTCTGACCAGATCCATCTTCGTCTCAACATCCTTATCTAAACATTGAGGTTTGGCCTGTGGGTAATAGGAAGTGTGAACCGACTCTTCCCCCGTCAGCTTGGTATAGATTTCATCTGTGATAAAGGGTGCAAAAGGAGCAGAAAGCTGTGCTACACCCACTAAGATTTCATGAGTAGTGACGTAGACCGATTTTTTATCGTCCGTCATTTCCTCACCCCAGAATCTCCTTCTGGCTCTTCTGATATACCAGTTAGACAGATCCTCCGTCACAAATTCCTGTATTTTTCTTACGGATTTCATGTGGTCATATCTATCCATTTCCTCTGTCACATCTAAAATCAATTGATTGTATTTGGAAAGAATCCACCGATCCAACTCAGGTCTCTTGTCATAATCCACAAACAGCTTTGTAGGATCAATGTCATCCTGATTTGAGTAAAGGATAAAGAAGTTGTATACATTTTTTAAAGTGCCAAAGAACTTGCTCTGCACCTCAATCAAACCTTCTTCATCAAACTTAGTAGGGGACCAAGCCGGTGAAACGTAGAGCAAATACCATCTGGTAGCATCCGCACCATATTTGTCAAACAAAGCAAACGGATCCACTGTATTGTTCTTTGTCTTAGACATTTTTTTGCCTTCCTTGTCTAAGATTAAGTCATTCACAAGAACATTTCTATAAGGAGCCGCTCCTTTGATAAACGTGGAAATGGCAATCAGAGAGTAGAACCACCCTCTGGTTTGGTCGATTCCTTCACAGATAAAATCCGCAGGAAACAACTCATTATCAAATTGCTCCTTGTTTTCAAACGGATAGTGGTGTTGCGCAAAGGGCATTGCGCCGCTGTCAAACCAGCAGTCCATAACCTCAGGAATACGGCTCATGGTACTACCGCATTTTTCGCATTTGATGTGTACATCATCCACATATGGTCTGTGAAGCTCTATGGTTTCGTCAATATTTTCCATGACCTTTTCTGCCAGTTCTTTTCTGGAGCCTATGGATTCCAGATGACCGCATTCACATCGCCATATGTTGATGGGTGTTCCCCAATATCTATTTCTGGAAATGGCCCAATCGTTTACGTTTTCCAACCAATTTCCGAAGCGTTTTTCTCCGATATAGTCCGGGAACCAATTGACTTGATTGTTGTTGGCAACCAACTGGTCTTTTAACTTAGTCATCTCAATATACCAGCTGGGTTTTGCATAATAAATCAAGGGAGTAGAACATCTCCAACAATGAGGGTAGTTGTGATCCATCCTTGCCTTGGCATAAATTTTATCCTCTGTGGCCAAATATTTTATGATGTCCACGTCCAGACCTTCTTCCATGACGAAACGACCAACCCAAGGAGTATCAGAGTATTTTCCCTGTTCATCCACGGGGTTAGGAACCGGCAAGTCGTATCTTCTTCCTGTCTGATAGTCGTCTTCTCCAAAAGCCGGAGCGGTATGAACGATTCCAGTACCGTCTTCTATGGTGACGTAATCCGCACAAGTCACATAGAAAGCCTTTTTGTCCACCTGAATAAATGGCATTAACTGCTCATACTCCACGTGCTCCAATTCTTTTCCCTTCAGCTCATCCAAAACTTCATATTCGCCGTTAGAGGAAAGAACCTTATCCGCCAGTGCTTTTGCTACATAGTATACGGTGCCATCCTGCTTGACCTTGAGATAATCGATTTCTGCACCTACTGTAAGAGCTACATTGGATGCCAACGTCCACGGAGTGGTGGTCCATGCTAAGAAGTACTCCTCTGCATCTTTTCTTTTAAACTTAGCCGTGATGGTATTGGTCTTTACCTCTTTGTAACCTTGCGCTACTTCGTGAGAAGCCAATCCCGTTCCGCACCTGGGGCAATAGGGTAAAATCTTATGCCCTTCATAGATCAATCCTGCTTTGAAAAACTCTTTTAAGATCCACCAACAAGATTCAATATAGTCATTATCTAAGGTGATATATGGGTTGTCCAAGTCGATGATGTATCCCATTCGCTTGGTCATTTCCCTCCATTGCTTTTCATAGGTGAAAACGGACTCTTTACATTTTGCATTAAATTCCTTAATACCGTATTTTTCTATATCCTGCTTTCCCAACATGGACAGTTGCTTTTCCACTTCAATTTCCACGGGTAATCCGTGGGTATCCCAACCAGCCTTTCGCTTCACTTCAAAGCCTTGCATGGTCTTATAGCGACAGACGGAATCCTTTAGGGTTCTGGCGATAACATGATGGATGCCGGGTCTTCCGTTGGCTGTGGGAGGTCCCTCGTAGAATACGAAAGAAGGTTTTCCCTTCCTGGTAGTGACACACTTATGGAGCAAGTCCTCCTGATCCCACAAATCCGCCTGTTCATTTTGCAACTCTGCAATTGGTTTTTCCGATAAATTTTCAAACATAATGATTTATTTCCTTTCTGCGATTTTCCTTGTTTTCTACATATTAAAAAACCCCAAGCTTGATATATCAAGCCTAGGGACGATTCATAACCGCGGTACCACCCTATTTGCAAACACAAACCAACGTGTTTGCCACTTCATTGTACTTATAGCTCCGGAGTGATATTCATAAGTACATACCTGGTTGCTCTCAGCAAATGCAACTTCTCTGTATAGGCTCTGTAAATACTACTGGTTCCATCAATGCTATTTCTCTATAACTCTTTCATTTTAAAAGGTTATAAAGCAATTGTCAATCCTCTTATGAAGTTTTCTATATTTTTCTCCCAAAAAAGGCACCATGATAACTATAACCGAGGATATAGGGATTTTCACAGGTAGCGAAATGAAGCTCACGCCACCTCTTTAGCCCTTCAAAGGTGATGCTTTGGTTACCTCCATAAAGCAAATATCCAACGCCATCAGCTCCAATGTGGTAAAGTTCCTCTATCGAAAAGTCTTCAAACATTCGTTTAATTTCATCTGGGTTATGGGCATAGAAGACACCTTCTTTTCCCTCCTTTAAAAATGTAAAGAGTTCCTCTAAATCCTCTATATCCCCCCTGCAACTTCCCAAAATAGCAGCCAACCTATTGATATAAGTTGCCACCAGGATTCCGCCCTTCTTTAATACTCTCAGACAGGATTCCACCGACTTCATTCGATCTTCTTCTTCCAGCATATGGTAAAGGGCGCCCATGCAAAGGACACAATCAAAAGATTCTTCTTCAAATTGAGAAAGATCTCTCACATCACCTAAATAAATATTTTCCAAAGGGATTGCTAAATTTTTATCAAAATATTTTTTTCGTTCTTCATTTAAAAGTTTTAGCTTATTTATGTTTACTTCAAACAAGTCTCCGCCCACCACTTTATGACCCATGTCAGCCAAATGGAAAGAGTATACTCCTGTACCGGCACAGGGGTCTAATACTTTGGAATTTGCAGGTAAAAGCTTATCTAAATACTTGGTTATGGTGAGAAACTCAGTATATTGAACACCATCCTTCTGAATTCTCAGTTCCTCAGCTCCTTCGTTTTCATAATAGTGCCTCAATTCATTCTGCATTTCGTCCCTCTTTTACTCTTCACTTAAGTTCTCTCTAAAAATATCTAAAATTTCTTGATTTTCATTGAGCCAATACGGCCTTGCCACATTACCTTCCCCATCCAAATCTCGCCCGCTCCACCAAATGGCTACTTTTATTTTATCATATGTCTCTATACTTTTAAACATATCTTTAATCCATGACTCTTTATCACCACCTACACTGCTAGATGCAAATTCTGTGATCATCAGCGGCTTATCATAAACTTCCGTAGCCATTTTATAGATAGGTTTATAGATTTCATCAAAACTTCGCCAACTTTCACCGTGATAGTAGGTACCTGTATTATAACCTGTAAGCCCGATCAAATCCACGTATTCGTTTCCTGGGTAGTACAGGGTGCTATGATTCCATTTAAAATCAGGGAAGGATCTTTCATTGGGATTAAAGACCCACAGAGTGTAAGCATTGGCTCCCATAACCACAAACTTTCCGTAGATATATCGGTACATTTCCTGAAATAAGGTGGTATCCTTAGAGTAGTGCAGCGCACAATAGGTGCACCAATCTCCATTCATTTCGTTGCATAACCGCATGAGCACGGGTACCCCAGCATTTTTAATGGCTGTAGCGTACGCTTCAATATAGTCATCATATTTTCCATCTAAAATATCATATACCTGATCTATCGCATTAGTTTGCAATGAAAGTTCAACGATTCTTCCCTCTCTTATTGCCTGAGAAAGAACACTGTCTAAGTCGACCTTTGTTTCGTCTAAATTAAAATGTTGATAAGTTACTATAAATGGGAACTGATACTGAATATAGGATTCAATATCTTTTATATTCTGAAAATTCTCAGGTGTATTGGGTTCAAAGATTCCCCAAACCAAACGGCTATCGTCCCCAAAATATTTTCCATAAACAAGCTGTGTGGTCAATGCCTTTTCACGGATGGAAGTAGCTTCACCTGCTTCTGAGAGGGTCTTTCCGACTTTGGTAAAAGCCCGTGGTTGAAAGGTATGGATTATCCCTAACTCCTTTTCTGTGAGGGATTCTTGAGATTTTAATAAAAATGTGAATACGGTTTTAGAGTCATAAATCAAATCGAAGGAAGCATAATAATTCTTGTCATTCTCTATTTTAGTAGATTTTTTTCTACTCCATTGCAGAGTGTAGGTACGATACCCTTGTATCTCTATCCATTGCTCCCGTTCCACATGATGAAAGGTAGAATTATCTTTAAATTGATTGGAATAAGAAATATAGGATTCAGACGAAACGTTATTTTTTAGCTCTTCCTTGTAAATTTCCATTTGGACTTTATCATTGAAGAACAAAGCTCTCACGGCATTATTCCGCATGTCCACTTGAAAATCAGCAGGTATTGATAGGGAGTAACCATCCACGTGATTGGTAAATTCCTTGGTGTATTCATCCAAATCATCTAAGGTATAAAATTCATGATCAAGTTGGTCCTGTGTCGTCTTTGTATCTGAAATAACGGGTATCTGTGCCATATTTTTATCATCGGTTTTGGCATTCATCCCTTTGGGAAATGACAGTCCCTTTTGAAAGACCATATCCCTCAATATCATATCTTTATAGGTGAAAGTAAAAACCAATGACACTACCATAAAAATCATACCTGCCACCAATATTCTTTTATACATAAAAAGCCTCTTTTCTAGAAGTCAATCTTTATTATTTTTTATAAAAACATATAAAGATTTTCTCCAAAAAAGAGGAAATTTACACGGTAAAACCTATTTTAATTTCTCCAATACACTATAAATGGTATTTGCTTGGTATCCCAATGCAGAAAGTCTTCGCCCGATTTTTCCTTTCAGCTTTTCATCTAAGCCCTCTGTCTTTTCAGACAAATCGCTAAAGGGTTGCCCATCTTCATCTAAACACCCACCCAGTTGTTTCAGTAAGCTAAACTTCCGAAGTATCTTTTCCGCTTCCTTCAGAGCATTTTCTTTTTCCGATTCACGATCCAACATTTCTTCTAAAAATAACTCAACCCTATGACCTTCGACACCCTTTTCTTTCAGCTCCTGCTTGATCCGCAAGGAAGCCTTGCCTTTCGAAAGCGCATACCGAATAAAGCTTTCACAATACCTGTCGTCGTTGACATAGTCCATCTCTTCCAATTCCACCATTGCAGGGGCAATTTCTTCCGAGGAAAAACCTTTGCCCTTTAAAAATTGTCGAACTTCATGGGCGCTTCTCTCTCGATAGGATAAATATCTGATGGCTGTTTGCTGAATGTCCATATCTGCCTGCACTTTCTACTTTCATCACCGAAGATGTGATTTCATTTTTTCTCTGGCGTTCCAAGTCTTACTCCACTTTCTTCAGCTTACGCCTTTAGGTTATTATACCATAAAGCATATCAATATTTCACCCATTTATTGCTATAAAGGAAATTGATTCCGCTGATGGTTACGGATACGATGACAATCATAATCGCAACTGTAGATGCCGTTCCCGTTTCAAACCAATCAAAAGCTGCTACATAGTAGTAGTAAAGCAAAGTAGAGGTGGCTCCCGAAGGTCCCCCTTGGGTGAGAATATATATTTGGTCATAGGCTTTTAAAGAATTGAGCAAAAATAAGATGATGAGAAAAAATACCGTAGGCGATATGGCTGGAAAGGTGATCTTTAGAAACTTACGCATCCCCCTTGCACCATCCAACGCAGCCGCCTCAAAGATGGACGGATCCATCTTAGTCATGGCCGAAGTCAAAAGCAAGGTAGACAACCCTAAGTATTGCCATATAGTAACCACGATTACTGCAATCATGGCAGTGGAGCCCTGCCACAGCCATGGAACCGCTGTTCCGCCAAAAAACTCTATCACTTGATTGACCAACCCATCATCTTTGCCAAATATTCCCAACCATACGGTGGAGACCACCACTGCAGGGGTTATCCATGATGAGAAAATGCAAATCAGAAATAAGCTTTTGCCCTTTTGAATATTGGTTAATAGCGTTGCAAAAAACAATCCGATGATTATGGGAGGTAAAACCGTACCCAATGAAAAGACAAGGGTGTTGATCAGCACTTGATGAAAATTGTCATTTGTAAGTACCTCTTTATAATTGTCCAAACCCACAAAGTTGTAATTTGGTGATATGTAATTCCAATCAGTAAAGCTCAATGTCAAGGTTTTAAACATAGGATATATCCAAAAAATCAACAGTGGAATCAAGGTGGGAATCAATAAAACCAACGCCCAAAAATGTTCTTTATATTTACTTTGAGTTATCCAAGCTGTCTGTTTCATTAAATAATTCATTGATTTCACCTCCGTTGCATTCATGTTCTATATTCATCAATCTTCCCATTGTTTTAGCTATGTCGCTGATTTGACCTTTGGAAATGATCCTAGATCTATTGATTTTTTCGCCATATGCCATTAGAAAGCCGTTCATCCTATTTACGTTTTTTTCAAAGTGTCCGTGTATTCCCATCAAGTTGGTATATTTCGGTTCTTCCCCCGGTAGAATGTCCTCAGCGCAAGTCCCCTCAGTGAAATCAACGATGGCTTTGGGTGCATAGGTTCCCCCTTTGCTCATTCTTACCATATAGATTCCTTTCACTTTTAGGCTGGACTTTAAAGCTTTGAACACTTGAATATCCTCTTTATGGCTAAGTTTACTGTAGTAGAGTGCGCTACCGCTTCCATCGCATACAAGCCTTAACCGGTTAAAAGCAATATAATCATAAAACCCGTTCTTAGATAGAAAGACATTGGGATAGATCGTGTCCTTTCGGTTGACCAAACCATGATCTGAAAAGATCAGCATATTACATCGTCCTTTTGCCTCAATCTTTTCTTTCATTTCCCAAATATATTTTAAAAGTGTATCCCTTGCCACTTTAGATTTCTCATGATCCACACCATAGTAATGAGCTATGGTATCATACTGTAAAAAGTGAACCGCTACAAAATCACGTTGACCTTGATCTATCAAATCAAGAACCATTTCTTTTTTTCTCTTATCATTTTCGATTGCTTCGTTAATTCCGTCTAACTCATCGTGGGAATAATGCTTTTCATTGATGCAAACACTAGAAAACCCCTCTGCCAAAGGCCAATGTATGGCCGTAGAGGTCAAGCCCTGACTTTCTATAGTTTCAAACAAAGTCTTGGCTTGTATCATTTCTTTAGTTTGATCAAACCCAATATCATATAGCTCTTTTCTTTCAAAGCTTCTTTTATTCAGTAGTACATTCTCAAAGATATAATGTTTTTCAGGCTTTTCCCCTGTAATGGCATTCATATGTGCGGTATAGGTAACGGAAGGAAAGCTGGTCTCCAAATTAGAAACGCAAGAAAACCCTTGCTCTATGAAATTATCTAACATGGGATACATATCTTCGCAGCTGATCCCATCCAAGGAAATTAATAAATTCATGACTGTTTTCCTAAATTCATAGTGGTCTCTCCATCAAAGAGTAGGACTTTATCTTTTTTGAGTCTCACATAAACCATTTGACCCGGTTTAAAACTTTTATCGATGGTTGTTTTAATGATAAACGGTTCCTGTTGGTATAATAAGTGTACGATCATATCCGTGCCGATCAACTCACAAATCTCCACCTTCATAGGGAATGTGTGGGCTTCGCTTTCGGTGGCAATTTCACAATGCTCCGGTCGAATTCCCAGGATAACTTCTTTTCCTCGCACCTGATGAGAAAAGAAGTGTTTAATGGGAAACTGTATTTCTCCGAAAAAAACATAAGCGTTTTGATCGATAATTTTGTAGACACCTCTAATAAAATTGATTTGAGGAAATCCAATAAAACCCGCCACAAATGTGTTGATTGGATTCTCTATGATTTCCTTTGGGGTATCCAGTTGAACCACTCTACCTCCATCCATTACCGCAATTCTATCACCCAAAGTGACCGCCTCCACCTGATCATGAGTTACGTACACAAAAGTGCAGTCAATCCTCTCATGCAGCTTCTTAATTTCCAGTCTCATGTGATTTCTCAGCTTTGCATCCAAGTTTGAAAGGGGTTCATCCATTAGAAAAACTTTCGGTTCTTTGACAATTGCACGGCCTATGGCCACTCTCTGTCGTTGACCACCAGAAAGCTGACTGGGGTACCTTTTTAACAACTGTTCAATTTTTAATATGGCTGCCGCATGATTGACCCTTCTTTGTATTTCCGGTTTCGGCACTTTTTTGATTTTTAAACCAAAGGTCATGTTATCTGACACAGACATATGTGGATAAAGGGCATAGTTTTGAAAGACCATAGCAATATCTCGATCCTTTGGTTCTATATTGTTTGCTACCTTTCCATTGATGACGATTTCTCCCGAGGTTACATCTTCTATCCCAGCGATCATTCTCAGCAATGTAGATTTTCCACATCCAGAAGCTCCTAGCAACACTAAGAATTCTTTATCTTTGATTTCCATATTGATGCCGTTGATAACATTGGTATCCTTCCCATAGGTTTTATATAATTCCTTCAGACAAATATTTACGCTATTCATAATTCCCCCGATATTCATGGACCTTGAGCACTGCGAGTACAATTTTACGAAATGACATTTAAATTTGATAAGGGAGCTTTTTCACCACAGACCAATTGAATATTCCGAATGAAAAAATCATATCTTTTCTTGTGAAATTTTAATCCATCAGGCATTCCTGCAGTATGCGGTGTCAGCAACACATTGTTAAGTTTTCTGAGTCTGTTGTTCAGCTCTAAGGGTTCTACTTGGAATACATCTAAACATGCTCCCCCAATTATGTGATTTTCAAGGGCATTGATTAAGTCTAACTCATCCACAATCCCACCTCGAGCCGTATTAATGAATACTGCATCATTCTTCATTTGAAGAAATCGATTCATATTAAAGTATTTTTTTGTGTCCTGGTTTAAAAAAATATGGGCAGAAAGTACATCCGATTCTCTCAGAAGGGTATCTTCTTCTACGAATTCCACATCTAAAGTATCTTTTTCCTGTAAAAATTTATCATAAGTTATTACCTTCATTCCAAAGGCATTGGCATACTTAGCAACCTTTTTTCCGATTGCTCCAAATCCCATGATCCCCATGGTTTTCCCTTCCAGCTCTGCCCCCTGATAAAATAAGTGTTTTTCATTTCCACCACTTTTCATGAACTGATCCAGATGGGGTATATTCTTAAAATAAGAAAGCATCAAAGCCATTACATGCTCTGCCACAGCGGTACTGTTGACCCCTGCCGCATTGGCTACCCAAACGCCGGCTTCCGTGCAGTCCTCAATATGAACATTATCAAATCCCGCTCCCGTTTGAACAAGACGCAATTGTTTGCCCTGAGAAAGGATCTCACGATTCACCTGTATATGCTCTGGGATCAAAATGTGGCAATCTTGGATTCCTTTACTTTCCTCACCGGGTTCTACGATAGAAACGCAAAACCCTTCCGGAAAGTAGTTGATAATCCTTTCTTTGGCTTCCTGAGAAAAGTAACCGATAATTAAAACATTAATTAAATTCATTCTGCACCCCTAAGCTTGAAACCATGCTTCATAAAACACTCTTTTGATATTGGCAATGACGATGGATCGCGCTTCTCCCTCAAAGGCTCCCACCTCAAAGGAAAGCAGTGGCTTGCCTGTAGCCTTTGGTCGCTTAAAGAAGTCGATGTCTTTCAGCGTCCTTAAAAACCGTATTACTTCTTCTACACCCACCTCAGAATCGGGAACCCCAAAGGGCAAATGCTTGTCACCAAAGTGCTTGGCTTCCCTACTTTTCGTATAAGAGTTTCCTAAGTGCACATGGGTCAACACATCTTTGGCTGCCCACAAAGCCTTATGTATATCCTCGCCCATCAGTGGAAAGTGGCTTTGATCCAAGAGAATTCCAAAATTGTCGCATTGGTTTTTTACTGTATTCACAACCGCTAAAGCCTCATTGGTAGGACCTAAAAGGTATCGTCTGTCAAAATGCCGATCACCCGTTTCTACTGAAATCATCAACTCATAATGGGTGGCCTTTTCCTTTGCATATTGGCACAGCTGAATGCAGGATTCTTCAAAGGCTTTCAGCATGAGCTGCTTATGCTCTTCCCCTAAGTACTTTCCTGTAACCACATGTAAAATTTTGCAGTTCATTTCATAGCTTTGATCGATGAGGATCTTTGCATTTTCTACAGATTTTTTTCTGATATCGTCATCTATACTGCTCAGGTCTATTTGCAGTTGTCGGAAGGCATCTCCGCCATTGAATACAGATTCTACCCCACTCTTTTGCATTAAATCGGCGGCTATCCTTCGCATGTCGTTATGGGGTATGTAGGAAACTTCTAAGGTCGTAAAAAATGGATCTTCCAGTATGGTCATCAAACTTTTTGTAAAGTTCTCTTTATTATCTAGCGCTGTAGGAAATAACTTAGGAAAAACAATTCCGATATTTGCTACAGCTTCCCAATTTTTTAGCATTTATTCACCTAAACAATCCTTCCGTCTTCTATGAGCCAAGGTAATTCTTGAACGGTTTTAATCACATGGGTATGCCAGAACTTACCCCATTCCCATATGGGAGTAGATCCTTCTGTAACGCCGATGACCGCTTTGCATCCTGCATTGTATCCCTCTAACATATCGGCGGGCGTATCTCCTATTTTGATAACTTGTCTGACGCTTTGTATGTTTAAAAGCTCCATAGCTTTAAAAATCATGAAAGGTGCAGGGCGCCCCTTTCCCTCCGGAACCATGTCTAAATCCACAGCGGCATCCACCAAGCCATTCTTGAGCCATCCTAAGCAATCAAATATGGCTCCGTTAACATCGCTATGAAAGCCTGTATTCGTAGCAACTAAAATGTCATTTTTATGACACCAGTCAAATACCTCCGACGCTCCTTTGATTTCTTTACATTGGGTCTTATAATAATCGATCATAATCTCAACGTAATCATCATAAATTTTCTTAGCCTTTTCATAAGTATTCTGATGAATTTCTGTTTCAAAATCTCTAAAGTCAATATTTTTCCCTTCGCTTCTAGAAATCAGGAATTGGTAAAGGTGAATTTTATTGGTACCCATATGTCGACTGATATCATCAGGATCAACATTTAATCCATGCAATACTGCCGCCTTATACAGACAATCCCGTACACCGTTATTGTCTTCTACCGTTGTTCCTGCCAAGTCAAATACTGCTAATTTAATATCGTTTCTATAGTTCATTTTCTTCATTTCGGGCTGAGTGGTTTCCATCTCAGCCCTACTTCCTTTCTATTTCGTCACTTTATCTAGTTCTTTCTGAGCTTCAATTTGTGCTTTCTTTAAAACTTCGGCTGCCGGTTTATTTTCAATTAGCACCCCGTCCTTTGCCAAGTCTATGATTCCGTAAATTTTTCCACCTGTAGGATCAATAAACGGAGGGATTCCTATGGTCTCTGCCTGCTGTAGTGGGATTCCGGCAGATGGATTTTCCTCTAATTTTTTCTGGAACTTTTCTGTTTCTACTGCACTTTTCCTTACCGGTATGTATCCGGTCTGAATCGCCCATTCCGCGGTATTTTCCGGCGAAGTGAAATACTTGATAAATTCCCAAGCACCTTCTTGCTGTTCCACAGGTACATCCTTAAAAATGTTAAATACTACCGATACAGCTACCGGTCTTGCTGGTGCATCACCAAACCCTTTTTGCATACCTGTGGAGATGATACTAAAATCCAAATCCCCACCGTCACCAGATGAACCGGTATACCCCGCAGACTTTCCATTCATCACGTTGTCTATGGTCTTATACCACCATTCCCAACCATTTCCTCCATAAACGGTTTCCATTACCTTGTCCTCGTGGATCAGTTTTCTTATGGTATCCCAGGCTGTAATCCATTCCTCAGAGTCTATGGTCACTGTCTTACCATCTTCACTGAGCACATCACCTCCTGCAGATCTGGCATAGTCGATCATATGCTCCGTATACCACATGATTGACCATCCGTATGCCCCTTCCTTTTCTTTGATTGTCTTAGCGGCTTGCGCCAATTCCTCAAAATTTTTCAGACTATCGTAGTCGATATTATTTTTCTCGAATAAATCTTTTCGATAGTACATGACCTGGGTTGAGGCATAAGCTGGCACTGCAAGTAATCTTCCTTTATAGTTCCCTTGCGCAAGGATAGGTGCCAACAGGTCCTCCTTGTTATATTCCGGTTGATTTACATAATTTTCCAGTGGAGCAAGTACATCACTTTCCGCCAGCTTCATAAATTCTGGATATCCGTTAATAGCCAGAGCCGGAGGGGTTTTAGAAGCCAAAGCCGCTTGTAAAGCTTGCAATGTCTCTGTATAATTCCCCTGCACAACAGGTACGATTTCATACTTTTCATTGTTTGCATTAAACTCAGTGATCAATTTTTGCAAGTTATCCCCTAAGTTTCCGCCTAAACCGTGATAAAATTCGATTTTAACCTTACCATTAACAGACGATCCATTGGTTTCTTGACCAGAATTACTGCAACCTACCGCTGTAACCATGAGGATACATGATAGAAATAAACCCATAAATTTACTTAATTTTTTTAACATTCTACACTCCTTCTTTTATTTTTACTTATTTACAAAAAGCCCGGACATCGATTCGATAATCTTTTTATTTCCTATTATCAAAATTAACATCACTGGCAATATTGAAACGGTGCAAGCTGCCATAGTCAACGGCCAATCGGTACCATACCCTGCCTGCTGCATAAATAGCTGTCTTAACCCTGTAGTTACCAGCATTTTATCGGCGCTTTTAATCAAAAGGGATGGCCACATATAATTATTGTAGCTATAGATAAAGTTGATGAGAATCAACGAGAACACAGAATTTTTGCAATACGGTATATAGACATTATAGATCAGCCTTAAATGACTGGCTCCATCTATTCTGGCAGCATGCACCACGTCCATAGGCACCTGCTTAAAGGATTGTCTCAGAAAGAAAATGGAGAATATGCTTATGGCCTCACTGATGATGTACCCCAAGTGCGTGTCGATCAAATTCAGGTTGGAAATAATGATATATGAGGGAACGTAAGTTGCAGATCCTGGCAGCATATAAATTGCCATAACCACAACAAAGGTGAATCCAACCCATTGTTTCTTTATCCTAACGAAGACATAGGCTGCTAATATTGCTCCTACAATTTGAATCATCACAATGATGATTGATATGTAAATGCTGTTAGACATGTACTTGGCAAAAGGGGTTTCCAACAAAACTCTTCCAAAATTAGAGAATTGTGGGGTTTCTGGAAATAAACTTCCAGAAAAAACTTCCGACTTAGTTTTTAACGATCCCATTAACATCCAAATATATGGGAAGATCATACCTATGGTTGTAAAAATCAATATGCCATACTTGATTATAAGTTCTTTTCGATTTTGAATTCTCACTTTTAGCTCCTCCCCATGTTGATGCCACTGAATTGATTTAAACTTTACAGGAAATATCAATCTGTAACTACCTTATAGGAGTAAAGTGTATGTAAATAAAAAATATAGCCCTAAGGCTATATATAAAGCGATTGTAAAGAAAGTAAATTTAAAGCTTAGATTCCTGTTTGGGAGTCAAACTTACCCCTATAACCCCCACGATAATGAGAGCGGTGCATAGAATATGATACCAAGCTAAGGGTTCCTTCATGAGAACTACTCCTGCTACAATAGAAATGGCTGTGGATAGGTTGCCAAAGATGGTGGCTTTTATAGCTTCCATATGAGAGAGCATATAACTCATGAGCAAGGAGGACACCAAAGTGGATAACACACCCAAATAGGCTATAGCGATGATAAAGTGCAGGTTGGTGAGGGGTAAAAAATAACGGGATATGGTACCTGTTCCCATGGCATACACCAAATAAGTAATATTAAAGACTAAAAATCCCATGAACGCTATGCCAAATGCAATTTCAATGGGTGAGTAAGATTCCCGAACTCCCCGCATAAGGACGTTGCTTATGGCCATGCTCAGACTGGCGAGAAACAAAATGACGATTCCGATGATGTTGACACTGATATCTGTCACAGCACAGACAAACATTGCAATTACAGAGGCAACAGAAAGATAAACGAAAATGTTTTGTCTAGGGCTTGACTTTTCCTTTAGATAAATTGCCGCTATAATCTTTGCAAGTATAGGAATGATGGCAAAGAGAATCCCTGCCTCAACGGAAGTAGCAAATATTAATCCAATGGTTTGCAAAATCATAAATCCAACATAAAAACAAGCAGTAACAATTAAAATCTTTTTATTTTTATCTTTTAAGTGAATCTTCACCTTTCCCAAGCCTACAGGAATAAGACTGGCTAGGAATGCAAAGTTAAATCTATGGATTAAAATTTCCAAAGGAGTTGCGACTTCAATGCTGGCTTTCACTCCTATAAAAGAAAATCCCACAATCAAGGAAAAAGCAATTGCCACCAAATATACTTTTTTATTTTTATTAGTTGAACCTTGCATTTTTGTATCTTGATCTTTTAATTCTATGGTATCTTCTGAATTTTGGTTAATTAAAGATGATTTGTTCAATTTCAATATTTCCCTCTGCACAATAGGCTCCTTTCAGCCCCTCTATTCCATGAGCTAAAAAGTCTATTTCCTTTATAAAATAATTTCTTACACTTTCTGTCAAATGACCGCCAACTATGAGCTCAAAGGAATTGAGCCCTTCGCTCATTCCCGTGCCCAATAATTTGATATAGGCCTCTTTGCGAATCCAAATATCTACAAAACCTGAAACTCCGTGGGAAAGCACGTACTCATATTCTTGCGCTGTAAAAAACCGCTTGGCAATAGCTTCATACTTTCTTTTAAACTCAGCGACAGTGAGTCCATGCTCCTTACCGCTGGTTGCGCTATGCCGCTTTTTTACATCCTCTATGTCCAGACCCACTTCCGTCTCTCCTATAAGGCAAGCCCACCAACTTCCCGAATGGCTAATGGAGAAGTGAATCTCTCTTGAGTTAAAATCCGTTAACCCTTGGTTTTCTAGATATGGCTTTCCATGGCGATTCCTGAGAATGGACAAAGAGTCCACCTGTTCTTTTGACATACCCAAATTCATTATCTGATTATAATGATACAACACGTTGGGAATCATATCAAAGGTTTTTTCGTTTTGGTAAACAAATAAAATCATACTATCACTCTTTCCTTTTCCTCATTAATACATTCGCCATTCTGAGGTATATTCTGTTCCCCAATTGTCAGTTATGGTTGCAATAATGTTAAAATCTTCTGATTTTCCCTTAAAAGTTTCATTGATAGCCGTTCGATAGAACCTTTCCCCTGTCATATCTGAAGGCTCTTGTGAACTAATATCCATCTCAACCTCTCCGCAAAGCTTGCCTTTTACATAGTATTGCATCACACCTTTAACTGGCCAACAAATGCTAGAACCATCCTGCTCGCTTGGCACAAATACACTTACCTCAATATCTCCCTTGATAGAAAATGAATCCCCCTTTGTTGGAGACGTTGTTCCTGAAAATCCAATGGAGGTGTGTAGTTCATACTTCCCTTTTATATCGTACAAGGTCTCCATCAGTTGATTTTTGGTTTCTCCCTTTTCAATGATGTTAACGTAGATTTTCATGTCATTGGAAATTGGGAACTCTCCCTGGCAAGTGAATAGCTGGCTGCCTGAAAGTTTTCCTTCAAGGGTTACAGGTTCAAAACCCTCAGAGGTTACCATAAAGTTGACCCTCGTACCGTCCGTATAGACCTTTGGTACTGCCCTAAAAGATAAGGTCACACGATTCTTTGCAGGATCTATGTTTTTCACCTCATATCCATAGTCTTCCAATATATTGTTTTGCTTTTTTAAATTTTCATCCCACTGATAAAATTGGCTATCTATATAACCCTTTATCCCTGATACTTCATTACTTAAATAACTAAGATTGTTTTCCATACTTCTCATTGCATTAGAAGTAAAAATCATACAAATTATTATAGTTAGAAATAATAATCCAAATCCAGTCACCATGAATTTTCTACTTTTTATTTCCCTCTTGATTGCTGTTTCTTCATATTCCTTCAGCAACTTGGATATTTCGTATTCTTTTGATTCTTGCGTTCTATCTTCCATTTATTTCGTTCTCCTTTTCTATTTCTGTGGCCCTACAGTAGTGATACCTCATTTATATCTATTTATACTGAATAAGTTGCAAGTTTTTAGGTTTAAAACATTACACATTCAGAATAGTATTCAACACCGAAGTTATCAACAATGGTTGCCTTAAATGTTAATTCCTCACGTTTACCCTTAAACGTTCCCTTAATAGGGATTTTGTATTCCCTAAACGTAGTATCATTCATATGGTCAAAGGGGGATGAAAAATCGTTAGGGTCAATGTCTATTTGGAGTTCTTCAACAAGCTTGTCATTTTCATAACAACCTACCACACCTTTTACAGGCCAGCAAATGTATGAGTTAGGGGAATTGTCATCATTCGTAACATATAGACCGATTGTCACCCCACCGTTGACTGTGAATTCGTCTTTTCTTTTTATCTGCGTCTGACCCGAATACCACATACTATCAATATCCAATTTATATCTTTCGGTTAAGTTATAAAAAGCTTCCATGAATTCATTTTGACTTTCTTCATTTTGAAGGATATTCGCATAGATTTTTATATCGTCGGAAAGGGGAAACTCTGCTTCACAGGTAAACATCTGACCTACTGAGAGCTTTCCTTCTACGGTAATAGGGTCAGAACCTTCGGATACCACCATAAAGTTCATTTGCATATTATCCGTATACACCTTGGGAATGGCCGTCATGAATAAGGTTATCCGTTTAGCCTTTGGATTGATCATCTTAATCTCAGATTTGTAATCTGCCAGCACCTTCTCTTGATCTGTCACCTGACTGGTCGGACCTGGGTCAACCTGTATAAATTGCCAATTGGCTGTGCCCATATTTTGAATTTGCCTACTTATATTATTGTTGAATAAATATAAGAAGATGATGATCGCAAGAACAACCGCTGCAATGACTCCAAACCCTATGGCCATAAAGAGCATGTTTTTCCCTTCCCGTTTTAAGGTCGCCTCTTCATTTTCTTTTAGCAAAGAGAAGATTTCTTCCATAGATAAAGTCATTTCTGACTCCAAACTCTCTTGATCCTCTCTTTTTTCTTCTAACTGTAATAGATCTTGTGAGATACCCTTTTTTTTACGTAGCTCTTGTATTCTGTCTCCCATATTCATTGTGAGCCCCCTATACCGATAAAAATGATTGTTTGCTTAACCTTATTTAACAGAAGTACTGATGCATTTACTACCAACCGCGAGTTTCCAATTGTCAACTGTTAGTTGCAGTCGTCTATTTTCAATCGTAGTAGGAGTTATTATTTAATTTACATAAGCTGTTTTACTAACATTACTCCATAGGATTTCATAACCAAAGCTTTCATAAACGGCACGGAGAGGAATGTAGGTCCTCCCTTCCATCAATGTTGCCACAGTATCCATTGTAGACTCGTTGCCGTTGATGTTTATAATCTGTTGACCAATCTTTAGTCTGACTATAGTGTCTCCCTTTTTTGCTTCAACGGAGCGGGTCTCTATATCGTAGCTGACCTCTGCTCCGATTGCTTCCAAGGCTTTCCTTACGGGCACCAAAGTTCGGTTCTGTCCATCGATATAGGGCATTCCCAATCCATCCTCTTTGACAAAGAACACCTGCTGATTGTTTACTATCAGGCTGACATGCTGTTTCCTCTCAGCTTTTGTCAATCCCTTCATATGTTCCACTGTCTCTGCTATCATGGAAACTACGCTGTATTCTCCTTCACTGTCCTCATTGACATCGAAAAGCATGACACCTCCCGCATTAATCATTGCGATTTTTGTCTTTTCTCGTAGAGTATTTAAACCGTTGTAATACGACGTTAGGGGTTTTGTATCTGCAAAATCCTTATAAGCATTCTCAGGGTTTAGCTTCACCAAATCCCTATATTGCATCCAGCTGGGTCTGGCGTATAAAGGCATTCCAAGTACAATTTTTTCAGGGGAGATATTTTTATTTAACCAATAATTGATAGATGTACCGGCAAACCACAAGGGGCTATGCTCCTGATTGTTCATATCGTATGCCATGACGGACATAAAGTCAAAAGCATCTAAGGACTTTTTCGTATATAACTTTGAAATTTCGGGTCCTGCCGTAGTAGACCACGCGCCGTTTAAGGCTGCACTCAATTCTTTTCCATGAGGTTTTAAGGCCGCTTTCAGCTCAACCACCAGATTTTCATAGTCACCTATAGAATTTGCGTTGGGGTGCTCCCAGTCCAATTCCACACCATCCAAGTCATTTTCCAATACGAAATTAGTCACATTTTTCACAAGGTTCTGGCGAAGCTCCTTTGATTTCCCAATCTTCTCAAAGGTGGTTACCAAGGGGATCTGCTTATACGACCATCCTCCCAAAGCAATGAATACCTTGCAGTCATCCACTCTTGCCTGCTCTACAACTAACTTCAACTGCTCCGGTTTTTCTAAAGGTTCCAAACTTCCATCGTCCTTAGGGATTAAAAACGCATACATGACATGGGTGAGTTTGTCCGTTTGAAGCTTCTCTACCGGTTCATTAAATAAATCTCCCGAGTAATAACCGATTACCTTAAAGGCGTTTGCCTGATTAGTCTCTTTCTCTGTGGTATTGCTCGCTTCCGCGCCATAGGTCATATACCCCCAAGTGCAAGCAGCCAATACGAGGAAACAGACGGTTACAGTCTTAAAGATTTTCATGGAATTGCCTCCCGTTCCTTATCCTGATGAATTGGTTTCCTTAAAATGATTCTCATTGATATATTTATAACAATTGTAACATAAATTTGGTGTTTTATGGTTTCATTTAGATTACAGATTTATATGTTTAGATTTTGCTAAAAATAATTTGACATTTGTAAAACCTTATTGTAGTATTTATTCTTGATTGTTTATTTTATAAATTATTTTCTGCTGTAGAAAATATCGTCAAAGATGAAATTGACGGAATATCTAGGAACCTCCTTATGGAAGCGTCACCCCCTGCCGTGGACATTGCATATAGAAATCTTGGATGCCGTCATTTCTACGTTTTTTAATAAGGAGAGCTTTATATGTGGTTTACTTTTTCACTTTTTACAATTTTAGCATGGGGAGGCAGCAATCTTTTTCAAAAGATAGGAACCAATCCAAAGGATAAGAGCAGTCATTGGAAAATCGTCATTATGGTAGGTGTAATCATGGGCATACACGCAATAGGATACATGATCACCAAAGATTATAGTTTTGATTTTTTTAATATAATCAGATACTTTCCCGTTTCCTTTTTATACATACTGTCCATGACCTTCAGCTATGTAGGTTTGCGGTACATAGAACTTTCTATCCTATCACCCGTATGCAACTCTTCCGGTGCCGTCACTGCACTGTTATGTTTTTTTATTTTAGGGCAGCCCATCACTTCTTTGCAGCTTTTGGGAATTATTCTGGTTTGCGCCGGAATCTTTCTGGTATCCTTCTTTGAAAAGCAAGAATCAGATCGAGAACTTGCCGCCTCCGGTAGCATTATAGAAAATAAATACACCATCGGTTTTGCCGCTTTGATTTTTCCTTTGCTTTATTGCCTGCTAGATGGTATCGGCTCCTTTGCGGATGCTCTGTATTTGGAATACTATATGACCGAGCAAGACGCCCTTTTATCCTATGAGTTTACCTTCCTAGCCGTGGCTATCCTTGCTTTTATCTACGTAAAATTTATTAAAAAAGGAACCTTCGTTTTCAAGGAAGAAAAATGGAAGGGCATCGGAGGATTGTGTGAAACTGCCGGACAGTTCACCTATGTGTTTGCCATGGCTGACAATGCTGTTTTAGCTGCGCCTATGATCGCATCCTACTGTGTAATTTCCGTTCTCTTAGGTCGCATCATCTTGAAAGAAAAGCTTTCCAGAAAACAATACTTGGCAATATTTATCGTGATGGTGGGTATCGCCATATTGGGAATCGAATAACTCTTTACCAATATAAAAAGCTTTCGTTAAGAATGCCGAGAACATCAAAGCAGATCTTTCGTCTAAAATGCCAATTTAGATCTTTAATCGATAACGAAGATCTTTAGTCGAGAACTCCGAATTTGATTTTGACCCTTTCCAATATTTTTTCTAACCGAGGTCCGAAAAGAGCCATCAATACCCCGTTATTTACGCCGTGAATGACGTTGAATAGGATGCCTGCCCCAAGCCCCAAAAGAATCGCTTCTTTGTTTAATGGCTGAAGGTAGGCAACCACAAACCAAAGGTCCATACAGACACCGAAGACAAAGCCACTGATGATTCCGAAGATAACCTTAGCCAATTGACTTTGAACCTTCATTTTATGAAATAGTACCCCTGCCACGAGGCCCATGAGCGCCCAACCCAACATCTGCCAAGGCGTCCATGGACCTTGACCCATAAACATGTTGGAGACAAGGGGAGAAATGGCACCTATAAGCATGGCTACTTGCGGACCAAAAATAATTGCCGCAATAATAATGATAAAGGATGTAGGCTGCATACTGGGGAAAGCGGCAAAGATCACCCGCCCCACTACAGCCACGGCGGTCAGAGAGGCAAGCAGGGTAATATCCCTTGCCGTAGTCTTTTTGGCTTCAAAATTCCGAAAAAACATTATTATACATGTCAATAATATAACCCAACTTAAAATCATTTGTTTTCCTCATATAATTCAAGATCTTCCAAAACGATAATATCCTTTTGTTTGTCACCAAAGATTCTTTTTAAAGCGGTGGTATAAAAATAATTTCCATTAAAGAATTGCTCTTTGCTCTGCCAATCCGTTATGGTTCCGTCGAATAAAATCGTGAACTTTTCTGCATGACTTGCTGCAAATTCTATATCATGAGTTACCATTAAAATTGTAATTCCTTTTTGAGCTAAATTCTTTAAAATCTTAGAGATGGACTCTTTTGCCAGAGGATCCAGTCCCTTGGTTACCTCGTCCAAAAGCAATACAGTCTGTCCTTTGAGCAAAGCACAATACAGAGCCAACCTCTGAGTTTCACCTCCGCTCAAATCATATGGATGACGGTGATAAAGGTGCGTAAAATCGAATCCATCCCCAAAGAGGTCAGACATGTAACTTTCCAAGTGGGATGCTATGGCTCTATCTGTAGCCAAATTTAATTCTTCCAACACCGTATCACAGGTGAACAACAACCTAGGGTTTTGCGGAACATACCCGATCTTTCCATGAATCTCATGCTTGTATTTTTTATAGTTTTTTCCTTCAAACATCAAAGCTCCGTCAATGGGTCCATACAAACCGGCCAGCATTTGAACCAAAGTGCTCTTGCCCGATCCATTGGATCCGAGAACTGCTACAAAATCTCCTCGACAAAGAGAGATGTTTAAGCCATTTAAAATTGCTTGGGATCCTTTTGTATATTGAAAATACAAATCCTTTCCCTCAATGACCAACTCTTTTTTTGCCTGCATAACTTCTTCAGCAAAAGAGTTTAAACTTAAATCCCTTTGTTTTTTTAGGAATGGCCTGCGTCCCTGCTCCAAGTATAACAAATCAATAGCTTTCTTTGTATCCTTTACCGTGAGGGATACTTGCCCTAATCTTCCCGCAACCTCTGTAGCTATGGGAAAGAATCCCCTAAACTTTGTCAATTCCCTACCCGTTGGGGTCCCCGTCGATGGCTCTATGGATAAGTCTGTTGAAAAATCCTTCGGTGAATCGTAATCTATGTATAACTTTTGGGCAATTTCCACCGGAGTCCCCTCCAACACAATGTGTCCACCTTCCATAAACAAAACCTGATCTGCCAAATCCAAAACTTCCTCTGTACAATGCTCTGCAATCACCACCGTGGTACCAAAATCTCGGTTTATTCTCGTAATAATTCCCAAAAATTCTGACCGAGCAATGGGATCCAACTGAGAGAGAGGTTCATCCAAGAGCAATAGCGTTGGTCTTTGAGCCAGTAGCGCACACAAATTCACCAATTGTTTTTGCCCCCCCGAAATGGCATTTGTAGGAGATGACAACAGCTCACTGATACCAAAATAAGCAACGATCTCCCCGATACGCCTCTTCATTTCTGCATTAGAAAGACCTAAATTCTCTAAGGAAAAAGCAATTTCACCCCTGACGGTTTCCATGACAATTTGGCTGTCCGGATTCTGAAAGAGGTAAGCAATTTCCTTAGCCGAATCCTCATGGGAAAGTTCTTGCAAATCCCTGCCTTGAAAGTAAATCTTGCCTGCCCTCTCCCCTTGCATCTGCAGTTCCTTTTTAAATTGCCGCAGCAATGTGGTTTTTCCGCATCCTGACCCCCCGCACACCAAAAGAATTTTTCCGTTATCCACTGCAAAGGACACAGAAGATAAGGCAGGTTTTTTTTCCTTTGGATAGGTAAAGCTTAGATTTTCTGCTTTAAGAATTTCCATTTTAAAACAAATCTCCCTTCCTCTATAAATGGCAATGCCACCAGCAAACCCGTCAGCATATAACTCAATAAAAATAGATTTTCCGATACTCCAAAGGTAGGAGTTCCGATGATGCCCCCCATTCGGCGAATTTCCTCGAAGTACATGACCAAAACAAAAATCGCTGAAAGAATGGACAGCAAGCCATAGATCTTATCCATTCTTTTTACCCAGTGAAACCGATAGTTGGTTCTCTTACAAACGCCGTACCCTCTGGCCTTCATGGAATCGGCGGTAGTCAGGGATTCCTCCAAGGAATAGGAAATTAAGGTGGCTAAAATGGTGGCACCGTCTCCCAGTCGCTTTCTCAAACTCCCCTGACCCATGTTGACACCCTTAGTTTTCAAAATCACGGATAAATCTCCCACAGTGCGAACAAATTTCCCACAAAAGGAGATGGACATGGAAATCAGCAGTGAAATTTTCGGCAAAATGGGTGAAAAAACGTAAAGGAAGTCTAAGGTGCTAACATTGATGCCTCCCCCAATGAAAATGAGTAAAAGGTTGACGATGGACAAAGCCATGGTTACCCCCCAAATAAAACTTTCATAGGTAAAGGGTCTATCCAGGATATAAAAAAGAATCTGGGTTCCCCTAGGGTTGGTAATCATGTTAATGGCAACGACTAAGGAAAAGAGACCACAAAGGGATAAAAATCTTTTCCCCGTAACCAGGTTAGAAAAGAGCTTCATATAGCAAAGTAACCCCGTTACAATCATTGCCAAAATTCCGGGGTTCATGACCGTCATTGTGATTACGGCTAGGAAACTGTAATAGATGAGTTTTGTCACAGGATGTAATTTTGAAAAGTAAGTAGTTTTCATAGTTCCTCCATGGAGTAAACATACTTCCAGACCACCTTGTCCCCGTCTTGCAGCTTATATGCTCCAGAGCTTTTCTGAGGTTTTGAGCCATTGACGGAATAAATCCAACCACTTTCAGAACCGTGGTCAAACTCAAAGCATCCGTTAACCCCTTCCACGTACCCCATGGACTTACTCCCTGAATATACCACAGGGACTCCATTGGCTTTTCCGAAAGCAACCAAGGCTTCTAACACCGTCTGCCCCTCTTCAATGGTGATGGATTGCGAGATGTCACCTACCCCGACCTCCTTGGGAAAGGTGATTGACAATTGAATGGTGGGTTTTGCGGCGGGAGCCGACTGAGCAGCGGAAGTAGAGGGCTGAGCCTGTGGAGTTGTTGCTAAAGAGGGCTGTGTTGCCGTACCTGTAGAAGCCTGAGGTTGCCCGGATGTTTTTAAAGAAGATTTTTCAGGCTGATCGGGGGAATTTTTCTCCTTGGTAGTTCCTTGACCCTCATTTTGATCCAATTGTTTTATGTCCTCTGAGGAAGCGGTGCTGCCTGCCACCGCTTCCTCAGAGGTTTTTTTTAGTTCCCCTTGATCATCAATTTCCGTCTGTTCCTGAGAAGTATCCGTATCTATAGCTCCTGAAACCTTATCTGCTTCCGCTACCTTGCCGCAGCTTGCCAACAGCAGCGTCATAGTAATCAGAACCATACTTAAAGTTAGTAAAAGAGCAAGCTTTCGCCCTTTTACTAAACTCCATAAATTTTTAATTCTTTTCTTATTCAAAATATTGTTCATAAATTCTCTCCATAATGACTGCGATCATTTCTCTGCTGACCGGTTGCTTGGGATTAAAGTACCCATCGCTTCCTTGCATCAGTTTTGCAGAATAAACCATAACCACCGCTTCTTTTCCATACACCGCCACCTTTTCCATATCTTTTGGCATATCCTTTCCGGCGGCGACAGAATTGCTGAACTCCGAGGCACTGATTCCACCTAAGGCCCTTACCAGCATGACTGCAAAATCCTCTCTGGTGATGCTGCCTTCAGGATCGAAAATGCCCGCTCCCTTGCCTGAGACCACTCCTGCTTTCGCTGCTCCATTGACGGCCCCATAATACCACGATCCCGGGGATACATCCCTAAAATCGACGGAAGTTGTGCCAGATGAAGGAGACCCTGGGGTTGCAGCGTTAGAGGATTTTGGTAACTGTAATAGGGAAACCATGATTTTGGAAGCTTCTGCCCTGTTTAAATTTTTCTTAGGTAAGAAGTTACCCAAAGTATCGCCTGCCATAATTCCATACTTCTGACATTTTTCTGTGGCCACCAATGCCCAACCTGCAATGTCGGTTTTATCTGCAAAGGTTTCGTACTTTATTTGTAGCATGTCATAGATGCAGACACCCTGCTTCCCGCCGCTTGCCAACAACTTTTCATAAGCGAAAACAGCCAATGCAGCTTGCTCTGTAGCCATGGTATTTGTTTTTTCACCCTTTACGTGGGCAAAACCTCCATCGGTGTTTTGAAAAGCATAGAGGCTGGTGGGCAGCGTATATTCTCCCTGATCCCCCTTCACAAAACGCTTATCCAAAGGATCTAAACCCAATGCACAAAGTGCGATGATTACCTGAGAAATGCTTTCGCTGGTTGAGGCCCCTTCTGACACGAAACCCCCATCGGATTTCTGTACTGACGATAAATAGGCAACAGCCTTATCCACCGCACTCTTTACAGAGATTTCTTCCTTATATGGTGCCAAAGCGGTGACCACCATGGCCGTAATATCAGGATCACTCTTTCCTCCTTTGGCCAGTGAAAATCCCCCATCTTTAGACTGATAATTCAATATGATTTTCTTTAACTTTTCTCTGGAATTCACAGTATTCTTAGGTAGCTTTAATCCCAAAGCATCGTAGGCAATGAGAGCAAATGCCGGACCGTTTACACCTTGCATCTCTATATTCTCATGATTGACAAGGCTTTCCACCATATTGTATCCACCTATATTGGAGGGTTGCAATTTTACGGCTCTAGCGGCCAAAACGATTCTGGCCCTGTCCGTAACCTTTCGAAAACTGCCGTCTGCATCCTTTACTTGATCCATAAGGGAGCTCTGGAGTTGAGTCCTTCGGCTTTTATCTTCAACATGCCCAACCAATGCTAAGACCATGATTTCAAAATCGCTGAGTTGATTTGTAGGTTTATCCCCCACGTGTTTTACTACCGCCTTTTTTACATCAGCTAATTTTTTTGTATCTCCCAAGACTGAAATAGCGCCCTCCGTCACAGTACCTTGTGACCAACTGGTGCCGGTAAGATCGTCTCCAAAATTCTTGGTGTACCTCCACTCTACGGAGTCTCCCGCTTTTAAAAGCTTAGTATCCGCCCCCACCTTATAGTAAGTTCCGTTTACCGCATACATCCAACCACTTCCCGGACCCTCTGCAAATTCCATCCGTCCGTTGATTCCCGAAACATACCCACCCTTGTGAGAAACGTTGCCCACCTTTTCCAGAAGAATACTGAGAGGGGTCATCCCCGAAGTGTAAGGAATGGTAAATCTGCCAGCCCCTTCCACGTAAAGAGTCACCTGTGCATTGGGAGGATTGTTCGGATCAGGGGAGTTATCCTCGCTATAACTTACATAAGTCGAAAGATGATTGGTCCAAACAGCCATGTCGTTGCCCACAGGAATTCTTGCCTCATCGACTCCATCCTTCAGCTTACTCTTGGCTGCTTGCAGAGAGTCCTCTTGTAGATTCTCTGTAATTTCCTTCAACATTCCATCCGAATGCAGCACACCAGTGGATAAGCCCCTTCCACCCGGAATCAGTAACCTGATGGGTTGGGAAAAATATAAATCTCCTGAAGAAGTTCCTGCTTTAATGGCTACATTGGCAACCTTATTTCCGGGGAAATTTTTGATAGGAACAAGGGTCGGAAGTTCCATAACTCCTGTATATATTGAATTTTCATTGTTTTTTTGCGTAGTTATTTTCGTTCCAGAAGCGAAACTCATTTTAATTTGCCCATTTTGAACCTCTAGTTGCGGGAGCGTACCTCCGTTTAATTTAATACAAGGTTTGCTCATGCCGGGCAATACTGTAATATTTAGCGGCTTGGTGGGGTTGATCTCAATTGCTGAGTCTGAGGCATTTATAGACTGCATCAAAGTTCCGTCTTCCGTAAGCTTGATGGTATAATCGGGAGAAAGCCTTACAACCAAGGGAGATCCTTGTGGATGTGTACCGCCCCATCCGTCTGACTCCGTTCCTAACGCAATCTTATTGATCTGCAGTTTGCTTTCTTTGTTAGTGCTATAACCATCCTTGTTGATTGAGATTTTTCCCATGGAATCCGTGATATAGCTTTTTCCAAAAACAGTAACGGTGGCTCCAATGATAGGAAAATCCTTCAGCACACCGGATTCATCATAGGCCTCGCTCATAAAGGTCATCTCTATGGAATCCGTATTTTGATTCATTGTGATTTTAGGATAAGAGGTTCCAAAAACTCCATAGAAAAATACCACTTCATCTCCATCATGGAGGATTTGGCGATCCATGGAGGTGGTGGCTTCTTTCCCATTTAAGAAATACATCCACCCATCAAATCCACCAAATTTCCCGGCTTGCTCTCCGTTTAAACTCTTTAAATAGGAGCCTTGAAGCTGATAGTCTATCTTGTTATCCTGCATGGCCTGCGTTAAAGCATCTTGCACAGAAAGCAAACGTCCATCGGTTTTCACAGTAAGATTGGGAATATAGAGAATGTTTTGCTCTGAGCCTTCCACTCTGAAGGAAACGGCCTTATCCGTAGATTTCCCTGTGACTGTCACCGTAGCTTCCGGTCTTACAATCCATTTCATGCCATTGTCCAATTTAGCCGAAACTCGGTATTTACCTTCTTTCATAAAGCGTAACTTGATGTTTCCCTCTGAATCGGTCTTATTGATCCAGCCGTCATACAGCTGACCATCCACGTAGATTTCCGCATCTACCAACGCTGTGTTTTCCTGTGGCATTCCCCACATCACATCGTTGATGCTAAATTCTTTTAAGTTCAGCGTGATGTCCTCACCGATGCTTCCTTGATATGCTCCTTTTTCAAAAAAAGAATACCATGCAGTACCGTAATGTTTTAAATAGGGTATTACAAGTTCATCCCCGTCTTCCGGCAAATACTCCGTAATGGTCATGGAATACCCGTTGTCTCCCACAGGTAATGGGGCGTCGTTGACCATGGAAAACCAGCTGGCATAATAGTCGCCGGATGGAGGTGCAATTCCTGCCAATTTTAGGATGAATCCGCTAGAAGTAACATCAAAAAAATTGGAATTCTTACAATCGTAACCAGCGCTTTCCAGCGCCTTGATCAATACATGTACACCGCTTACCTTGGTGGTATTGTTTAGGTGGTATGGGGACAAATCAAAGTTGGAAACCCATTGGTTCTCCAAAGAAGCCAAAATGCCATTGGGTCCCTCCACTCGGATGCTTACCCTTACCGCAGTATCGTCGGGTGCAATCTGCCCCGGTGTGCCATCGGGCACTACTGTAAAAGGCACTATTTTACTTCCCAAATCAGACCAGATACACTTTGCGGAGCTCAGCTCCACCAAGGCAATCAAGCCCTGTTCCGTGGCCAAATCATTGCCAAAGCTTCCATCCTGACCCATGCAGTTCAACACGTAATCCTGCACTGTTTTTCCGTTTTTAATCCATGCCACTCCGCTTAAGTCCTGTCCCACAGCCTGCAAACCTGAGATGGCGGCGGCGGCAGAGTTGATATTTTCTCCATAGATTCCGGTAAATCCACCCTTGGATGTCTGTTGTGTCTTTAAAAAATTCACCGCTTTTGTGATGGCAAGCTCTGCTTCATCCTGTCCGCTGTAAAAGGATAGTGCGATTAAGGCCATGCCCGTTATATCGGTGTCTCCTGCTCCATTTAAACCGAAACTCCCATTGCTGTTCGCCAACAAAAGAAGGTAATCCAATGCCTTTTGTCCATCGTAGTCGGTGGATGGATGAATTTTGGCTTCCGTGGAAAGAACGATGGAATTCCAAATGTGGTAGGTGTAAATGGAAGATAATGCTCCGGTGTTGGTATTTTGCTTTTCTGCTATGCTCTGCGCCAAAGCAGAAGCTTCCTCTGTTCTATCTGTCAAATAATAGTAAAAATATTTCTCATAGTCTGCACTGCCGTAAGAAACATCGGAGATTCTATAGTCGTCCAAGGATAGACCGCAGGTCTTTATGGCTGACATCTGCCAAAATCCGCTTAAGGTAGCCTGTTCTTGGTTTCCCTTTTTTACAATGGTAAAATAACCCGCTGATTTATTGATTGCTTGCTCCAAAACCGATGCCTTTGCAGCAAACTTTGCCTGATTTAACGCTTCAACCTCCGCTCCAAAGGAAAAGCCTCCCCAAAGGGCACCCACAAAAGTATTAAACAATAATGCACAAACAACTAGATATGTTGTGAGTAATTGACGGGTGTAGCGTTTCTGCACCCCTCTTCTTTCTTGGTTCTTCATAGATAAAATCCTCCCTTTTCACCTCATAAACATATGGTATCTGAAATTTCAAATACAGGGTTCTCTGGAATTTGTGGAGAATTTTTCTAATTTTATTTGAAATTAAAAAAACTGTGGCAAAATTGCCACAGTCCGTTTTTCTGTGAATTCGAAAAATTTCAACCACCTTTACCAATTTCCCGTTGGTTATGGTTCGTTATTTTATGCAGGTCTTCTGGCTTACGTATTCACGCTCTTTCACCTTCCCAAGTTTCCTCAGTGGTCGTACTGTACGTTTGGTTTCGACTATCAAATCAATGTCAAATACAGTACATGAATAGAGCTACACGCTTACAGCGGCGGGACCGCGCAGGATTTTAACCTGCTTCCCTTATCATAAAATAATGATTCAATTGCGTTTATCCTATCATAAGAGAAGACCCTCGTCAAATAAAATTTATTAACTTTTTACTACAATTTTAATTGCTGTTCAATATATGTCTTATTAAGTGATTTTATCATACTGCTTAATTCTTGTTGAAAAATGGTTGAAAATTATAGATTCGCTATTTCTGGGGAATACAAAATTGTATCTTTATGTTATGATTCTACTAGGAGGTGATCTTTTGAACCAAATGCAAATTGGAAAATTTATCGCTGAATTGCGAAAAGAAAAGAATATGACTCAAGCGGAGTTAGGTGAAAAAATTGGGGTTACCAATAAGACGATTTCACGTTGGGAAAACGGTAATTA
Source organism: uncultured Anaerovorax sp. (assembly GCA_964582545.1). GTDB lineage: Bacteria > Bacillota > Clostridia > Peptostreptococcales > Anaerovoracaceae > JAVVUJ01. The sequence goes on from CAZOSB010000011.1 coordinate 44,599, forward strand.
TATGCCCGATATATCCGTGATACAAATGTTGTGCGCAACATTGGACATCGGTATTAATGAGTTAATATGCGGTAAACGGCTTAATGAAACCAACTTCAAAGAAAACGCCGAAAATAACTTAATGTCGACATTAACTCAAGTAAAAAATATTCGACGGCAAAAACAGTGGATTGATTTTTTTGGTGGTTCAGGAACTGGTTTCTTGTTATCCGTTGTATATGCTCCCGATTCTACTCGAAAATTAGTAGTAATTGTAATCGGTTTATCTATGATTGGAATCAGTTGGTATTTGAAAGCCAAGTATGACAAGTACGTTATGGAACAAATTGAACCTAAAAATTAAAATGCTTTTATCAGTTTAACGGTCAGCAAGCCAACATGTAATGCTCATAACAATGTGCCATAAACAGATAAAAAAGTCAGCTGCATTAACAGTATGGTGTAAATTCCCCAACAGGCATTAGCAATATTGATTCTATTCCTGAATTTCATATAGGTGATTACGCCTAACAGGAATAAGAGAAACCCTAAATAATATACAATTTCCATAACCCTATAGATTTCTAAAGTAAACAGGAAAAGCAAAAATGTAGAAGTCAGTTGAATTCCGCACGCAATTGTTTCTACCTTTGTCAATGGCTTATAGTATTCTTTTTGCAAACTTTTATGGAGATTGCGAAATGTGACATAAATTAAAGTAGCAAAGATAACACCTAGGGGCACAGCTAAAAAAAGTACAAAGGGCGCTATCCCTTCATGGTATTTAAAATAGAGGTGTCCCAATCTTAAAATTTGCCCCACCAAATAGATCAAACTCATAAAGAAAGTTAATTTAATAATGATCACTGACATTTTCTTGCTATTTATCTTAATTCACCTCCCCTTTGCAAAATAGGCTGAGCCTATGAAGAGCTCTTGTACAGGCGACATATAAAAGCTTTTTATCATCTTCACTATGATAATTCTCAACCTCTGCATCACAAATTAGAACAGCATCAAACTCTAGCCCTTTGGACATATATACAGGGATAATCAAAATACCGTTTAAGTCTGCTGTGCTTTCATTTTTTATTAGTTGAACATCGATTTTGCCTTTTAAACTTTTAAATAATGAAAGACAATTTTTTTCAGTTTTACATATCAGGCCTATTGACCTATACCCCTTTTCCAAGCAGGACTTGGACTCCGAAATAATCATTTGGTCGAGGTCTGATTGGTTCAAAGCGGTAAAAATTTTCGGCTCATCCCCATTACGATTAAAGCTCTTTATTTCTAAACCATTTTCAATGAACTTTGAACTAAAATTTAAAATTTCATTGGTACATCGAAAACTTTTATCCATTATGATAAGATTAGATTTCTTTTTACTTAAGATGTTTTTAATTTGTTCATATAAAGATAGATTTTCCTCTTTTTCAAGAGTTTGATTTATATCTCCTAAAATGGTATATTTTGAGTTTGAAAACAACAAATTGAATATTTCAAATTGTAAAGAATAATAATCTTGCGCTTCATCGATTACTACTTGTTTTATGTTTTTATAATGATTCGCTCCATTTATTTTTAAATTCAAATAAGCAAGTACGATTGCGTCATCATAATGTAAAGTACTATCACATAGATTTTCTTGTGTAAAAACTAAAATTTCTTCGATGCATTCAGGTAGTTTTAAATCTTCCGATAGACTATAAAAATAATCCTTTTCATTTAATAGCATTCTATAGAGATCTTCAATTTGAAGCTCTGTGAATTTTCGCAGTTCTTCTTTGATTCCAGCAGCTTCCGATTTATTGATACGAGTTTCCTTGGATTCTCGAATGAGCTCTAAAATAAAATCTTCTAATAATTTTAACTTCAATCCTAAAGGAGTTTCTTTTCTTCCTGACAAAATTCTTTCTTTTAGCGTTTCTTTGCTGATCATACGTCTACCTTCAAAGTGGACATCCTTAAAGTCTATCCATCTAAGCGGTATATCATCAATAAACCGATTTAATATTTCTAAAAACATAGGTGAAGTTTTAAACTCTATACTACTTTTTATAATATCTCGATAATCGGGACTAGTAATCAAATTCTCTAAAAATTTATTTCTTGATTGTATCTTTTTATTTTCCGATACTTTTAGGAGTATATCTTCAAATACAATGGAGACCACATTATTTTCTCCAAGTTCCGGCAACACATTAGAAATATATTGTTCAAATAGAGAGTTGGGAGAAATAATGATAATATTGTTTGCGGACAGCTTAGTTGACAGACCTTGATACATAAGATAAGCAGCCCTATGAAGAGCAATGGATGTCTTACCGCTTCCTGCCACGCCTTGTACCATCATTAACTCGTTTTCCATATCTCTTATAACAATGTCTTGTTCTTTCAAGATGGTTTCTACAATGGTTTTCATCTGTGAAGAAGTATTTTGAGATAATAACTTTCTGAGAAATTCATCAATAACTTGAACGTCAACATCAAAAAAATACTCCAATGTCCCATTATTAATTTCAAATTGTCGCTTTAAATTGACTTCTCCGGTGATTCTTCCATTGGGTGCATCATAAAATGCTTTTCCTAAAACGAAGCGATAAAATACACTTGCGATAGGTGCCCTCCAGTCATAAACATACATTTCATAAGAATCCTCTTTCTCTAAAGAAGATCGTCCAATGTATATCTTTTCAAATGTTTCTTCATCATCAAATTTAAAATCAATTCGTGCAAAATACGGAGATTGAATCAACTGTTCTAGTCGCAGGATTCTATTTTCTGTGGCTTCGTAGTCGGCGATTTTGCTATCCACTGAATTCATATGTTGGCTTAATTCAACAAGAGCTTCAAATCCGTCACTTGACCAAAGATCAGAGATTGAATGTTGAGTATTTTCCCTCAATTCTTGCTTAGCAGAAATGATAGACGATTCATTCTCCTCATTTCGCTCTATTTCTTCATTTCGACGGATTTTTGCTAACGCTATGGTATCCCTCAACCTTTTATTTTCAAACTCTAATTCAGACTTATTATCTTTCATGATTAATTTGCCTCACATTTGCCTTAAAATTTCCAAAGATGTATTTTAATGAAATAATTTAATTTTCATTGGTTTTTATTCTTTAATAAAATTATTTTACTCCAACATACTATTCACTTCAAGTTATTCTTTCATTGTCATGTTTGATATCTCGTCAAATGATATTTGATGATTTTTTAGCAAATTTCAATAAAATTATTGACAAACGATAATCAAACAAGTAAGATAAAATAAAAATTATCGCAAAACAATAATTTGAGGTTTAGATATGAAGAGAAATTTCTGGTTTATATTCTATGGGGCAGAAGCTGCAATCTGTTTCGTTTTAGTTGCATTAAGCTTCTCTGTTACAGATATTTTTTCTAGTTTGATGGCGTTTCCATTTGAGCAAATAGGTTTAGGACTTCGGATTTTGTCATTATGGAACGCATTTGGAAATGTGGTTGCAATCGTAATCTATATGGCAGTTTGCCTTTCTCCTATAGCAGTGTTTGTTATGAGAAAAAAGCAGGGTCTTTACATTGAAGACTGGTTGCTTGTAGTCATTTCCATTTTATTGTTTGTAGTGTTGTATCAGATGATAAATCCCGGGTTGATATCTTTATGGTCTCTTAGGACGGATGGAATTTCTGTAGCAAAAGCAATCTTGGGTGGTTGTATATACTCTGTAATTCTAGCTTATGTTGTTTTAAAAGTGCTTCGCTTGTTTTATAAGGGGCAAGTTGAGACATTGCAAAAATATATGCGGTTTCTGTTATATCTGCTTAATGCACAGTTTGTTTACCTGATCTTTGGGGCAGGCGTAAGTAGATTGATGGATTCCATTACTGCGCTACAACAAGGAAACTTGGGGAATGAGCATCTACTGGGGACAACCTATATGTTTTTTGCATTGCAGTTTTTGGTGAACAACATTCCATTTGCACTGAACATAGCGGTAGTATGCGCAGCCATTTCCTTATTATCTGAAGTGGCAATAGACCGTTACTCCACATCCTCGGTTTTATCCGCAGAGCGTTTGTCAAGGCTTTGTGGTTTTGCATTAACCATAACCGTTATTTCAAATGTAGGCTTCAATATCTTACAATTGCTCTTTTCGAAAGTTATTATGACCAGTAATTATTCACTTGAAGTGCCGCTGTTTTCTGTAATATTTGTACTAGCAACCTTATTGCTTTCAAGATTTATTGCAGAAAATAAAGTGCTAAAGGACGACAATGACAGTTTTATATGAGGTGAAACATGGCAATAAAAGTTCATCTTGACGATGTGTTAAAAGGAAAAGGCATCACTTCCAAGGAGTTGTGTTCTCTCATAGGAATTACCGAGGCAAACCTCTCCATACTGCGTAGCGGCAAGGCAAAGGGCGTTCGTTTTGGAACCGTCAACAAAATTTGCTGGCACTTGCAATGTGATGTAGGTGATATATTAAAATTTGACGGAAATATGGAGGGTTATGATGATGACGAGGAAATCTAATATAATGGGTATGACTTTACTGATAATCTTTTGTATGCTTACTCTGGCCGGATGTCAGTTGGCTCTTGAAAACGAAAATATCTCTGGGGGGAATGCCACTGCCGGAAACGATCGATTAATCGGCGTCTTTGTTACAATGGAATCGCTTGACTTGTTTGACATAAACGGATATCTGAATGACAACAAGGGTAGTATTTCCGGCAGCGAAATAAAAGTTGATGAAAATAAATCGAAACAATACCAAGGGCGCCTTTATGCAGTGCTAAAAGACAAAACAATACGAACCGATAAGGGGGAAGAGGTTATAACTCAAGATTACGTTTTTGAGGGCATTAATGGATTTTCCTATTTCAGCGCAAAGATCCCTGCTACCGAAACTGAGGAAAGCTATATCACTAGCGGCTCTGACGAAGCTATCAGCGATAGAAATAATAGTTTTTCTTATGGAGATACAGAGGATAAAGTGAACTTAGAAGGTACCATTTATTTATCTCCAAAGGAATCGGACACAATCCTATATGGAAATCCTGTCTATCAAAGTGATGACGGCAGCGTATATACCGTAAATGGAAATGGCTTTATGGTCAACAGTAGTGATGTTGAAGGCTCTATGCTGTCGTTTACCTTGGAAGAAACCAACACTGTCACGGAAAACAAAAAAAGTAAAAAGGTCAGTTTCTCTATGAAGCTTACTGTGGAGAATATGTTCCTACCGGAAGAAATCAAGATAATACAAATGGATCTGCAAAATCAAAAATTAGCCGTTGATTCCTACGCTCTTAAGGAAGTGCCGGAAAAGATCTTACCAAAGATAGAAACGGTCTATATCCTAGTGGAAACCTATAAAAAGGATCTCTCAGGCAAAACATTTGTCACCCGTGAGATATTTGATTCAAATGACGAAATGCTTTTTACATTCTACAGTCGTGAGGACGGAATTTGTATTAAAAAATGGACTGAGTTGCAATGGGAAAAATCGTAAAGCTGTCCGCTCGTTTTTGCTTAAAAAGAAATTTCTTTACGTTAATAAAAAAGCTTTATTAACTTGAACAAGAAATTAAAGGTGGCTTTCGGAAATACATAAGAAAACTCATGAACTGGAAGATAATATAAAAAAGCGCAGCAGGGGGAAATTGAACATGAAGTTTAACGATTCCGAAATTATAATTTATCAAACCGAGGACGGACAAACAAAAGTAGATATTCGCATGGAAGATGAAACTGTTTGGCTAAGTTAAGGGCAAATGGCGGAGCTTTTTCAACGTGATCGTAGCGTTATTACAAAACATATTAAAAATATTTTTGCAGAAGGTGAACTTGACGAAAAAAGCAATGTGCAAATTTTGCACATTGCAAATTCGGATAAACCTGTTACATTTTACACACTCGATGTCATTATCTCTGTTGGATATCGCGTAAAATCTTTGCGCGGTACACAATTCAGGATTTGGGCCACAAAGCGACTTAACGAGTATCTTAAAAAAGGCTTTACAATGAACGACGATTTGCTAAAAAAGGCAGGTGGTGGCAACTATTGGAAAGAGCTTTTAGAACGTATTCGTGACATTCAAAATTTGAAAAGCTTGATGTTGAAATATGGACGCATTGTTTTTTATGTAATTTAAATAAAATAGGAACTTATGAACAAAAACATGGGGGTAGTCCATCTTGAGTTACCTCAAGAATTTGACGATTTTATTAATTTATCTCTATTGGTATATAATAAAGTTTATTAAAAAAAAAATATTAAGCACAAGGAGAAAACCAATGGAAAATAAGATAAATCCCATTGAAGGAGGGTTTCCCGCCTCTGACCACGGAGATATGCAAAAAAATGACTTGCCCAATAGTTCAGAAACAATTCGTTTTATATACTTGGCAGGTGGTTGCTTTTGGGGTGTAGAAGAATATATGTCAAGGATTCCGGGGGTTTTAGATGTGATTTCCGGTTACGCTAATGGCAACACGGAAAACCCCACCTATGAAGAGGTTTGTTATAAAAATACAGGTCATACAGAAACAGTACAAGTAAAATATGATAGTAAAATCATACCGTTAATCGTACTTTTAGAGACTTATTTCACGATTGTTGACCCCACAAGGTCTGACGGGCAGGGAAATGATATTGGCTCTCAATACCGCACAGGAATTTATTATATATACGAAACCGATCTGCCCGTAATACAGAAAGTTATGAAAACTGAACAACAAAAGTACAATTTACCCATTGTAACGGAGGTATTGCCTCTTAAAAATTTTTATATTGCTGAAGAATATCATCAAGATTATCTCAGGAAAAATCCCAAGGGTTATTGCCATATTGACGTGACAGCAGCAAAGGATACTGCTATATTCAATTTGATAAAATCTAAGAATTACTCTGAGCCTTCAAAGGCAGAGCTAAAGGAAAAGCTTTCCCAGATTCAATACCGAGTGACCCAAGAAAATGAAACGGAACCCTCATTTTTAAACGAATATTTTGACAATCATGAAAAGGGAATTTATGTGGATGTGGTGATGGGTGAACCTTTGTTTTCCTCTACTGATAAATACGATTCCGGCTGTGGTTGGCCCAGCTTTACAAAACCAATGATACCAGAAGTGGTTACCAAGCATAAGGATACCAGCCACAACATGGTTCGGGTGGAAGTACGCAATAGACAAGATAAAACACATTTGGGGCATGTTTTTACCGATGGTCCAAGGGATAAAGGGGGTCTTCGGTACTGCATTAACAGTGCTTCTCTTCGCTTTATCCCGTATGATGAAATGGAAAAAGAGGGCTATGGGTATTTGATGGAATATATTGATTAAGATAGATGGTGAGTTTCCTTTAATTTTGGCAAGAATGGTGGAATTTTCATCAACGTTCTCATTGACCATTTGAACTCTAAGATTCAACAAAAAAGACTTGATCAAGCAAGTCTTTTTTCTCTCTTACGTTATTTTTTCTTGTACTTTTATTTATTTTTTTGTCAATATCAAAGCGGAGCTGAGCACCACTATGACAGAGGAAACGTTGTGGACTATGGCCCCTGTAACGGGTGTCAAAAGACCGAAAGTGCTTAAGATTACCGCCAATGTATTGATGCTCATGGAAATGCAGATATTCCTTTTGATGGTTTTTAGCACTATTTTAGAGAGACCCAAAAGCTCCGGTACCTTTCTGATGTCGCCGGTCATAAGGGACACATCCGCCGTCTCGATGGCAGAATCACTGCCCAAGACTCCCATGGCTACCGATGCATCCGCCGTAGCCAAAGCAGGTGTATCATTGATCCCATCTCCTACCATGCAGACCTTACCATGCTTTTTCAATTCCAATATGGTTTTCAGCTTATCCTCCGGCAAGAGAGAATGTTGGAATTCAATGTCTCCCGCGCGGGTTGCCATAGCCTCTGCGGATTTTTGGTGATCCCCCGTCAACATGATGACCTGGTACCCCTGTTGCCTCAATTGCAGGACAGTGTCCTTGGATCCTTCTCTCAGGGTATCGGAAATTCCAATGATCCCTATGAGCTTTCCATCCACAATCCCACCGATAACCGTATATCCAACCTTCATAAACTCTCTGGATTTTTCGATGAAACACATTTCTATACTGTTGGATTTATCGTTCATTTGTCGAAAAGATTGGTAATTTTCAACGTGCTTTCTCAACGCTTCAGGGATTTTATCGTATGCACAAAGAATGACCTCTCGCTCCCCCACCATTGCCTTTGTCCCCACTCCCAACAGCGCTTCCGTCTGCACCGGAGTGGCGAGAATCCGCTCCAGCCCATAACTTTGCCCTTCCTTACTAACTCTTTCACTGGCATATTTTGTAACGGCCTTTGCGATGGGATGATCTGAGTAACTTTCTGCTGCTCCCATTAGGGAAATAAATTCTTCTTCATCCCAATCGGAGACAAAAACCTCTGAAACCTTCATGTCTCCTTCGGTCAATGTTCCGGTTTTATCAAACGCTACGGTTTTCACCTGCGCTAATTCTTCTATGGCTGCTCCGCTTTTAATCAGCATGCCTCTACCTGAACCATTTCCAATTCCTGCGGCCACAGCGGTGGGCGTGGCTAAGGACAGGGAGCATGGACAAAATACCACCAAAATGGTTACCCCTCGAACCAAAGCTTCCACAACTGTAATATCAAAGGCAAAATAGGAAATACCAAATACGGCGACTGCAGCCACCATAGCTGTGGGCACGATGTAGGAAGCCCATCTATCTGCAAGCCTGGCGATAGGTGATTTTTTGCCTTCCGCTTCCTCTACCAGCGCAATCAGCTTATTGACGGTCATGTCCTTTGGCTCTTTGGTCACATACACCTCGATGGCACCGTTTTTATTTTGGGTTCCGCTATATACATAATCTCCCACAATTTTATCCACAGGCACTGCCTCTCCTGTGACGGAGGACTGATCCACGGAAGTGCTTCCCATAGCCACAGTTCCATCTACTCCGATGATATCCCCCGGCTTTATTACCACCATGTCCCCTATCTTTATGTCTGAAACATTGATTTCTTCTATCCCTATAGCGGTTTTCAAATACACTGTTTTAGGAGCCAATTTCATCAACTTTTCAATACCGCTTCTGGCTTTTCTGACAGTCCAATCTTCTATGAGACCACCAAAAGCCATTAAAATTGCTATTTCACCCGCGGCAAATATGTAACCGTGTCCATGCCCCTCTTCCATACCCATCAAGCCCGAGAGGCGCAAGATCTCCAATCCTATGGAAGCTGTAATGGCCACCGAAATCAGAAGAGAAGAGGTGATTTTCCTCTCATTCTTAAGAGCCATAATGGCAGCATGAAAAATTGGATATCCGCACAAAATCACCGCCACCCAAGCAGGATCTAAATAGTGAAACACTTCAAGGTTAAAAAAACTTACAACCAGTGAAACGAAAGAAATCAATAAAACGAGGATGCTTTTATGTAGTGTATCCTCTTCATGTGCAATACCACACCCACAGGTTTCCTCACGCTTGTGTTCAGCACATTGAACGTGATCATCATTTAGGTTATCTATATTCTTATTGCTACTTATATCATTTATATCCTTGTTGCTATTAATATTATTCATTGCATTTTACCTCTCCTGTTTTGTTATCTTTTACCAGTTCAAAATTAAAACATTTAATGTTGTTAATTGCAGAATAGTATTACGATAAAGTTTATCTCGTATGTTCTATATGATCCATGCCTTGTTTGATGATGGTGCTTACATGGTCGTCATCTAAGGAATAATAGACCACCTTCCCTTTTTTACTGTACTTAATCAGTCGAACATTTCGCAGCACCCGCAGCTGATGAGAAATGGCAGATTGAGTCATATCCAACAATGCCGCCATATCGCAGACACACATTTCTGCTTTTGAAAGCGCACATAAGATCTTTAATCTGGTTTGGTCACTGAAGCTTTTAAAAAGCTCTGAAAGGTCATACACGGTATCTTCTTCTGGCATCGTTTTTCTGACCTGATCGATAACCTCCCCATGAATAACGGTACATTTGCATACCTGAATTTCCTTTTGTTCTTTACTCATAGAGACCTCCTTGTATTTGTTCTGATAAAAAGGTGGCTTCGCCACGTTAATGCGGGCGTTATCCGCAGTTTTAAATAGTAACTTTTTTTGATATTCCAGAAATATCGCTAGCGATATTTCCTATTAATGTAATATAAATTTGGATTTAATTTTGTTTTCAGTATTTATCGTTGCATTATTCTATTTAAAATAAAACAAACATATGAATAAATGTTCATATGTTTAATTATACTTTAATTCATTTGATTGTCAAGTATTATTTTGTTAATATCTTAATAATAAAACCTCCAGAGCTTGTCCCTGTATTCCTCCGTAGCATAGTCGATTCCAATGCGCTTTGAAACCTGAAACTCAGGAGTAAAACCGTCCCCTTCAATCCATAACTCATCCGAAAGGTAGAAGAATGCTCCGTTTAAGCTTCTGTCGATCTGTAACGCTTTCGTCAACCTCCCCGGTCCTTGGTAGCCCTCAACCCCTCGAATCAACACAGCCTCAGGATGCTCCTTTTTACCGGCTACCACATTCAGCAGATTGTGAATTCCATAACACAAGTAGATATAAGCGCATCCACCCTCCTCATACAGAATCTTTGTTCGTTGTGTTTTTCCTTTATGTGCATGGCAGGCGGTGTCTTCTTCTCCACAGTAACACTCCGTCTCTGTAATTCTCAGCTTCACTTCCACACCGTCGATCTCTCGGCAAAGGAACTTTCCTAAAAGCAGCGGTGCTAACTCCAACGCCGATATTTGATAAAAATCTTTTGTCAGTTTCATTGATACTCCCTTATCCTTTTTTATCAATGTATTTATAAATTAGAAATCGTTTTCCTGAGTTTGATTTCCTCCAATTGCAACAAAACCCTTTCCTTTACAGCGTTCCTCTTATATAATAAAACAGAATGTTTAAAACAAAACGATTTGTTTCATAATTTTTCAAATGAATCATATACTTAAATTGCATTTTGACACAAATGAAAGGCTTAAATATGAAGAAAATATTTTTAATCTTTGTCGGTACACTAGCTCTGGTTTTAGGAACTATAGGAATTTTCCTTCCTATTTTACCCACCACACCCTTTGTTTTGTTGGCCGCCACCTGCTTTGGAAGCAGCAGTCCACGCTTATATCACAAGCTAAAGAACACCAAATATTTTGGGCAGTACATAGACCATTACAACAACGGTACGGGAGTACCCAAGGCTGTAAAGATCAAGTCCTTAGTGTTCCTATGGCCTATGCTACTTCTTTCCGCTTATCTTATCAGAACCCCACTCATGTGCCTCATATTAGCTCTGGTAGGTATTGGGGTAACGATACACATTCTCTTATTAAAACCAAAAATCCCTACCGAAAAGGAATCTTAGATTCCTTACTGGTACAAATAGGCGATGGGAAACCGAGAATTTTTTTCCACCAGATTCATTAAAACAGCTACATCGCTCTGAGCAACTCCCTTAAATGTTACCTTTCCAAACAACCTACCCATCAAAGAATTATCTATATAGAGAATATCCAGAAAAGTGCAATCATAAAGTTCTTCCTCTTCTATCATCTTATCCATCGTCTCATCCAGCGTTAGGATTCCATCGATTAAGTTTAAGTCTTTCGCCTGTCGAGCACTGTAAATACGGCCATCCGCAATTTCCCTTGCCTTCTCCATTGGGATTCCTCTCTCTTCGGAAACCAAAGTGACAAACTGCACATAAGCCTCCTCTACCAGACCCCGAAAGATGTTTTCTTGTTCTTGGGTCATTGGCTCTGTATAACCACCCATGGACTTATTTCTTCCTTGAGAGATGGTGGTGGTTTTAATGCCGTATTTATTCAACAACTCAGAGATATCAAATAAGGTTCCGATGGTCACGCCGATGGATCCGGTCCATGTGTTTCTATTGGCGTAAATCTTATCTGCCGGTGTGGAGATGTAGTATCCCCCTGATGCCGCGAAGTTACCCATAGCAACATACACCGGGCGATCCGTCTGCTCTTGATATTCTTTGATTTTAAAATATAGTTCGTCACTTTCAAAGACACCCCCTCCAGGTGAATCCACATAAAGCAACATTCCTTTGTTGTTCTTGTCACCCATCATGTTGTCAATCTGCTCCAAGGTCCATCTATGCTGATATCCGTAAGGGATACCCATATCGTCAATATTTTGGGAAGCGATAACCCCTTCCACGTACACAATTCCAATAAATGGTTCTTGCTCAATTCCTCGTGACTCATATAGCTGCGGTACATACGTAGAGTTGTATCCCTCCCCCAATAGGTTATTAAAACCATTGGCTATAAATCCGATGAACCACAGGAACAGTAACAATACAATCCCCCAAATGATAAGACCCTTGCGCCATTTTCTCTTTGGCTTTTTTCTTTCTTCATCATAATATTTACTGGATTTCTTATCAAAATTTTCATCTTCTAATATGATTTCTCTTTTTTCCTCATTGTACTCCATGGGCACCTCCTTCAATCTTGGCTTCATATTCTAAAATTTCTTCCTTCATTGACTCTTCAATAATCGGATCTTCTGAAATTTTCTCTATACTGGTCATGCCAACATTTTTAAAACGATTGATACTGATCTTCTTTTTCCACCTTCCACTTTTGTAATAGGCAAAGGCCAATATAGCCCCTGCTACCCAGTCGATTCCATTGGCAAGGAAAACTCCTTGATATCCGGGGAATCCAAAGTCAATCATGATCCCTGGCAATAAAAATGCAAGGGGCACTCTGACCACCCATAAGGCAATCATGGAGATAAACATGGTAGCCATGGAATCTCCTGCACCTCGAATCACACCCATGCACATAAACATCAAACAAGCTGGAATAGAAAAAGGCATAACGATAAATAAAAATTCCCGTCCTATCTCTATTACGTTGGTGTTATCGTTAAACAAACCGATCAATTGGTTACTAAAGAAGTAACAGATGGCTGTTAAAATTACGGCGATAGAAACTGAAAGCTTTAAGGCAGCTACAAAACCGTGAGACACCCTTTCCAGCTTATTAGCTCCGATATTCTGACCAGCAAAGGCTGACATGGCCATGTTGATATTCATGATGGGCATGACAGCAAACTGCTGGATCCTCATGGCCGCAGTGACGGCTGCTACCGTAACAGCACCGTAAGGGTTAATGATGGCCTGTATGATAATCAAACTTACGGCTACCAATGTCTGCTGTATGCCGGACGGTATTCCTATCCTGATGGACTCTTTAAAAATACTCTTATCAAATCTCATCCTCTTAAAGTTCATTTTTAACAAAGGATGGGTTTTTCCTAGATAAATGACAGCAAATAGGAAGGAGCAGAGCTGTGCAAGGGCTGTCGCCAAAGCCGCACCAGCCACACCCATCTGCATTGGAATTACGAAAAGAAGCAACAATATTAAATTGATGACCGTTGAAATCATCAAAAAATATAAAGGAGTCTTAGAATCTCCCAAACCTCTTAGCAGAGCACTGGTCAGGTTATATCCCACCATGCCGATCAGACCGGCAAAGGTAATCTTCAAAAAAACGGAAGCGTATGGAAAAGCCTCTGCCGGGGTTTTCATCAAGAGAAGTAAGGGATCGGTAATCAGTACCCCCAATATGGAGAGAACAATCCCTGCTGTAAAGTTCACAATATAGGTGGTATCCACTACTCGAATGACGTTTTCATAGTCATTGGCACCATAGAACTGGGATATCAACACAGTGGACCCCATCCCCAAGCCCATCATAAGAGCCACTAGCAGAAAAATGATGGGAAAGCTGGCTCCCACCCCTGCCAAAGCGTCTTCACCTATAACTCTGCCGACAACGATTCCATCTACTGCACTGTATAATTGCTGAAAAATATTGCCTAAAAGTAAAGGAATGGAAAACATCAGAATACACTTCCATTCCTTACCTTCTGTCATGTTACCGTTTTTTTTAATTTGATTCTGTTTGTTCATATTGCCTCCATGTCTGAAATGTATCTTGCTTTGGCTCACGCCGTAAAATAATTATACAAAAAATGCAAAGCGTCTAGTATAATCAATCATATGCCTTTTCTACTGCAAGGAGAAATACTGGCACGTCACTTAAATCGAATACTCTAAAAACTTGGTGTTTCCGTCTTAAGCTTTTATAGTATACCATAGTTAAATTTTATTCAAAAGATAATTTAAAAATTATTTATTTTTCCTAAATTAAAAATAGCTTTTAACTAGTTGTTTTATCCAAATTTTTATGTTTAAAATAATCGTTAGTTTTTTTCTATTTTTCAACTTGATTAAAAAAGACTTGACAGCGTATTATTTACCATAGTACACTTAACACATACCAATCATATAGAAAGGAGCCACCATGTTTCAATTGGATTTAAAGAGTCGAAAATCGATTTATCAGCAGGTAGTAGACAATATGAAGGACTTGATTTTAACTGGCATCATAGGCGCCGAGGAAAAGTTGCCCTCTGTACGCGACTTATCCAAGGATTTGACCGTAAATCCCAATACCATTCAAAAAGCATACCGAGAGCTGGAATATGAAGGATACGTCTATTCAGTTTCCGGATTGGGAACCTTCGCTTCCAAGTTAGAGGACTTAAAAATTGATAGTAAAAAAATCAGTGAAATAGAGTTAAAATTAAAAAACATAATCAACGAATTATTTTATTTGGGTCTTCCCATAGAAGAAATTGAAGACATGATTCACAAGACCATCAAAGAAAGGGGTATGACAAAATGATACGAGTAGCAGATGTAAATAAATATTTTGACAATTATCATGCCTTATCCAGTTTGAATATTCACGTAAAAAAAGGTTCCATCTATGGACTAGTGGGTACCAACGGTGCGGGGAAAACCACCGTGATCAAGCATATTACCGGAATATTAAAGCCGGATAGCGGTGCTGTGTTGATAGAGGATCAACCTATATTTGAAAATATAACCTTAAAGGAAAAGATGGGTTACATTCCTGATGATTTGTATTTCTTTGCCACATACAATCTGAAGGAGTCCGCTAAATTTTATAAATCCATTTACCCGGGTTGGAACGCTGAGCGGTATGACCAAATGGTAAAACAATTCCAATTAGACGAAAAAAGAAAGCTCTCAAAGTTTTCCAAAGGTATGCAAAAACAGGCAGCTTTTATTTTAACCATGTGTACCATGCCGGATTACTTGATATTGGATGAACCCATAGACGGTCTGGATCCGATTATCCGTAAATTGGTTTGGAAATGGATTGTAGAAGACGTGGCAGAGAGAGAAATGACCGTATTGGTTTCCTCTCACAACCTGAGAGAACTGGAAGGCATTTGTGACTCCATCGGCATTCTTTCCAAAGGTGAGATGATTTTGGAACGAGATTTAGACGAATTGAAATCTGACATTCATAAAGTGCAGGTGGCTTTTAAAGCCGGTTTTTCTGAAAAGAAGGATAGCAACGAATCCGAAGATAACAATCCCTACCAAGGGCTACAGGTGCTCCATAAGGAATCTCGGGGAACTGTAGATTTACTCATTGTGAGAAATAAAAAAGAAGTGGTGGAATCCATCATCGAGGAAAAGAATCCAGTATTGTTTGATCTTTTACCTCTATCTTTAGAAGAAATCTTTATTTATGAATTAGGAGGTGGCAACAGTGAACTTGAAAGTATCTTATTTTAACATATCCACACCTTTGATTAAGGAAAACCTGAGAAGATTTTGGGCAATCCCCGTATTGTCTTTCTTAACATACTTTTTTTCCTTTACGTTTCCCGTGTTGATGTCCTATAGCCATCTGGATGACCTTTGGTCTTACATCAGAATGTCTATGGTAAATCATCAGCCCTTCTTTATGATAGCTCATGGAATATTCCCCGTATTGGCGGCCGTAGTGGTCTTTCGTTATTTGCACGCATCCGCTTCTGTTTCTACCATGCATTCCATGCCCTTTTCCCGAGCAAAACTCTTTCAAACCAACGTTTTGTCAGGGTTATTACTGGTCACATTACCTTTTTTGCTAAACGGATTAATTCTACTGATGATCAGCAAACCTGTATTATTTAATAGCCAAGCATTAACCATGGAACAAATAGACTTTTTTTCCAGAAGCAGTATTGGAAATTGGATGGTAGAATCCTTAGTAATTATTTTCTTCGTCTACAGCATCTCCGTATTTGCAGGTTTGGTTTCAGGTAATATCCCCATGCATTTTGCAATGGCCGGTATGTTTAACTTCATCTTGCCTGTATTATATGCAGTATTTTTAGGGTATGGTCAAATGTTTTTGTTTGGATTCACCCCCTCTCAGGATTTTATGGAATTGGGATTATCCCTATCCCCTTACCTAAAAGTCTTTGTCGTGAATAAATTCACTCCTGTTTCTATCATCATTTATCTCCTAGTTTCACTATGCCTCTTGCTCTTATCCTACTTCCTCTATACCAGGAGAAAATTGGAAAAATCTGGGGATTCACTGGTCTTTGCCTTTATGCACCCCGTTATCTCCTATCTCATAGCCTTTTTAGGAATGACTGGAATGGGATTCTTCTTCACAACCCTGTATTACCAAGGTCAGTTTAGCCGAAGTTTTTATATGTACGCCGGATTTGTGGCTGGTAGTTTGATCTTCTTTGCCTTGGCTCAAATGATGGTGAAAAAAACACCTCGAATTTTCAATAAAAAAAGTTTTAGAGATCTATCCATTTACTGCGTAATTGCCGTGCTTTTCGTCAGCTGCTTCCAGTTTGACTTAACCGGTTACACAAAGCGTATACCCAGCATAGATTCCGTCAAAAGCGTATTGCTAACTCAAACCCTATTTAACAACTCCATAGGGTTTACTAACAACAACTACAGCAACTATGTGACCTTAAAGGAAAGGGAGAATATTGCTGCCCTCACCGCATTTCAACGCTCCATATTAGAAAATCGGGAACGGTTTTCTGACGACTCCACTCCTGCTCCCGAGGAACCTAACTATCGGAAGAATTATTTTACTTTTTCTTACACTTTAGGTAAAAACCAAGTCATGAAAAGAGCTTATCACACGGATCAAAGGTTTGCTAAGGAGAGCCCATATTTAAAATTGATCTTTGAATCATCGGAATTTAAGAATCAGTTTTTATTTGAGAATGGAGAATATGAAAAGATCAATAGCATTAGCTTAGCCCCAACTGCTGGTACGAACCGTAGCGCTGCAATTTCTCTTTCATCAAAGGAATTTAAAGAGTTTTTAGATAATATAGATAAGGATTTTAAAGCAAGTACATTTGAGGAAATGATGAGTTATGTGAATCCTTACTGCCATGCGGAAATCGTTTTCTCCTATAAAGATCCTGATCAGAATGGAAAAAGTACGTTAGGGCAGTTGAACCTTCCCATACCGCGGACCTATAGAAATACCATAAGATGGGTGGAGGCTAGACAGTACGAGAAAACCTTGTTGGTTACAGCGGATGATGTAGATTATATTGAAATCTCAGCTGCCAATGAATCTCTGATAGAAAAAACAGGGAATGTTAACAAAATATTAAATAAATCCATGAAGATTACTGATAAGAACCAGATAGAACATATCCTTAAAACCTACGAAACCTCAACTCTAAACCATAATGACTATTATGCGGGAACCATTTCCTTAAAAGGAGGCTTGGGAGATAACCCTTCCATGGCAGATGATATGAAATATAGAGAAATGGCTAAAGAAACAGGATATGTAGAGATACAGGATGTAGCTTACCCACAAGCTACCGAATATAATCCCAATAGGTTAATTTATTTTAATCTAAATGAGGGAAATGTTCCGGATTTTGTGTTAGAGTATTTTCAGTAACAATAAATATACGGTACCCTAAGCTACTAAAAAAATTCTCTTCTTTTACTACTTAGTTTTCTTACTCCCTTGATGACCTGTGCGTTGAGGAGACAAGATGACTGGAACTGATGGCAGGCTAATAATCATGAACATAGATAAAAATAGATGATTAGCCTGCTTAATCTATATAAAATATATTTAAATTTTTAACGGTTTTGCGAGGATCATCAGTGAAGAAAAAACATAAATTGAAAAAAAAACATAAATGGTTGATTCTATCGGTAAGTTCAGTCCTCTTACTGATATGGGTTATCTGGGGAAATATCACTGTCGGATTAACTCAAATAAAGGTATCCAGTACACATCTACCAAAGGAGTTCTCTGGATATAGGATTGCACAGGTGTCCGACCTTCATAATGCAGAATTTGGGGACGGAAATTCTACCCTAATCAGACTCTTAAAGATGTCCTCACCAGATATAATTGTAATAACAGGAGATCTTGTGGATTCCAATCACACGGATATAGATGTAGCAATGAACTTCATAAATCAAGTAGTTGATATGGCTCCCTGCTATTACATTACTGGTAATCACGAAGCTCGGCTTGGGAATGCTTATCAAGAATTAGAGGAAGCATTGACAGATGTTGGTGTTATAATTCTTCGAGATGTTTCAACTGTTTTGGAAAGGGAAAATCAGTCTATTCAAATAATCGGTTTAGACGATCCCAGTTTTGCTGGGAATTCATACATGTATATGACATCTGAAGAAGTCATTTCGTCAAAACTACAAAATATGGAAACAACTGACGTTTTTAAAATCCTTTTATCCCATAGACCTGAAGCCTTTCGTATGTATGTTAACAACAACTTGGATTTGGTATTGAGTGGTCATGCACATGGAGGGCAGGTTCGTTTTCCGTTTTTGGGCGGATTAATAGCGCCAAACCAAGGATTCTTTCCAAAATATGATGCTGGAGTTTATTCGAAAAGTAACACAACTATGGTTGTGAGCCGTGGAATCGGTAATAGCATTGTGCCAATTCGTGTCAATGATCGCCCTGAGATTGTGATTATCGAACTACTGGCAGAATGAGATTAGAATAATCAAGACCAATATTGGAACCAATAACTATCTACAAAATGACAAATTATTTTTTTATGTATATTATTCACCTCGGAAAAAGCCCGCTACTATGTAAACGGCGATTGGAATAAGAATCATAGGGAGTAATGGGTTAAAAGAAAGGACATATTGAATGAAATCTTTCTTTTCAACTAATGCAAAAATGAGTAGGCACAAAAACGAAACGCAAATATGAATAATACACATGGAAATCGTTTTTTTCGAAATTTTCATATAGGTCTCCTTTTCCACTTTTATCTCTATTCTCTTAGTTTAAATTAAACATGTAAAATCCTTAAATTAACTATGTAAAAACAACGTAAAATATTAAATTTATCTATATAAAATAAACTTATGTGATATAATGAGGTATAACACTTCTTGGTTATATGATAATATTGCACACCATGGTAAAAGCATGGAATCTAATATTCGTTATTCGCTTTGGTTAGTGTAGTAACTTCATTTTAATATTTTAAATAGTTATTTTGAGAACGAAGCATAATTTTTTGATAGAATAAACAAGTTTTAGAATAATCTATGGAATACATAAATATTTAATTTTTAGATAGGATTCTAATGTGTTTAGTATGATTAAAACCTTTATTGCAAACAAGCAAATGGGCAATTAGCTAAATGAAAAAATCTCTAGCAGCTAGTGTCTCATCGATTGGTGATATATTAAATAATCCGATTGTCCAATGATGGATTGTCGGATTTTTTTAGTTGTTAAATCATAACCAAAGTTGAACTTGGGTATGCTTTAACATTCCAAGCTAATCATATATAGTGGGATATTGGTAAAGGTAGATTCTTTCCTATAGGGCGACATAGATGCCCTAAAAGCTACTTGCGGTTTATATTTTTCAATATAATATTTTAAACTTTTGGCATGCAAATTTTCCTCTGCCTTTACTT
>CAZOSB010000012.1:0-62093 GCA_964582545.1 uncultured Anaerovorax sp.
AATGACCGGATACCCTATCAATATGGAATGCAATCTAAATAATATGGATGAAGTGGTCACTCAGAAGCCTACGCTTTTATTGCACAGCTGCTGCGGTCCTTGTAGCACTTCGGTAATCGAGCGTTTGGGGAAAACTTATCGAATCATCATTTACTTCTATAATCCAAATATTTTGGATCGAGAAGAATATGACAGGAGAAAGGAAAGCCAAATCTCCTTCATCGATCAGTATAACGATGAAGCCCATCATCAAGAACGCATTACGTTTTTAGAAGGACCTTGGGATAGAGAAGCTTTTTTAAAGGTGGTATCGGGATTGGAAAGGGAACCTGAGGGAGCAAAACGCTGCAATCAGTGTTTCAGGTTGCGATTGGAAAAAACGGCAGAAACAGCCAGAATACAAGGTTGTGACTACTTTTCCACCACATTGACGGTAAGTCCCCACAAGGATTATGAGCTGATCAGTCAGTTAGGTAAACAAATGGGTATTAAATACAAGGTGAGTTTTTTGGATGAAAACTTTAAAAAACAAGATGGATATAAACGTTCTATTGAGCTATCAAAAAAATATAATCTTTACAGGCAAAATTACTGCGGTTGTGGATTATAGTGGAATATAGATGAAGAAAGGAAATAGATATGACAAAAGGTTTGATTACTCCAAAGGGCTACTCGCCCATCATTGACTCTATGGAAAGTCAAAGAGCCATTAAAAAAATTAAAGACTTTTTTCAACAGGAGCTAGCTTATGGACTAAACTTAAGAAGAGTGACTGCGCCGCTATTCGTTTTACCGGAAAGTGGTCTTAACGATAACCTGAATGGCGTAGAAAGAACGGTAAGTTTTACCTTAAAGGACATGGACGAGCGAACCGTTGAAATTGTCCAATCCTTAGCAAAATGGAAGCGAATGGCTCTGGGCAAATATGAAGTGGAGCCGGGAAACGGCATTTACACGGACATGAATGCCATCAGACGAGATGAGGACTTTGACAATATTCACTCCGTATATGTGGATCAATGGGACTGG
Organism: uncultured Anaerovorax sp.; assembly: GCA_964582545.1. Classification (GTDB taxonomy): domain Bacteria; phylum Bacillota; class Clostridia; order Peptostreptococcales; family Anaerovoracaceae; genus JAVVUJ01. The sequence goes on from CAZOSB010000012.1 coordinate 1,030, forward strand.
GAAAAAGTAATCCAGCGTGAAGATCGGACAGAGGAGTACTTAAAGCAGACAGTAACTACCATCTATAACTCCATCAAAAACTTGGGGGATTACGTAAATCGTTTATATAAGGAAATCCAGATTGAACTTCCCAACGAGATTTACTTCATCACCACCCAAGAGCTAGAGGATCTATACCCCGGAAAAACAGCAAAGGAAAGGGAAAATGCCATTGCTGAGGAAAAAAAGGCCGTGTTTATCATGAAGATCGGTGGAAAACTCAGTTCCGGTGAAAAACATGACGGTAGGGCCCCGGACTACGACGATTGGGAACTAAACGGCGATATTATCCTTTGGAATTCAGTGCTGGAAATGGCTTTTGAAATCTCCTCCATGGGGATTCGCGTAGATAAAACCTCCATGGCCAAACAGTTGGAGATAGCCAATGCTACGGACAGAAGGGAGCTGTCTTTCCACAAAGCTATTTTGAACGATGAACTCCCTTTAAGCATAGGAGGGGGAATCGGGCAGTCCAGACTTTGTATGTTCTTTTTGAAAAAAGCCCATATCGGCGAAGTGCAGGTATCGGTTTGGCCTGAGAAGATGATTGAAGAGTGCAAACAAAATAACATCTTTTTACTGTAAAGCATGGAATTACCATGAAATATGTAAACGTAGTCATAGATAACAACAACGATAATACGGATCGGTTCTACACGTATCTATCTCAATGGGACGATATCGGTGTAGGGCAAAAGGTTCTCGTACCCTTTGCCAGAGGAAACAAGATCAAGGACGCCTATGTGGTGGAGGTTTTAGAGGAGCCCGAATCTCCCATTAAAAACTTAAAAGAGATATTGGAAATCAATCGAGAAATCTCTCTTTCACAAGAAGCCATGGAGACTGCCATTTGGATGCGGAAGCGTTTTTTCTGCAGGTATATTGAGGGCATTAAATGTTTTCTTCCCGTAGGTAAGCCATTAAAAAGTGGAAAGAGCCGCAATCCCTTGAAGGATTTGGTAGCCGAGGTACACCAGCAAAAAACTTTGACGGAAGAACAATCCGAAGTTTTGTCTTCCATTGAAGAAGCTTTAGAAAACAGATGTCACAAGACTTTTTTACTTCATGGCGTTACCGGGAGCGGAAAGACAGAGGTATATATGCGAGCCTCTGAAAAGGCCATCAGCCAAGGCAGAAACGTCATCATGTTGGTGCCGGAAATTTCTCTGACGGGGCAAACCATCGACCGATTCATTTCCAAATTCGGAATAGAAAATGTGGCAGTCCTGCATAGCAAACTTTCCCAAGGGGAAAGATATGACCAGTGGATGCAGGCTAGGAGGGGTCAGGTGAAAATCGTCATCGGAGCCAGATCCGGAGTCTTTGCCCCTTGCGAACCTTTGGGACTACTCATTCTGGACGAGGAACACGAGGCTACATATAAGTCGGATATGACACCCAAGTATAATGCAAAGGCAATAGCCATCAAGAGGGCAGAACTTTCTCAGGGCGTGGTGATCATGGGCAGTGCCACACCGGATATCAGCACTTTTTATAAGGCATTAAACAAAGAGTACCAGCTTTTAAGCATGAAGGAGCGGCACAATTTGGCGCCCATGCCGGAAGCTCAGATTTTAGATATGCGTCAGGAGCTTTTAAGCGGAAATAAGTCCATTTTCAGCAGAACCCTTTATGGATTTATGGAGAATACATTACAAAACAAAGGTCAGGTGATCTTGTTTTTAAACAGACGAGGTTATTCCACCTTTGTTTCTTGCAGAAGCTGCGGTTATGTGGTCAAGTGCGATACCTGTGGAATTTCCATGACCTACCATAAGTCAGAAAACAGCGTGGTTTGCCATGTTTGTGGTCATAGTACACCTTCCCCTCAGGTTTGCCCAAAATGTGAAAGCAAGTACATTAAATATTTTGGTACGGGCACTGAAAAGGTGGAAGAACTGACAAGGGAGTTCTTTCCGGAATACGTAACAGACAGATTAGACATGGATACGTCCAGAAAAAAAGGAAGCATTCAGAGGATTTTACAGAACTTCAAAAAAGAAAAAACTAAGATTCTCATTGGAACTCAATTGGTAGCAAAAGGATTGGATTTTGCCAACGTGGGACTTGTAGGAATCATCACGGCAGATATTTCGCTGAACATCCCCGACTACAGAGCCGCGGAAAGAACCTTCCAACTGATTACTCAGGCGGCGGGCAGAACGGGGCGAGGTGATAAAAAAGGCACGGTGGTCATTCAGACATACAATCCGGAACATTATGCCATCATTACTGCGTCTTATCACAATTATGCGGAGTTCTACAAAACGGAGATCAGAATCAGAAAAGCGTTGCTTTATCCTCCATTTTGTACTATGATGCAAATCGTTTTTACGGCAGAGGAAATGGCATTCGCAAAGGAAATCAGCAAGAAATTTTTGAAAGAATTTGTTCAGATGGTTGGATCGTCGTGTTTGAATCGAATCTTTGGTCCTCGTGAAATTCAGAACGGTCGGTTGGCGGGGGGAGAAAAAAGCAGTCTTCAAATGACCCTTAAAGTGCTGGATGAAGAACTTGAAGAGTTTTCAGAATATATATACTTATTAAAGACGAAATATAGCAACTTAAAAAAGACCAAGTGCTCTATTTCTATAGATATAACTTAAATCATACAAGGAGAATTAGAATGGCTTTACGAAATATCGTTACTGAAGGAGATGAAATTCTCAGTAAAAAGGCAAGGGTGGTAACAGAGATTGACCATCGCATAATCACTTTGATCGACGACATGATTGAAACCATGAGAGCCTCTGAAGGGGTAGGCTTAGCGGCGCCTCAAGTGGGGGTTTTAAGGAGAGTTTTTGTTCTTGAGGGGGGAGAGGGTGAAGCTATTGAACTGATCAACCCTGAAATCCTAGAGACAGAGGGACTTCGAACGGAGGAAGAAGGTTGTCTCAGCGTGCCGGGAATGGTAGGTGCTGTGGAAAGACCGGAATACGTGAAGGTAAGGGGATTAAACCGCTCTGGTGAAACGGTGGAGCATGAGTGTAGAGATCTTTTGGCCCGTGCCGTATGCCATGAATTGGATCACTTAAACGGAGTCCTTTATACACAGATTGCAAAGGAAATACATCCTATAGAGCAAGAGTAAACTGGAGGAATTACAAATTTGAAAAAGATTATATTTATAGGTACGCCGGATTTTGCTGTTCCGTCCTTGGAAAACCTTCATCTGTCAGGATATTCACCGATTTTGGTGGTGACACAGCCGGATAAGGCCAGAGACCGGGGAAAGAAAGTACAGTTCTCTCCTGTCAAAGCAAAGGCTTTAGAATTGGGGATTCCTGTAGAGCAACCGGAGTTTCTCAAACAAAATCACGATTTTTTCCATAAAATAAAATTATTAAATCCTGATTTGATTGTTGTGGTGGCATATGGTAAAATAATCCCTAAGGAATTGTTGTATATGCCTCCTTTTGGTTGCATCAATGTACACGGCTCTCTTCTGCCTAAATATAGAGGTGCAGCGCCCATTCACAGGGCTGTTATGGAAGGAGAAACAGAGACGGGAATTACGCTAATGCATATGTCGGAGGGTTTGGATTGCGGAGATATGATCTGTACTTCCAGTACTCAGGTAGGCAAAAAAACAACTTCCGAACTCCATAAGGAGCTTGCACAAATGGGAGCGGAGCTTTTGGTGTCCACTCTTCCCTCGCTGTTTGTTGGAAATACGGAGAGAACCCCTCAGAAGGAGGAAGATGTCTCCTATGCACCCATGGTGTTTAAGGATGATGGGCATTTGAATTTTTCACAGAGTCCGGAAAAACTGGAAAGACTGGTGCGGGCAATGAACTCTTGGCCAGGTGCTTACACCCTGTATCAAGATGGAGTGATGAAGGTTTGGGAATGTGAGGTTCGAGAAGAAAAGCAGAAATGTAAGGATAAAAATGTAAATTTTGGTACAATAATAGATATAACAAAAGACAGTATTGATGTTTATTGTAAAGATGGAGTCTTGTCCTTAACTAAAATTCAGATGCCTGGGAAAAAACCATTGAGTGTAAAAGAATATTTAAAAGGGAATAAAATAGAAAAAAGTGAAATGCTTTACTAAAGGAAAGGTGGGAGAATATGTATTTTGGAATGTTTGACCCAACGATTATCATACTGATTCCGGCTATGCTCTTTACATTTTATGCACAGAGCAAGGTTCAGTCGGCATATAGAAGATATGTGACTGTGAGAAATATGAAAGGAATGACTGGAGCGGAGGCCGCCAGAAAAATTTTGGATGCCAACGGATTAAAGGATATTCCTATTGAAATAACTCAAAGAGAGTTGTCGGATCACTACGATCCCAGAGCCAGAGTTATGAGGTTATCCCCTAGGATCTACAACGAGCCCTCCATAGCCTCCATCAGCATTGCTGCTCACGAGTCGGGACATGCCATTCAGCATGCGGTAGGTTATAAGGCCTTGCAGCTTCGAAGCGGTTTGGCTCCTTTGGCTTCTATCACCTCCGGTCTGGCTTGGCCTATCTTAATGATTGGTATTTTCATCATTTATGCAGGTAATATTACGCAGGGTAACTTTGTGTTTAATATAGGAATCTTATTATTTCTGGTTGCCGTAGTGTTTCAGGCCATCACTTTGCCCGTTGAATTTGATGCAAGCAACAGGGCTATTGTACAGATGGAAAAACTGGGTATCATCAGAGAACAAGAAAAATCTGCTGCGAAAAGTGTACTTTCAGCGGCTGCCATGACGTATATCGCTGCATTAGCAGCTTCTATAGCCAATTTAATAAGACTGATTTTGATCAGCAGGAGGAATGATTAATGGATATCAATAGAAAGACAGCCTACTACACCTTAATGGATGTAGAATCAAAGAAATCTTATTCCAACATTGCATTAAACCATCATATTATCTGTGGAAAACCCAACTCTGTGGGCTTTGTGCGAGAGCTGGTCTACGGAGTATTAGAAAACAAATATTTTTTGGACTACTGTATTCATAAGCTGGTAAAATCACCGAAAGTTAAAATAAAAAACAGCGATTTAACCGTTTTGAGAATGGGAATCTATCAGATTTCCTATATGGATTCCGTGCCGGAGTATGCAGCTGTAAATGAAAGTGTTTTGTTGGCGAAGAGATTCTGCAGGGGCAGGGAAGGCTTTATCAACGGGGTTCTTCGAGCGTACTTAAGGGAAAAGGAACATATTGAGCTTCCGGACAGAAACGAAGATGAAATCCAGTACCTTTCCGTAAAATATTCTTATGAACCTTGGATTATTGAACTCTGGAGAGATCAGTACACAGCCAAATTTGTAGAAGAGCTGTTAGCGGCAGGAAATAAAACACCGGACTTGGTCATAAGAGCCAATTTATTAAGAACCTCCAAGGAAGATCTGATAGAAAAGCTAAAAGTTAAGGGGTATGAAGTTTCGGATGGTATGCTTTGTAAAGAGGCCTTGCACGTGAAAGGAAGCGATCTTTTGGATGGAAGGTTGTACAAGAATGGTTTCTTTTCCGTTCAGGATGAAAGCTCCATGTTAGCGGTAAACATGCTGGATCCTAAACCTAATCAGACGGTGATTGACGTCTGTGCTGCTCCAGGAGGAAAAACCTTGTTTATTGCAGAAAAGATGAACAATCGTGGAGAGATCATCGCCAGAGATATTTATAAGAGAAAGCTGGCTATCATCGATGCAGAAGCTGAACGTTTAGGAATCAATATCGTCACTACCAAAACCTGGGATGCCACCAAGATTGATTCATCCATGATTGAAAAGGCTGATCGAGTTTTAGTAGATGCACCTTGCTCCGGATTAGGAGTCGTTCGAAGAAAACCGGAGATCAAATTCAAGAAACAAACCAGAGAATCCTATGGAATGCCGGGAAAGCAGCTGGATATTTTAAACGCGTCCGCTAAATATGTGAAACCCGGTGGAATATTGCTTTACAGCACCTGTACCATATCTCCCTATGAAAACCAACGGGTAATCGGAGATTTCTTGAAAAAAAATACGAAGTTTAAAAAGGTGGAAATGCTTCAATTGCTACCACATATCAACAACACAGATGGTTTCTTTCTCTGTAAGATGCAAAAGGAAGAATTAGTTCTATAAATATGATTATTCACAACAATAGATATACGGAGAAACACTATGCAAATCGGATTCAAGACGGACAAAGGAAAAAAACGGGATAAAAATGAAGATGCAGTCTTCTTAATGCCTGAACAAGGCTTGTTTATGGTGGCCGACGGTGTAGGCGGTCATAATTCGGGGGAGATTGCCAGTAGAACTGCGGTTGGTTCCATTGCGGAATACGTAAAGAATAGACCCCTGGAAGATTTGGAGGACGAAGAGCAGATTAAGGGATATTTCCTAGACTGTTTGAGGAAAGCAAATCTGGAAGTGTATAACTTAGCTTTGTCGCAGGATGAGTATTCGGGCATGGCCACCACGGTGGTGATTGCTTATGTAAAATCTGAATTTGCTTATATTTTAAATGTGGGGGACAGCAGAGGTTATATGATTCGAGATTATAACATCGAGCAAATCACAGAAGACCACACCTATGTAAATGAACTTATGAAAACAGGGCAGATAACCTCAGAAGAGGCACATTTACATCCGCAGAAACATATGATTACCCGGGCTCTGGGAGGGGAACGCTCAGTAAAACCGGATTTATATAAAATCAAGCTTTATAAGGGAGATATTCTCTGCCTTTGTTCTGATGGCTTATATAATGAAATTCCTCCAGAGGAAATTTGCAGAGATGTTTCTGCGGCTCCCAAAATGAGCAAACTGGTTGAAAATCTGGTGGAGAAGGCGAACGATAACGGTGGTCACGATAATATCACGGTTATTTGTATAAAAATATAAAGAAGGAGAACTGTCATGAGCAGCAGAATGCTAGCTAACAGATATGAATTGTTAGAAAAGATCGGCGATGGCGGTATGGCTGTAGTCTATAAAGCAAAAGATAAATTATTAAATCGGTTTGTAGCAGTAAAGATATTAAAACCTGAGTTTTCCAAGGATGCAAAATTCCTAGAGAGCTTTCAAAGGGAGTCACAAGCAGCGGCAAGCCTTTCACATCCAAATATAGTAAACGTATACGATGTAGGCAGGGAAGGAAACATCAACTTTATCGTCATGGAGCTAGTGGTAGGAAAACCTTTAAGCGATATTATTGAGAATGAGGGTTCCTTAGATATCCATCGCTCTATTCACATTGCCAAGCAGATTGCTTTGGCCTTGAGCATTGCCCATAAAAATAATATTATTCACAGGGATGTTAAGCCACATAACATTATGATTACCGAAAACGGAACAGCAAAAATTACGGATTTTGGTATCGCAAGGGCCGTGAGTAATTCCACTATGGTGGGGAATACGGGCACCATTATGGGCTCTGTCCACTATTTTTCCCCTGAACAGGCAAGAGGTGGCTACATAGATGCCAAAACGGATATTTACTCTTTGGGGATCGTGTTGTATGAAATGCTGACAGGAACCATTCCTTTTGATGGGGATAATCCCGTTCAGGTTGCACTCATGCACATGAATGATGAAATACCTCTTCCAACCAGTTTCGATCCCAAGATACCTGCCATGTTAGAAGCTGTCATCTTAAAGGCTTGCGATAAATATCAGGTGAATCGTTTTAAGGATGCCGATGAGATGTACCAAGCTTTGGAGCGGGTATCCTTTAGTATGTTGGGTTTTAAGTCTGATAATGTGGATTATGGTAAAAGCAATATCAATCCTTCTAATGAAACTTATGAGACCCATGAGGAGTACCCTCCGAAAGGCGAAGTCATGAATGAATACAAAGAAAATTCCAATAAGAAAAGAAAAAAGGTAAAAGTTAACAAATTAAAGGTTTTGGCTATCGTATTGGCGCTTCTTTGTGCCATACCTGTAAGCATGATGATTCTATCCTTCGTTGACGGTTTTGGAAAAGATAAAGAGGTTGCTGTTCCCAATGTTGTAGGGAAAACGGCTGAAGAAGCAAAGACCCTCTTGGAGGAGGAAGGTTTTAAGGTGGAAATTAACGACACCATTATCAGCTCAGAATTTGAACCGGGTGAGGTTACGTCTCAGGATCCTGAGGCGGGAATGGTTGTGAAGAAAAAAGGTACTACCATCCTGCTGAACGTTTGCAAAAATAAGAGTGAAGGAACGGTTCCTGATGTTACCAACAGACTCATTAGAGATGCGATTTACCTTTTAGAACTCAATGGGTTTAAACAGGGAGAAGTAAAGGCCATCGAAAGTGATCTGCCGAAGGATACCGTAGTAAGACAAAATCCCGGGGGCAATTTACCCGCCGAAAAAGGTGCAACAGTAGATCTTTTCATCAGCAAAGGAGTAGAGGAACCCACTGAGGCAAAGATGCCTACCGTGCTGGGATTGACGTTGGATAAAGCTCAGGAAGTGCTGACAGAAGCAGGGTTTGTCGTAGGCACTACGGAGAAGGAAAACAGTACTGCTTATGCAGAAAATGTGATTATGTGGCAACAATATTCCCCGGGAGATATGGTAGCAAAAGGAAAAGCGGTGAACCTTAAAATAAGCTTAGGAGCCCCTCAGCCTGTTGGTCCAAAGAATGTTTCCTTGACCATAGATTACAGTGCTGCCAAGGGACCAGTGTTTTACCTTACTGTAATCGTCTCGGATGAATCGGGATTCCGAACCATATTTAGCGGGGTTGAGCGGTTTAAGGAAACGGGATCCGAAACTATCACCATAACCGGGCAAGGGCAAGGGAAGGTGCAAGTAATCTTTGATAACGATGTAATTTTGAATAAGAACGTTGATTTTAATACGGGAGCAATCACTTAATGCGGGGGATAATCATCAAGGGTATAGGCGGATTTTACTATGTAAAGACCGCGGATAGAGCTTATCAATGTCGTGCCAGAGGGATATTTAAAAAAGAAGGTTTGATTCCTTGTGTAGGTGATGAAGTTCGCTTTCAGTTGACGGACATTTTGGATAATGAAGGAGTGGTGGATGAAATTTTACCTCGGAAAAACGTCTTTATCAGACCTCCCATCGCCAACATTGATTGTTTTGTGGTGGTCATGTCACTGAAAAACCCGGAGCCCAACCTGTTTATATTAGACAAGTTCCTTGTAATGGCAGAAAAAGCAGAGGCGGAGATTATCATAGTCCTAAATAAGAAGGATTTGGTTTCAGAAAATGAAATTGATCGCATTAAAGATATTTATCAACCCATTTATCAGGTTTTACAGATGTCCGCATCCAATGGTGAGGGCATAGATTTGCTAAAAGAACATTTGATAGGAAAAAAAAGCGCATTTGCCGGTCCATCAGGGGTGGGTAAATCCAGTTTGATCAATCGACTTCAGCCTGGGTTGCATACAGAAGTTGGAAAAATTAGCAGCAAATCAAAACGAGGCAAGCATACCACCAGGCATGTGGAAATCTTTGAAACGGATTTTGGTGGAATGCTCTTTGATACCCCCGGATTTACTTCTTTTGATATGATAGAGTCAGAGGAAGGGGAACTATCCTCCTACTACCCGGATTTTACAGAGTTTGAAAAACAGTGCAGATATAGAGATTGTTTGCATATTTCAGAGCCGGATTGCGGTGTCAGACTTGCTTTGGAAGAAGGGACGATTCATGAAAGTCGATACCAATCCTATGTCCTACAGCTGGAAGAGTTGCAAGATAAATTAAAGTATAAGTGGTAAAGGAGAATGAAATGGCTAAATTAGCACCCTCGTTGTTATCTGCTGACTTTTCAGCTTTGAGTAAGTCTGTATCGTTAACAGAGCAGGCAGGCGCAGACCTGTTACATATCGATGTGATGGACGGTCATTTCGTACCCAACATTAGTTTTGGAGCAGGGGTGATGAAAAGCCTTTTAGGAAAAACGAATCTTAATTTTGACGTTCATCTCATGATAGAAAATCCGGATGTCTACATTCAGGATTTTGTTACGGACAATACGGAGTTCATTACGGTTCATTGGGAGGCTTGCAAGCATCTAAACAGAACCTTGCAGTTTATTCGCTCCTTGGGAGTGAAGGCAGGAGTTGCTCTCAACCCTTCTACACCTTTACACGTGTTGGATTGCGTTTATGAGGATCTAGATTTGGTTTTAATCATGTCTGTTAATCCGGGATTTGGTGGACAAAAGTTTATTACCTCCGCCTTGGATAAGGTGAAGTTGCTGCAAAGGATCAAGGAAGAGAAGGGTTACACTTTTGAAATCGAAATAGATGGTGGCATTTCTCACCGGAATGTGGGAGATGTGGTATCCGCAGGGGTGGAAATTGTGGTAGCTGGTTCTGCTGTATTCGGAACAGAGGATGTAAGCTTGTCGACAAAGAATCTTATCAGCCTCATCAGATAGTTTTAAAATTTGACTAAATCTAATAAATAATATGAATAATCAACTTCCTTCTCGAATAAAGTTTAGTAATAAACAGAGTTGAGGAGGGAGTTTTTTGTGAGTAAGTCAGGAATGTTAAATAGGTTGCATAAACCGGGAAAGAAAACTGTGATAGGCTTTATTATTATAGTAGCCATAGTTGCAGCGGTATTATTATGGTCAGATTTTTTCGGCGGTGACAAAGATGTTGGGTTTACAGTACTGAATGAGACCGAAATCCCACAACAGATCGTAAGTCAGGTTATTCCGGAATACAGACAGATGGAAAGAGCATTGGCCTGCATTATCGATGATAAGGTATATGTCATCGCTACAAGAGGAGAAAAACCCACTTCCGGGTATGAAATTACAATTGATAAAATGTGTATTACTGAAAAGGACGGAGTAAAAAAACTGGAAGTCTACACTCAATTTAAGGATCCCGATCCAAACACTGCTTTGACCCAGGTTCTGTCCTATCCAATGCAAGTAGCAGAAACAGATTTAGCAGCGCTTCCGGAAAAGATAGAATTAAAGGTTAAGTATAACGATTAAAGCAACAGATGATACAGAAACATACAATTGAATTTTCCAAGGTCAATGAATTAATACAATTTTATGTTTGTTTAAGAAAAGTCTTAGACAAGATAAAATTGTATTTTTTTGCTTAAACTCATATAATATTTCCAATTTACTATTTACATAAAAAATATTTTATGGTATTATATGGTAGTTATTGGGAGGGCTTATATGGATAGAATGTTTTCCAGGGAAATAGGGACAACCCTGAACAGCGCAACGGATAAGGTGAAGATTGGAATTTGGGGGATTTCGCCGGGAGCAGGAGCAACTTTTTTTACCTTGTGCTTTAGCAAATTTTTAGCGGAATCCAAACAACATGAAACTGCTGTAGTAGAAGTAGGAGGAAACAATATTTTTTGCGCAATGGGTTTGGATAAGCATTTTGCCAGCAAGGAATATTTTAAATGTTATACGTCTGCCTCAGAGGGACAATCCCTCCGAGGAAAGGGAAACTTTGACGAGGGCATCAACTGGGTTGTCCGTCATGAAGATGAGGGCGCTATTGATCTGGATCCGGGGCAAGAGCTTAGGCTTATCAATAATGCTTTGGGAGAATACATAATCTGTGACTTATCAGGGGAACCTTTTAAGGGGAATGGCTGTCATAAAGCTGGTGGGGAAACAGAACGAATGAGGTATCGGATTGCGGAAGATATGGACTTTATATTTTGCCTTATAGATCCTTTGCCCTCTAAGATGATCGGTTCCTTTAGCAGGTTTCAATCTATCTTACAAATTCAGGAGAATATACCGACGATTTTCATTGTGAATAAGATGAATAAAGGTGTAAATTTAAAAGAATTAAGAGATTTTTTAAAGATTAAAAGTTATTTTACGATTCCTATGGTCAATGCTGACGCGCTTTACAGTGCAGAATATAATTGCAAAAGTCCTTACAGTCAAAGGGAAATCAAGAATCAAATCAATGAAACGTTGGAGAAAATTTACCAATTATTAGGTAAAAATGTAATGAATATTTAATAAAATTTAGGTTTGCATAAAGATAAGTTTATAGTATAATAAGGTGTTGAAATATACTATATATTGTTGTTTTATGTCCATAATGACATCAATATTAATACCATACATTACATTTAGCAAAATGGTGACGAAAAGTAGCAGGAAATAGGTCTGAACTTTTGAAACCAAGCTAGGTAATAGATTAGCTTTTTTAATATAGACTTAATAAAAATGAAAGGTGTTGCTGAAAATGATCGAATTTCATAAGGTGACAAAATCCTACGGTAATAATCTAGGCATTGAAAATGTCAGCATAAAGATAGATAAAGGAGATTTTGTATTTCTGGTAGGTCCCAGCGGTGCTGGAAAATCAACCTTTATCAAATTGATTCTAAAGGAGATTGATGCAAACAGAGGCAGCATAAAATTTAACGGTTTGGAGGTTACAGGTCTTTCCAATCGACACATCCCCAAGCTACGCAGGAGCATTGGCATCGTTTTCCAGGATTTTAGGCTTTTGCCTAAGAAAACGGTCTTTGAAAATGTTGCTTTTTCTATGGAAATTATTAAAATGAGCAGAAGAGCCATTCGTAGGCAAGTGCCGGCTGTTTTAAGTTTGGTGGGCATTAGCTCAAAGGCCAATAAATATCCCCATGAGCTTTCAGCAGGGGAACAGCAGAGGGTAGCTATCGCTCGTGCAATTGTGAACAACCCTACGGTTTTGATTGCCGACGAACCTACCGGAAACTTAGATCCTGATACCGCTTGGGAAATTATGCGTTTATTAGAACAAATCAATATAAGGGGTACCACCATTGTAATGGTTACCCATGCCAAGGATATCGTTGACAATATGGGAAAAAGAGTTATTGCTATTGATAAGGGCCATATCGTCAGAGATGAAAAAGGTGGCATTTACGGTGCGTATGAGGACGAAAGAATCCACAGAGGCATGTATATGACCGGAGGTGTATTGGATTACGATGTTAGGTAGTATCATCTATGCTATAAAGCAGGCTTTTAGCCAAGTGTTCAGAAACAGAGCCATGAGCACGGCCTCTATGTTTTCCATCACTTCTATGCTCTTGATTTTAGGGCTTTTCTTTATACTGTTGGTCAATGTGAACATGGTGGCTGAAAGTGCAAAGGGGCAGTTTGATTCCATTCAGATCTATTTGCAGGACAGTACAAATAGAGAAGAAGCTGATATTATAATCAGCGACCTAAAGAAAAAGAAGGAAGTGGCGGACGCTTACTATCTGAGTAAGGTGGATGCTTTGGAAAATTGGAAGGGAAAATGGGGAGAGAATGCATATCTACTGGATGGCTTAAATCAAAACCCACTACCCAATACCATAGTGGTGACTTTAAGTGATTTAGAATTCGCCGATAAGGTTGCAAACGATATTAAAAGTTTTGAAGGAATCGAAGATATAAAATACTATAAGACTGCAGTGGATCAACTGATGAAGATTACTAAATACATTCAAATGGCTGCAATGGTGATTATCATCTTCTTGGTGGCCGTATCTGTAGTAGTGGTTTCCAATACCGTAAAACTGACGGTACTTGCCAGAGAGAGAGAGATCAGCATTATGAAGTATGTAGGTGCTACCAACTGGTTTATCAGAGGACCGTTTTTGGTGGAAGGTATGTTGATCGGATTGTTTTCTGCCTTGATATCATCGGGGATTATCAGCTTGATTTATTATAAAACAGTGGAGTTGATCGGACCGGGAATCTTTGCAATGATGGCAACTCCTTTAGTACCGCAAGAATTTCTGGTAATCAACTTAGTCTGGATATTCATGGCATTAGGTGTAAGCATTGGGGCGTTCGGAAGTATTGTTTCTATGCGAAGATTTTTAGATACTTAAAAGTAGGAGGAGAGAAATAGGATGAAACGTTTTGGAATATACATACTATTGGTGGTCTTGTTTGCTACCGTTTTACCTGTAAACTTTTCCTATGCACTTACAGAACAAGAAAAATTACAGCAAATTCAACAGCAGAAAAAAGAAGAGCAAAAGAAGCTACAAGAGGGAAAAGCAGCAGAAAAAAAGCTGAATTCACAGATTAATACTTTGGAGTCTCAGATTTTATCCACTCAAAATCAACTGAATAAGCTTCAGTCAAGCATTAAGGAAACGGAAGAAAATATTACAAATGTTCAAGCTGAGCTGAAAAAAGTCGAAGCTGAGATGAAGTCACAAAACGATAATCTAAATAAACGTTTGCGGGTTATGTATAAAAATGGAGATGCCAGCTTTTTAGAAATTCTATTGGGCTCAGAAAGCATCATTGACTTCATGTCCAACATGGATATGATTCAAAGGATCTTTGATAACGATGTGGCATTGCTAAAGACCATAGAAAAACAGTATCAGCAGGTGGAGCAGCAGAAAAAGCGATTAGAAAGCTTAGAAGCAAAACTGGAAGCGGATAAAGCGGATGCCACCATCAAGAGGGAAACGCTTCTCAGCAGCAAACAAAATGTAGCCTCTCTAAAGAAAGAAGTGGCCGCTGACAATGCAACTTTGGAGAAAAACTTGGCGGCATTAAATAAAGAGGCGGATAAAATCACGGCTCAAATTTTAGCCATGCAAAATACAAATACCCAGTACACAGGAGGAAAACTGGGTTGGCCTTTACCGGGAAGTCCCAATTCTTATCGAATTACTTCGGAATTTGCCAATAGGATCAATCCTGTTACCGGAAAGGCAGAAAAGCACTTAGGCATGGATATTGCAGCCAAAAGCGGTACATCTGTCTTGGCCAGCAATTCAGGTACAGTCATACAGGCAGGGTACAACAGCAGCTACGGGTATATGGTTATCATAGACCATGGCGGAGGAATCGCAACCTTGTACGCGCACAATAGTAGATTAGCTGTGTCAAAGGGAGCAACCATAACAAAAGGACAAACCATTTCCTATGTGGGGAGTACCGGTATGTCCACCGGTCCTCACCTACACTTTGAAGTGCGCGTGAACGGTCAATATCAAAATCCTAGAAACTGGCTATTTTAAGAACTAAATTGGAGAAAGTACATGCAATCGATTCATCCCATCATACTAGAGATATTAAAAGCCAGGGGTGTACAGTCAGAAGCTGATATACAGGAGTTTTTATCACCAAAACCGAAACTTACCTATGATCCATTCCTTCTTCTCAACATGGAAGAGGGCGTGGATTTCATATTATCCACCATTCGGCAGAACAAACGAATCTGTGTCTATGGAGATTACGATGCCGACGGAGTTACCGCTACCAGCTTGATGTTGGAGCTTTTAGGAAATCTTACGGATAACCTTACATACCATATTCCCTCTAGATTTGACGAAGGATATGGTTTAAATACAGAGGCATTGGACACAATTAAAAAGGATGGTGTATCACTGGTCATCACTGTGGATTGTGGTAGCGTATCCTATGAAGAAGTGGAATATGCAAAAGGCATAGGTTTAGACGTCATAGTCACAGATCATCACAATATTAACCATAAGCCCGCTGACTGTATTCTCATTAACCCCAAACAGGAAAATTGCCAGTATCCTTATAAAAATCTATCGGGATGTGGCGTAGCGTTTAAGGTCGCTCAAGCCATTCAAAGAAGGACGGATTTGGATAAGTCTATCATCCATAATCTTTTAGACCTTGTGGCAATTGCCACCGTAGGAGATGTGGTACCCTTATTGGATGAAAACAGAACCATGATAAAATATGGATTGGAGGTCATCAAAAGTGGCAGGAGAAAAGGCTTAGCTGCACTGATGGAGGCCGTATCCTTAGATAAGAACAGAATAAAGTCAGAAAACCTGGCATATATAATAGTTCCGCACTTAAATGCGGCAGGTAGGATGTTACGTGCAGGAATTGGAGTGGAGCTGTTGACCGGCAAGGATCATAAGGATATAGAGCGGTGTGTCAATCAACTCATTGAATGCAATAAGGAACGAAAAAGGATACAGGAAGAAATTTTAGAGAAATGTCTAAAAATCGTTGAAGAAAAATACCAAAAGGATCTATTTTTGGTTATCGATGCGGGGGAAGCTCATGAAGGAATAACCGGTATCGTAGCCGGAAAGATCAAAGAGCTCTACGGAAAACCCACCTTGATTTTAACGGATATAACAGGTACTCCCGGCGAAAAAAGCGGACTTATAAAAGGAACCGGCAGGAGCATTGAAACGGTAAATTTATATGATGCTTTGTTTCAATTCCATAACCTGTTTGAAAAATTCGGAGGGCATAGCGGAGCTTGCGGGTTATCCATGAAGGCGGAGAACCTAAAGGATCTGACAAACGGCTTGGAAGATTATATGAAAGAACAATTATCCTTAAACAGAGATTTGCTTACGGTGCCGGAAACTTCAGATGGTGTCCTCACTCTGGAAGATGTTTCTCTGGACTTTATGACGATCTTGGAAACATTGGAACCTTTTGGACATGAAAATACAAAACCCAAGTTTCACTTTTCTTCGTCAGTGCTAAAAAGTTACTCCTTTATGGGGGATTCAGGAAAACATGTTAGATTCGTACTATCTGATGGTAAGGGGCAATCTTTGCCTTGTGTTTTGTTTAACAAGGCAAAGGAATATGATCCTGCAAGGCTACAAGGGAAAGCAATCAGCGTGTTGGGTTATCCAGAGCTGAACGTCTGGAACGGGAAATCCAATTTGCAAATAAATGTAGAGAAAATTAAAGAGGTTATTTGATATGTTGATGTTGAAAAAAAGAAATTTTTTATTTTTGATAATCGTAGCAACCTTAGTGGGAGCATTGATTTCAGGGAGTGCTGTTTATTTTTCCATGGATGCTGTTAAGGATAATAGCGTGGTGGTTTCTAAGAAAGAATATGAAAACATGAAGGCCTTTAGCTCTAAATACGGTAAGTTAGAGGCACTTTGGCAATATGTCAGCAATAAATATTATATTCCTGTAGAGAATCAATCTTTAGAGGAAGGTGTCTATAAAGGTTTGCTCAGGGGGCTGGGGGATCCCTATTCCTCCTACTTGACGGCTAAGGAATACGATCAAATGATGATCAATACTACCGGTGAATACGAGGGTATCGGTATAACCATTGCAGGGGGAGAAGACGGTTACGTGACGGTGGTAGCACCTATGGATGGAAGCCCTGCTTATGATGCTGGTATAAAGTCAGGAGATAAGATTGTCATGATCGATGGTAAAACTTTTGACAACGCCAATCTCAACGATGCGGCTGAAGCTTTGCGCGGACCCTCAGGCACTACGGTAAAAGTCTCCATAGCTAGAGAAGGAAAACCTTTAAACTTCTCCGTCATAAGGTCAAAGATTATCTTGGAAACCGTAACGTCTAAAGTACTTGCGAACAATATGGGATATATTAGAATTTCTGCTTTCGAAGAAAATACTTCCAAAGATTTTGAAAAAGAATTGCGTGACCTTGAATTAAAGCAAGTAAAAGGTTTGGTCATCGATTTGAGGGATAATGGAGGAGGTTTGGTACAGGTAGGTGCGGAAATCGCAGATATGCTACTGCCATCGGGTTTGATTACTTATACGGAGGATCGGGAGGGTAGCCGACATGATTTTAAATCCGACGCTTCAGCCACCAAGCTGCCATATGTGGTGCTGATTAACGGGGGAACTGCCAGCACCTCGGAGATCGTTGCTGCTGCCATTAAAGATCATGAATCCGGAACTCTGGTGGGAACTACTACTTTTGGTAAGGGAATCATTCAGACTTTGGAACAGTTGGAGAATGGAGATGCCATTAAGCTTACTGTGATGCAGTATTTTTCACCGAAAGGGAACATCATTCACGAAAAAGGAATTGAACCGAATTTAGTGGTGGAAGACATTGAAGAGAACGAAAATCCGGAAAAGGATATACAGTTGGAAAAGGCTTTAGAACTATTGAAGCAATAATCATTCAATATAGTAAAAAGGCAGTTCATAAAAAAGTGATAAAAATTAGCAAATAAAAATTTATAAATAATACTTGCAATTTCATATAGTATTTAGTACAATAAACACATTATTGTTGATAGAGGCGCGAAGTAAAAGAAAACTCAGGGAGCCGGCAGGTCGAGATCTGAGTTGGAGGTATCCTTCGCCGAACCTTGCAATCAGGCGTGAGAGCGAGGTGGGCTTATGGTAAATAGCCATAAGACTGTCTACGTAAGTAGGCGTGCTATCCTTAATGGCTGAAGTTTAAAGCTGATAAGCTATGAATTTATAAGAGTCAGTAGGAGTGCCTACGGCTCTTTTTTTCTATTTTAGAACAAAGCTCAAGCTAAAGCTAATGTTGAAAATAGTATTTATCTGAGATTAAAACGATGTTTTTAACTCCAGACTAGTATAAGAGCCGGTATAAGCCGTCATACAATAAATCAGTTTAGGCTGTTTCCGGAAGGAAGTTGTCGGAAGAAAAGGAGAAGATATCACATGAATGTAGTACAAAAATATGGGGGAACATGCGTCGATACCATAGAGAAAATTCAGGCTATTGCACAGCATATCGCATCCATAAAGAAAGCAGAAGACGGAATGGTTATTGTAGCCAGCGCCATGGGTCAAACTACCAATGAACTGATTGCTCTGGCAAAACAAATGGGTGAAAAGGTTCCTAAAAGAGAATTGGATGCATTGCTTTCCACGGGAGAGCAAAAGACCGTAGCTCTTTTAGCCATCGCATTGGAAAACTTAGGGGTTCCGGCAGTTTCCATGACAGGATTTCAATCGGGATTCATCACTACTGACCATCATACAAAGGCTCGAATTAAAGAGATCAATACAGAGCGAACGGAAGAATTTATCAAAGATGGTAAGGTTGTTGTATTGGCAGGATTTCAAGGCATCAGCGAAAGCGGAGACATTACCACTTTGGGCAGAGGGGGATCGGATACTACTGCCGTTGCCATCGCCGCTCAGTTGGGATGGCCCTGTGAAATTTTCACAGATGTGGATGCGCTTTACACAACAGATCCCAAAATTTATCCTAAGGCAAAAAAAATCAGCACCATTACTTATGAGGAAATGATGGAGCTTTCCTCCATGGGCGCAGGGATTTTAGAAACCAGAAGTGTAGAACTGGCAAAGAAATATAACGTGGATTTATTTATAGGCAGAGCCTTGGAAACCGATAAAAGAAAGGGAACGAAAGTCATGAATGAAAATATTTTAGTAGAAGATATGCCTGTAACAGGGATTACCATTTCAGATGATTGCACCATTTACTCCATGAGAGATATGAAAAACGACGGAGTCGCCATCGCAAATTTATTTGAGTTACTGGCAACCCTCAATATCAATGTGGATATGATTTCAAAGCAGACATACGGGGAGAACAAGTGCACGGTTACCTTCAGCTGTACCGATGTACAGGCGAAAGATTTGGATGAGGCCATTGAATCAAACGACCTTTTGCGTGCCATCAAAATAGATAAACAAACCAGTCTTTCCATTCTGTCGCTGGTGGGAGTGGGTATGGCCACGTGCTCCGGAGTCGCAAGCAAAGTCTTTTCCATTTTGGCCAAGGAAGAAATCCCTTATTACCAAATTACCACTTCAGAAATTACCATCTCTGTTACGGTGGATCAGGAGAGGAAGATTAAAGCCGTAATCGCTTTATGTGAGGCCTTCGGTCTGTAAGGCAAGGAATTTGCAGCATTGTTGATGGAGATTCAACCGTGAAAGAAAGGATGATTTGTATGATTAAAGGATCCATGGTGGCTCTTATCACGCCTTTTTCTGAGGATGGAAGCGTGAACTATTCCAAGCTGGAAGAGCTAATTCAGTGGCATATAGAGGAAAAGACAGATGGAATTTTAGTATTGGGAACAACGGCGGAAACACCGGCATTGACCGTTACTGAAAAAGATAAAATAGCAGAGGTTTCTATCGCAACAGCGAGAGGAAGAGTTCCTGTAATCGTAGGAAGTGGCTCAAACAACAGTTTGGTTGCTAAGGAACAGAGTTTAAAATATCAAAAGATGGGAGCAGATGCACTTTTGGTCATTACTCCTTATTACAACAAAACCAATAAAGCAGGCATGATACATCATTTTAATGAGGTTGCAGATGCGGTGGATATTCCTATTTACGTATATAATGTGCCAGGAAGGACCGGATGTTCCATCAGCTACGAAGCATTGGAGGTACTCAGCCAACATAAGAATATCGTGGGGATCAAAGAGGCTAGCGGAGATATTTCTTTTGTGGCAAAAATATCAAGGTTAATCAATGACAACTTCAACGTGTATTCAGGCAATGACGACATGATTGTTCCTCTGATGTCCCTGGGAGGAGCAGGAGTGATTTCCGTTTTGGCCAACATATTACCCAGAGAAACTCATGATCTGGCCATGGCCTACATAGATGGAGATTTAGAGAAAGCAAAAAAAATGCAGTTGCATTACCTTGAGTTTATCAATGCCTTATTTATTGAAACTAACCCCATTCCAATCAAAGAAGCCATGAATTTGGCGGGAATGGATGTGGGGCAATACAGGCTTCCTCTCTGTGAAATGGAGGATAGTACAAGACAATACTTAAAGGAAACCATGGTAAGGATTGGAATGTTATAAAACCTAGAATATTAGTTGGGATTTGATTGCTATCAACAATAAATAAAGATTCTAAATGAATCTCAATGTATATTAAATGAGTTTCTGAGATTTTCCAGCATACTTAGGTAATAGTAAGTGAGTATTGAAAATATAATATAGAAGTAGAAAAGAGTTAAGTTAATATGGATTTTAAACGAAATCAATAAATTATTAAGAATGGTAAGCAAGGCATAAAGAAACTTAAAAACTGATTGGGTCTTGCGCAAAGAGGGGACTATGAATAAAAATATCAATGTAGCGGTTGTGGGTTATGGAAAAATGGGAAAACTGTTAGGGAAAACCATAGAGGATACGGACGGACTAACCTTTATGGGGGCCATAGGACCGGAGGAAGGAGCCTATGCAAGTCTGGAAATAATTCAGGAAGAGTTGCAAGGAAAAAAATTTGACAAAATAGAAGTAGTTGTAGATTTTAGCCACCCGGATAATCTGCAAAAGGTAGGAAAATACGCTGAAGAAAATCAAATTCCACTCATCATCGCCACCACGGGATTTTCTCAGGAACAGGTTGATTATATCGAAGTTATATCTAAGAAAATTCCTGTAGTATACACCGCTAACTTTTCATTAGGAATCACCATCATGAACAAAGTTCTAAAGGAGATAGCTCCTGTTTTAAAGGAAAGCTTCGATATGGAGGTGATCGAAAAGCACCACAACCAAAAGATAGACTCCCCCAGTGGCACGGCAAAGATGCTTTTAAAGGCAATAAACAGCCAAGGTGAATTTGCAGAAATTCACGGTCGGGAAGGCAGCAGTAAACGCCAAAGGGAAATTGGAGTTCATGCCATAAGGGGAGGAACCATAGCTGGTGAGCATACGGTCATCTTTGCCGGTGAGGATGAAATTTTAGAGCTCACTCATAAGGCGGAATCCAGAAAAATATTTGCCCTCGGTGCGGTTAAGGCGGTAAAATATATTGTAGAGAAGCCTGCGGGTCTGTATACTATGGATGACGTACTATTTAACGAAAAGTAAGGAGATATACATGGAAGCAAGAGAAATAATTAAGTTTATACAGGAATCAAAGAAAAAAACACCGGTAAAGGTTTATTTAAAAGAAAAAAATCTGGATCAGCCGCCTATAATTTTTGAGAATTGTCAATGCTTTGGTATTGGAGATCGCATCATCTTTGGGGACTGGGAAGAAATCAAAGATAAATTGGAGTCGGAAAAAGATAAAATCGATTGCTTCGTCGTAGAAAACGATTGCAGAAATTCTGCTATACCCTTACTGGACAGCAAAAATATCAACGCAAGAATAGAACCGGGTGCCATCATTCGTGAGCAGGTGGAAATCGGTGACAGGGCAGTAATTATGATGGGTGCAGTCATCAATATTGGATCTGTGGTGGGCGAAGGTACCATGATCGATATGAATGCCGTATTAGGCGGTCGAGCTATAGTCGGTAAAAATTGCCATATTGGAGCAGGTACGGTGATAGCAGGGGTCATTGAACCTCCCAGTGCACTTCCTGTGGTCATAGAGGATGATGTGGTCATAGGCGCCAATGCGGTGGTTCTGGAAGGATGTCGGGTAGGGAAAGGAGCCATCGTCGCTGCAGGTGCCGTTGTGATTGAGGATGTGCCTTCCAACGCTGTAGTTGGAGGAATCCCCGCAAAGGTGATCAAGCAGAAGGATGACAAGGCCATTGAAAAGACAGAATTGGTAGAGGCTTTGCGGCAGATTTAAAAGTTGATTTCAAAGTTGTATTGTTTTCGCTAAAATTTCTTGCTATAATAGAATAAATTTACTGAGAAGATTCCCATTCCTTTTAAAAGTGAATGGGAATCTTTGCCGGAAGCTTTTGTAGGTTTATATAAAAAAGAAAGGATGGAAGCGTATGGATCACAATTTGAAGGATCGAGAACAAGGCGATATTAACACCTCTCCCATGAGAGAAAAATACATTGCCGGAAATGTGAAAGGAAATGCCTTGGATATCTACAATCGTGACAAGGCTGTCTTTCTCCATCAAAATTTAAGTACTCCTGTGCTTACCGTGATCGACAGAGCAGAGGGAGCTTGGCTGTATGATTTAGATGGGAAAAAGTATCTGGATATGCACGGAAACGGCGTACATAATGCCGGCTTTAACAACGATTACATCGTAAAAAAAATGATCAAAGCCTTAGAGGAGAAAAAGACTTTCACTCCCAGAAGGTATACCAACGAAGCGGCAGTGGAGCTGGCTGAAAAACTGGTGGAGATTTCTCCGGTTGGCTTGGATCGTGTACTCTTTGCCCCCGGAGGCAGTGAGGCCATTGAAATGGCAATTACCTTGGCAAAACATATCACCGGGAAGTGGAAGACCTTATCTTTTTGGGATTCCTTTCACGGAGTAGGGTTTCAGGCTTCCAGCGTTGGGGGAGAGCGGCTGTTCAAAAAAGGAAGAGGTCCTTTGGTTCCCGGCGCACTACACGTGGAATTTCCCAATTATGACAGAAATCCCTGGGGTTTCCATGAAGAAAAGCAAGTGGACGATGAAATCCTCCGAAATATGGAAAAACTCTTTGAGAAAGAGGGGGAGATCGCTTGCGTGATAGGCGAACCCATTAGCGCGACTCCTGTTGTTCCCAGCACTTATTTTTGGTCGGAAGTCAAAAAAATGTGTGAAAAGTATGGAGCTTTACTGATCTTTGATGAGGTGATAGAAGGCTTTGGCAGGACGGGAGAAATGTTTGCCTGTCAGCATTTTCTAACTCCTGATATTTTAGTTATGGGGAAATCCTTGGGTGGCGGAATTCTGCCCTTTGCCGGAATTCTTACAAGAGATGAGTTCAACGTTCTTCAGGATTGTTCCATAGGGCACTTTACCCATGAAAAAAATGGTTTGTGTGCTGTGGCAGGACTTGGGGAAATTGAATATATTCAGGAAAATAATTTGGTGGAAAACTCTCGCAATTTGGGGAATCATATTATGGAGAGATTTGAAGTCTTAAAGGAAAAACATCCTATGATCGGTGCAGTGGCGGGTAAAGGGTTGCATATCGGTGTGGACATCGTTAGGGACAGGGAAACCATGGAGAGAGCCCCATTGGAAGCGGAAAGCCTGATGTACATGTGCATGGAAAAGGGCCTTGCTTTTAAACTGATTGAAGGAAACATTATAACCCTTCGCCCCTCTCTTTTGATCACCTTAGAGGAAGCTGATTTTATAGTGGATACCATAGCGGAGGCTCTTAATAGAGTTGAGCAAGGGGAAAGCTATTAAGTTATATAAATACAGTAACATTGACTAACATGGACGGGAGCAAAAGCAACCGTTGGAAATGAAAGAGGAGAAAGATGAAAGAACATATCGTATCACATTTAATAAAATCAGAAGATTTAAACCACCATGGCACCTTATTTGCCGGAAGATCCGCAGAATGGTTGGTGGAAGCCGCCTTTATAGCGGCTGCGGCGGAGCACAGGAGACCACAGGATGTTCTTTGCGTCAATATCCACGGTTTTATTTTTAAAAAGCCCGTTCAAAAAGGTGAAATCCTTACCCTGAAATCAAGGATTGCTAAAGTTGGAGACACCAGCATTACCGTATATGTAAAGGCAGAGTCTGAAATCGCAGGTGAAAAAAATGTAGATGGATACTTAACCTTTGTCTGTGTAGAGCCGGATACGAAGCATAAAAGAGCTCACAGCATCGTTTTAGATGAACCGGAGGATGCAGAAGAGGCGGAAATTAGAAATCGTATAGCAAACTTATGATCTATACCAACATAAAACAAGGAAGGTTTTTGGCTCGTCCCAATCGTTTTATTGCTCACGTGGAAATCCAAGGGGAATTTCATGTAGCTCATGTGAAAAATACCGGAAGGTGCAGAGAACTGCTCCTTCCGGGTTCCACAATATTCTTGCAGGAATTTGACAGCCCCACCAGAAAAACCAAATTTGATCTCATATCCGTCTATAAGGAGGACAAGCTCATCAATATGGACAGTCAAGTACCAAACAAGGTTTTTTCTGAATGGATTCGAGCTGGAAATCTATTTGAAGGGGTCAGGCTTATAAAACCGGAGACCACTTATGGTAATTCCAGATTGGACTTTTATGTTGAAACGGAGCATAAAAAAATTTTGGTTGAGGTGAAGGGCGTCACCTTAGAAGAAAATGGAGTAGCCATGTTTCCCGATGCCCCTACAGAGCGGGGCATCAAGCATGTGAAGGAGCTGGAAGAAAGCTTAAAGTTTGGTTATGAAGCTTATGTGGTATTCATCATACAAATGAAGGATATCCTGTACTTTACCCCCAATGCCGTTATGCACAAAGCCTTTGCAGATGCGGTGAAACAAGCGGCAAAGACTGGTGTAAAGGTGTTGGCATTAGATTGTGAAGTCACTGAAAACTCCATCTTACCGGGAAATTTGATAGATGTAAAATTATAGATTGAAATAAACGGAGAAGAAAAATACATGGAAAATGGATTTTATGTTATGACATTTCATTCCACGGCTCATAGCATACAAACGGAGAAATTGGCGAAGGAAAGGTTCAAAATCGTTACTATGCCTACTCCTACTGAGATCAGTGCCAATTGTGGATTAGCTTTAAAATTTTCTGAAGTTAATAAAAAGGAATTATTCCTCTTTTTGGATACGCTGAAAATCCCTTATGATTTGTATAAGCTCAGCAATGAAAAAATCAATGGACGACGGCAGGCAGAAAAGATTGACTTAACCATAGAGAAAGAGGCAGAAGGATGATTTATTTAGACAATGCAGCTACCTCCTTTCCCAAACCCAATTCTGTCATTAAAGCAGTGCGGGATTGCTTGCAAAATAACTGTGCGAACCCAGGAAGAGCTGGTCATCGGCTCGCCTTGCAGGGAGCACGGCAAGTGTATGAATGCAGAGAATTGATGGCAAGTTTTTTTCATATTGAAGATCCCATGCGTTTGATCTTTACCTCCAACGGCACGGATTCTTTGAATGTAGCTCTTAAGGGCAGTCTAAAATCAGGGGATCATGTAATTACCACAGTTATGGAGCACAATTCCGTACTCAGACCTCTGGCGACCTTAGAACAAAAGGGGGTGAAGGTTACCGTATTGCCTTGTACCAAGGAGGGAAAGCTTTCTTTAGAGGATGTAAAAAAAGCCATCCGACCTGAAAGCAAGCTTGTGGTAACGACCCATGCTTCCAATCTTACAGGAGGAATCTTTGACATCAAGGAAATTGGTGGTTTTTGCAGAGAAAAGGGTTTGCTTTATCTGGTGGATGCTGCTCAGAGTGCAGGAGTTTTAGATCTGGATGTACAAGATATGAAGATAGATATGTTGGCTGCTCCGGGGCATAAATCTCTCTTTGCAATGCAAGGCACAGGAGTCCTGTATGTTGGAGAACGGTGCAAGGTGGAAACCTTAAAGGAGGGTGGAACAGGCAGCAATTCTTTTGATTCTCATCAACCGGATGTACTGCCAGATAGATATGAGAGCGGAACGCTAAACCTTCCGGGAATACTATCCTTGGGTGCAGGTCTTTCCTTTATCAATCAAGAGGGAATAAAAACGATTCGAGAGAAGGAAAGTGAGTTGTCGGCACTTTTTTTAGAAAAGGTGCTAAACATAGACGGAGTTACCGTGTATGGAGGGGAAACCATGGAACAAAGAGTGGCAGTCATTGCCTTGAATTTGGAGGGTTTGGATTCCTCAGAGCTTGCTTTTCGTCTGGACGAAGAATACGATATCTGTACCAGAAGTGGTTTCCATTGTGCGCCCTTAGCGCATCAAGCACTAGAAACCCACCACACGGGATCGGTGCGATTCAGTATAGGATATTTCAACACAAAAGAGGAAATTTTGAATACGGTGGATGCTCTTTATAGAATTTCTAAAAATGGATAAAGTGTGAGCATGAGTTATGAATATATTTGAAAAAACCATTTCTGACATAGCAATAATAAACAGGAGGAAAGTCATGTATAAAATTGATGCCAAGGGTTGGTTGTGTCCTAAGCCTGTCATTGAAACGAAAAAATTATTGGATTCCATAACGGATGGTGAGGTTTGTACCTTGGTTGACAATGAAACCTCAGTAGAAAATTTAAAAAGATTTGCCCAAAGCTCCGGTTATGGAGTGGAAAATCAAAAGGAAGGGGATCTCTTTAAGGTTGTAATTACTAAGGGTGATGGCTCCCAGGTAACGGAAACTTCTTCAGTAACGCAAGCTTCCTCAGAAGGCAGTTTAATCATCGTAATTTCTAGCGATAGGTTAGGTTACGGAGAAGAAGAACTGGGAAAGAGCCTTATGAAAGGTTACCTGTATGCTTTGACGGAAGCGAGCAAAAAACCAAAGACCTTAATCTTTATGAACAGCGGTGTTTCCTTGACTTCTCAGGGAACGGAGGCTTTGGAAAGTCTTCAAGAATTGGAAAAACAAGGTGTGGAAATTTTATCCTGTGGGGCATGTCTAAACTTCTATAACTTGTCAGAGAAGCTGGTCATCGGGGAAGCTTCCAACATGTATCACTTTGTAGAATTGATGAATGGAGCTACCAATACCATCAAGCTTTAATATTTGAATGTCTAATTTAAAAAACGAGAAAATGACGGAATCAAAGATCTTATTTTTTTATGTCGCTCGCAAGGAGCGACTCTTCGCAATGTACGTTCTTTGATATTACAGAAATATCGAAAGCGATATCTTCTAGTTATAAAAAAAGATTTGCCGATGCCAAAATTCAAGCTTAGAATCATGGCACCGGCAAAATTTATGACCTTTTAAATATCAATCTTAAGAACACCCTCAATTCATGAATCCAAAGGGGGCTTGTGGCCAATCCGGCCAACAAAAGCCACTCGTTGAGTGTCAATTCTGTGGTGCCGAAGATTTCTTCTAAAAAGGCAATCTCCGTAACTGCAATCTGCAAACCAAGTCCTACGATAAATGCAACCATCATCATCTTATTGTTAAAATGATTGATTCTAAAGATGGATCGATTGATATTTCGCATTCCTACAGCATTAAAAAGTTGAGAGACGGCTAGTACGGTAAAGGCGTAAGTTTGAGACTTTATCATAATTTCTGGATTTGCAAAGACGCCTTTTAGACTGTCAATGGTAATCTGCATTCCACTGTCCATCAAAGTTATGACAGGGGTATAAAGGAAAGCAAACAAGGTGGTCACCCCTACCACACAACCAAACAGTATGGTTAGGAACAACCCTCCGTTGGCGAATAAGCTTTCCTGAGGATTTCGGGGAGGTTGTTTCATAATATCGGGATCTCCGTTATCGGTACCCAAAGCCAAACCGGGCAGAGAGTCTGTAATCAGGTTCACCCATAGGATGTGAATCGCCTTTAAAGGTGAGGGCAATCCAACAACGATAGCGATAAACATGGTGATGATCTCACCCAGATTGGAAGATAGCAAGAAAATCACGGATTTCTTAATATTGTTATAAATATTTCTTCCTTCTTCTATGGCATTTTCTATGGTAGCAAAATTATCATCGGTCAGAACCATGTCTGCCGCACCCTTTGCTACATCCGTACCCGTGATTCCCATAGCGACGCCGATATCCGCTGTTTTTAAGGATGGAGCATCGTTGACACCATCTCCTGTCATGGAAACGATGTGACCGTGAGATTTAAAGGCCTTCACGATAGAAACTTTGTTTTCCGGTGATACTCTGGCAAATACACGAAGCTTGGGAACCGCTGCATTGAGCTGTTCTTGACTCATTTGATTCAATTCATCTCCGGAGATACATTGCTCGGGACTGTCTGCAATACCTAAATCCTTCGCAATAGCAAAGGCTGTATCCTTATGGTCTCCTGTAATCATGATGGTGGTAATGGAAGCACCCTTGAAAATTTCAACCGCTCCTTTAGCTTCTGGTCGGGCCGGGTCGATCATGCCCACTAAACCCACAAAGGTAAGCCCTTTTTCATCTGCGGATTCATCGTCATATTCAAAGGCCAACGCTAACACCCTGAGAGCTTGAGAGGACATTTGACCAGAGGCATTCATCAATCGTGACTTATCCTCCTCAGTAATCGGTTTTGTAACTCCATTTTCCAGGAGAGAAACACAGTTTTTTAGTATTTGATCGATGGCGCCCTTGGTGTAAGCGATTACCTTACCATCGCTGTTCTTATGAACGGTGGTCATCATTTTTCTGTCGGAATCAAAGGCTTGTTCGTTAATACGAGGAGCATCCACCTCCAATTGTTTCTTAGGTACCCCAAGGCTGTTACCCAAATCTAACAGTGCCAGTTCGGTAGGGTCACCCAAGCGATTATCTCCCTGAATGGAGGCATCCGTGCATAGGATCAATCCGTCAATAAGAAGCTTATGGTCATCATAGGAGACATCTTTTAGATCCTTCATTTGATCATTGCAAAATAACTTTGTAACCGTCATTTTATTTTGTGTTAAGGTACCTGTTTTATCAGAGCAGACGACTGTCACAGCTCCCAAGGTTTCTACAGCAGGAAGCTTTCGTACGATGGTATTTACCTTTACCATCTTCTGCACTCCAAGCGCTAGAACGATGGTCACCACGGCGGGAAGACCTTCAGGGATCGCTGCCACTGCCAAGGATATGGCTGTAAGCAACATTTCTACCACGTCTCTCCCTTGCAATACGGCTACAGCAAAGAGGGAAACGCATAAGATGACTGCCAGAATACCTAGCATTTTGCCTAAACCTGCCAATCTTTTTTGCAGTGGTGTCATTTCTTCTACCGTCTCATTGATGATTTGAGCGATTTTTCCGATTTCCGTATTCATACCGGTCTTGACCACCACACCTTCTCCGCGTCCATAGGCCACATTGGTGGAAAGGTAAGCCATATTCAATCGATCTCCCAAGGTGACCTCCCCTTGGGCAATGAAATTAGCATCTTTATCCACAGGCACGGATTCTCCGGTTAGGGAGGATTCTTCCACCTTCATATTGACTGTAGAAGTAAGCCTCAAATCTGCAGGGATTACACGACCTGCTTCTAAAATCACCACATCTCCGACAACTAGGTCTGATGCCGGAATTTCGGTCATTTGACCATCCCTCTTTACAAGGGCATTGGGGCTGGATAATTGTTTTAAGGCTTCCAATGATTTTTCGGCTTTGTTTTCCTGAACCATACCGATGATGGCGTTCAAAAGGATGACGGCTAAAATGATTACCCCGTCACTGTATTCTTTTAAGAAAACCGAGATAGCAACAGCCGCAAGTAAGATATATATCATAGGATCCTTCAGCTGTGAAAAGAACATTTGCACTTTGGTTTTCTTTTTTCCTTCATCAAAAATATTGGGACCGTTTTGCTCCAGACGGAGTTTTGCCTCTTGTGCGGATAGACCTGTAGCTAGTTTGGTCGTTAGCTCTTGTTCCACCTGTGAAACTTCTTTCTGTTCAAACATAATTGTTCCTTCCATTAATATAATATTTTTAGGTTTTTAATTTAATTTTATATGTAATTATTATTATATACGATTTTTATAGGATTAAGCAACATTCATCAACTTTTACCTCTTTTTAATTTAATCATTTCTATTATTATAAATAGAAGTGACGAAATAACTTTTAAGACGATAACTTTTAATAGATTGTAATATGACTCAATTACTGATATACTATCATGATAAAGTGATAAAGTATGAAAGGTAAGGTGAAATCAACCATGACATATAATTCAAAATTCCAAAATAAAGAGGTGGACGAGCTATTTAAAGCGATTTTATCCTTAAACAATCAGGAAGAATGTTATCGTTTTTTTGAAGATTTATTTACTATTAATGAACTACATGCCATTTCTCAGCGACTGCAAGTGGCAAGGATGCTCTCTGAACATAAGAAATACAATGAGATCGAGGAAATCACAAAAGCCAGCACTGCCACCATAAGCCGGGTCAATAAGTGCCTGAATTACGGGGCTGAGGGATACAAGATGATCTTATCCAGACTTGAAAACAGTGAAAAAACTGAGGAATAACCTATTTTTTGCTATGGATGATCATGGATAATAGACCGAAGCTAGCTAAGAATATCAGGGAGACAAAGGCGGCTCTGATGGTGAATAAATCTGCAAGAAAGCCCATTAGAATAGGTGCAAAAGCTCCTCCTATACCGGAAACACAGAGGATCATGCTAGCTACAGCACCGGAGCTTTCAGGGGTCTCTTCTGTAGCCAAGGCAAGCAGGGTAGGCCACACGGGACCGGAAAAAATACCCAACAAAAAAGCCAAGATCAGCGAGAACATGGGGCTTGTGGTCAGGGAAAGCAACAATAAAATAAGGCAAGAACCGAAAAATCCACACAGTAGGATTTTTCTTTTTTGTGTGTGAAAAAGGCCGGTGAGCAATCGAGAGAATACCATAGCTGCCCAAAAAAGAGAAATGGCCAGGGGGGATAACTTTGGCGCATTTAGCTCTAAAGTAAAGAAAGAATTAAAAAAGAAAGTGGATCCGCTTTCGTAGCTTACATAAAAAATGACTGAGGCGAAAATATAAAATAAACGTTTAGAATGAAAAAGTGGAAGGAAAGTTTCCTTTAGCGATGTATGTTCTGTTATTTTAGTTGAATCATCTTTGGATAAGGACGGCTTTTTAAAGTAGCTCAAACTCAAAGGAATCAATAACAACAACAATCCGGAGCCTGAAAATCCAAATACGAATTTCCACGTAACTCCCAACTGGCTCATAACCAATTGGACCATTAGCGGACTGAGTACAGCTCCTAAGCTATAGCTGCTTTGAGTAAGATTTATGTATTTCCCGGCTTTCCCTGGGTAGGCATCTGACAGTGCTGCGGACATAGCACTTTGGCAAATACTCAATCCAAAACCTACGGTGAAGATTCCTACACTGAAAAGCAGGATAGTGGTTGTCAGTACCAGTACCACACAGCCGAGGATAAAGGTAATGACGGAAAAGAGGGCGACCTTTTTCTTGCCAACTTTATCGATGATCATACTGATCAAGAGGGGTCCCGCGATAAATGCTAGGTATTGGATGGAAACCAAACTGCCCATGGATGCGTTGTTCAATTGAAATTCTTTTCCTACATTGAGTAAAGTCAATTGAAACCCCCCGCCTTGAAATCCCAAAAAGAAAGGAAGCATAAGGGAGACAGGTATTAAAAATTCATTATTAGTATTAAATATTTTATTCATATTCACTCATTTTTAGCGACTTTAACAAACAGGGATATTTTATCACAAACCGCTTTATTTTCATAGAAAAATCGTATATAATTATCTATATAAATGAAATGAGGTTGGGCATGGGAAGTGGAATGAAAGGGTTGCAAATATTCAGGTTTACAGGCAAAAGACTTTTTCAATTCCTGTTGACAATCTTCCTGTTATCCCTATTGGTATTTTTTATGTCCAGATTGGCACCGGGGGATCCTTTGAGGTCTTACTACGGTGACAGTATTGAACGAATGACCATCCAACAGTTGGAGGATTCAAGAGAAAGGTTGGGATTAAACGATTCTCTGATAAATCAGTATGGAATATGGTTCAAAAATGCACTGGTGGGAGATCTGGGAATATCCTATAAATATAAACAAAGTGTGCTTGCTCCTATCAAAAGCATGGGACTCAACACCCTTTTCCTGGCGGGAACAGCTTATGTAATTACCTTTGGAGCCGCCCTATATGTAGGGGGCTTTTGTGCTTTGCGAGAGGATGGTTGGATGGACAAGCTCCTGTGTAAAATAGGAGTTGTGATTGGTGCCATACCAGCATTCTTTATAGCGATACTCTTTATTTTAATATTTGCTGTCTATTTAGATTGGCTCCCTGCAGGAGGCGCTTATACTCCAGGGGAAGCTGCAAACTTTTGGAATAGGATATTGCATTTGATTTTACCTACCTTTGTTTTAGTGGTGGGACACCTTTGGTACTACTCCTATATGGTGAGGAACCTTCTTTTGGAAGAAATGGGAAAGGGATACGTTTTGCTCTGTAAGGTCAAAGGTCTTAGCAAAAGAAAAACTCTATGGAAGCATTGTATGATCAATATATTACCTATCTACCTTACCATGATGGCAGTGTCGGTACCTCATTTTCTGGGGGGTACGTATGTGGTGGAGAAGGTATTTTCTTACCCCGGATTGGGAACCTTGCTTATTGAAAGCGCACAATATCATGATTACAATATGTTGATGGCACTGACTTTACTGACAGGATCTCTGGTGGTTTTTGTCAATTTTGTTGTAGGTCTGATCAATGTGGCTATAGATCCCCGAATAAAGACAGTGCAGCATGAGAATAGGGGGATTTATGTTTCCTAAAAGGTTTCCCATTTTTTCCTTGACTGTATTGAGCTTGTTGGTGTTGGGATGTTTGTTGGCCAATTTTTTATCCCCTTATGGAGCTAACCAAATGAACTTACAGGAAATCAATTTGCCTCCGGGAGGGACGCATTTTTTTGGCACTGACCCCTTTGGAAGGGATCTCTTTTCCATGATTTGGTATGGGGGCAGAGTTTCATTGTTCATCGGTATTTTAGGAACCGTTATTGCTACTGCCATAGGAACCATCTATGGATGCCTTTGCGGTTTAAGCGGTTCATGGCTCTATAAAATTTTGATAAGTTTTTTAGATGTAATATTGAGCATTCCTACCTTTTTAATAATGATTTTTTTGTTAGCCATATGGGGCAATGAAAATTTGATTTATTTGGGAGTTGCCATAGGAATTACTGGTTGGATGGCAATGGCAAGAGTGGTGAGCACAGAGGTGAGAAGGATCAAAGAAAGTGAATTTGTCCTTTCTGCAAAACTGATGGGTGGTAACTTTTTTCATATTTTTTGCAGACACTTGTTTCCCGGATTCTTTCCGGCGATCATGTTTATGATGGTTATGAACGTGGGTTACGCCATCGGCCTAGAGGCCACATTGAGTTTTTTGGGCTTGGGGTTGCCTATGGAAGTCATATCTTGGGGTAGCATGATGGCTCTATCGGAGAAATCCTTATTCTTGGGAAATCCTTGGATATTTCTGGTTCCGGGTACGTTTGTAGTTGTTACGTTAGTATGTATTTCTAATATAGGAAATTATTTTAGACGAAAAAATAGAAATATTGATAATTTTTTATTATAAAAGGAGGAATTACGTTGAAGAAAGAAATAAATGAAAGAACTAATTTTAATAATTTTAAAATACAGAAAAAACAAATGACTAATTTATCCCTTATTAAATGTATTTTAGTTTACATAATGATGTTGTTGTCAACGATATTTTTGTTTAGTTGCAGTAACGATGTACCCAATTCCGACAAAATCGGACAAAATAAGATATTGGTATATGGGAGCCCTGATTATACAGCTATTAATCCTGCACTGCAGGAACATGGAGAAATCAATTCTTTGATTTTTTCAGGACTCTTTAAGTTTGATGAGGAGAACTACTTAAGGGAAGATTTGGTGGATGATTGGCAATATTCCCAGGATAGGCTCACCTATGTGTTTCACATTAAGGAGGAGGCAACTTTCCATGATGGTCAATCCGTAAAAGCAGAAGATGTAAAATTTACCTTGGAGACTATCCTAAATCCTGAAAATGGTTCTGAAATCGCTTCCAATTATCAAGAAATTGAAGAAATAAAAATTATAGATGAAAATTCTTTGGAAATTCAATTAAAAACTCCCAATGTAGCATTTGTGAATTATTTGACTGTGGGTATTTTACCTAAACATTTGTTGGATGGAAAGAACGTAGTTACGGATGCTTTTAATCAAAGACCTGTAGGTTCCGGACCATATATGTTGACGGAGTGGGATTTAGGACAGAGTATCACTTTAGAAAAAAACAAGACCTACTACGGAAAGATTCCCAATATTGATAAAATTATTTTTAAAATTGTAGAAGATACCGATGCTCGAGCTTTACAATTGGCTAAAGGAGAGCTTCATTTGGCACAAATCACCCCTCAGCATATAAAATCTTTTGAAGGCAAGGAAGATTATCAGCTTTACATTATGAAAACTGCTGATTATAGAGGAATTATGTATAACTTTAACAATCCTTTGTTTCGGAATCATCCTGAGCTACCCTATGCTCTCAGTTTTGCCATCGACAGAGAAGCCATTATTGACGGAGTGCTTCAAGGATACGGGCAACCGGCTTATTCTCCTTTGCAAAAAGGACCCTTTAATAATCCTCATATAGAGAAGTTTAGCTACGATCCTCAAAAGACCAAGGCTTTGTTGGAAGCGGACGGATGGCAAAAGGGGGAAAGCGGTTATTACGAAAAGGATGGGCAGCAGCTTGCTTTTACCATAAACAATGGTCAAGGAGATCAGGTGAGAATCCATTTGGCAAATCTCTGTGCGCAAAATTTCCAGGAAATTGGTATTAACGCCAAAGTAGCGGTTAACGCAGTTACAGACTGGGAAGGACAGGAAACTTATCTGATCGGTTGGGGCAGTCCCTTTGATCCGGACGACCATACTTTTAAGGTGTTTGGCACCGATAAAGGAGCCAATTACAGCAGCTATTCCAACCCCATGGTAGATCAGCTTTTAATTCGGGCAAGGGAAGCTCAAACCACGGAGGAAAGAATCCTGCTATACAAAGAGTTCCAAGATGTTTTAACGAAGAATCCACCCTACACCTTTATCGCTTATTTGGATGCTATTTACGTTGCCAAGGATAATCTAAAAGGAATTACTAAAAACAAAGTGTTAGGTCATCACGGCGTAGGAATCTTTTGGAATGTGGAAGAGTGGGATTTAACAAATTAAAGATGAATAATCAGAAAGATTGAAAATTTATAAAGCAAGTAAATCGGGGGATGCTGTGGAAAAAATATTGGAGATTAACAATTTAACAGTTGCTTTTGATACTGATCAAGGGGAACTTGAGGCTGTCAAGGATGTTTCTGTTTCCTTGGGAAGAGGGCAAGTGTTAGCGTTGGTAGGAGAATCAGGATCAGGTAAAACCGTGCTGTGTAAATCCATGCTTCATCTGCTTTGTAATAGAGGAAGGATTAAAACTGGAAAGGTGACCTTGGCAGAGCAATCCTTAATGGAACTGAATGAAAAGGAAATGACTTATGTTCGTGGCAAGGATATTTCCATGGTGTTTCAGGATCCCGTAAACGCGCTGAACCCTTGCCTTTCAGTGGGCAATCAAATTTTAGAGGTGGTTTTGTTTCATGAAGGAACTTCCAAGGAAGAGGGATATAAACGGGTTCGAGAGCTTTTGAGTCTCACGGGAATAGATCATCCGGAAAAGAGATTTCACCAAAGACCCTATGAGCTTTCCGGAGGGATGCAGCAGCGGGTGGCTATCGCTATCGCTTTGGCTGCCAACCCTAAAGTTCTTTTGGCAGATGAACCCACTACTGCCTTGGATATTAAAACAAAACTTGAAATTTTAAAGTTAATTAAGAATATTAGTCAAAAAACCCAGCTTTCTGTAATCTTTATCACCCATGAATTGTCACTTTTGGAAGGGTTCGCAGATCATGTGGTGGTCATGATGGGTGGAAGGATTTTGGAGCAAGGCTCAGTAAAGGAACTGTTTCAAAACCCCGTAACAGATTATACAAAGAGATTGATTAGTTATGCTAACTATGGGAAGGGTACGGAGCATGTCCACGGAAATAACCCAGAAACCTCAGCTCCCCATAGAGAGCCTTTTGTTTTTGTGAATAATATTTCCATAGATTTTAGACTGGATAAACGCACCCAGAAATCGGTTTTGCAAAATTTCTCAATGGAAATCAATAAAGGCGAAATCGTAGGTCTTGTGGGACCTTCAGGATGTGGAAAATCCACCTTGGCCAAATGTATTATGGGAATCTATAAACCTTTGGATGGTGAAATCGTCTATAAGGGGAAAAATAAACAGATGATCTTTCAAAATTCAGCATCGGCTTTTAATCCTCGTATGACAGTGAGACAAATTATAGCGGAGCCTTTGGAAATTCATAGGGTATATACTACCAAGGTAGAAACGGAAGCCGCAGTAATCAGCCTCATGGAGAGGGCGGAGTTGGAGCAAGGGTTATTGAACAAATATCCACATGAAATATCAGGAGGTGAAAAGCAAAGGGTCGCTATTGCAAGAGCAATTAGTTTAAAACCAGATTTTATAATAGCCGATGAACCTATATCTTCGCTGGACGTTTCAATCCAAGCTCAGATCATTCATTTGTTTAAGAGATTGCAGGAAGAGTACGAACTGACCTTGTTGCTTATCGCTCACGATCTGCCCATGTTAGAGCATATCAGCGACAGGATTATTGATTTAACAAGTGTTAGGACAAAATGTTAGGACATAAAGATTAGACGTTCACAATCTGTAAGGAAGAAATACTTAAAAAAATCAAATATGAGTCAGTAATATATAGATTGATTAAAAAATAAAAACAAATAAAAATATGAGTATATTCGTCGTTTGATATTTTTGGATTATATTATTTTATCAAAAAATTAATAAGATTAAAATATAATTAGAGTGTAAAAAGTTTAATTTTGAAAAATATCTATGAATCAATTACGGTAATTTAAGGAGGAGCCAATGAATAAGAATACTTCTAAATATGTGATTTCCATTGTTTTGGTAATTTTGGCTGGAGTGATCTTTGCCTTTGCATGGAATTACAACAGGTTGGAGCAAGGTGGAACAGAGGATGGGGGAAAAAATTTCACCAGTTCTAAATCAGTGAAGTTTACAAGTGACAATTATCCTAGGGTAGACGGATCCACGGCGACCATTCCTTTGTCTGAGGCCTTCATGGCGGCCACTACGGGTCAGAGCCGAGAAGCCGTAGCCGACCAGGTGGTCAGCAGCAAAACTCACGGGGCATATGTGAACTTGATTGAAAAAAAGGCAGATTTGATTTTAGTTACGGAGCCCAGTGAAGAAGAATTGACTTTGGCAAGGGAAGCAGGGGTGGAGTTTGAAATTATACCTGTGGTCAACGAGGCCTTTGTATTTTTGGTAAACGGTAACAATCCTGTGGAGGGTCTTTCAGCTGAGGAAATAAGGCAGATTTATGAAGGGAAAATTACCAATTGGAGTCAAGTGGGTGGTAATGATCAACCCATCATAGCGTATCAGAGACCGGAAAACTCTGGAAGTCAGACGGGAATGATTTCTCTGGTCATGGAGGGGAGAGCCCTTATGACACCACCTCAACAGCAGATTATGGCGGAAATGGGAGGTCTAGTCGATGCGGTGGCGGACTATACCAATGCTGAGGGAGCCATTGGGTATTCCTACTATTATTTTGTAACGGACATGTATAAGAGCATGAACATAAAACTCCTGACCGTGGATGGAGTCTCACCGGACAAGGAACAAATCATGGAAAAAAGGTATCCCTTTAACAGCGCTTACTACATCGTAATGCGAAAGGATGAACCCATAGATAGTCCTGTTAGGAAACTAGCTGACTTTATGTTATCGGAAGTTGGTCAGAAGGTGGCAGAGGAGGCGGGATATGTTCCAATTAAATAAGGAAGAAGATCGCGCAGATCAGGAAGTGGAATATATGGATAAAGAAAAGAAGGTTTTGGATGAGGGAATGGAACGTTTGCCACGAAATGTACTGATTTTAGCAACACTGCTTTTGGTTTGCTCTTTAGGATTTTTATTTTGGAAAGTAACAGGGAGTCAAATAGAGGCAGACAAAGATAATTTCAGCAAAGAAAAAGCTCCTGTTGCCACATTAAAAACTATAGATTTTCTTGACACCTATTCTGTCAATGATTTGGATTTTACCTATGTGATTTTAGAAGAAGGAGAAAAAAAGTTAAAATACCCTCAACTCGTCGGTTTGAAAAATCAACAAATTCAAACCAAGATCAATAATGAACTTGCTAAGATTGCTGAAAAGACATGGAAAGAGGCTCTGGAATTTGAAGCGGTATATATTGAGAACGGAAGTGTTTGGGGCAACTTTTCCAATCTGCTATCTATTAACTTCGCCTATTCCTATGAATATGATGACCCGGAGGGAAAACGACGGAGTAAATATGTGAACTATCCTTACAATGTGGATCTGACAACGGGAGACGAAATTCAGTTCGCCGATTTGTTTATTTCAGAGGAGGAAGCGAAAGAGGCTTTGAGAAAAAT
This sequence comes from uncultured Anaerovorax sp., assembly GCA_964582545.1. GTDB lineage: Bacteria > Bacillota > Clostridia > Peptostreptococcales > Anaerovoracaceae > JAVVUJ01. The sequence continues at coordinate 39,640 of CAZOSB010000012.1, forward strand.
GATTTACGGTTCCGTATACAGTCAATTGGGATGGGGGGTATTCGGAGAAGGTGCGGAACTGGATGAAGAGATATTGAATATAAACAGACAATTAGGACCGTTAGATGAAATTAAATTTGTGTTAACACCTACACATATCAATATAAACGAGCTGGTTTCAGGTTTAGGTATTTACACCAAGTTAGAGCTATATAAGGATCAACTAGCAATATACGATAGATATTTAACTAAGGATTCTATTTTTGAAAAATCGATTAAATCTAATGAAAATATTATGGTGTTCACTTCCCCCATGACGGAATTAAAATATTCTTTTAAATCTAAAGTCAGCGATAATTTATATTTGGACGTTGGGCTTTACAGTTGGTTGGACTTTCAATTTCCTGAAAGAGAAAAGTATATCAAACCAATGGAAGAGGACATTTTATCAGTTTTAAAGCCTAAGGTACCTGATTACATAACTTTTGCTACCCAAAACCCAGACAAGGGAACTTATTTTACATACTTTGCCTTTGGAAGCAGTAACGGGGAATACATGATTTATCAAGTGGATTTTTACGAAACGAAAATGGTGATACCTATTTCGGAGTACCAAGAAGCATTTCCAAAACTTGTGGCATTTGAAAGATCCAAAATTGGTGGCGTGGAATGGGGATCAGGTATTTCTCTGGAAGAATTATTTAATAAAATGGAAACCAAAAATGAGAGCTTTGTTTATAATTTGGAAACGGGAGAACTCTTAAACAGTGTAGCGGATTATTTTGTGGAAGGATTTGATTACAGCATTCCTATCAAGGAAAGCATGAAAGCAGATTTGCAGAGATGGGAAATGCCTTTTGATGAAGAAACTGTGAATCAGCTGTACCAAAAAGGAAAACTGGATATGATGAACGGTCAAGGAGTATCTTTGGAAGTAATCGATAAAATAAATGAAGAAAACTCACGTTATTTTATTGTAAATTTTAATCAATTTGATGAGGAAAATTTAAAGATAAAGCGTTGGAAACATGAATAAAATGAATTTGTGGAATTGTATTAACTTATAAAAGGCAACTGCTGGATAGAAGATATTTCTGGTATAGGTATAATGATATGAAAGGGGTCTGCTATGTACATAAGCTTAGCTTTACGTGTTTTTTGCTTTTTCAGTATCTTTGTGGTTGGAGGGATAATAGGTCTGGTGGGTTTCGTATTTACAGATTATACAGGTAGTTATCAAAATGATATAAATGATATTGAAATAAGGTTAAAAAATCAGTTGGTTTACAACAACCTGGATGTTCAAGTTTTGGATATTGAAGAAAAGAACAATGGAAATTTAGGTGTACGCTTTTCCACATCAAAGGAAGGGGAGAACATAGAGGGAAATGGATACTTAACTCTTGAAAAAAAGAAGCTTTTTGGTTATTCCTTAAAAGATATTAGATGTTATGTTGATAGTGAAGGCACATTCTACTCCTATTCCGTTAATTCTAAAAAAGGTAGCTTTGTAGATGAGAATAAGGAGTTGATTATTGCAGGCTGTGTGGTGGTTACGGTGTGGCTCAGCTCCTTGGTGCTGGTGTTGATTCAACGACAGCGTGAACGAGAAGAGTGAAATACAATGACATTATTTAAAGATGGTTTTATAGGTTGATGGACAATATTTCACAAGAAAATACATAAAAATGTGATTTACATCACATATATATTTAAAAAAATGATTTGGCTCAACTGTAAACAAAAACACTGTAAACAAAAACACTTGACACTCATTTTTATTTATGTTAAAGTAATCAAGGTGTCAAGAAAATTACTTGTCATCAGGTCATTGCCAGAGGGGTGGTGAAGTGATGGAAATTGAAAAGATGAAAGAAATGAGTATGCTTTTTGATTTTTACGGAAAGTTGCTCAATGAAAAACGATTTGATATATTTAGGTATTATCATGAGGATAATTTGTCTTTAGCCGAAATTTCTGAGGAGCTTGGCATCAGCAGACAGGGGGTTCACGATTCCCTGAAAAAATCTGAGGGGTTATTAAAGAGCTACGAAGAAAAACTAAAGCTCATAGAAAAATTCTCTCATCAGGAAAAAGTGATTCATGAGATAAACACTTGCATAGATGAATTAATACTAGAAAACATCAAAGATGAGTTAGTTAAAAAATTATATGACGTTAAGAAGAGTATAGATAGTCTAATAGATTAAAATATTTTGTTGGATTAAGGTGGTAAGTATGGCATTTGAAGGTCTTTCGGACAAACTGCAAGGAGTATTTAAGAAGCTGAAGGGTAAGGGGATCCTTACTGAGGTGGACATCAACGAGGCCATGAGAGAAGTAAAGTTGGCCTTGCTTGAGGCTGATGTAAACTTCAAGGTGGTCAAGCAGTTTGTAGATACAGTTAAAGAGAAATCCCTGGGGTCAGATGTTCTTACGAGTTTGACTCCTGCTCAGCAAGTGGTAAAAATCGTCAACGATGAGTTGGTAACCCTGATGGGGGGTACCAACAGCAAACTTACCTTTTCACCCAGAGGGTTCACCATCCTATTGATGGCGGGACTTCAGGGAACAGGAAAAACCACCACCTGCGGAAAGTTAGCCAGCTATCTAAAGACTTTGGGAAAGAATCCCATGATGGCGGCTTGTGACGTTTATCGTCCAGCGGCTATAGACCAGCTGGAAATAGTTGGTAAATCCGTAAATGTTCCGGTCTTCACCATGCGTGATTGCAAACAGCCGGAAGTTATTGCGGAAAAAGCTGTGAAGGAAGCAGAGTATAAAGGCCATGACGTTCTGATTGTGGATACGTCAGGTAGACTTCATATCGACGATGACTTGATGGATGAACTGGTTAGAATCAAACAAGTGATCAAACCCCACGAAATTTTGTTGGTGGTAGATGCCATGACAGGTCAGGATGCCGTAAACGCAGCTACTGGATTTAATGAAAAGCTAGGTGTAGATGGCATTATCATGACCAAGCTGGATGGGGATACCCGAGGTGGGGCAGCGCTTTCCGCCAAAATGGTTACAGGTAAACCCATTAAATTCATGGGTACAGGAGAAAAGTTCGATGCTTTGGAACCTTTTCATCCGGAGAGAATGGCCTCTAGGATTCTGGGCATGGGAGATATGCTCAGCCTCATTGAAAAGGCTCAGGAAAATTTTGATGATGAAAAAGCGGCAGAGCTTGAGCGCAAGATGCGCAAAAATGAGTTTACCTTGGAAGATTTTCTGGATCAGATAGGACAAATCAAGAAGATGGGCGGCATAGCCAAGATTCTCGATATGATTCCAGGGGTCAGCAACAAGGCTATGAAAGATGTAAATCTAGATAATAGTGAAAAAGAATTTGCTCAGATGGAAGCCATCATCAACTCCATGACCAAAGAGGAACGCAAAAAGCCGGAGATTTTAAATGCCAGTAGGAGAAAGCGAATTGCGGCAGGATGTGGGCAACCAGTCAGCAAAATCAATGCAATGATGAAAAAATATGAAGATGCAAAGAAAATGATGAAACAGTTCATGAATTCTCCAAAACATCAAAAAAACCGTCTGTTTCGATAGTAATGTTTAAACCTAAAAGATAAACTAAACGTAAAAAATAAAAAAACTTATATGATGTCTAAAATTCAGAAACACTGAGTTTAGTATATATTTAGAGCTATTATTAATGAAAGGAAGTGTTAGAATGGCAGTAAAAATCAGATTAAAGAGAATGGGTGCAAATAAGAAACCTTTTTATAGAGTGGTGGTTGCAGATGCTCGTTCCCCAAGAGATGGTAAGTTTATCGAAGAAATCGGTTACTACAATCCATTGACCAATCCTGCTGATGTAAAAATCAATGAAGAAGCAGCAAAAAAATGGATTGCAAATGGTGCACAACCAACAGAAACTGTAAGAAGCCTTTTCAAGAAATCCGGTATTTTAGAATAAGGAAAGCGGTGATTCGGATGGTAAATCTAGTTGCAGCTATTGCCAGGTCCTTAGTCGACAACCCTGAGGCAGTAGAAGTAAAAGAGGTAAAGGACAATAATGCTACGATTATTGAGCTGCGTGTGGCACCTGAAGACATGGGAAAAGTCATTGGAAAGCAGGGAAAAATTGCAAAAGCTATCCGTACTGTTGTGAAAGCGGCAGCTACTAAAAGCAATCAGAAAGTAATTGTAGAAATTATGCAATAACAGAGAAGCTTATGGCACCTTCATTCAGGTGCCTTTTTCATCCCATGCATTGACTCCCCGCGAACAAAATATTTTAAATGAAATGAAAATTAGGTGGAAATGGAAAGAATAAATATTGGAAAAATAGTGAACGTAGTAGGGCTGAAAGGTGAGGTTAGAGTTTACCATTTCACGGACTACAAGGAACGATTTGAAGAAATAGATGAAATTTATGTTGAGGATGTATTATATACCATAGAAAATGTCCGATACATGAAGGATATGGTCATACTCAAGTTATCTGGAATTGAGGATAGAACCCAAGGTGAAGCAGTAAAAAATAAAATGCTGTACCTGAAAGAGCAAGATGTGAGAGTTTTGCCTGAGGATACGTATTACATTCGGGATTTGGTGGGGATGACCGTGGTAGATGAGGAAAATCAATCCTTAGGAACTTTGACTCGCGTATTGCAGAACAGCGCACAGGATTTATATGAGATAGAACTGAAGTCCGGCAAAAAATTTCTTTTACCGGCAGTGGGAGAATTCGTTTTAAATGTTAACCCACAGACACGAACCATAACGGTTAAAATTTTAGAAGGTTTGGTAGAGCTTTAAACGGAGGGAACTGTGATCATTAATATTTTAACCATCTTTCCCAATATGTTTAATCCCATTGTGGAAGAGAGCCTTTTAGGCAAAGCTGTGGGAAAGGGGACGTTGGACATTCGAATTACGGATATTCGTCAACACACCTTGGATAAGCATCGTAAGACAGACGATTACCCCTTTGGAGGCGGTGCAGGCATGCTGATGACTGCAGAACCTATCTTTAATGCCATGAACTCCATTGAAGGGAAGGGCAAGAGAGCCATTTATCTCTCCCCCCGAGGAAAACATCTCGACCAAAACTTTATCATGGAAGCGGCAAAGGAAGAAGAACTTATTTTGCTGTGTGGACATTATGAGGGTGTGGATCAGAGGGTACTGGACTATTGGAATATGGAAGAGGTGTCCATAGGGGACTATATTTTAACCGGGGGAGAACTACCAGCTATGATTTTTATTGATGCCGTGGCTAGGTTTGTGCCGGAAGTAATCGGAAATGCGGAGGCACACAAGGAAGAATCCGTATATTCGGGGCTTTTGGAGTATCCACAATATACCAAACCCAGGGTATATGAGGGCCTGGAAGTGCCGGAAGTTTTGGTATCGGGAAACCACAAGCTCATTCATCTCTGGCAATTTGAGAAATCCTTGGAATTGACAAAAGAGAGGCGTCCGGATCTATTTGAGAAATTTGTCAGCTCGCCTCCATCCTTAACCAAAGAGGAACTGAAAATTCTCCAAAGATATACCTTATAAAAGTCGATTTACACAATAAAAATTAAAGATTTTTTAAACATAAAGCCATAATATATCATAGATTTAAAAATATTTAAATCTAAAATTTGACATGATAATAATATTTATAATTTTGAAGTTTAAAAAAAAGTTTTTTAAACAGATAGTTTTTTAGTTTTAAAAATTTTTATTTTTAATGAATGTAAAGTATAGAAATAAGGTGAACAATATGAAGATAAATGAATACGGTGATGAAGAACTCACAATGTCTTATAATGAGGAAGGAATCCCCTCTGAGGAGGAGTGTTTGGAAATTCTATCTCAATACGGCACTCCTAAACACGTCATAGCTCATTGTTTGGCTGTAAAAAACAGAGCGGTAGAATTGTGGGAGAAACTCCGTCACAAAGGAATCACTTTAAACCTGAAATTAATTAAAGCAGCTGCTCTATTGCACGATATTGCGAAAACGGAAAAAGATCATGCACAAGTGGGAGCTAACGTTATAAAATCCATGGGTTATAAAGCGGTAGCGGACATCGTGGAGGTACACATGCACCTTAAAGATTTTGATGGTACTATAGATGAAAAAGCTCTGGTATATATTGCGGATAAATTAGTGATTGGAGATAAAAAATGTACGTTGGAAGATCGATATTTTGATGCGATCAAAAATCACCCAGAAAAATTAGGACTAATTAATAGTCGAACAGAAGAAGCGGAAAAAGTTTTGAGTAAATTTGATTAATTTTTTCTTTTTTATGCTTATTTGTTGTATCTGAATATAAAAACTATAATTTTATAATATGAATTGGTCACATCTTATCGAATTTCAGAATATTTAAATAAATTATCAATCTAACTCTTTTGTTGCAATCCTTACCCCCATAGTTTATAATGAAATCATTAGAAATAAATGGGGGAAATGAATGAAAAAAAATAAAATAGTGTTAGCTATTTTCTTTGCCCTTACTGTTTCATTATTTTTTATTACTTCGGCAGCACCTAACTTGACAGGGGCATTGAAAAAAACTGAGGTGTTACAATATGGAGGTTTACAGGTCTCCGATCAGGTAACTTGCTATTTGGTAAGAGAGGAATCCGTGTATTTGGCAGGCAGAGCCGGACAGATACAGTATTACATAGAAGAAGGGCAGCAGCTGAGGGGTGGCGTTCGAGTATTGACGGTAAGTCCCAACTCAGCGGCGGATGGGACAAGCCAGTTTTCAGATTTGATGAAATACTCTCAGGATAAGAATATTCCTTTTGGCACTGTGAGCCAAAACAACGTGACGGAATTTAATGGCGCAATAAGCTACTATTTAGATGGCTTTGAATCCATAGTAACGCCTGAAACCATGAGCACCATATCAAAAGAAGAGCTGGAAAGCTATAACTATAAGACTGTAAATGTAGTGAGAGATAATACAGTAACGGGAGATCCATTATATAAGATCATTGATGATAACATCTGGTACATTCTTTATTGGATTGATGCAGGGAATATTTCAAAGTATGAAATTGACAAAGACGTTTGGGTTAACTTGCCATTAGGGCAGGTTAAGGGCAAAGTATATCAGATATTAGACGATGGAAAACAATGGAGAGTATTGTTGAAATTCAACAGATACTATGAGGACTTTGCACAACTTAGAAAATTAAATGCGGATGTTATCACATCAGATAATAAAGGACTTATCGTGAGAAATGAGAGCATTACGGCAGAAAGTGGAATGGCTGGAGTTATGGTAAAGGACGTAGCCGGTAAGTTTAAATTTAAGCCCATCAAAGTTCTGTCCACCAATGGAGAGTATTCACTCATCCAGGTTTCACAATTTGAAACAGAGGATGGAAAAACGGTAGATACGGTAAATGCATACGATGAGATTTTAATCAGGCCTAATTAAAGGAGATTAGATATGAATTATATCAAAGAAAATATTGAAGAAATCAATAAAATAAAAGGTAATGATGTGCTTTTAGTAGCGGTGACAAAAACCAGAAGTGCTGAGGAGATTAATCAAGCCATAGATGCAGGAATTACGGATATTGGAGAGAACAAAGTACAGGAAATATTGGACAAGTACTCCTTGGTAAAACCAGTCAAATGGCATTTAATCGGGCATCTTCAGACCAATAAGGTCAAATATATCATAGACAAGGTGTCTCTTATCCACTCTGTAGATTCTTTTCGGCTTGCTGAAGAGATTAACAAACGAGCAGAGGCCAATAATTTGACCATGGATATCTTAATTCAAGTCAACATTGCGGAAGAAGAGAGCAAGTTCGGAATTCATGAAGATGAGACAGAGGATTTAATTCGGCAAATTTTAGATAAATGTGAAAATATCAGAATCAAAGGGTTAATGTGCATTGCACCCTTTGAGGAAAACCCGGAGGATGTGAGACCGTATTTCAGAGGGATCAAGCAGTATTATGATAAATTTGCTGCTATTTCACACGAGAGACTGGATTTCCAGTACTTATCTATGGGCATGTCCCACGATTTCCAAGTGGCTATGGAAGAAGGTGCAAATTTGATTCGTGTAGGGACATCTATATTCGGGCAAAGGAACTATGCCAAATAAAAGAAAATATAGACAAAATTTAAATAGAAATTAGGAGGTTTCAAATGGGCGATGGATTTTTTGGAAAGCTGAAAGTACTGATGGGTATAGAGGAAGTGGAAGATGAGGAGGACGAAGAGGAAGAGGTGGTAAAGAAACCTGCTGAAACTAGAAATTCCTATGCTCCCGCCAATAAAATAGAAAGTAGAGAGGTTATGGGAAAGGATCGAGATGTGAGAACCGCTGTTCCACCACAGACAGGAAAGCTTGCGCCAGCAACCAGTCAGTTTAAAATGGTTGTCATTGAGCCAAAAGGCTTTGAAGAATGCCCTAAGTTAGTGGACAGTTTAAAAGCCAAAAAGCCGATTATAATTAACTTGGAAAAAATTGATCCGGATGTAGCTAGAAAGATGTTTGACTTCCTGAGCGGTGCTACATATGCGTTGAATGGCAATGTGCAGAAGGTTGCAAATAATATTTTCATCTTTGCACCTGCCAATGTGGATGTAAGTGCTAATATTGATCATAAATCCATTGATTTTAATCCAGGCTCAAAAAGTCCTTGGAAGTAGGGAGGTAAGGAAGGAATGACCATATTAGGAGTGGCCATCTATAGGTTTTGTCAAATTATTATTTGGCTTATTTTGGCAAGGGCCATCATGAGCTGGTTTATTCGAGTACCTTCAGGACCGGCATACAATATCTATAAAAATCTTAGCCAGCTGACAGAAATTATCATTGCTCCATGCAGAAATTTGCTTGAGCGTATGGGTCTGCAATCGGGACCTATTGATTTTGCACCTATGGTTGCTATCTTGTTGATTTGGCTGATTCAAAGTGTAGCTATAAGCATACTATAGTTACGTTTTCATAGAATAAGAGGTGAAGGATGATTACGCCATTAGATATTCAAAACAAAGAGTTTGCAAAGGCCGTAAGAGGATATAAAGAAGAAGAGGTGGACAGCTTTTTAGATCTTGTAACCTTGGATTTTGAAAAACTTTTGGAAGAGAATAAACGTTTAAAGGAAAACGTTCGGAAATTATCTGAGGATTTAAACCGTTACCAAAAATCAGAAGGTGCCGTATTAGATACACTGGAAGCTGCGAAAGGGCTGATGCGTGATATTTCCTCCAGTGCGGAAAAGCGAGCTGAGATTTTATTAAAAAATGCAGAGTTAGATGCGCAGGTCATTCAGAGGGAAGCAAAAGAGTCTGTAGAGAGGCTGACGGAGGAGGCTCATGCCTTAAAGCATAAGTTAAAGAATTTTAAAAGTAAGTACAAGAGCTTTTTAGAGGAAGAGTTAAGCTCTTTAGATAGCCTTGGAATTGAGCTATTTTTAAAATTGGATTCTGAAGAAAATAAAATTTTTTCGGATACAAAATTAATGGATGAAAGTTTAGCTATTTCAAAGCGGAAACGAAATACGGGAAACTCAGATATTCGGAAAACCATATCAAATTTAAAAATAGGAGAGTAAGTATCGACTTACAATAGGAGCATGCAATATATTTTGATCATATTTTTTGTTATTGGATTAGATCAAATCAGCAAATTTATCATTCAAAAATATTTTGAGTTAGGTCAATCTATGCCTATCTTTGAAAACATCTTTCATTTAACCTACATTCACAATTATGGAGCTGCTTTCAGCTTTTTTCAAAATAAAACTATTTTTTTAATCCTTGTTCAATTGATACTTATCACCCTTATCAGCTTTTTTATGATTACCATGCGAAAAAGATCCCACAGAATCATGCTTATTTCTATGAGTCTAATCATTGCGGGGGGAGCAGGCAATTTAATTGATCGGATTGCCTATGGTTATGTGGTGGATTTTTTTGATTTTCGAGTTTTTCCCATCTTTAACATAGCGGATATTTCCGTTTGTACAGGTTGTGGACTTTTGCTGATATTTCTTTTCTTCATAGAACCGCGTTTGGAAAAAAAGGAGTTGGTAAGCAGTGAACAATGAACGATACACCTTTATAGCGGAAGAAGAAATGATTGGTATGAGGGTGGATATGGCCCTTTCTTTATTTATGGAAGAAGCCTCTAGGAGCAGTATGCAGAAGCTTTTAGAGAAGGGCTCTGTAAGAATTAACGGGGAAATATGTACTCTGAAAAAGCGTAAGCTAAATAATGGGGATGTTGTAGAAGTGTGGGTTCCCCAACCGGAGGTCTGTGCGGTTGTTCCTGAAAATATTCCAATAGAGATCATCTATGAGGATGAGGATCTTCTGATTATCAACAAAGAGAAAAACATGGTGGTGCATCCGGCTGCAGGAAATGAAAGCAATACCTTGGTGAATGCCATCCTTTATCACTGTAAGGATCTCTCCTCTATTAACGGTGTAGTCAGACCGGGAATTGTCCATAGGATTGACAAGGATACTACAGGGTTGCTGATGGTGGCAAAAAACGACAAGACTCATATCTCATTGGCGGAGCAATTGGCTCAACATACGGTAGAACGAAGATATCAAGCCATCGTCTATAATAATTTTACACAGGATGAGGGAACGGTTCACCAATCCATAGGCAGGGATCCGAAAAATCGTTTTAAACGTGCCGTTACATCCTTAAACGCAAAGGACGCTGTAACCCACTATAAGGTGTTGGAAAGAGCGGGCAAGTTTACCTTGTTAGAACTAAAGCTGGAAACGGGTAGAACTCATCAGATCAGAGTACACATGGCATATATAAACCATCCCTTGCTGGGGGACTTGCTGTACGGACCAAAAAAATCTGCTTTTGGCATAAATACTCAAATGCTTCATGCGAAGACACTTGGTTTTATACATCCTAGGACGGGGGTTTATATGGAATTCGACAGTCCATTGCCGGAAGAATTCTTGAAAAACTGGGAGAGAGTAAAGAAATAAGGGGGATGCAATTACAGCCTTGTTCCTTAAAATATTGTGTGGTTTCTATGGTGTATAATGTAATGAAACATCAATTTTTGGATTGTTATAAATGCATTTTGAATATACCTTATTCAACAGTGTTCATACAGTCCTTATCAGATAAAAGGGAATATCTGATATGATGGAGACAATGATAGCATAGGACACCTTCTTTAAAAGTGAAAGTATTACTGGTGTTACCGCATAGAACACAGGACATTTGTTTTTGATGTAATTGTTTTTGTTTCATATTCTTCATTCCTTTACTTAGATTTTGATGTAATAAGGCTGTAATTGCTGTATCTTCATTGTAGCATAAACCTTTTAACCTACAAGTAAATATTTATATTTTGAAATAAAAAATAGATTAATTGTAATATTATGGAGAAATTGTGAAAATTTTATTTTTCGTCGTTTGAGTCCAAATTTTGAAAAGAGGGGTGTATTATGTATCAAGAATTTTCTTTGCGGGTTAAGGACACCGTACTCATGGGGTACCATTGGTCTGTTGATGTGCCGGAAAAGGTGGTGATGATTATCCATGGAATCGGAGAGCATGGAGGAAGGTTTCACAGGCTTGCTCGTGAGTTCAATCAAAACAATATGGCGGCCTTATCTATGGATTTGCGAGGGCATGGCTGCAGTATGGGGAAACGAGGTCATACTGCTCCCAGAGCATCAATTCTTGAAGATATAAACGAACTGATTCAATTTACGAAACAACAGTATTGGGAGGTACCGCTGATCCTATATGGACACAGCATGGGGGGGAACTTAGTGTTGGATTACAGAAGTCGGGGTGAATATAGCCATAGCATTTCCGCATATGTTTCCAGCTCTCCTTGGTTAGTACTAAAGAGAAAAATTCCTAAGCTTATGGAAAAAGGAGTCATATTCCTTGGAAAACGGAAACCTGATCTTCTCATCAGTGCAGGGATTAAACCCCAATATCTGGGGAATAAAAATGTATTAGGTGAGATCCTTAACCCTCACTTTACCCACAATACCATTTCGCTTTTGACTGCCGCAGAAAACCATACCTTGGGGGCGGCTCTCATGAAAGGTGAGGAACCTAGAAACCAGAAGAATGGTTGCCATAAACCTCTATTGCTGATGCATGGGTCTCAGGATCCTATTTGTTCGGTAGAAGGCAGTCGAAGCTTTGCTCGAATAGCTGAGGAACGGGGCGAAAATGTAAAGTATGTGGAATGGTCCGGTTACTTTCATGAGCTTCACAACGGCAATCGGGAAAAGGACGGTAGGGAAGTGATGGGGGAAATTATCAAATGGGTGAAACAAATGGATTGACATAAACCGTCTTATTATCCGTAAAAATGACCATACCCGGTTTTGCTCCATTGGGTTTTTTGACGTATTTTGCGAAGGTATAATCCACGGGTACATTTTCAGAGTTCTTCCCTTTGCTGTGAAGAGCCGCCAGTGAGGCTGCCGTGTAAATATCCTCCTGCGATGGTGTTTTTCCCTCTGTAAATAGGATGACATGGGAACCGGGGATATCCTTGGTATGAAACCAAATATCCTTATTTCCAGCCAACTTAAAGGTCAACTGATCGTTTTCTTTGTTATTTCGACCCACAAGAACCCGTAGACCACTTTGTGTCGCATATTTATACGGCTCACTTTTGGTCTTTGCTGACTTATGGGAGTTTTTCCTCCTTCGCAGGTAACCCACCTCGATCAGTTCATTTCTGAGTTCTTCCAACTCTTCGGAGGTAACGGCATTTTCCGAATAGGAAAGAACCGATTCCAAATATAGAATTTCCTTTTCCGCCTCTTCTAATTGAATATTTTTTTCTTTAATAGCGGTCTTGGATTTATTGTATTTCTTATAATATCTCTGAGCATTTTGAGAAGGGGTAAACATGGGATCCAATTGAATTTTTACATCCTCGTTATTGTAGTAATTGAGCAGCGTAACTACTTTTTCATCGGATTTAATGGCATGTAAGTTGGCTGTGAGCAACTCGCCGTAAAGCCGATAAATATCAGCGTTTTCAGCCTTTAATATATCCTCGGAAAGCCTCTGCTTTTTAAGATATAGCTTATCCAAAACCACCTTGACTGCTCTTTGCAGATCGCCGGATTTTTGCTTCAGCTTATTGGAGGAGTCACGGTGGGAATAGTAATAGGACACCGCCTCACTGATATTGGGGAAAACCTTTTCCTCATAGATGGATTTTAGTTGATTCAAAGGAAAGATATGAAAATCTACAGGGGTTGCTTCCTCGTTTAAGTAAACACGGGCAGCATAATCTTTCTTTTCAAATTTCCTTAGGAAGGATTGATAAATTTCAAAGAGATTTCCTTCGGCTTGATCGGTTGTATCCTTAGTGTCTGAAGGTTCCGACTCGTTAGTTTTAGGTTTACTATAATATTTTTCGGTAATTTCATAAGCTAATGTTGGACTGAGCCCCTGTACCTTTTCCATGAGAAGCTTGTCTGGTTGAATCTTATAAAAGTCGACGTTCAAGTCTTCTTCTTTGATTCGATAAAAAGGAATTTTCCCTTGATCCGGCGGGTTTACGTAAAGTTGACCTGGTAAGAGCTGCCTATATCGGTTTACATCAAAAGAAATCCTCTTTATGCTGTCCATAATTTTCCCGGATTCCTGATCCACTAGCACGATGTTGCTGTGCTTGCCCATGATTTCCACAATTAAGCGTTTATTCACGGAATAACCCATCTCATTGAAGGATTGGATATAGATTTCAATAATTCTTTCGGAATCCTTTTGAACAATTTTTTGGATGCGCCCACCTTGCAAGTGCTTTCTCATCAACATGCAAAACCCGCTGGGATTTTGAGGGTTTGCATGTTTTTCTTGAATTAAGTAAATCCCGCTATGGTTTCCCGCCGCAGAAATGTAAAGCATATGGTGAACCCTATTGGCATGAATGTTGATCAACAGATCTTCCGCATCAGGTTGATATATTTTTTCTATTTTACCCCCCTCTAGGGTTTCATTTAATTCTTTTGCTATGGCACCTGCCACAAAACCATCAAAACTCATTGTCTATGTCCTCCAACTATTGTATAATTGTTAGTATAACACAGGTAGTGGGTAAGGGAAAGAAAATAGAACATTTAAACTTGAATTTTGTTTACCTTCAAGTTAAAATGGAAATAGGATAATTGGGTTTGAGAAATTAAGAGAGTATGGATTAATCGATGCCTTCCAATTTTAAAAACTGAGGGAATTTATCTATTTTGTCTTCAAATAATTGAGAACTATAAAGGTACAATAAATTTATAAATTTTTTTAAGCGGCAGTAAAGATATAGAACATTAAAGAATTTTAACGAAGGAGAAGATATGGTAAAGAGTATGACTGGCTTCGGCAGAGGCGAATATAATGACGGGAAGCGAAATATAATTGTTGAAATTAAGGCGGTAAATCACCGCTACAGTGATATTTCTGTTAGAATGCCTAGGAGATACTCCTTTGCTGAGGAAAGGCTGAAAGCTATCGTAAAGGATACTGCAAGACGAGGAAAAATTGAAATTTCTATCATGGTGGAAAACCTCACAGAAAACGATACGAACATCAAGTTGAACACCATGGTAGCCAAACAATATTATGAAAATCTTTTAACACTGAAACAGGAGTTAGATATAGTAGGGGATGTTACATTACAGTACATATCCAGTTTGCCGGACGTATTGAAGTCCATACCGGATCTGGAGGATGAGGAAGAAATTTATGAATGCCTTGCAAAGCCCACTAGGGATGCGGCTCAGAGGCTAAAGGAAATGCGCGAGGTCGAGGGGAAAAAGTTAGGGCAAGATATGATGGATCGAGGAGGTGTGATCCAAGAGATCGTAAAAGATATTGAAAGGAAATCCCCCGAGCTTGTAAAAATCTATCAGGAAAAGCTTTTTCAACGAATTAAGGAGTTGACTGAAGATGCCATTGACATACCGGAGGACCGAATATTGTTGGAAGCTGCTGTATTTGCAGATAAGTCCAACGTTACAGAGGAATTGGTGCGCCTTGCAAGTCACATCGAGCAGATGAATAAAATCATCGCCAAGGAAGGAGAACCGGAAGGCAAGAAACTGGATTTTCTGGTACAGGAAATGAATCGGGAGGCGAACACCATAGGCTCTAAGGCAAACGCCTTGGAGATAACAGCAAAGGTATTGGATCTGAAGAGCGAAATTGAAAAAATTAGAGAACAGGTGCAGAATATAGAATAAAAGTAGTATTAATCATAGATGTTTTAGGTTGTTATTGCATTTCTGTTTTTTTATGCTAATATAAATATAGCAATAATTAATAGTGTAATAAGTTAATTGATTAATTGCTAAGTAAATTGAAAGTTCTTATTTATTGTAAGCATTGAAGGTATTGATTTTATTTGTATCATATATATCCGAATGCTTAAATCAATATTCAATGTAACCAAGTAAAAAGGAGGATCAATTTGACAAAACAGATTAAAAATGTAAAATCATATGTGTTGATTTTTATTATTATCATAATAATAACAGTTGTGGGGCTGGAGATTTACAGCCAATCCTTGAAACAAGACTTGACAGATCAAAGTTGTAAAACCTTAAATGAAATTACAGAACAACAAAAATTTAATTTTATGCTTGAAATCAAATCTGAAATTTCAATCATTAAGGCATCTGCATCTTTACTCTCTTATTTTGATTACAACTTTGAAGGTCACGAAGACCATATAGATCACAATAATGAGTCGATGATACAAGCAATGAATGACATTGTAAGGGATACTAAGTTTGAGTTTTTAATCGTTGCAAACACCAAGGGAGAGGGTCTTGTTCAGGATGGACGTCAAGTCGATGTAAGCCAACGCCTTCATTTCCAAAAGGCATTAAAGGGAGAAACTGTTTTACCTATGCCTATCGATTCACTTTTGCAGGATGAAACGGTGATTCCACTTACAACACCCATTATCAAGAACAATGAGGTTATCGGTGTTTTGATAGGATCTTATCGAGCAGATGAATTCAATAATTTACTTTTGTCGGCATATGACGGAAAGGGTTATACCTTTGTGGTGAATTCATCCGGTGAAATTATTGCCAAAACCAAAAACGACTATACCATCACCCAATCCAACAACCTCTTTGAATCATGGGAGGAATTTCATGCAGAGTTCTATGAATACGATAACTTTGATACGATATTAACAAACATCAAAGAAGGAAAAGAAGGTCACACGAGTTATCGAATTGAAGGGAAAAATCGCCTGGCTCATTACAGCCCAATCGGCATCAACGATTGGTATGTTTTTGTTACCATTCCGGAAGAGGTTATTGCTGAAAACGCTATCCGCATTATCAATCATGCGGGATATTTGGCACTTGCCATTATTATTAGCTTTTTCCTTTTCATTGTTTACATCTTATTTATGCAACAGAAAGCCTCCAAGCAGGAAAGAACACATACGGCTCAAATGGAACGAATGGCATATGTGGATGAACTGACGGAAGAACGCAGTTTTAATAAGTTCAAGGAAGATGCGCAGAGGATTCTAGAGGAAAATGCTGATGAAAGTCATGTGTTGGTTAAGCTAGATGTGGAAAACTTTAAGCTGATCAATAAAACATTTGGTTTTTCTATGGGCGATCGCATCCTTCAAACAATTTCTTTGGCTATCAAGACGTTACTAGAAAATGACAACGAAATTTTCTCCCGATTATCGGTTGATGAATTTATTATTCTTCACAATTATCAAGGCAGGGAAAAGCTGGATGACATTAAGAATGCATTTATCGATAAGTTTTATGAGCTAATGGGCGATGACTTTGAATATATTATTAAGTTTAAATTAGGGCAATACGTGGTAGAACGGGAAGAAGCTCAAAGAGCTGACATAAATGAACTCTTTGAAAAGGTTAATTTTGCTCATAGAAAGGCGAAGCAGAGCATTGCAGTGGATACGGTATTTTATGATGAGGAATTAACCCGTGCGGCGCTGTATCAGAAAGAACTTGAAAACAAAATGGAAAAAGCACTTGCCGATGAGGAATTTTTGATTTACCTTCAACCTAAATATTTGATTAAAGATGAGAGCATTGGTGGTGTAGAAGCTCTGGTCCGCTGGAGAACCTTAGACGGGCAACTGATTTACCCAAATGATTTTATTCCGGTTTTTGAACAAAATGGATTTATCATTCAACTAGATATGTATATGTTAAAAAAGGCATGTGAACTTATTAAAGGTTGGATGGACGATAACATCAAACCTATCATCATATCCGTTAACTTTTCAAGGTTACATTTAAATAACAAATTCTTTGTTTCGGATGTGTGTAAGATCGTCGATGCCTTTGGCATTGAAAGAAAATGGATTGAAATTGAATTAACCGAAACGGCCATCTATGATAATATAGAGGTACTCGAAGAAATCTTGATGCAATTGCACAAGGCAGGGTTTACTATGTCGATGGATGACTTTGGGAGTGGATATTCTTCACTGGGTTTATTAAAGGATTTACCCGTAGATGTCATTAAAATCGACCGCAGTTTCTTCGTAAAGCAAAAGAATGAGTTGCGTTCAAAGGCGGTTGTGGGAAGCGTAATGAGCATGGCAGGAAAGCTTGGTATCCATACCGTTGCCGAGGGGGTAGAGGATAGGGCACATGTTGATCTGCTGCGTGAACTAAGCTGTGATATGGTACAGGGATATTATTTTGCAAAGCCTATGTCTGCAGAAGAATTTACGAAGATGATACAGGAAAAGAAGCACACTTCCTAAGGAATTTCTAATCACCCATACAGTAAAAATGTGGAAGGGATAGATCTGTAAAAAATTATTCTTGAAATTTACTCGTTTTTGTTGTATCCTATAGATTCAGGAAGAAGGAATGAGTCTAGAAAGGAACAAACATGGGAAAAGGCTTGCTTTTTGTAGTTTCCGGTCCATCGGGTACCGGAAAAGGAACAATTTGCAATGAATTACTAAAAATAAAGGATGTAGATATCTCAGTGTCCATGACTACCAGAGCACCGAGACAAGGTGAAAAGGATGGGATTAACTATCATTTTACCTCTAAGGAAAAATTTCTAGAAATGATTGATCATGATGGGTTCTTAGAGTATGCTGAGGTCTATGGAAACTACTATGGAACACCAAAGGATTTAGTCTTTGAGAAGCTCAACAGTGGTCGGGACGTGGTTCTGGAAATTGACATTCAAGGGGCTTTGAAAGTAAAAGAAAAATATGAAAAGTATGAGAAGGGTACCTTTATTTTTATATTGCCTCCGTCCATGATGGAGCTAAGAAAAAGGATTACAGCGCGAGGCTCAGAAACTCCTGAAGCCATTAATTTGCGATTAGGAGAAACTTTACACGAAGTCTCCTACATAGACAAGTACGATTACTGTGTAATTAACAATGATTTGGCAGAAGCTACCAACCAAGTAGCTTCCATTATCACCGCTGCTCATTGCAGAGTAACCGAAGACATCTATAAACTAATAAGAAAATATAAGGAGGAAATCTAATGTTATATCCATCTATAAATGAAATTAGAGAAAAGGCAGACAGCAGATATACGTTGGTGGTTATGGCGGCCAAAAGAGCCAGAGATATTATCGAAGGGAAGCCAACCTTGACAGATGCGGACGTATATAAACCTGTTTCCTTAGCAGCTAATGAAATCAGCGAAGATTTGATTACCTACAACCGAGATTAAAAACTATAAAAAATTATAAAAGTTTAAAGTTATAAAAAGCTTGTTGTAAAACAAGCTTTTTCTTTGTAAAGCGCTATTTTTCATTTTAATTCTTAATTCGCTAAGCCAATTAGTTGATTATTTATTGCTTTACAAATTTAGCGTGATAAAGTATAATGAAATTAAGTAGTTTTATTAGATTTTGGAGGAGAATATTCATGAAAAGAAAACTGAGTTTGTTACTGGTATTGGTATTGGTAGTCAGCATCTTTGCAGTGGGTTGTGGCGGTAATGACCCAAAAACAGAAGGTGACGTGACTCCAACGGATACTTCCTTGACGGATTTACAGGAAAGAGGTCTTATGATCGTAGGTTGTGATGATCAATTTCCACCTATGGGTTTCGTAGGAGATGACAATAAACTTACCGGATTTGATTTAGAATTGGCTGCTTTGGTGGCTGAAAAGTTAGGCGTGACAATGCAACCTCAGGTTATCGACTGGGCAGCAAAGGAAATGGAGCTGAACAGCGGCAATATCGACGTCATTTGGAACGGCTATACCATCAACGCAGAGAGAAATGAAAAGGTGGAATACACCAAACCTTATCTCCAAAACGAGCAGCTTATCATGGTAAAAGCTGATTCTGACATCAAGACAAAGGTGGATTTGGCAGGTAAAAAATTAGGTACTCAGGTGGAAAGCGCTGGTTTGGATGCTATCAATGATGATAAAGAAGTCTCTGAAAGCATGGAAAGTCTATCAGAATACGATACATTTATTCTCGCATTAACAGATCTAAAGTCTAACAGACTGGATGCGGTAGTTACAGATAAAACCCTGATTAATTATGTCATGAATAAGGACCCTGGTGCTTTTAAAGTACTGGATGAAAACATGGGCGATGAATACTATGGAATCGGATGTGCCAAAGGTTCCGTAGCTTTGAGAGAAGCCATCGATAAGGCCCTGGACGAATTGGAAGCAGAAGGTAAAATCGATGAACTTACAAACAAGTGGTTCGGAGAAAATATCGTAATTAGAGATGTGGAAAAACTTACAGCGGAAGATTTAAAATAATGTTATTCTACAATTAAAATGACGTTTCAAAATGCGGAATAGCAGAATACATAATTCCGATTAAAATCCATGGAAATCCCAAGCTAGTATTGCATGGGATTTCCTGCTGAAAAAACAAAATTAAAAAGTCGGGAACTTCTACATTCAGATGTTGATCAAAAGGATCGACGAAGTTAGGAATAAAAATTTATGATTGATTGGGAATATATTTTAAAAATCACACCGTACATACTATCGGGTGCATTCATTGCAATAAAGGTTTACATTGTGACCATCCTCTTTTCTGTTCCATTGGGAATGGTCTGTGCTTTAGGGAAACTCAGTAAGTTTCAAATCCTAGGATTCAAACCTTTGGTGGCTTTGCTTGAGGTCTACACCTGGTTATTTAGAGGGACACCTTTACTCTTGCAGCTCTTTTTTGCTTATTACGGTCTTCAGGCATTAGGTTTGGAGCTGAGCAGGGAGATGGCGGCCTACATCACCTTCATTGTCAACTACGCCGCTTATTTCACTGAGATCTTTAGAGCCGGGATACAGTCCATCGATAAAGGACAGTACGAGGCTGCAAAGGCTTTGGGGATGAATTACAGACAGACCATGAATAAAATTATCATTCCTCAGGGGTTAAAAGTAGTTTTACCCCCTTGCGGAAATGAAGCCATCACTTTGATTAAGGATACAGCTCTCTGTTCTGTGCTGAGTTTGGCAGAAATCACCAGAAATGCAAAAGTCGTAAGCTCTCGAGACTTTTCCATAGAAGGTTATTTTGTAGCCGCAGCTATCTATTTGATCTTTACATTCCTGATTATTCAGGTGTTTAAATATATGGAAAAACGATATTCCTATTACGGTTCATAACTGTAAGAACTATTGGAGGATAACAAACTGTGAATGACCAAATCATGGTGAAGACCATAAATTTACATAAAAACTTTAAATCGCTACATGTTTTAAAAGGGATTGATTTTTCTGTAAAAAAAGGAGAAATCGTCTGCATCATCGGACCTTCCGGTTCCGGAAAGAGCACCTTGTTGCGGTGCCTCAACCATTTAGAAGAGGCCAACAAGGGAACCATTGAAATAGAGGGAATGGCCATGGCCACAGCGGATCCGCATACGGGGAAATCCATCTATAAATCTCACCATGAGGTACTTAAAATATGTAAGAATTTGGGCATGGTGTTTCAGAATTTTAATCTGTTTCCCCACAAGTCCGTTTTAGACAATATTACCTTAGCGCCCATGCTAATCAATGAAAAGTCTAAGGCGGAAGCAGAGACCATTGCCGATTCTCTCTTGGAGAAGGTGGGGCTTACAGAAAAGCGAGCAGCATATCCCGACCAACTTTCGGGAGGGCAAAAGCAGAGGGTGGCAATCGCCAGAGCTTTAGCTATGGAGCCCGATGTGATGCTCTTTGATGAGCCTACTTCCGCTCTGGATCCTGAATTGATCGGAGAGGTTTTGCAAGTTATCAAGCAGTTGGCTTCAGAAAAGATGACCATGGTCATCGTGACCCATGAAATGAACTTTGCAAAGGAAATATCGGATCGAGTGATCTTTATGGATGATGGGCAAATTGTAGTAGATGGAAGCCCGGACGAGATTTTCCTCAATCCGGAGCATCCCAGAATACTGACCTTTTTGCAAAAGGTACTTTAAGAATTATTAAAAAGAAATCATTGAATAGGGCAATCAATTACTCCTATATCAATCAATTACTACCAAAGATGATGGACCAAAGGTCGGATTTCTTTATCGTAAGCCGATTTTACAAAGTCCATCTCTTCTTTTGTGAAGGAAGGTAAAGCTGCAGCCTGTGCGTTGGCAGCGATTTGGGATGCATTGCTGGCGCCTGGAATCACGGTGGAAACCGCATCGTACATCAGGATATAACGAAGGGCCGCTTTAGATAAATCCTCAGTGTTGAGTCCTTCTTTTAACTGCTGAGCAACTTTTACGCCAGTGGCATAGTCTACGCCGGAAAAGGTTTCTCCCTTGTCAAAGGCTTCACTGTTGCGGTTGTAATTCCTGTGATCCTCCGCACCAAATTTCGTTTCCAAGGTGTATTTCCCTGTGAGAAGTCCACTGGCCAAAGGTACGCGCACAATAACTCCTACGTTTTTTTGCCTGGCAAGGTCAAAGAAGGTTTCTGAAGGTTTTAAACGGAACATATTAAAGATAATTTCCACTGCGGAGATGTCATAATCCATGGCTTTTATGGCCTCCTCAACACACTCAACACTTACACCGTAATGCTGAATCTTACCTTTTTTTTTCAGCTCATCCAAAGCTTCAAAAGCCTGTGAGTGATGATAAACCTCACCGGGAGGGCAATGGAGCAAAATCAGATCCAAGCTTTCCACTTGCATATTCTCTAGTGAAGCATCCACAAATTCCGTAATATTTTCTCTATTGTAACCCTCTGCAACATGCGGGTTTAGTTTTCTGCCACATTTGGTAACAACATAAATTTTATCTTTTTTGGTTTTGAGAAATTTTCCGATTGCTTTTTCACTGAGTCCCCCCTGATAAATGTCAGCCGTATCAAAGAAATTAATCCCTTCTTTATAAGCTGCTTCTAAAGTCTCCAGTGCTACTTCTTCACTGAAAGCATCTCCCCATTTTGAGCCTAGTTGCCAAGTGCCCAGGGAAACTTCGCTGATGTCATAGCCTGTTTTTCCTAAAGTTGGCAAATTGAAAAAGTAACTTCCAGTTTGCAATAGTAAGTGCAACCCTAGGGGG